>JAOTVX010000002.1 GCA_029863175.1 Betaproteobacteria bacterium | reverse complement strand
TGGTGGACTATATCCGGGAGGAGACCGACAGCGACATGCTCTCGGCGGGCGGCTTGAGCGAGGACGAGGATCTCTTCGCCTCCGTCTGGAAGAGCGTGAGGAACCGCTGGACGTGGCTCGCCGTCAATCTCGTGACCGCATTCATCGCGTCACGGGTCATTGGGCTGTTCGAGGACTCGATCGCGCGCCTGGTGGCCCTGGCGGCCCTGATGCCCATCATTGCCGGCATCAGCGGCAATTCCGGGAACCAGACCATTACGATGATCGTGAGGGCGCTCGCCCTCGGCCAGATCACGGCTACCAGCGCGCGGAAACTCTTTGCCAAGGAGATTGGCGTCAGCGCGGTCAATGGCCTTATCTGGGGCAGCGTGGTCGGGATGTTCGCGTTTCTCATCTACCACAATTGGCAGCTGGGCATTGTTATGACGGGCGCCATGGCGCTCTCGCTCCTGTTGGCGGCGGTCATGGGTGTGGCGATTCCACTGGTCATGCAACGGCTGGGCCGGGACCCAGCGCTCGGAGCGAGCGTGATGATCACGGCCATTACCGATAGCGGGGGTTTCTTCATCTTCCTCGGTCTGGCCACCGTGTTTCTGGTCTAGATCGCGGACCGCGTGGTCCTGACGGATGAAGAAACGGCACGACACCGCGTTCTGGCGTAAGGCGCCCAGGGGCGCGGGGAATAGGGGGCCGGGGCTGCCTGTTTACTCGGTGAGCGACTGCCACTCACACTGCGAAGAGAGCGCCCCTGTTTGCCGTGCGAGAATGGGCGCCGCCCTCGCCACAATTCGGCAGGTTGTCGGTTGCGCGACAGCGCCGGCGATATTTTCGGGCGGCGTGTTGCCCGATTCGAACGGGATGACCCTAATCACTTTTGACAACGACAAGAAACCGGGAGACCACACCGAGGAAGGTGTCGGCAACCGGTGGCACGTCGTCAAGGAGCCGGGTGGCGCGATGGGCGGGCATTAGACCGTGGCCGAGCTGCGTGCGCTCATCGAGGAGCAGATTCCGAGGCTGCGGCGCTACGCGCGTGCGCTGACGGGTGACCGCAGCTTGGCCGACGATCTCGTGCAGGACACGCTGGAGCGCGCGCTGACCCGTTTCCACCTGTGGCGCCACGGCAGCGACCTGCGAGCGTGGCTCTTTACCATCATGCATAACATCTTCGTCAACCAGGTGCGGTCGCGGCTGCGGCATCAACACGAAGCGCTCGAGTCCGATGCCGCGGTCGAGGCGATGCGGGTGAGCGAGCCGGACTGGCTTGAACTGCGGGATCTCGACAGCGCTCTCGCGCAATTGCCGCACGAGCAGCGCACCGTGTTGCTGCTGGTCGGATTGGAGCAATTTACTTACGAGGAGGCTGCGCGAGTCTTGCAGATCCCGATCGGAACCGTCATGTCGCGTTTATCGCGCGGCCGTGAGCGCCTGCGTGCGGTGCTCGCAGGCGATACCAGTGTGAGTCCCCTAAAGGTCGTTAAATGATTCGGTTGCCCGTGACTGAAGCCGATCTGCATGCCTACGTGGATGGCGTTCTGCCAGCCGAAAGCGCGGCCCAGATCGAGGCCTACCTGGCCGAGCACTCGGAAGACGCTGCTCGAATCGCGTCGTATTGCGAACAAACCGCAGCGTTGCATCGCGCGTTCGATCCGATACTGGACGAGCCCTTGCCGCAGCGCCTTGAAGTGCCGCGCCCGGTATGGGCGCGGGCAGTGCTCCGTTACGCCGCCGTCGTGGCGTGGCTTGCGCTGGGCGGCGTGGCGGGGTGGCACCTGCACGAGTACCGGGCCCGCGGTCTGGTCGAGGCGACCACCTGGGCCCAGCGCGCAGCGGTCGCGCACGTGGTGTACAGCCCCGAGGTACGCCACGCCGTGGAGGTCGGTGCGGCGGAGGAGGCCCATCTGGTGCGGTGGCTGTCGAAGCGCTTGGGCGCCTCCGTCAAAGCCCCTCATCTGGGGGATCTGGGGTATTCGCTGGTCGGAGGGCGACTGCTGCCCGGCGACAGCGGTCCGGTCGCGCAGTTCATGTACCAGGATGGCAAGGGTCAGCGCTTGACGCTCTACGTGCGCCGCGACGCGAACAAACGGCGCGAAACGGCATTTCGTTTCACGCGCGAACGCGGTGTCAGCGTGTTCTACTGGATCGATGGCGGACTCGGTTACGCGCTGTCGGGAGAAATCGACAAGCCGGCGTTGCTGCGCGTGGCAACCGCCGTCTATCGGCAACTCAATCCTTGAAGCGCCCGTGCGCCGCGGCCCTGCCGAGTGTCGGCGAGCGCACCCGCGGTGCCGTACGCCGACGTCGGGGGTTTTTCTAACGTACTGATTAAAATAGACTAACAGATACGATCCGGTGCGATAGGATCGTCGACTGCGATCGAGCCAGAGGAGTCCTTGCGGCGAGCGGCGCGGACTTCTGCGGCCGCGATGGAGGGGGCAAATTACGGGAGCCGGGGGTTACCCAGCCCCCGTAGCAGTACTCAAACTATTTTTTCTTGGCTTTTTTCTTAGCAGCTTTCTTCGCTTTTTTCTTCGCCATTACATATCTCCTTTAAAGTTGACTTAGGCATCGTTAAGTGCGGCTTGCGGTCCGCACCACCATCGCATAATTCGAACGATACACATGACTGCGCAGCGCTCGTTTCCAAAAAAACATCGGAAACTTATGCTTGGTGCGTCAATTCTATGCTATAGACAAAAATAAATGCAACACTTTTGTAAAATCGGGTTGACAACGGGATAACGTGTTGTGCGTTTGCTGCAACAACTCGATTGCTCAAAACTGTGCAAAAGACCGCTTATGACGCAGGAATTCGCGCGATCGATGCGTCGCCGCGTCACGGCAGCAAGCGTTCCGGTGCCATCAGTTCGGCGATCGTCTCACGTTTGCGGATGAGGTGCGCCTCATTCTTGTCGACCATCACTTCTGCCGCGCGCGGCCGAGTATTGTAGTTCGAGCTCATGCTCATGCCGTACGCACCGGCTGACATGATTGCAAGCAGATCGTTCTCGCGCAGGGAAAGTTCACGCGCGCGGGCAAGGAAGTCGCCGCTCTCGCACACCGGCCCCACGATCTCGTAGGTTGCGCCACCACCGTTCGCCGCCGCGACCGGCCGGACCTCATGATAAGCATCGTAGAGCGCGGGGCGCATGAGGTCGTTCATCGCGGCATCCACCACCGCGAAATTCCGCGCGGCGCCCTGCTTCAAGTACTCGACACGCGCCAGCAGAATGCCCGAGTTGCCGACGAGAGCGCGGCCCGGTTCGAGTAGGAGCCTGACGGCGCGCGCGCCGAGCCGGGCCGTGAGGGCCCGCGCATAGTCAGCGAAGGCTGGCGGCGACTCATCCCGGTAGCGGATCCCAAGCCCGCCGCCAACGTCGACGTGCGTCAGCACGACACCTTCGGCGCGGAGCTGGTCCGCCAGCTCGAGGACGCGGTCCAGCGCCGCGACAAACGGATCGAGTTCGGTGAGCTGCGAGCCGATGTGGCAGCCGATGCCGGCGATGGCAAGATGGTGCATTTCGCGGGCCCGGCGGTACAGCCGAAGCGCGTCCGGATAGGCCACCCCGAACTTGTTCTGCTCGAGCCCGGTCGCGATGTAGGGATGGGTGCGCGGATCCACGTCAGGGTTCACGCGCACGCTGATTGTCGCAACCGCGCCGGCTGCCGCCGCAACGCGATCCAAGCGCAGCAGTTCCGGCTCCGACTCGACGTTGAAACAGAGAATGCCTGCGGCGAGGGCCTGCCGTATTTCCTCGGTGGTCTTGCCGACGCCGGAGAAGACGGTCCGGCCCGGGTCGCCGCCCGCAGCGAGGACGCGCTGCAGCTCGCCGCCCGACACGATGTCGAACCCGCTGCCCAGGCGGGTCAGCAAGTTGAGCACCGCCAGCGTGGAGTTGGCCTTGACCGCATAGCAGATCAGGTGATCGCGACCGGCAAAGGCCGCCTCGAATGCGCGATACGTCTGCTCCACGGCGGCGCGGGAATAGACGTAGCAGGGCGTGCCGTAGCGCTCGGCAATCCGCCGCAGGGGTACCTGCTCCGCGTACAGCTCGCCGCCGTGGTAGGCGAAGTGATTCACTCCGGGGGTGGCTTCTTCTTCTCGTTTTCCGGCGCGCTCTGCGGGGCGGGCTTCTGCGCCTCAGGCTTCTCCGGCGGAGGCAGATAGAGAGAGCCCTTGAAGCCGCACGCCACGAGCAGCGCGGCCAGGACGATCAGCGTGAGAGGAGCGCGCATGGTCCGTGGCGGATGAGGATAAAAAATAGTAGCACAGGCGCGATCCAGCGTGCCGTGTCACTAGGCGATCGCTCAATCGTCCAGCCGCTGCATCTCCGTCTCGATCCAGTCTTCCACCCGGCGATTGAGCTCCTGATGCGTGAGGCCTTGCGGGTCGATCGGGTCGCCCACACTCACCGTGA
Organism: Betaproteobacteria bacterium; assembly: GCA_029863175.1. Next base: position 162,982 of record JAOTVX010000002.1, on the reverse strand, counting down.
TGAGCCCGGGATACTTGAGGAACGCCTTGCGCCGCCACAAGGTCCCGGCGTTATGCGCCACCGGAAGCACTCGCGTGGCGGTCTGGGTCGCAAGCCAGGCGCCGCCGGCCTGGTAGGAGCCGCGCGCCCCGGGCGGCATTCTCGTGCCCTCCGGGAACATGACGATGCAAAGGCCCCGGGCCAGACGCTCGCGTCCCTGGTCGAGGAGCTGGCGCAAGGCGCGCGCTCCGGCCGCCCGGTCGATGGCGATCGGCGAGAGCATCGCCAGTCCCCAACCGAAAAACGGAATCCACAGCAGCTCCCGTTTCACGACCCAGGTGTGGGGCGGGAAGATCGTCTGGAAGGCGAGCGTTTCCCAGGCGGACTGGTGCTTCGCGAGCACAATGTACGGCGGCGACGGAATGTGGTCGGCGCCGAGCACCCGGTAGCGGATGCCGCAGATCTTCTCCGCGCCGGCCACGATGAGCCGCGACCAGGCGCTGATGAGGCGGTAACGAATGAGCGGTGTCAGCGGAAAGGTAAGGAGCGCCAGGAGCGCGAACGGCGGAGTGATCAGCGCTTGAAAGAGCGCCAACAGTGACGAGCGAATGACAACGCTCATTGCGCGAGGGACTTCGCGGCCTCGGCGAGATTGGCATAGACCAAGGTATCGGCGGGCAGTGTCTCAAGCCGGGTCTTTGTTCCCTTGCCCGTCAGCACCAGGATCGGCTGGGCACCCACCGCCGCCGCCGCCTCGAGGTCGCGCAAGGCGTCACCAATGCACGGCAGGCCTTTGAGGCTGGTGTTGAAGCGATGCCCGATTTCCTCGAGGAGCCCGGGTTTCGGCTTGCGGCAGTTGCAGTTGGCCTCCTGCGCATGCGGGCAATAGAACACGGCGTCGATGCGACCGCCGGCCTGGCCCACGGCCCGGTGCATCCTGTCATGGATGGCATTGAGGGTCGCCATGTCGAACAGGCCGCGCCCAACCCCCGCCTGATTGGTGGCCACGACAACATGGAAGCCCGATTGCGTGAGCTTCGCGATGGCCTCCAGGCTTCCGGCGATGGGTTTCCATTCGTCGGGGTTCTTGATGTAGGCGTCGCTGTCGTGGTTGATGACGCCGTCGCGATCGAGAATGACTAGCTTCATGGTGAGCGGTGAGCGGTGAGCGGTGGGTAGTTAGGAACCGGGTGGAGACGCATGGGCATTTTTACCGTTCACGGACGTCAAGCGGCGAGCTTCGAGATGTCGGCGACGCGGTTCATCGCTTGGCGCAAATCGGCAAGCAGAGCAAGCCGATTCTGCCGCAGCGTCGCGTCCTCCACCATAACCATAACGGAATCGAAAAAGGCGTCGACCGGGGTTTTCAGCACGGCGAACGTCTTCAGATAACCCGTGAAGTCACCCTGCTTGAACAGCGGTGTGGCTTGGCGAGACGCGATCTGAAGGGCCTCGTGAAGCGCCCGTTCGGCCGGCTCTTTCAGCTCGTCGATCCCGGCGTTGGAGAATGTTTCGCCCTTGGCTTGAGCTTGCTTCAGAATGTTCGCGACGCGCTTGTTCGCGGCCGCAAGGCTTTCCGCTTCGGGGAGCTTTGCAAACGCGCGGACCGCCTCGAGCTGCTTGGGTATGAGGCTCGCCGCGGCGTGGCCGACGCTGAGAACGGCCTCGACCTCATTCGCGGTATACCCCCGCTCCTGGAAAAAGCTGCGCATTCGCTCCGTGAAAAACATCTCAAGATCCGTCTGTGCCTTGTTCTTGAACGGCTCGAATGCTGCGTCCAAGGCATCCGATAGCGACAACGGAAGCTGGTTTTCAACAACGATTCTGATGACGCCCAGAGCCCCTCGGCGAAGCGCGAACGGATCTCTGTCCCCGGTCGGCTGCTCGCCTATGCTGAAGAGTCCGGAGAGCGTGTCGAGCTTGTCGGCCAGCGCCACGGCCATGCCAACCCGACCTTCGGGCAGGGCGTCGCCTGCGAACCGCGGACGGTAATGTGCGCTAATCGCAGCCGCGACCTCTTTGGGCTCTCCGTCGTGCAACGCGTAGTAACCGCCCATTGTGCCCTGAAGCTCGGGGAACTCGCCAACCATCTCGGTGAGAAGGTCGGCCTTCGACAGCCACGCGGCGCGATCGGCGAGAAGGGGGTCGGCGCCGATGGCGCGGGCAATACGACCGGCGAGCAGCTGGATACGCTCGATCCTTTCGAGCTGCGTGCCGAGCTGGTTGTGATAGACGACCTGGCCAAGCCGCGGCACCCGCGCTTCGAGCCGCGTCTTGTGGTCCTGGTCGAAGAAAAACTTCGCGTCGGACAGACGCGCGCGCAGGACGCGCTCGTTGCCGTGCACGATCTCGCGCGCGTCGTTGACGGCGATGTTCGAAACGAAGAGAAAGCGTGGTAGCAGCTTCCCCGTCTTCCTGTAGCGAAGCGGGATGTATCGCTGGTGTTGCTGCATGGATAGGATCAGGCACTCTTCCGGAACGGCGAGGAACTCCGGACTGAACTCGCCGGCATAGACCATGGGCGATTCGACCAGCGCGGTCACCTCATTCAGCAGCGCATCGCCCGCGACAAGATCCGCATCGCGCGCCGCTTTTCCGAGCTGTTTCACGATTTCCTCCCGGCGCGCGGCGAAATCGGCGATCACTTTGCCCTGCGCGCGCAGCGCCCGTTCGTAATCGCCGGCGTGCTTGAGGGTAATCCCTTTGCCCGAAAGAAAGCGGTGGCCGAAAGTTCGGTTGGTACTTTTCACTCCCAAGACTATGCCTGGGACGACACGCGAACCGTGCAACATCACGAGGCCATGCACCGGCCGCACGAACTGCTCCTTGCCGTCGCCCCAGCGCATCAGCTTCGGGATCGGCAGCTTCCTGATGGCGTCGCCGACGATCTCCGCGAGCTTGGTATGTAGCGAAGCACCCTTGATTGTCACGCAGGCGACGTATATCTGCCCCTTCGGCGTGTCACGCCGCTCGAGCGCCGTCGCGTCGAGCCCGTGTTTTTTCGCAAAACCCGCCACGGCCTCTGGAGGAGCTTTTGTCGAGGGACCCGAAATCTCGGTCGATCGATCCTCCGCCGTGGGCAGAACCTCAGGTACGAGAACGGCGAGCCTGCGGGGCGTGGCAAATGGCCGCCAATCCGGTACACGTTGTTTAAGCTGATAGCGGATAAGGCCATTTGCGACCTCGTCGCTGAAGCTGCGGGCGAGCAGGGAAAGCGCCTTCGGCGGAAGCTCCTCCGTGAGCAGCTCGACGAGCAGACTCGCTGGCGCGGGCTGTGCGATTTTTCCTCGCGCCATCCTTAACTCCGCAACTTCTTCCCGGGCGGCGGCTTGAGCAACGGGAAGCCGAGCCGTTCGCGGGACTCAAAGTACGCTTGTGCCACCAAGCGCGCGAGATTGCGCACGCGCCCGATGTAGGCGGCCCGTTCCGTGACCGAGATCGCGCCGCGCGCATCGAGCAAATTGAAGGTATGGGAACAGCGGAGCACCATCTCGTAAGCCGGAAGCGCGCAGTGTGCCTCCATCAACCGTTTCGCCTCGGACTCGAATTGGCCGAACTGCTGGAACAGCATCTCGATGTTGGCAAGCTCGAAGTTGTAGCGCGACTGCTCGACCTCGTTCTGATGGTAGACGTTGCCGTAGGTGACGCCGTCGACCCAGACCAGGTCGAAGATGCTCTCTTTGCCCTGCAGGTACATGGCGAGGCGCTCGAGCCCATAGGTGAGCTCGCCGAGGACCGGCCTGCAGTCGAGCCCGCCGACTTGCTGGAAATAGGTGAACTGCGTGACTTCCATGCCGTTCAGCCAGACTTCCCAGCCGAGCCCCCACGCGCCCAGCGTGGGCGACTCCCAATCGTCCTCGACGAAACGGATATCATTTTTCCGCGGGTCGATGCCGAGCGACTGCAGCGAGCCCAGGTATAGATCCTGCAGCTCGTCCGGCGAAGGCTTGAGCACGACTTGGTACTGGTAGTAGTGCTGCAGCCGATTGGGATTGTCCCCGTAGCGCCCGTCCTTCGGGCGGCGCGAGGGCTGCACATAAGCAGCATTCCAGGGCTCGGGGCCGATCGCTCTCAGGAACGTTGCCGTATGAAAGGTTCCGGCGCCCATTTCCATGTCATAGGGCTGCAGCAGCACACAACCGTGCCGGTCCCAGTACTGGTTGAGCTTGAGGATGATCTGCTGAAAGGTCAGCATTGCGCGCCGCCGTTTGTAAGCCTCGAATGTTACAGCGTTCCGTCGACTTCAGAAACGTCGAGCGTGCTGCGTGCCGCGCTGGCGCCACGCAAGTTCAAGCTCGCGCCCCTTTTGGATTGCCGCGCTATCGATTTCCTTTCGCTGGCGCGAGTTCCCGCTCGAGCTGCTCGATAAGACGCCGCATCGTATTCCTGCAGCGGGGTTGTGACCCGCCGCGGCTGAAGTCAGCCGCGGCCGGCACCCTTTCTGCCGAGAATGATCGCGCCCGCCGCCATCGCGGCACAGAGGACCAGAACGGCGTAGTTGCCCCAGCGCAGGTACGGGGTCGATCCCGCGTAGCCTTGCACCATGCGGCTGACGGTCGCGGTGGTAAATTCGGGCGCGCTCGCGAGGACCTTGCCGCGCGGGTCGATGATGGCCGTGACGCCGGTATTGGTCGCGCGCAGCATATAGCGACCGCTCTCGAGCGCGCGCGCCTGCGAGATCTGCAGGTGCTGTTGCGGTGCGATCGAGCGCCCGAACCACGCGACGTTGCTGACGTTCACCAGCAGCGTCGCCTCCGGGAGCTGCCGGATGATTTCCTCGCCGAAGACGTCTTCGTAGCAGATGTTGACCGCGACGCGCTGCCCGGCCACCGCCAGCGGACGCTGATCTTCGCGCCCGCGCGAAAAATCCTGCAACGGGATGGCAAGCACGTTCACGATCCAGGCCAGCACCGGCCGCAGGGGGATGAACTCTCCGAATGGCACAAGATGGGATTTGCGGTAACGCTGCGTCGAGGCGGTGCCGTAGCTGACGACACTGTTGAAATAGTCTCCGTTGGACGACCTTTCAGCCACGCCGATGAGAAGATCGCCGCCGTTGCGCCGCGCATGCGCGGCAAGTTCCGCGAGGTAGTCCTGCGGCACCTGCTGCAAGAAGAGCGGCAGCGCGGTCTCGGGCAGAACAATGAGCCGGCTGCGGGAGCGCTCGACCAGTCCGCGGTAGGCCTCCAAGGTCGGCCGGACCCGATCCTCGCGCCATTTGAGGTCCTGGGCCACGTTGCCCTGGATGAGGCTCACGGAGATAGGCGGCCCAATGGGCTCGGTCCAGGTAATCTGTTTGAGCGCCCAGCCACTCGCCCACAGGGCGAGAAGGATGAAGGATGAAGGATGAAGGATGAGGGAAAGCAATCGCTGCGCCGGGTTGTTTCCTTCCGCCTTCCGCCTTCCGCCTTCCGCCTTCGAGACGCGCTCCCACACCATGGCGAGCAGTCCTGCGGTAACGGCGGTCGCAAGCGTAACGCCGTAAATCCCGAGAATGGGCGCGAAGCCGGCGAGGACGCTCGAGGGAATCTGCGAGTAGCCCGTCGCAAGCCAGGGAAAGCCCGTGAACAACCAGCTGCGAACCCATTCGGCGAGGGTCCAGAAGGCGGGCGCGAGCACGCCCAGAGCGACCGCCGGCGAGGCCAAAACGCGGACGCTCGCGTAACCCGCGGCCGCCGGCAGCAGCGCCATGATCGCGCAGAACAGCAGCGTGGCGAACGCGGCCAGCGGCGCCGGCATGCCACCGAAGTCGTGCAGGCTGACGTAGACCCAGGACGTGCCGAACAAAAACAGGCCCAGGCCGTAGGCAAAACCAAGCGCAGCTGCGCGGCGGGCGGTGCCTGCGCGCAGCCAAAGGACGAACAGCGCCGCGAGGGTGAGGACCGGGAGCAAAAAGATGCGCAACGGCGCGAATCCGGCGACAGTAGCCGCGCCGAGGAAAAAGGCGATGACGAGCGATGAGTGACGAACGATGAACGAAGAGCGGAACCAGCCCCGCGATCTCTCTTCGCCTGCGTCCTTCATCGCTCCGCGTTTGTCGTTTCCGATTTTTCGGCCTTGGCGACCTGAAGCAGATGAATTCTTCGGCTGTCGGCGTGCAGCACCTTGAATACCAGATTATCGAAGCTTACCTGCTCGCCGCGCTTGGGCACGCGGCCGAACCGCGCCAACACCAGCCCGCCGATGGTGTCGACGTCCTGATCGCTGTAGTGCGTGCCCAAGACGGTGTTGAAATCCGCGATCTCCGTGAGCGCCTTGACCCGGTACTGTCCGCCCTTGTCCTGGACGATGTTATCCTCGACATCGTCGAAGTCGTATTCATCCTCGATGTCGCCCACGATCTGCTCGATCACGTCCTCGATCGTGATCATCCCTGCGACTCCGCCGTATTCGTCGACGACTATCGCCATGTGATTGCGGTTCCGGCGGAAGTCCTTGAGCAGCACGTTGAGCGGCTTCGCCTCGGGAATGAACACAACGGGGCGCAGCATCTCGCGCACGTCGAACTCCTCCTCGCCCGCGTAGTAGCGCAACAGATCCTTGGCGAGCAGGATGCCGATCACGTTGTCCTTGCTCTCTCCGATGACGGGGAAGCGCGAGTGCCCGGTCTGGATTACCGTCGGAATGAACTGATCCGGCGACTCCTTGATGTCGATGACATCCATCTGTGAAGGCGGCACCATGATGTCACGCGCTTGCATCTCCGAGACCTGCAGCACACCCTCGATCATGGAGAGCGCATCGGCGTCGAGAAGGTTGCGCTCGTAACATGAGCGCAGCACCGTGACGAGCTCGTCACGGTCTTCAGGTTCCCGCGCAAGCCAGACACCGAGACGCTCGAGCAGCGAAGGTTTGGATCGGTCGTCAGCCATTCTTGTCGCGTGATGAGTGATGAGTGATGGGTGATGAGTGATGGGTGATGAGTGATGAGTGATGGGTGATGGGTGATCAGCGATGGGTCACGGGCGCAGCTCGGCGGTTCGCCCCATTACACTATTACCCATTACGCCTCACGCCATAGGGATCGGGAAAGCCGAGGCGGGTGACGATCCGCGTTTCCCGGCGCTCCATCCTGTGCGCCTGCCGTTCGGTCGCGTGGTCGTAGCCCTGGAGATGGAGCATCCCGTGCACCACGAGATGCGCGTAATGCGCCGCCCCGCTCTTGCGCTGGGCCCGCGCTTCGCGGGCGATCACGGGCGCGCACAGCGCGAGGTCGCCTTCCAGGCGCGGCGCGCCTCCCAGCGTGAAGCTCAGCACATTGGTCGGGCGGTCCTTGCCGCGAAAGCGGCGGTTGAGCGCGCGGCCTTCCCGGCTCCCGATGATGCGCACGGTGATCCGCGCGTCCCGCTCGAGCGCCGCGCGAGCCCAACGCCGGAATTGCGCCCGGGTCGGCAGATGACGTGTCTTGACCGCGTATTGCACAGTGAGCCCGAGTCTAGGACTCTTGCTTGCGCCGCTGCGGCGAGTGCTGCTCGTAGGCATTGACAATACGCTGCACCAGCGGATGGCGCACGACGTCCTCGGAAGTGAAGCAGCTGAAAGCGATGCCGCGCACGTTTTTGAGTACTTGCTGGGCCTCGATGAGGCCGCTTTTTTGCCCGCGCGCGAGATCGATCTGCGTGATATCGCCGTTGACCACCGCCTTGCTGCCAAAACCGATGCGGGTGAGGAACATCTTCATCTGCTCGGGGGTCGTGTTCTGGGCCTCGTCAAGAATGACGAAGGCGTGGTTCAGGGTGCGGCCGCGCATAAATGCGAGCGGCGCGATCTCAATCGCCCCGCGGTCGAACACCTTCGCAACCTTGTCGAATCCCATCAGGTCGTATAGCGAGTCATAGAGCGGCCGCAGGTAGGGATCGACCTTGGCCGCCATGTCGCCGGGGAGAAAACCCAGGCGCTCGCCCGCTTCCACGGCGGGACGCACCAGGATGATGCGCTTGATCGCGTCGCGCTCGAGCGCATCGACCGCGCAGGCGACCGCCAGATAGGTCTTGCCGGTGCCGGCGGGCCCGATGCTGAAAGTGAGGTCGTGCGCCAGGATGTTCTTGAGGTATTGCACCTGGCGCGGGGTACGCCCATGCAAGTCGTGTCGCCGCGTGATGAGCGCAGGGCTCTCGTCGTCGGCCTTCGCCTTGCGCGGGCTGACTGCCTCGATCAGGCCGAGCTGGACATCTTCCAGCGTCAGGGTGGTGTTGGCCTGCGAGTAGAAGTTTTGCAGCACCTGCGCGGCGATCCGGGTCTGGTCGGGCTTTCCGCTCAGCGCAAAACGCTCGCCACGGCGGGCAATGCCGACGTCCAGCGCAGTTTCGATTTGGTGCAGGTTTTCATCCAGCGCGCCGCACAAGTTCGCGAGGCGCTGATTGTCGACCGGTGCAAAAACGATTTCGACGGGCTTCAATGGGGTGCGGGCCGCAACTCGCCGCGCAACGAATGGGGCAAAGCGCTGGTAATCATGATATCCGCGAACCGCCCCATGAGCTCCGGCGGTCCCGGAAAGTTGACGACACGATTGTTCGACGTGCGCCCGGAGAGCTCGGTGGCGTCCTTTTTCGCCGTGCCTTCCACCAGCACGTGCTGGCGCGTGCCAACCATGCGGCCGCTGATGGCCCGCGCCTGCTCCTCTATCCTTGCCTGCAGCCGCTGGAGGCGCGCGAGCCTCACGTGATGTGGTGTGTCATCGGGCAGATCGGCGGCGGGTGTCCCCGGCCGGCGGCTGTAGACGAAGCTGAAGCTGGCGTCGAAGCCCACCTCGTCGATGAGCCGCATGGTTGCCTCGAAATCGGCTGGCGTTTCGCCGGGGAACCCGACGATGAAGTCCGAGGAAATCGAAATGTCCGGGCGCACCGCGCGCAACCGGCGCACGATCGATTTGTACTCGAGCACCGTATAGCCGCGCTTCATGGCCGCCAGCACGTGGTCGGAGCCGGCCTGCACCGGCAAATGGACGTGATTCGCGAGCTGCGGGATCTGGGCGTGTGCATCGACGAGGCGTTGCGTGAACTCCTTCGGGTGCGAAGTCGTGTAGCGAATGCGCTCGATCCCGGGGATCGCCCCGACGTACTCGAGCAGCGCCGCTAAGTCGCCATCATCGCCCTCAGGCAGGCGTGCGCGGTAGGCATTCACGTTTTGTCCTAGCAGCGTTATCTCCTTCACGCCCTGGCAGGCGAGTTCCGCAACCTCGATGAGCACGTCTTCGAACGGGCGCGAAACCTCCTCGCCGCGCGTATAGGGAACCACACAAAAAGTGCAGTACTTGCTGCAACCCTCCATGACCGACACGAACGCGCTCGCGCCGTCAGTACGGGCTGGCGGCAGCTGGTCGAACTTCTCGATCTCGGGGAACGATACATCGACCTGCGGCGTGCCGGTCACGCGTCGCGCGTCGATCAATCCGGGGAGCCGGTGCAGCGTCTGCGGGCCAAAGACGAGGTCGACGTAAGGGGCGCGCTCGACGATGGCAGCGCCCTCCTGGCTCGCGACACATCCGCCGACGCCGATGAGCACCGCAGGATTGGCGCGCTTGTAGTGCTTGACGCGCCCCAGATCGGTGAACACCTTCTCCTGCGCCTTTTCGCGCACCGAGCAGGTGTTGAACAGGATCACGTCAGCGGCGGCGGGATCGTCGGTGGGCTCCAGGCCTTGTGTGGCGCGCAGTACGTCGGCCATCTTGCCCGAGTCGTACTCGTTCATCTGGCAGCCAAACGTCTTGATGTAGACCTTCTGGGACACCGCTTCGGGAACAGCGCTCAGCGCTTGAGGGTGCGCTCGAGGCGCTCGAATTCCTCCGGGCGCAGCAGGTAAACGCGGGCGATTTCACCCTTGCGATCCTCGACGAACAGCACGGGCGAGGATTCCGGGAGTTGGTTATGTAGAATCGAGCGATTCTGGCGGTCGTAGATCAGCCCGCCCGGCGCGAGCCGCACGACCTCGTTGTTGATCTGCAGAAGCGGGAACGGGTGCTGACCTGCGGCGAGCTCGCCAAGCTTGCCGTCCGCAGGAAGCGGCCGTGACAGCTGAGCGTAGCTCGCCGAAGTGATCAGCGCGGCCAGCAGGCCGGCCCATAACCACTTATGCATCATTGAACATTAACATGATGAAATCCGTCACTCCAAATCGCCGCCCCGAAGTCTTGGCGAGCCGCGGCACAGGCGCCGGGCGTCGCGGAAACTGGTGGCGAGTCAGGGATTTGAACCCCGGACCAACGGATTATGATTCCGCTGCTCTAACCGCTGAGCTAACTCGCCAAGGGGAAGGCGGCGAGTGTAAGTAGCAGGCCGTCCTTTGTCAAGTTAACCTACTGAATCCTTTTCACAATTTGGTTAAGAATCCGGCGGTTGTGGAGCGCTCTGGAGTTCGCGCGCGAGCGTGCCGGATTGCGAGCATAGATGCCATATCATAAAAATCGACGCCTAAGCATGAGAAGCGAGCTGGTGCGCTTCGCACCTCGGCGTTCTGCGCATGGGCGCCGCGACCTTCCAATAAATGCCACTCCGCCAGCGCGGCGTTACACTGCCCGGATGGTCGAGCGCCGCATCCACGTATGCAAACCGATCTCGATGTCCTGATTGTTGGGGGCGGCCTGGTCGGACTGAGCCTCGCGGCCGCGCTGCGCGACTCGGGGCTGCGGCTCGCGCTCGTCGAGCCGCATGTACCGCGGCGACTGCCAGCGGCGCGCGCGTGGGATAGCCGCATCTATGCCATCAGTCCCGGCTCGGCGGGATTTCTCGAACGTTGCGGCGCGTGGCAGGGCATGCCGGAGGATCGCATTGCGCGCGTCGAGACCATGCGAATCTACGGCGACGACGGTCGCGCCGAGCTCGAATTCAGCGCCTACGACGCTGGGCTGCGCGAGCTTGCCTTCATCGTCGAGAACGGGCGGCTGCAGACTGCTCTGTGGCGGGTCGTGCGCGATGGCGCTCGGATTTGTTGTCCGGCGACGTGGAGCACGCTCGAGCTCGACGCGCACGCCGCCGCGCTGCGTCTGGACGACGGGGCGGAGCTCAGCGCGCGCCTGGTGGTCGGCGCGGACGGAGCCGAGTCGCGAATTCGCGCGGCGGCGGGAATTGACGCTACGCCCAATGACTATGGGCAGCTCGGCGTGGTTGCCAATTTTTCCTGCGAGAAGGCGCATCGTGGCGTCGCCTTCCAGTGGTTCCGCCGCGACGGCGTGCTGGCGTTGCTTCCGCTGCCGGGAAACCGCGTCTCCATGGTGTGGTCGATTGCGCAGGAACGTGGGCGTGAGCTTCTCGCGAAGCCGGCTGACGAGCTGGCAGCGGAGGTGGAAGCCGCAAGCCGCGGCGCGGTCGGCGCGCTCGCGCTCATCACGCGTGCGGCGGCTTTCCCGCTGCGATTGCTGCGCGTGACGGATTTCACGCGCGCGCGTCTTGCCCTGGTGGGCGATGCTGCGCATAATGTCCACCCCTTGGCGGGGCAGGGCGTCAATCTCGGCTTTCGTGATGCGCGCGAACTGAGCGCGGTGCTCTCGGGTCGCGGACCGCAACAGGATTGCGGAGACCACGCGCTGCTGCGCCGTTACGAACGGGCGCGCCGGGAAGATGTGCTCAGTATGCAACTTATGACGCACACGCTGCAGAAACTTTTCAATAATGACGCTGTCTGGCTTGGGAAGGTGCGCAACTTGGGCCTGAAACTGGCGAATGGGCAGCCGCAACTGAAAAGCCTGCTCGTGCACCACGCGGTGGCCTAGGAGTTTGTCGGACTTAGCCCCGACAAACTCCTGATCGGACTGTTAAGTCCGAGAGGTTGCTAGCGCGATGGCTCAACGACAAAGGATTGTGATGGCACGCTGCGTGATCGTCTTTCTTTGGGTGCTCTGGGCGCTGGGCGCTGGCGCGGCGCATGCAGGTGAAGCAGACCTCAGGCAGGCATTCCAGAAGAAGTTTCCCCAGGCGGTCATCGAAAGCGTCGCGCGTACCCCGTTTAGTGGCATCTATGAGGTGGTGTTCGATGGCCAGATCGCCTACACGGATGAGAAGCTCAGCTTCGTGTTTATCGGCACGCTTTATGACCTGCGAGGCGCTGAGCGGCGCAATTTGACGCAGGAACGTGGCGCACAGCTGGCGGCGCAGAGTCTGGAGCAATCCCAGGCGCTCGCCGTCAAGCGCGTGCGCGGCAACGGCAAGCGGGTGATCTACACCTTCGAGGATCCGAATTGCGGCTACTGCAAGAGGCTGCAACAAGAGCTGGTCAAGATCAACGACGTGACGATCTACACTTTTTTGTGGCCGATTCTGTCGGCAGACTCGGTCGAGAAATCGAAGGCGGTCTGGTGCGCGAAGGACCGAGGCAAGGCGTGGGACGACCTGATGACGAGCGGCATCGTGCCGCAGAACGATCGCAAGTGCGCGAATCCGATCGCGAAGAATAATGAGCTTGCCCAGCGTTTCGGGGTGCGCGGAACACCCGCCATCTATCTCACCGACGGCCGCCAGATTGGCGGTTTTCTGGAAGCGGAAAAGCTCGAGCAAGCGCTCGTCTCGGCTTCCTCCAAGTAAACTACCTGCGCTGTTTAGGGTTCGGCGTTTATAGCCGTAGCGGCGTTTATCTGCGGCTAAATACGGTTTGGTGCGTAGCTAACGCACAGTGGCCGCTATGGCGTAATCGTGGGGCAGTAGCACCCACATGCGCAGCGTCTGCTTCATGCGGCCGGCTTCGCGCGCAGCTTCCTCGCCGAAACCCCAGAAGAAATCGGCACGCACGGCGCCGCGGATGGCCCCGCCGGTGTCCTGCGCGAGCGTCAGGCGGTTAAGCGGCTGGTCGGTCAGGGGAAAAGTCGTCGAGATGTAGACCGGCGCTCCGATCGGCACCACGCGCCGGTCGATCGCAATGCTGCGGCGCGCGGTCAGCGGCACGCCCAACGCGCCGATCGGGCCAGGCAAATTGCCTGGAAGTTCCCGGAAGAACACATAACTTGCATTATGGTTTAGCAGCTCGCGCACCCGCGCCGGATTCTGGCGCGCCCAGGCCTTGATGCCCTGCATGGACGCCCGTTCCAGCGGCAGATCGCCTTGATCCACGAGCAGCCTCCCGATCGAGCGATAGGGATGACCGTTATGATCGGCGTAGCCCAGGCGAAGCGTTTCACCGGTGTCGAGCACGACGCGGCCGGAGCCCTGGATCTGGAGGAAGAAAAGTTCTATCGGGTCATCCACCCAGACGAGCTCCTTGCCCGCCAGCGCGCCGCTGCCACTCTCGATCTGCGAGCGCTCGTAATACGGCACGACGCGCCGCCCCGCGACGCGTCCCCGCAGGCGCTTTCCCCCCAGTTCCGGGTACAGCTCGGTGAGGTCGATGACCAAGAGGTCGTCAGGAACCCCATAGACGGGGAAGCGATGGCGGCCGTTTGCCGTGCGGCTGCCGCGCAGCAACGGCTCGTAGTAACCCGTGATCAATCCCTCGTCGTAGCCGTCTTCGTCAACGACCCGGTAGGGCTTGAAGTGAGCTTCGAAGAAATGCCGCGCCCTGTCCCGATCGGGGTTTGCCTGCTTTCGCGCCGAGGCGCATACGTCTTCCCAGCCCACCTTCTGCGCGATCGCATCGCAACTGCGCAGCAGCGCTTCCCACGCAAAGGAGGGGTCGTCGTCTTGCCATCCGGGAAGATCGCTCCAGTTGGCTTCTTGCAATGGCGGCGCGGGAGCCGCGGGCGCCGGCAGGGTTTTCGAAGAAGGGGCGACGGCCGGCGCCGCGGGCGGCTCGCCTTCCAGCGTTGCGCAGCCGGCCAGTGCCAGCAGCGCGAGGAGCAAGAGCGCGGGGGCGCCGCGCATTTGGTTTCGGCGAGGCAATTCGCTAGCAGCCTGTCGGAGTTAACAGCCCGAACAGGCTGCTAACAGCAAAACCGGCTGACAATTCCGAAAAGGACCTAGCCGAAGCGGTCGAACGTGAAGAAAGCGAGGGTGAATTCGCATATCCTTTATCCTCTCTTGATACTATCCTGGTGCCGGTTTTGCATCAGGAGTTTGTCGGGGCCAATTCCGACAAACTCCTGGAGTGTCGCATGGTGTGTCGCCTGTCGCTTCCAGTATAAGACGACGATTCTTATGGCAGGGTTGTTCTGGTTTCTGATCGAGGCGGGTGTCGCGCTCGCCCTGCTGATTCTCATAGTGTGGTGGACGCTGCCACGCCGCAGGCCGCGGCGAGGCGACGGTGACGATCCGCCACGGTGAGCTGCGCGCGCCGGCCTCACAGGCGCTTCAGTTCGATCAGGCGGAACCAGCCACCCCCGACAGAAGGCTGGTCGCTCACGACACTCAGGCCGGGCACGCGTTCGAGCAGGTCCTCGAACACGAGGTCGAGCCGTGTTGCGACGCGCGCGGCGAGCGGGCTCAACAGACGACGCACCGGTGCCTGCCTTCCCCGAGCGAGGAATTTGTCGAATATCAGAATGCCGCCCCCTTGCTGCACGACGCGCGCGGTTTCCGCGAGCGCCCGCGCCGGCTCTGGCACCACCGCGAGAATCAGGTGCAGCACGGCATGGTCGAAGCTCGCGTCGCGAAAGGGCAGCGTGAGACTATCGCCCTGCACGGAGGAAAAATCGAGATTGGCAGCGCGTGCCCGGCAACGCACGAGCATGGCGCGCGTGAGATCCAGGCCCACGTAGCGGCGCCCGGCTGGCAGCAACGGCAGATCCAGCCCGGTACCAACGCCGTTCAGCAGCACCTGCCCGCCGCCGCGCGGCAACGCGGCAAGGCTCCTGCGCCGCGCGGCGCGTAACGCGGGGCCCACGAAGCAGTCGTAGAATGGCGCGAAAAGGGTGTAGGTGAGCCGCAGGCTCACGGCTTTGACCGCAGAGTGCGGCGCTTTGCGTTCGCTGTCGCCCGATCGCCAGTACGGGAGACGTTGGCGTTGAGCTCATCACTCATCACGCATCACCCATCACTGCTCTTCAGTGCAGCACTCGCGGCATCGAGAGCGTGAACTCGGGTATGGGTGCATCGAACTGGCGGCCATCCTCCGCAATCATCTGATAGCTGCCGCGCATGGTTCCGACCGGTGTCGCAATCGCAGTGCCGCTGGTGTACTGGAAGCTCTCGTTGGGACGCAGCATCGGTTGCTCGCCGACGACTCCCAGGCCGCGGACTTCCTGGACCTGATTGTTGGCGTCAGTGATGATCCAGTGGCGGCTCACGAGCTGCGCCGGGACGTGTCCCGCGTTGGTGATGGTGATCGTGTAGGCGAATACGTAGCGGCCATTCTCGAGGTCGGACTGCTCGGGAATAAAAGCGGTGCGCGCCGCTACCTGGATATCGTATTTCTGGTCGCTCATGAGGTTAATTCTTGATCATTTCCCCGGCGCGTGCAAGAGAAGCTACGCTGTGCCGGCGCGACGAGAACAGGTACAATCCGCCGGTCGTCGTCGAGGCCCGAAATCGCCATGGCGTTCCGCATTGCTCCGAGCATCCTGTCAGCCAACTTCGCCCGGCTGGGCGAAGAGGTGCAGCAGGTGATAGCGGCCGGCGCCGACCTGGTGCATTTTGACGTGATGGATAACCATTACGTTCCAAATCTCACGGTGGGTCCGCTCGTGTGTGAGGCGATCCGACCGCTCACGCAGGCGCCAATCGACGTGCATCTCATGGTGAAGCCGGTCGACCGCATCGTGCCCGACTTTGCGAAGGCCGGGGCGAACATTATTTCGTTTCACCCGGAAGCGTCGGATCACGTGGACCGGACGGTCGGCCTCATCAAGGACAACGGATGCAAGGCTGGGCTGGTCTTCAACCCGGCGACCCCGCTTACCTACCTCGATCATGTCATCGAAAAACTCGACCTTGTTCTCATCATGTCAGTGAATCCCGGGTTCGGCGGGCAGACGTTCATCGCGCAGGCACTGAAGAAGCTCGCCGCCGTGCGCAGCCGCATCAGTGCAACCGGACGTGACATCTGGCTTGAGGTGGATGGGGGCGTGAAGGTGGACAACATCGCCGAGATTGCGCGCGCGGGCGCCGACACGTTCGTTGCCGGCTCCGCAATATTCGGGACGAAGGACTACAAGGCCACCATTGCCGGAATGCGCGCCGAACTCGAAAAAAGTCGAAGCAAATGACCGCGGCCGCGCAGAAGGCACTTGGGATCTCAGGAACCGCAACAGGAATGTCACCCTGACGGAACGCTTCGACTTTTCTTAACCGGCATAATACTGAAATTCTGCCGGTTCTATTTCCACCATTCTCTTTGCGCGTCAGTATCTCTGTGGTGAAAACGAACCAGCGGTTTCCGTTGCGCGTAAAGGCGGTAACGATCGATCTGGATGGCACGCTGGCTGACAGCGTGCCGGACCTCGCCGTTGCGGCCAGCCTGATGCTGCGCGAGCTGGGACGACCGGATCTTCCCGAGTCGGCGATCCGGACGTTCGTCGGCAAGGGCATTCCCCGGCTCGTCGAGCGCGCGCTGGCCGGTACGCTGGACGGCGCCGTGCACAAGAGCGTGCTTGATACGGCGCTACCGGTATTCGAGCGCTGCTATCTGGCAGTCAACGGCAAGCACACCACGATTTTCCCGGGTGTGATGGAAGGTCTCGACGCACTGCGCGCGGCGCACCTGCCGCTTGCTTGCGTGACGAACAAGGCGGGCCAGTTTACCTTACCGCTACTCGAGCAGCTCGGGATTGCACACTACTTTGTTCAGGTGATCGCGGGCGATACGCTGCCGCAAAAAAAGCCCGATCCGGCTCCGCTGCTTTACGCCTGTCACCATTTTGGAATCTCGCCGGGCGAGATGCTGATGGTCGGCGACTCGATGAACGATGCCGAGGCGGCACGCGCCGCCGGTTGTCCGGTCTTCTGCGTGTCCTATGGCTACAACGAGGGCCAGGACGTGCGGGCACTCGATGTTGATGCTATAGTAGCGTCGCTATTTGAAGCCACCCGGCTGATTCAAAAGGTCTAATTATCAACTTGGTCATGCACCACGCAGATTGTGGAACGAAGCCGCAGACAATCGCGCCGCGCCGCTGGCGATCCTGGCGCCGTTTGCCTGTGGTCTGGCGTACGCGTTAGACGCGTTGCCCGCTGTCGTCCCGTTTTCTGTACTGGAGTGACCCATGACTGAAGTTGAATTCGACCGGCTCGCCCGTGCCGGTTATGACCGGGTTCCGGTGGTGCTCGAGACCTTCGCGGATCTCGACACGCCGCTGTCGATCTACCTCAAGCTCGCCAACCGGCCTTACAGCTATCTGCTGGAATCCGTGGTCGGCGGCGAGCGTTTCGGTCGCTACTCGTTCATCGGCCTGCCCGCGCAGACGCGCATCGAGGTGCGTGGCAATACCTGTACCGAGTTCCGCGGCAAGCAGGCCGTGGCCAGCACGCAGACCGGCGATCCGCTCGCCTACGTCAACGACTATCTCGCCCGCTTCAAAGTGGCGCAGGACGCGAGCCTTCCCCGGTTCTGCGGCGGGCTCGTGGGCTACTTTGGCTACGATACCGTGCGCTACATCGAGCGCCGTCTTGCGGGCACCCACAAACCCGATCCGATCGGAGCGCCCGATATCCTGCTGCTCGTCTCCGAGGAAATCGCGATCGTGGACAATCTGTCGGGGAAGCTGACGCTTGTCGTGTACGCCGAGCCAGGAAAAGCGGGCGCGTTCCAGGGCGCGCGCGCACGGCTCAAGCAACTCGTGGCCCAACTGCGCGCCCCGGTCGAGATACCGCCGGACGCGCGCGGGCCTTCCGCGCCAGCCGTCTCCGGTTTCGGCCAAGCCGCCTACCATGCCGCGGTGGAGCGTGCGAAGCGCTACGTCTACGACGGAGACGTCATGCAGGTCGTCCCGTCGCAAAGAATGACGAAGCCGTTCCGGGCCACGCCACTGGCTTTGTACCGCGCGCTGCGCACGATCAATCCCTCGCCGTACATGTACTACTTCGACTTCGAAGGCTTTCATGTCGTCGGGGCCTCGCCCGAGATTCTGGCGCGGCTCGAGGGCGATACGGTGACGGTGAGGCCGATCGCAGGAACCCGGCGCCGCGGGGCCACGCCCGCCGAGGATGCGGCGCTCGAGAAGGAGTTGCTCGCCGATGAGAAAGAGCTCGCTGAGCACATCATGCTGGTCGATCTGGGACGCAACGATAGCGGGCGCGTGGCGCGCACGGGAAGCGTAAAGGTCACCGAGCAGATGGTGGTCGAGCGCTATTCGCACGTGATGCACATCGTCTCGAACGTGGAGGGCGCGCTGAAGCCCGGGCTCAACGCAATTGATGTCCTGCGGGCGACGTTTCCCGCAGGCACAGTCTCCGGCGCGCCCAAGGTGCGCGCGATGGAGATCATCGATGAGCTCGAGCCGGTGAAGCGCGGCATCTACGCCGGCGCGGTCGGCTACCTCGGCTTTCACGGCAGCATGGACGTGGCGATCGCATTGCGCACCGCGGTCGTCAAGGATGGCACGCTCTACGTCCAGGCCGGCGGTGGCATCGTGGCGGATTCGCAACCCGAGGCGGAGTGGCAGGAGACCCAGAACAAGGCCAGGGCGCTGCTCCGTGCCGCGGAGATGGCGGAGTCTGGCCTCGATACCCAAATGGACTAGATGGAGCGGTTTGCTACTCAATTTCAACGTCCCGGTGATGAAGCAGAGAATCAACAGGTTGAATTTAAGGTGTCCACTAAACGTGGGTAGGATCAAACAATACATTAGGATGGTCTCCAAGAAATTGGCAGCCGCCGGCACATGAAAGGTACAGCGACATGGACAAAATCAGCATCCAGTTCACTTTATTTTCCGCTTTCTACTCGCCACTCATTTCGACGATGTCGGGCGGATTCCTCAAAGCTGAAGGTCTAGATCCGCAGTGGTCGGTTTCGCCGCCGGGCGTCTCGGCGCTTGCTGCCTTGGAAGAGGGCTCCGCTCACGTCGTTCAATCGGCCCTGAGCCAGGGGTTCACGTCACTCAATAAGGGCGAGACGCCGGCCGCAGTCCATTTCGCCCAGATCAACGAGATGGACGGGTTCTTTCTCACTGGACGCGAGGCGGATCCCGCCTTCACCTGGGACAAGCTGGAAGGCGCCGAAGTCGTTATGTTCAAGGGGGGGCAGCCGCTCGACATGTTCAAATACGCCTGCCACAAGGCAGGCATCGATTTCAGCAAAATAAAACCCATCTGCCCCGGCGGTGCCGCCGAAATCGACCAGGCCTTCCGTCACGGCCAGGGGCAGTATGTTCAGCAACAGGGTCCGTTCCCGCAGCAACTGCAAGCCGATGGCATCGGACATATCGTGGCCCAAGTTGGCAAACAGATCGGACCCTGCGGTTTTTCCAGCCTTGCGGCGACCCGTGAGTGGCTTGAAACAGATATGGCGAAAGCATTCATGCGTGCCTACAAAAAGACCCGGACCTACATGAACGAGACGCCGGCCACCGAGATTGCCAAGGCGGAGAAACCGTATTTTCCCGATATCGATGAAAAGGTTCTTGCCGATTGCATCGCAACGTATCAGCAGCTTGGCTGCTGGACGCCGCATGTGGGAATTACGCATGCGGCCTATGAAAAAACGCTGGATGTCTACGAATACAATGGCTTGTTGAAGCAGCGCTATCGCTACGAGCAAGTCTGTGCCACACCGCCGGCAACCGCTTGAAAATGGATTCTTGCAAGATTGCTGGCCGCTTTCGTTTGAGATGTGGACGGCAGTGGCACGTTTTCGCGCAAAACGCAATGGAGAATAGGAGTCGGCCGTGTCGGAATTGGATCTGAAGGAAACATTGGCGCTCGCGGAATCGCTGGCTCAGCAGGCTGGAGAAATCACGCTGCGCTATTACGGGGGCCAGGTCGATTTCGAACGAAAAGGCGATCTGACTCCTGTAACGATCGCCGACCGCGAGGCGGAAGAGCATATCCGCGCCCAGATCAGGGCCCAGTTCCCCAATCACGGTCTTTTGGGCGAAGAGCGCGGCGCGGAAAATCCCGGCGCCGAATATCAATGGATCATCGACCCCATCGACGGCACCAAATCGTTTATCCGCGGCGTTCCTTTCTATGGCGTTTTGATCGCCCTGGAACGAAACCAGGAAAGCCGCGTGGGTGTGATCCATTTGCCGGCGCTGGAACAAACGATCGGCGCTGCCGTTGGCTGCGGCGCGTGGATGAACGGCGAACCGATCCGTGTGGCCGATGCGGCCAGCCGGGCGGAGACTTTGTTTTGCACCACCAGTCCCGCGTTCCTATGGAACGTGCGGCCTGATTTTTGCGCAGAATCCTTCAAGCGTTTTCCGCTCCAGCGGGGGTGGGGCGATTGCTATGGCTACGCTCTGGTTGCCATGGGGCGCGCCCAGGCCATGCTCGACCCCGAAATGTCGATCTGGGATACCGCCGCGGTGAAACCGATCATCGAAGAGGCCGGCGGCGTATTCACCGATCTCGATGGCAATCCGACCGCCCACGGCGGGCATTGCCTGGCGGCCACACCCACTGTTCACGCGGAGATCCTGCAAATGCTCAGGGACTACCCTGCCGCGGCTGGTTCGTCACATTGTCGCCCGGTGCCGTGGTGACAGTGGCGCAGAGAATCCATAGCAACGCAAACAAAAACCCCGCGATGAAGAGGCACGGCAGTCTCTGCAATCACTGCTAGGCATGCCGACTGACACATGGAAGTAGCTTCTATTTCCGATTTGATATGCGCGGTTAATAATAGAGGAGCGTCGATTATTGGAGTGGATGGGTATTTGGGGGCTGGAAAAACCGCCGTGGCCACAAGGCTTTCACTGCAAACCGGCTACGCTTGTATTCACTTAGATGATTATCTTAATCCGAAAAAAGGCGGTTTTGTTGAGAATCTCGATCTGTCATCGATCAAGAACGCATCAAGAGGCAAGCGACCCCTAATCATAGAGGGGTTATGTCTGTTGGAGGTTCTTGGTCGGCTTCAGATCAATGTGGATTTTCTGGTCTATGTCACAGGAATAAGACCTAGCCGCGCGGATTTAGATAAACAGGTATTCGACGAGACCGACGGCTATTTGCAAGCACACCGACCAGCTATAAGAGCAGAGGTGATCTTTAATATGGACAAATTCAACAGCAACTTATCAAACGAAATTGATGTTGCGTACATTAAGGCTAAAACCGCGATATCAGTCGTGTTAGCCATGGGAGGAATATTGTCGATTCTGGTCGGGGCGCTGGTTTTTGTGCTCGGCTTGCAGAGCGGGGATTCGGCGTTGATCAAGATTGCTGGTGCTGAGATATCTGCCAAAGGAATTGGTGGAGTGATTCTAGTTACTTCTGCGGCTTGGGCGTATCTGGCGTATCTAGCGAGGCCACAATACAGCAAGAAAAGAGAAGTCAAAGAATCGAGGAAGAATGACGGCTCATTTGAAAGGCGCGAGTTCGAGAGTTCAACGCAGACCCAACTACGGGCAGACAAGAATGCCTAACAAGAAAGAATCCCTTGCCAAGGAACGACGGCACCGCATCCGGCGAGTCCACGGGGCGCAAGCCCGGTGGCTGGGGGGAAGCCGACGTTGGTGCGGCTGAAAATGACGCTCCAGTTTAAGTGCACGGGCGGTATGTTTTGCACATTAACTTGAGGCCTTCTAGCCACCCAATCCACACCGGCGCCCGCGAGCGGGCGGCACACGTGCGGGCGCAGGCGAGCGCGAAACGTTAGAGATCAGGAGACTGAGATATGGCAGAACTAGGCCCGAGCAACCAAGCGAGCCCGTTGGCCTCAGGCGTTGCGATAGCGAAAGACGCCTTTGCACTTCTTCGTGACTTCGCACTTTTCGCTGTGGCTATTCTCTTGCTTGTGTTTCCAGCCACATTCAATTCCATCCTCACCAAGGCGGGCTTCGAGGAGGGCAGCTTCGCCGGCCTCAAGTGGAAGGCAAACCTCCTTCAGGCCGACGATGCGCTCAAGAATGCCCAATCCACCATCACGGATCTGAGGGCTCAACTCGATAAGACCACCCAAGCGCTGGGAGAAGCGCGGGCGCGCACCGATGATCAGACCATTAAGGCGTCAATCCGCAAGCTTGAAGAAGAGAACCGCCAAGCTACGGCAGCCTCTACACAGGCGGCTGCCGCAGTGAGGTCGACCATCGCCTCCAATGCGCCGCTTGTAGAAAAGGCACAGTCGGCTCTCAGCACGAGTGGTGGCTGGGGCGTGGTGTTTGGCAGCGACACATCCGTTGCGGCGGCGCAGGACGAAATCGCGCGCGCATCCAAGAAAGGTATCCCAGCGGCTGAAATCTATCTCCGCAACGGCTACTATGCGAGCATCGCTGTGGTAGATAATCGGACAACCGCCCAAGAGTACCTGGTAATCGCAAGAACCTTTCGTCCCGACGCCTACATCGCTTCAATGGCCACCTGGTGCCGCAATCAACAGTCGCGAGATGGATTCGTGGAGTGCCAGAGTCGCCAATGAGTTGGTATTTTTGCGCCTGAGAGGAGTAACACAGACCCCGCTTCGGCGGGGTTTTGTTTGGGGTGACGTGTCGAGGCGCTGTAGGCTGCGAGGGCAAGCAGGGTGGTCGGCTGCGCAGCATACGCGCGAGCGTATGAGTTCGATGTAGAATCCCCGCTATGGATGATCACCGCACCCTTCGGCTGTCCATTCTCTGGCGCTGGCGCTCGCCCCGCGCCTAAACATATCCTCGCCACGCCGGGCGTACAACGGCGGTTTTCAATTACATAATCGGGTAAGAAACGCACCTCGCATATAGCGTTCTCTTATAAATTAGCAGGTTAGGTCGCATATGGTCTTGATGATCGACAATTACGATTCCTTCACTTACAACCTCGTGCAGTACCTTGGCGAGCTGGGGGAAGACGTGAAGGTATTCCGCAACGACGAGATCACGCTTGAGGACATCGCGCGGGCGGGGCCGGCGCAAATCGTGATTTCACCCGGACCCTGCACGCCGAATGAGGCGGGCATCTCGGTGCCGTTGATCGGCGAGTTCGCAGGCAAGATCCCTGTGCTCGGCGTGTGTCTCGGTCATCAAAGCATCGGACAGGCGTTCGGCGGCAGGATCGTCCATGCGCGGCGGCTCATGCATGGCAAGACCTCGCCGATCCATCACGACGGCCGCGGCGTGTTCTGCGGCCTGCCCGATGCCTTCATTGCGACGCGCTATCATTCACTGGTTATCGAGCGGGCCAGCCTTCCGGACTGCCTGGAAGTGAGCGCCTGGACCGATGATGGCGAGATCATGGGCGTGCGTCACAAGACGCTCGCGGTCGAGGGCGTGCAGTTCCATCCCGAGGCCATCCTGACCGAGCACGGCCATCGGCTCCTCGATAACTTTCTTCACGGAGGCCGCGAATGACGCCACAGGAAGCGCTGGCGCGGATCATCGAGCACCGCGAGATCTTCCGCGAGGAGATGCTCTCGCTCATGCGCGCCATCATGAGCGGGGAGGTCTCTCCGGTCCTGATCGCGGCGATCATTGCCGGCCTGCGCGTCAAGAAAGAGACGATTGGCGAGATCGCCGCCGCGGCGGAGGTCATGCGCGAGTTCGCGACCAAGGTGCCGGTGCCGGACGAGCCCCATCTCATTGACACCTGCGGCACCGGCGGGGATGCCTCTCACAGCTTCAACATTTCCACCGCGGCAATGTTTGCCGCGGCAGCGGCCGGCGCGAAGATCGCCAAGCACGGGGGCCGCTCCGTCTCGAGCAAGTCGGGGAGCGCCGACGTGCTCGAGGCGCTCGGCGCCAACATCAACCTCAAGCCGGAGCAGGTGGCGCGTTCCATCGCGGAAGTCGGCGTGGGATTCATGTTCGCGCCCAATCACCACAGCGCCATGAAGCACGCTGCGCCGGTGCGCCGCGAGCTGGGTGTGAAGACGATCTTCAACATCCTCGGGCCGCTGACCAACCCCGCGGGCGCCAGGCAACAGGTCATGGGCGTGTTTCACCGTGATCTCGTCGGCATTCAGGCCCGTGTCCTGCAACGTCTGGGGAGCCGGCGCGTGATGATCGTGCACGGCGCCGAGGGCCTCGACGAGATCTCGATCTCCGGCCCGACCATGGTGGCGGAATTAAGAGACGGGAACATCACCGAATACACCATCGCGCCGCAGGATTTCGGTCTCGGCGTGCACGATGTGGCGGCCATCAGGGTCGAAGGCGTCGAGCAGTCGAAGACATTGGTGCTGAGTGCGTTCGGCAACGAACCGAGCGCGGCGCGCGATGTCGTCGCCTTCAACGCCGGGGCCAGCATCTATGTCGCCGGGCTGGCGCCGACGCTGAGCGCAGGGGTGGAAAAGGCCCTCACAGTGATGGCGAGCGGCGCGGCGCGGAGAAAGCTCGATGCCTTCGTCGAGTTCACCCGCAATGTGAAGGACTGATGAACCGCAGAGCTTGCAACAACCATGGCTGATATCCTGGAGCGCATCCTCGCGGTCAAGGCCGAGGAAGTCGTGCGATCGAGGCAAGCGAAACCGCTCGAAGCCGTACGCAAGGAGGCGTTGTCCGCACCGCCGCCGCGCAACTTTGTCGGGGCGATCCGCGCCCGGATCGCCGCCGGCCGGCCCGCTGTCATTGCGGAGATCAAGAAGGCGAGCCCGAGCCGCGGCGTGCTGCGGGAGCCGTTCGACCCGGCGTCGATTGCGGCGAGCTACGAGCGCCACGGCGCAACCTGTCTGTCCGTCCTGACTGATGGGCAGTTCTTTCAGGGCACGCCTGAACATCTGCAGCAGGCGCGCGCTGCGAGCAGACTGCCGGTGTTGCGCAAGGACTTCATGATCGATCGCTACCAGGTCCTGGAGGCGCGCGCGGCGGGCGCCGACAGCATTCTGCTGATCGTTGCGGCACTCGATGATGCACGGATGCGCGCGCTGGAAGAAGCCGCGAGCGAGCTCGGGATGGCAGTGCTGGTCGAGGCGCACGATGGCGCTGAGCTCGAGCGTGCACTCCGGCTCGAGACGCCCCTGATCGGCATCAACAATCGCAATCTTCGCACCTTCGAGACGACGCTCGAGACGACGCTCGGCCTCTTGGCGCGCGTGCCGGACGATCGCATCGTGGTGACGGAAAGCGGAATTCTCTCGCCTGCTGACGTCGGGACCTTGCGCGCCGAGAGGGTGGGATGCTTTCTCGTGGGCGAGGCGTTCATGCGTGCGCCGGACCCGGGAGCCGAGTTGGCGCGCCTGTTCGCGGAACCCACCTGAGAATGCGCAACAAGATCAAGACCCATTAGCCGCAGATAGACGCCGATAAACGCCGATAGAAAAGCAAGAAATCTAAAACTACAGGAAATAGACAGGATTTACAGGATTAAGGCTATTCAAAAACAATCTTGTAAATCCTGTCCATTGGCCTTTTGGTCTTATCTGCATTCATGACGGCCGCTGATCTGGCAAAATAACACCTATGCTCCCGCGGCTAGACGAGTTAATCATCGCCTTCGACAAGGGCCTGCGAACGGTTTTCGGCCCCGCGCAGTCGCTGCGGGAAACGCCCGGCGAAGAGCTGCTGGAAGGAACCTTGTCTGAAGCAGACCGCACGCTTGCCGCATCGCTGATGCGGGTCAATCACAGCGGGGAGATCTGTGCGCAGGCGCTCTACCAGGGGCAGTCGCTGACCGCGCGCAGCGCGCAGGCCAAGGCTGCCCTCGAGCAGGCCGCGCAGGAGGAGACCGAGCATCTGGCGTGGACCGAGAGCCGGATCCACGAGCTGGGCGGTCGCAAGAGCCTGCTCATTCCTGCGTGGTACGCGGGTTCCTTTGCGATCGGCGCCGCAGCCGGGCTTCTCGGTAACCGCTGGAATCTGGGCTTTCTCGCGGAGACCGAGCGGCAGGTGGTCACGCACCTCGAGGGACACCTTGATCGCCTGCCGAAAGGCGACCTGAGGAGCCGGGCGGTACTTACGCAAATGCGTCAGGACGAGGCCCGGCACGCCACCAGCGCGATCAAGCACGGCGGCGGCGAGCTGCCGGCACCGGCGAAGCTCGCGATGCGATTATCCTCGAAGGTAATGACCGGGATCGCGTACTGGATTTGATGGAACCGCCGAGGCGTCTCGGCGGTTCAGTTCTGAGTTTCGCGAAGCTCCAAGTCGTGCGTGATCTCGGCCATCTTGCCGAGCATGATCGAGGCCGAGCAGTACTTCTCCGCCGAGAGGTGAACGGCGCGTTCTACCTGCTCGCGCTTGAGCCCGCGGCCGGTCACCACGAAATGAAAGTGGATCTTGGTGAAGATCTTCGGATCCTGGGCGGCGCGCTCGGCGCTGATTTCCACCACGCAGTCGGTGACGGGCGCACGGCTTTTCCTGAGTATGTGCACCACGTCGTAGGCAGTACAGCCGCCGGTCCCGATGAGCACCGTTTCCATCGGGCGCGGGCCGAGGTTGCGGCCGCCGCCTTCCGGCGCGCCGTCCATCACCAGTGCATGCCCGCTCGCGGACTCGCCGATGAACGTGACGTCCTCGATCCACTTGATACGCGCTTTCATGGTCAGATGCCCACGAGGATGCGGACGTAGTACCAGCCGATGCCGATGGTTTCATGGAAGAACCGCGCGCTGTCGACCAGGGCGCTGGCGCGCGGCAGGAAGTCGAGCGCGGTGAGTTCGAAGCGCGTGGCGTAGCCGGTCGCCGCCGGGATCACCGTGAAACCCGTGCTTGTGAATGCGAGCTTCGCGCGCGGCATATGCCAGGCTTGGGTGACGAGATAGACGCGGCGCACGCCGGCCGTGTTGAGGATAAGAAAACTCGTGCGCGCGTTTTCCAGCGTGTTGCGTGAAGCCTCCTCGGTCCATTCCACCGGCACCTGGAAATCGCGCTGCAGGACTTCACGCATTAGCTGCGCTTCGGGCGTCGGGTTGCCTTCCGGCGTTCCACCGGTGACCAGAATGGGCTTCTTTAAGGCACGGTGCAGATGGGCAGCGTAACGCAGGCGCTCCAAAACCTGGCCTCTGACGGTGTCGCCACCGTATTCAGGCGCGCTGAAGTAAGTGCCACCCCCCAGCACCACGATCGCCTGGCCGCTCTGGTCGGCGGCCGGGTTGGCGGACGCCGGTTCCAGTATGTGTAGCAGCGTACGTCCCAGGAACGGGGTGGACAGGGCGTAGAGCACGACGAAACCGAGCAGGAGCGGCTTCCAGGCCGCGAGCGGCCGGCGCCACGCCAGCACCAATGCAACCAGCAGAACGAGCAAGACGATCCCTGGTGGCAGGAGCAGGGCCGCGATCGCGTTAGTCGTCAGCCAATCCATGATGCTTCAAGCCCTCCGTAAACGGTCGATGGGAAGCAGGGGGCGGAGACAATACTAGGGTGCGAAAGGGTTTTTTTCTCCGCTCCGCTCGCGCCGCCCGCGGCTCGCCGTTCACTAGCGCCTAAAATTTGACACAGGCGTCTGATTTGCAATAGAATTCGCCCTTTTCCGCAAAACGCGCAAGCGCGCAAGAAACCCAATGAAGACGTTTTCCGCAAAACCGCACGAAGTCTCGCGCGGCTGGTATGTCGTGGATGCGTCCGGCAAAGTGCTGGGCAGGCTGGCGGCCGAGATTGCGCGGCGGCTGCGCGGCAAGCACAAGCCCGAGTTCACGCCGCATGTCGACACAGGGGATTATATCGTGGTGGTCAATGCCGACAAACTGCGCGTGACCGGCAAGAAAGCGGATCAAAAGATCTATTACCGGCACAGTTCGTATCCGGGAGGCATCTACAGCGCCAGTTTTGCCAAGCTTCACGCACGCCATCCCGACCGGGTGCTGCGCCTGGCGGTGAAGGGCATGCTGCCCAAGGGGCCGCTCGGTTACGCCATGCTGCGCAAGATGAAGGTATACGCCGGCGAGGGCCATCCGCACAGCGCGCAGCAGCCCAAACAACTGGACATCTAGAGGTACCATGGCAATCCAACGACAGCACAACTACGGCACGGGCCGCCGCAAAAGCGCGGTGGCGCGCGTTTTTATCCGGCCGGGCAAGGGCGACATCACGGTGAATGGCAAGCCGGTGGACGAGTTCTTCTCACGCGAGACCGGCCGCATGATCGTGCGCCAGCCGCTCGAGTTGACGAACACCACCACGAGCTTCGATATCAAGGTCAACGTCAACGGTGGCGGCGAAAACGGGCAGGCCGGTGCCGTGCGCCATGGCATCACCCGGGCATTGATCGACTACGACGCCGCGCTCAAGCCGCCGCTCAAAAAGGCGGGCCTGGTGACGCGGGATGCCCGCGAGGTGGAGCGCAAGAAAGTGGGCTTGCGCAAGGCGCGCCGCCGCAAGCAGTTTTCGAAGCGGTAACAGACATGGTCCGCGACCAAGCCGCCTGCGGGCGGCTTTGTCGTCTCTGGAGCCGGAAAGCAGCAAGATGGCGAAGAACGGCATCACAGTCGGCATCGTCGGCGGTACCGGTTATACCGGTGTCGAGCTGCTGCGCCTGCTCGCCCAGCATCCGAAATGCGAGCTGAAGGCCATCACCTCGCGCAAAGAGGCGGGTATGGGCGTGGCCGAACTGTTCCCGAATCTGCGGGGACGGATCGGAATGAAATTTTCGGATCCCGCGCAGGCCGAGCTGGCGTCCTGCGACCTGGTGTTCTTCGCGACGCCCAACGGCGTGGCAATGGAGCAGGCGCGCGCGCTGGTGGACGCCGGCGTACGCATCATCGACATTGCGGCCGATTTCCGCATCAAGGATGTCGCGCTGTGGGAACAATGGTACGGCGTCAAGCACGCCTGCCCCGAGCTGGTGGCCGAGGCGGTTTATGGCTTGCCGGAGCTTCACCGCGAGCGCATCCGGGAGGCACGTCTCGTCGCGAACCCCGGTTGTTATCCAACTGCGGTCCAATTGGGCTTCCTGCCATTGCTCGAGGCCGGTATCGTCGATGTGGACCATCTCATTGCCGATGCGAAATCCGGCGTTTCCGGCGCCGGTCGCAAAGCCGAGGTGCACACGCTGCTTGCGGAGGCCTCCGACAACTTCAGGGCGTACGGTGTTGCCGGCCATCGCCACCAGCCCGAGATCACGCAGGTTTTGTCTGGCATAGCGGGGCGCGCGGTCGGCCTCGTCTTCGTGCCGCACCTCACGCCGATGATCCGCGGCATCCACGCCACGCTGTACGCGCGCCTGACGGCAAAAGCGGAATTGCAGGCGCTGTACGAAAGCCGCTTCGCGAAGGAGACCTTTGTGGACGTCATGCCCGCGGGCAGCCATCCCGATACGCGCTCGGTGCGCGGTGCGAATTTCTGCCGTATTGCCGTGCATCAGCCGCGCGGTGGCGACATCGTCGTCGTCCTGTCGGTGATCGACAACCTGGTGAAAGGCGCCGCGGGCCAGGCGGTGCAGAACATGAACATCATGTTTGGTTTTCCTGAAAGCACGGGACTCGAGCAGCTCGCGCTGTTGCCCTGAGGCCGCGCGCGATGTCACGTCTGGGCACACTACGACGCAAGTTCGGGATCACCGCGCGGCGCGTGGCCGTACGCGCGCACATGCCGTGGTACTGGCGCGCGCTGACGTTCACGGGGTTCTGCGTTGTTATGGTCGGCGCGGGGTGGGTGACCTATCAGTACGGGATGGAATTGGCCGGGTTCCGCCAGAGCGAGGCGGCGCGCGATCTCGCGCAGCTGCGCGAGGAGATCCGGCAGCGCGACGCTACGCTTGCCGAGATGAGCAGCAAGGTCGCGACGTCCAGGCGCGAGCTCCAGATCGAGCGCGCGACCTATAGCGATCTGGAGCGGCAGGTCAAAACGCTCTCGGCAGAAAATGCCGCCCTCAGGGAGGACCTCGCGTTCTTCCAGTCGCTCATGGCGGCGGAGAGCAAGGCCGCCGCGCTAACCGTCAATCGCTTTCGCGTGCGGCGCGACGCCGTGCCCGGGGAATATCGCTATCGGCTGCTGCTGGTTCAGACGGGCCAGCGCGTCCGCGAATTCAAGGGCAAATTGCAGTTTGTCCTCAAGCTCGAGCAGGGGGACCGAAAATACGTGCTCATGCTGCCCGCCGAGAACGAGAAAAAGGTCACGGATTACGAGCTGAGATTCAAGTTTTTTCAGCGTGTCGAGGGAACGTTCAGGATTTCGCCTGAAGCGGTCGTGAAAAGCATGCAAGTTCGGGTCTTTGAAAAAGGCGCGACTCAGCCTAAACTAACGGAAACCGTAACGGTTTCCTGAGGACTGGGACATGTTCGGGAACAAGGGAAACAGCAAGCCGCAAAACCGCATCGATTGTCTGATCGGGGCCGGCACCATGGTCGAGGGCAACATCCTTTTCACCGGCGGCCTACGCGTGGACGGAAGGGTGCGCGGGAACGTGTCTTCGGCGGATGGCAAGCCCGGCACGCTGGTGCTGTCCGAGCAGGCGCAGATCGAAGGCGAAATCCACGTATCGCACGTGGTTATCAACGGCACGATTGTCGGCCCGGTCTACGCCGCCGAATATGTTGAACTGCAGGCCAAGGCCAATGTCACAGGTGATGTACACTACAAGAAGCTGGAAATGCAGCTTGGCGCCGTGGTTCAGGGGCGGCTGGTCTTCGAGACCGATGGCAAGGCCGAAAAAGTCGTGCCGTTCAAGCCCGCCGCTGCCGAGTAGAGTTGGGCAAGAATTCATTCAGGAGTAGACGATGAACGCTGTAACCGAACAGATTCCGGAACCGCTGGTGTTTAGCGCCGCCGCGGCGGCGAAAGTGAAGCAGTTGATCGACGAGGAAGGTAATGCCGAGCTCAAACTCCGCGTGTTCGTGACCGGCGGCGGCTGCTCCGGATTCCAGTACGGGTTCACATTCGACGAGACCGTGAACGAGGACGACACTTCGTTGCAGCGCGGCGGCGTGACGCTGCTCATCGATCCGATGAGCCTGCAATACCTGACGGGGGCGGAGATCGACTACCAGGAGAACGTCGAGGGGGCGCAGTTCGTGATCAAGAACCCGAACGCGACTTCGACCTGCGGCTGCGGCTCTTCGTTTTCCGCATAAGCCGAAAAATCAGGGTGCGAGAAAGGCGGCTATGCCGCCTTTTTTTGTAAATGGCTTCAAGCGACATTCACCCCACCGCGATCGTCGAGCCCGGCGCCGAGATTGGCGCGGGCTGTCAGATCGGGCCCTACTGCCACATCGGGGAAACCGTCAGGCTGGGCCGGAACAACGTTCTGCACGCGCACGTCGTGGTCGCTGGCAACACGATCGTGGGCGAGGGCAACGAGATCTATCCCTTCTGCTGCTTCGGCACGCTGGCGGAGGATTTCAGATTCCGACGTGAGTGGGCGAGCTATGTCCGAATCGGTGACGGCAACATCTTCCGCGAGTACACGACGGTCAACGCCTCGGCATCGGACGGTGGCTCGACCGTCATCGGCAGTAACTGTTTCCTGCTCTCCTACAGCCACGTGGCGCACGACTGTGTGCTGGGGGAGAAGGTGACGCTCAGCTGTGATGCGAAGATTTCCGGGCACGTCCATATCGGCGACCATGCGATCGTTAGCGCGAAAACGGGCGTCGTCCAGTTCGTGCGGATCGGCGCGTTTGCCTTCGTCGGTGGTTTCAACAAGGTCACGAAGGACATCCTGCCTTACTGCATCGCAGACGGCTACCCTTCGGTCATGCGAGGAGTGAACAAGGTTGGTCTAGAGAGAAATGGCCTCTCCGCTGAGCGTATCCGGATCGTCCGCGACGCTTTCCGCACGATGTTAAAACTTGGTCTCCCGCTGACAGAGGCCGTGGCGCGCCTGAGTGAGCGCTACCCGGACAACAATGAGGTTCGTGAAATGATTGCGTTTGCGACCGCAAGCAAAACGGGGCTTGCCAGGCCGCGCAACCGCGACTCCGCCCAAGCGCCGTGAAACGTGAATCGTGAATCGTAAGTCGTAATACAAAAGACATCTAACCGCAGATAAACGCTGATCAACATATTCAAGAAGCAGAAAGCCAAGAGCGGATCTTTTAGCGGCCGATGAACGCCGATACACGCCGATTACTGATCACAAAATACGAATAGAATTCTTGGCGTGCTTGGCGCCATGGCGGTTCCGTTTTGATTCTGTTTCTCTCCGCGTCTCCGCGGTTCAGTAGATCTCAGGCGGGATAGATCGCGCCAAGCACGCGCGGACCGCGCGCGCCGGTGACCGCCGGCAAATTGCCTGGCTTGTGGCGCAGCGCTTGGCGGGCGAGCCAGGCGAAGGCGAGCGCTTCGACGTGCTCCGCGGCGACGCCTACGGCGTCGGTGATGACAACGCGCCGATTCGGCAGCAGCGCGGCGAGCCGGGCGAAGAGAGCGCGGTTACGCGCGCCTCCACCGCAGACCAGCACTTCACGCGCATCACGGCAATGAGTCTGCACCGCACGCGCGATCGTGCGTGCGGTCAGCTCCAGTAGGGTTGCTTGCACGTCAGGGGCGCGATCCTTTGGATTGAGCCGGCGCCGGAGCCAATCCAGATTGAATGTTTCGCGCCCGGCGCTTTTGGGCGGGCGGCGCCGAAAGTACGGGTCGGCGAGCAGCTTGTCGAGGAGGTGTGGCGCCACACGACCGCGCGCCGCCCAGGCGCCTCCGCGGTCGTACGGCAGGTGCCGGCGCGCGCTGATCCAGGCGTCGAGCAGGCAGTTGCCGGGCCCGCAGTCGAACCCGGTCACCCCGCCCCGCGCGGGAAGACTCGTCACGTTGGCAATGCCACCGATGTTGACCACGGCACGGCTGCGACTCGGGGTGCGGAACATCGCGCTGTGGAACGCTGGTACCAGCGGCGCGCCCTCGCCGTCCGCGGCGATATCGCGGCTGCGAAAGTCGCATACGACGTTGATCCCGGTGAGCTCGGCGAGCAAGGCGCCATTGACAAGTTGAACGCTGTAGCCGGCGGCGGGCTGGTGCCTTACCGTCTGTCCATGACAGCCGATAGCGGTCACTGCGCCTGCAGAAACCCGCGCCCGTAAGAGCAACGAGCGTACGGCAGCCGCGTAGGCCCGCGTCAATTCGTTAGCGGCGAGCGATGCACGGCGCAGCTCGTCCGGACCGGATGCCTGCAGCGCGAGGAGCTGTCTGTGCAGCTGCGGCGAAAAGAGGCGATGAAGCGCGGTCCGCAGATGGAACTGCTGTCCGTGCGGCGCGGCGAGAATGGCGTCGATGCCGTCGAGGCTCGTACCCGACATCAAGCCGATGTAAAGGCCGGCCATTCAGTTTCGCTGAAAGCAGTGGCCGGAAGCTGTCCCACAAACCCGGAATGCAGCCGCCGATGAACGCCAATAATACGAGAGAAGTGATGAGTAACAGTGACGAAAAATGGTGACGTGAAATGGTGATGAAGAACGCCTGCAACTTCGTACATCACCACCAATCATCACCACCTCCCATTACCAGTACTCATCACCCGTTCCTGGTCGCCGGTCACGGCGCTCAGTCGAGCCGCGCGAGGTTGGTGCCGCGCAAGAGGTTCAGCATGTCCACCAGAGGTGCCGCCGCAGCGTCGAAAGCCGGCCGTTGCGCGGCCTGGATCGGCGGCGCCGGGGGCAGCACGACCCGCAGCGGGTTCCGGTGCACACCGTTGACGCGGAATTCATAATGCAGGTGTGGCCCGGTGGCGAGACCCGTCATTCCGACATAGCCGATTGCTTGGCCCTGCAGCACACGCGCGCCGGAACGCAGTCCGCTGGCAAACCGCGACAGGTGTCCATACCAAGTGGTGTACTTGGACTGGTGGCGCAAGACCACGAGGTTGCCATAGCCGCCTTTGCGGCCGGCGAACTTGACGACGCCGTCGCCGGTTGCCCGCACGCGGATACCGACTGGCGCACCGTAGTCCACGCCGCGGTGTGCACGCCATTTCCGCAGGATCGGATGGTAGCGCCGGTTGGTGTAGCCCGACGTAACGCGCGAGAACTCGAGCGGTGAGCGCAGAAATGCCTTCCGGATGTTCGTGCCATACGGTGTGTAATATCCGCCCCGTCCCTTGGCGTACTCGAACCAGAGCGCGCGGTAGGCTTTCCCGTCGTTGATGAACTCGGCGGCCAGGATCCGGCCCGGCCGGACCGGCTCGCCTTGGTCGTAGTGCATCTCGTAGGCGACGGCGAAGCGATCGCCCCGGCGCAGATCCCGGTGGAAGTCGATGTCGGTCGCAAAGACATCAGCGATCTGGATTGCCACCATCTCGGGAAGATGGGCAGCATCGGTGGCGCCGAACAGAGAGCCATCGATCTCCCCTGAGGCGACCAGCACGCGCCGCTCGAGCTCGATCGTGCTTTCGCTCACGCGGAAACCGTCGCCGTCGCGCTCGACATGGAGGACGTCGCCATCGTTCTGATATCGCAGGGCGAGCAGCTTTCCGTCCGCGCTCTGGTAGGCGCGCACCGATCGCCCGGGAATGAGCTGGCGCAGCATTTTCGCCGCGTGCGTCGCGCGCAGGAACGCCCGCGTGTCCGCGTCGTCCGTCCCCAGTCGCTTGAGGAGCGACGCGGCCCGGTCGCCGCGTACGATGCGCGCTTCGCGCCAGTAACCGGCGTCCGTCGCTACGCCTGTCGGCGGCAGCGGCAACTCCAATTCCTGGATGACCCGTGTCGTGGCAACCGGCCCGGGGAGCGTGTTGGGCGCGATGCCGAATGCGGCGACCACACCCAGGAAAGGCAGGACCAAGGCAACCAGCCAGCGCCGCCACCTAGATTTGCCGGTGAGGCGCGTCGCCATTTGCGCTAGAATCGCGCTAGTCCCTGGTTCTTGCTGCATGATTTGCCTGAATTTTTTCCAAATGCGGCAAGCTTAGCAGAATTGCACGTGAGGGCAAACCGGATTTATCGCATCGTGAAATCGCGCGCACTTTGACTGGCGGGCTAGCGTGACATCGGTTGACCAACAGCTTGAGGTCATCAGACGCGGCTGCGACGAGTTGCTCGTCGAGGCGGAGCTGAAAGACAAGCTTCGAACCGGGCGGCCGCTGCGCGTCAAAGCCGGATTCGATCCCACGGCGCCGGATCTGCACCTGGGGCACACGGTGCTGCTCAACAAGCTCAAGCACCTGCAAGACCTCGGGCATCACATCATCTTCCTGATCGGCGATTTCACGGGAATGATCGGCGATCCCTCCGGGCGCAACACGACTCGCCCGCCGCTCACGCGCCCGGAAGTGCAGGCCAACGCTGGGACCTATGCCGATCAGGTTTTCAAGATCCTGGATCGCACCCGCACGGAGGTGACTTTCAACTCGGCCTGGATGGAAAAGCTCGGCGCTGCGGACATGATCCGCCTCGCGTCGACCTATACGGTCGCGCGCATGCTCGAGCGAGATGACTTTCACAAGCGTTACCAGGCGCGGCACCCGATCGCCGTGCACGAGTTCCTGTATCCGTTCGTGCAGGGCTACGACTCGGTGGCGC
Organism: Betaproteobacteria bacterium; assembly: GCA_029863175.1. Next base: position 127,756 of record JAOTVX010000002.1, on the reverse strand, counting down.
TGAAGGCCGATCTCGAGTTGGGTGGCACCGACCAGAAGTTCAATCTCCTCATGGGGCGTGAGATGCAGAAGCATTTCGGCCAACCGCCGCAATGCATTCTCACCATGCCGCTGCTCGAGGGCCTGGACGGGACGAACAAGATGTCGAAATCGCTCGGCAACTACGTCGGGGTTACCGAGCCGCCGGGCGAAATCTTCGGCAAGCTCATGTCGGTCTCGGACGAACTCATGTGGCGTTACATCGAGCTGCTATCTTTTGAGTCGCCTCAAAAGATAAACGCATGGAAGCAGGCTGTTGCGCAAGGCGGTAATCCCCGGGACGTGAAACTTGATTTCGCTCAAGAGATTGTTGCGCGTTTCCATGGCAACAACGCCGCTCAACTTGCCGCCAAGAATTTTATTGCGCGTTTTGCCCGTCACGAAATCCCGGACGATATCCCCGAAGTGAACATTGCAGCGAAAGGCGACGAACTGCTGATCACGCAGGTGTTGAAGCGGGCCGGGCTTACCGCCAGCACCTCCGAGGCGCTGCGCATGATCGAGCAGGGCGGCGTCAAGGTCAACGGAGAAAAAGTGAGCGACAAGGCGCTGATGCTTGCGCGCGGGGAACGCTGCGTCGTGCAGGTCGGTAAGCGAAAATTTGCGCGGGTTACGATCGGCTGAATAAAGGCGGGATCGCGCGCACCCGTTGCGCCCTTGCCACCAAGCATTCTTGTGGGGTGAGCGATCCACAACTTACCTGATTCACGCAGACTCGCGCCGGTACCTTGCCATGAAGCGACAATCGATGCGATCTTTCCAGTGCCAGACCCAGTCGCCTTCGAAAACGATTCCGTTCCACGACGCAACGGCGTGCTTGCCGCCCGTGCTGATCAGAGTCAACGCGGTTCTTTGCGGTAAGTAGCGGCGCAACGCTTCGCCGCGGAGCGCGCGACGCAAATTCCCGTCCAGGATCGGACCCTGGCGCACGGCGTAAACCCCCATCTTGGGACGCGGGTTGTCGACCATCGTCGCGATGTCTCCTGCTGCGAACACATTGGGGTGCGACAGGGACTGCAAATGACCGTTTACGGCGATGAAACCGCGCGCGTCGGGTCTCAGTCCGCTTTCTGTAATCCACCCGGGCGCGCCCGCTCCTGTCGCGATGATCGCATGGTCCGCACTCAGTGAAGATCCGTCGGCACATTCGACCCGACCCGGCGAAATACCCACCACCTTCGCTCCAAATCGGACCTCGATGCCGCGCTCGCGGAGCAGACGTTCGAAGATACGCTGCACGCGCGCGGGATGCGTAGGCAGTATGGACGCCGCGTCTGTTAGCAGGGAAATGCGGCCGGCCGCCGCGGATACCTCTGCAACCAATCGGTGGTGCATGGCTGCGGCGAGCTCAACTGCGCCGGCGCCGCCTCCGACGAAGGCCAACGAGAGCCGGCGCCCGTCGCGCAGCGCAGCGTGGATGTTTTCCCATGCGCTCAAAAACTGCGCGACCGGCTTGACCGGAATGCCGTGCTCGAGCGCGCCAGGGATCGCGCGCATGTCGGGCGTGGACCCGACGTCGATCGAGAGCACGTCATAGGCGGCGACGCTTCCATCCGAGCACACCACGCGGCCAGCGTCGGGGTCGAATGCGCTCGCCTCCGCGCGGTGGAGCAGGATGCCCGCGGCTGCGCACAGCGGCTCGAGGTCGATGTGGCAGTCGTCGTAGTCGTAGTGACCCGCGACGAAGCCTGGCAGCATGCCGGAGTAGGGCGTATGGCGGTCCGGGCTCACCAGCGTAATGGCAGTGCCGCGCAGGGGCCGCGCGCCAAAGCGGCGGATGACCTCGACGTGGCTGTGCCCGCCTCCCAGGAGAAGTAAACGTTCCAAGTCTGCCGAGCGCCTGTGCTTTGGCGACCTTACCAGCTGCCGGAGGCTCCGCCGCCGCCGGAGCTGCCGCCGCCGCCCGAGAACCCGCCGCCCGAGTTCCACGAGCCGCGCGAACTCCACCCGCCGCCGCCGCCGATCGTGAAGCCTCCGACGCGCGCAACCCCTTTCTTCTTGAGTTTTTCAGCCGCGCGCCGGTAGGCGCCGGACCGTGAGACCAGGATCTTTGCGATCGGGAAGCCGACCAGGTAAGCGAGGAGGATGTAGAACGTGATGCCGCTGCCGAAGATCACGACCGGGAACATCGCCCAGAACGGAATCAGGAAAAAATACAGGAACCACCCCATGCCAGGCGTCACCACGCCGATGAAGGTGAAGAGACCGATGATGCCGAAGATGAAGGTGCCGAAGAGCACCTTTTCATGGAGCGCCATCGTGGGCGCCTTGATGAATTCCGATTTCTTGCCGCCAGCTGAGCGCGCGGCGGGGCGCTCCTGGCCTGCCATCGCCGGCTGGCCCTCGAGTTGCGCGATGACCGCATTCACGCCGCGCGCGACCCCTCCGCTGAAGTCGCCTTCGCGGAAACGGGGCGTCATCAGGTTGCGGATAATCCGGCTCGCGTACGCGTCCGTCAGCACCCCTTCAAGGCCGTAGCCGACCTCGATTCGCATGCGCCGGTCCTGCGGCACGATGACCACCAGTACGCCATTGTCCTTGCCTTTTTGCCCCAGTTTCCATTGTTCGAAGACCCGCACCGCGTACTCCTCGACGCTCTCGCCATGTATCGTCGGTACGGACAGCACGACGACCTGGTTGCTGGTCTTCTGCTCGTGCCGCCGGAGGGTTTCGGTGAGGTGCTGCCGTGTGTCGGCGCTCAGAATTTCGGCGTTGTCCACGACGCGGCCGGTCAGGTACGGCACCTCGGTGGGCTGCGCCGCGACCGCGGAGGCGAACGCAAGGAGCGCGGCAAATACGCTGGAAGCCGGACGCATCACGCCGGTCCCCGCTGCTGTATCACGGTGTCGGGAAATTCGTTCGTGTCCCCAGCCTGTGCACGGATGCCGTGACGGGCAAGGATCCCGTCCAGTCCGTCAAGGCCAGCCAGAAGCGCGTCGGCAAGGCTCGCGCGGGAGAGCGCGCCGGTTACGGTGGCGATGACCGAGTCGAGCTCTGAGCGGGCGACCTTCTCGCTCACGCCGCGATCCGCGAGTACGACGACCCGATGCTCGAGCAAACTCACCAGAATGAGAATGCCGTCGCGGTGGCGGGTGCGATGGAGCTCATGCTCGAGAAAAAGCGCCTGGGCGTACTGCCTGACCTCCGCCTCGCGGCGCTCGGCCGGGATGAGAATGCGAGCAAACGGCGTGATCCAAGCCGACGCGAGCGCCAGCGCGCCCCCCGCCGCCAGCACCGCAACGGCGGTTTCCAAAACCGCCTCGAACGCTTCCCAGCCGGGTTCGAACAGCGCGATGACGGTCGCCGCGAGCGCGGCGAGGGAGGCGCCCAGCGCGAATGCCTTCCAGGGTACTTCGGGGTAGGAATCGGCGCGCGCGATCACGGCCGTCACCACTTCGACGCCGCTCGCGGCCTCGAGCCCGGCGACACGCGCGCTGACGGCGTCTGCGGCCGCCGGATCGAGAAACATGTTCGGTTTAAACGTCCTCGCCAACACGAAACGAATCAAGAGGCATCAGTGGCAGATAGACGCCGGCGCGTCGAGAGCGGTGAACGGGATCGTATAGCGGTAAGCAGTAAGCGGAAAGCGGTAAGCGGTAAAACGGCGATCCTCACTGCATGCTCCTCTCCCATCCGCCTTTTTCGTTCCCCCTTCACCGTTCACCTATTACGGGTCACCGGTAGCTCGCGCTTGAGCACATCCACCATCGAATCGCTCTGTGGCATGGTGCTTACCGCTCTCTCTGGATTCCAGGCACGGTATCACCTAATGCGACCGCCGGGCAAACCGGTCGCAACCCACGGAATCTGCTTGGTCGCGCCGATCGCGGCGTGGATGATGCGCCCACGCCACCAAGTTCGACTGGGCCGCCGCCTAGGAGTTTGTCGCACTTGGGTCTGACAAATTCCTTCAGCAGCCTGTCGGGGCGCGAAGTCCGGCAGGCGGCTGGCTCGGATGAAGCAGGGCGGCGCGCCGCGAATCCGATACACTAGCAATTTGTCGAATTCTGATCCGACAAACTCCTGTGACATTGCCGACGCCGACAGGCTGCTAGACGGACCGTATCAGCATTCCCAACACACTCACGAGGACTTACAGGCTTGAATTCCACGACTGTGGTGCCGGACGGCAAAGAAGTCGCCACGCTCGCCGGCGGCTGTTTCTGGTGCCTGGAAGCGGTGTACGACGAGATGAGGGGCGTTGAGTCGGTCGAGTCCGGGTACATGGGCGGCCACACGCCCAATCCGACCTATCGGGAAGTGTGCGCTGGCGAAACCGGTCACGCCGAGGTCGTGAGAATCACCTTCGACCCGGCGACGGTCTCGTTCAGGGAACTGCTGGAGGTGTTCTTCGTGATCCATGATCCGACGACGCTCAACCGCCAGGGCAATGACGCCGGCACCCAGTATCGCTCGGCGATCTTCTATCACTCGCCGGAGCAGAAAGCGGCGGCCGAAGAGGTGATCGCGAGCATGAATGCCGCAAAACTGTGGGACGGTCCGATCGTGACCGAGGTGGCGCCCGCGTCCACGTATTACGTTGCCGAGGATTACCACCAGGAGTACTTTGCGCGTAATCCCGCGCAGCCGTACTGCATGTTCGTGGTGGCGCCCAAGGTGATCAAGTTCCGCAAGGAATTCCTGGGAAAGCGCAAGAAGGGGTAGGAATTTGCGGGGCTGATGCCCGGCAAATTCCTACGGAAGACCACTGTCTCAGGAACGGAACAAGAATAAAAGCCGGTCCGCTGAATTACATGTTATGCGGCCTTGTGGCGTGCACATCATTAGCATGCGCTTGCTCGCGACCCTGCCTTGCCGTTGGCTGCGACGCCACCACTCGGTCAATACCTTGTCTGCCCATTCAACCAATCATCTGGGTTATCCTTCCACTCCATTACGATGGCATGGACGCCTCCCGAAGGGGCGGGAGGCGTCCATGCCATCTTGGCGGTTAAATCTGGTCTTGTGGCGAGCCCGCCGGGTAGATCGCAACTTCCGGCTCGCCGTCGCCGCGAATGGTTCCGCGATACATGCCCTCGGTGTTGAAGACCATGGCGAGATTGCCACGGCGGTCGAGCACGATCGCGCCGCCGCGTCCGCCCGCCCGGGGAACCTTGCGGAGGATCACTTCCTCCGCCGCCTCGCGCACGCTCCACCCCTGATAGCGCACAATCGCGGCGATATCGTGCGCCACGACCGCGCGCATGAAAACCTCGCCGACGCCGGTTGCGGACACGGCGACCGAGGCGTTCTCAGCGTAGGTGCCTGCTCCGATGATCGGCGAGTCGCCCACCCGCCCGAGCGGCTGGTTGGTAAGGCCGCCGGTCGAAGTTGCTGCCGCGAGATTACCCGTCGCGTCGAGGGCGATCGCGCCCACGGTGCCGTAGACCGTCCCATCCCCCGCGTCGCTTGGTGGCGCGCGCGCTGCACCATCGTGGTCGAGTTCGACGCTGCGACGCTTGCGAGCCTGCTCGAGTTGCTCGTGGCGAGCGCGGGTAAAGAAATAGGCGGGATCGACCATGTCGGCGCCGTGGTCGGCCGCGAAACGCTCAGCGCCGGCGCCGCACAGCATGACCCAGGGCGAGTGCCGCATTACGAGAGCTGCTGCGGCGACTGGATTCCGGATGCGAGTCACGGCGGCGACCGAACCGGCACGTCCGGTAGCGCCGTCCATCACCGCGGCGTCGAGCTCGTGCGTTCCCGCTGCGGTGAAGACGGAGCCGTGGCCGGCGTTAAAAAGCGGCGAATCCTCGAGGGCCGCGACGGCTGCGATCACGGCGTCGACGGCCGACCCACCGCCGGCCAACAGGGCATGGCCGGCGCGCAGCGCAGCGGCAAGAGCGGCGCGGTGGGCGGCGTGCCGGTCCCGACGCGGGCCCCGCGCCAGGGCGCCTGCACCGCCGTGCACCGCAAGATTGAACGGTACGGCGCTCATAGCCCCGCGCCGCGATCGAGCGAACCAGGCAGACCCATAGACTCGAGCTTCTTCGGATAAGTCCTTGACTTCATGCCGTGGCCGGATTGCAGCTTGCCGATCCGCGGGCTGCGCCGGATGTAACAATGACCAATCAGTCGAGCATCGCGCGGCGTGGCGCGATCGCCTCGCGGTAAGGCCCCGACGCTTGCGTGGGGTTTCGCCCGTGTGTCAACCCCCAAAAATCTCTTGCAAGGTCGCGTGGACATTGGCATCCTTCGCTCTTAATTTATCGTTTGCTGTAGTTTCCAACCACACGCGCCGTACGGCGCCACACTGGGAGATAGTAATGGCGAAGAGCAAGAAGAGAAAGAGCAGCAAGAAGGCGAAGAAGGTTCGCAAGGTCGCGCGCAAGCCGGCGAAGAAGAAGAAGAGCGCGCGCAAGCCGAACCCGTCGTTCATGAAGCCGGTGAACCCGAGCTCGACACTTGCCGCGGTGATCGGCAGCAGCGCGATGCCACGCACCGAGGTTACGAAGAAGCTGTGGGCCTACATCAAGCGCAACGGGTTGCAGGACCGGACCAACCGGCGCATGATCAACGCCGACGAGAAACTGCGCCCCATTTTCGGCCGTAGCCAGGTCTCGATGTTCGAAATGACCCGCTTGGTGAGCAAACACCTGGGCTAAGCTGGAAAACGACAGGTAGAATGGGACGGGGCTGCGGATTCGCAGCCCCGTTTTCTTTGCTGCGCCAGTCTCAGCGCGCGCGGGTCACCGCTTAACCCGCGGCGAGCAGGCCCGCGCCCATGGCCCAGAACACGGGCACCATGCCGAGTACCGCGCCGAGCGTGCCGAACGCAAGCGGCACACTGCTCAAGGGACACGCGGGCCAGGAAAAGTCAGCATTCTACCCGCCTGCGAACCGGCGGCTCACCTTGTGGATCCGGCCGCGGTGAAAAGGGCGCTAGCGCACCAGGAGCACCGGGATTTCCGCGAGGTGCACAACCTTCGTCGCGACAGAACCGAGCAACAGTCCCGAGCCGGCGTTGAGTCCCCGCGTTGCCATCACGATCATCTCGCAGTGATAGGACTGCGCAAACCGAGCGATGATCTCGGCGGCGTGACCGATCTCGACGTGGCAGGCATGAGCGATTTTCGCGCGCTCAAGCAGAGCGCGCGCCGGCTGCAATGTCTCTTCACCGGCCTGACGCAGCGGCTCCTCGAGCTTGCGCTTGTCTGATGGCGTGCCTTCTCCGAGCAACAGGAACTTGGCGGGCACCGCAGGCTGCACGTTGAGCAGAAGCACTTCGACCGGTTGAGCGAGTTGCGACGCGAGCCGGATTACTTCCTCGACCGCAACCAACGCGTGTTCCGAGCCGTCGGTGGGGACCAGAAATCTCAACATGGCGTAGCGTTCGAGTTCTTTTGAATCACCGCGACGATCATGCGCGGTGGCCGGTGCAGCCGTTTTGATCTCGATCAAGCCAACGCGTTTCTGCCGGTCGGGGGCCGCCACGCGACCAGGGCGACGCCAAAACAGGTGACTACGATACCCACGATGGACAGCACGCTGGGGACTTCCCCGAACATAACCAGCTCGAGCCCAATGGCGAAGATTGGCGTGAGAAAGACGAGGCTTGTGACACGAGTCGCCTGGCCGCGCCGCATGAGCGTATGCAACGCGCTTACCGCCAGGATCGACGCGCCGATCACGAGAAAGGCGATGGAGCCCGCCAGCGCCCACGACCACCTCACCACGAACCCCTCCACAAGCCACGCGAGCGGTGAGAGCACGGCAATGGTAACGGCGAACTGCAGCAAAGTGGCGCTGCGCAAATCGACTATCGGACAGAAAACGCGATGGTAGAGCGTTCCCGCGGTGACACCGGCGAGCGCAATCATTACCGCAACCAGGCTGCCGATACTCGCCTCACGCACGTCCACCTTGTGCCAGACGATGAGGGCAACGCCCGCCAGGCCAGCGCCGATGCCCCACCATTGACGCGGTGAGAGCCGCTCGCTCATCCAACGCGCCGCGATCAGCGCGGTCATGAGCGGCTGCAACGAAAGAATCAGCGCGGTAATCCCGGCGGACAGGCCGAGGTACTGCGTGTAGTGACTGCCGGAGAGGTGCACCGCGTGCATGAGCAGGCCACCGGCGATCACATGCCCGAGCTCCTGCCGCGAGGCCGGCCAGCGCGGCCGCGTGATCAGGACGATGGGGATGAGGCATGCAAGGCCAAACGCGAACCGCAATGTCAGGAACGTGAACGGCGCCGCGTGCTGCAGGCCAATCTTGGTTGCGACAAAACCAGAGCCCCAGACCGAGACGAAGTACCACGCAAGCAGCGTCTCGAACGCACGGCTTTGCACGAAAGATGGCGGCGGCATGGCCCGCGCGAGGTAGCGCAAAGTGCAGGATTGTAACCGGGGGGACGCGCAGTGGCCGGTGGCGCGCCGCGTCAGTACGGTCGCGCGCCGAAGATCACGGAATGGAGAAAGATGAGCGCAACGTAGAGCGCGATCCCGACGGCCGGTTTACTCCAGCCGATCTCCGCGGGCTTCAATGTGTTGCGTCCGGCCGCGATCGCCGCAAAAGGCACGTGCGAGGTAACGGCCGAGAAGCGCTGCCAACGCTCGCCCAGCGAGCGCGCCTTGCGGCGGTCGCTCAGCGCCGTGCCCGCCAGCGCGAGCACGAGAAACGTCCCGAAAAACGCGGCGGCCGCCGCATCCCCGCGCGCGAGCATGTGCACCGCTGCCCACAGCGCAACGCCCCACATCAAGGGATGGCGCGTCACGCGCAGGATGCCGCGAGCCGGCTCGTCGGCCTCGAGCAGGCGCTCCTGGCCGACCATCGTCGGGTTGCGCGCGAGCAGGCCGCAGACGATGAGGATCAGCGCGAACGGCATGAAAAAAAGCGGCGCATAGCGCAGGCTTAGCACCGGCCAGAGACCGGCGTACGGCGCCCGGATATAGGTAAAGATCATCCAGCCCAGCGTCGCGAAAGCGGCAGCGCTGTAGAGCGCGAGGTAGGCTTTTTCCCCGATGGAACGGATGAGCCCTGCGCGCAGGGGCGTGCTCGATACGAAATGCGTTGCGAGGAACGCGCCGCAGGCGAGCAGAAGCTGGGTAAGTGGGTTCACGACAATGCCGATTGTAGCGCAGCGCCGGGTGCGCCGTGTCCCGAGGAGTTTGTCGGACTATGGTCCGCCAAACTCCTAAGGCAAAACCGCCTGCACAATATAAGGACAAAACACGGCAAAGAACTCTCATTTCGACCGCACTCGCAGACGCCATTACAGTTCGGAAGCGGTCGTTATCGCCAGTTCGATCCGAAATCCGCAGGCGGTTTTGCTGTTAGCAGCCTGTCAGAGCGCCAAGTCCGACAGGCTGCTAGCGGCTCACCTGGTTACGGCCCTTCTCTTTCGCCCGATAGAGCGCGCGGTCGGCTGCCTGGGTTACTTCCTCCGGCGTTTCGAGCCGGTCGTTACGTTCGGCGACGCCGATGCTGATCGTCACCGAAACCGAGCGTTTGTCGCGCCAACCGCCGCGCTGCCGCTTCGCACCCTTCGATTTCTTCGGCCGGTCCGAGGCGCGCAGCGCGAGCTGATAGGCTTGCACGTTCTCGCGCAGCGCTTCGAGAAAGGGAACGGCCTCGCCGATGCTTTTCCCCGGGAACAGCACCGTGAACTCCTCGCCGCCATAACGGAACGCCGTGCCGCCGCCGCTGATGCGGGCGATGCGCGCAGCGATCATCTTGAGGACGTGGTCGCCGAGATCGTGCCCGTAGGTGTCGTTGAACTTCTTGAAATGGTCGATGTCGAGCATCGCGATGGTGTAAGCGCGCGGGAGCGTCATCAGCCGCTCGTTGAGCGCGCGGCGGCTCGGCAAGCCCGTCAACTCGTCGCGGAATGCCATGCGGAAGCTGGCCTGGAGCACGCCAATTGTCACCATCAGCTCAGCGGCCGTGATAAAGACCGAGAATATGGTCGAAGCGGTCACGACATGCGCTGCGACGGCGAAGGCGATGATTGCTCCCGCCAGGCTCGCGTTGATGGCCGAGCGCGTCAGAAAAGTGGCGGCGAGGGCGGCGAGTGCGCCGAGCGCGATGAAAAGAATCGCGAGCTGCGGCAAGTGCCCGGCACTAATAGGGGCCGGATCGATGAATTTGAGGTACGCCGCGTCAATAATGCCCGTGCCGCCGCTCTGGATGATCCACGCCGCGAGCGCGGCCTCGGCAGCCAACACCGCCAGTCGCAGCGCGCCGTAGCGGTTCAACGTGCCGCGCTCGGGCCGGAAGGCGAGGACGCCGAGGTTGAGCGGCACGAAGAGGCCCAGCGCCAGAAAGATCGTTCGGGCGCTAAGGTCGACAAGGCCGTGTTGGAGCCACAGTTGTTGCGCTATGTAGGCGATGATCAGGACGGCGAGAGCCGCCAGCACCCGCCCGCGCTTGAATGTCAAGGCGAGCGCGGATCCTATCGCGAAGAGAATGTACGGCCCGTAGAGCTCGAGTCCCGCCAGCGATCGCGGCAAGGCGGGGCTGTAGACGACGAAGAGGAAGGCCGCCACCAGGACCGCGGCGGGAACCGTGAGAAGGGCGAGACCCCCGAGCAGGGCGGGCATTAGAACACGGCGCGCCGCAACGCAGTCGGGCCATCGAGTCCGGGGCGCATACAGCGATTATAGCGGGGTGCCGGCAGTTTGATGGAGGTGTCGCTGATGTGCGACGATCCACGGCGTTGATCGGCGGTATCCGCGGAATGTCCCGAATCGTCCCAAGGTTGGAGAATTCTTATGCCCAAGTACGACTACGATCTTTTCACCATTGGCGCAGGATCTGGCGGCGTGCGGGCCAGCCGCTTCGCCGCCGGCTTTGGCGCGCGCGTGGCCATTGCGGAGGATCGCTACCTCGGCGGCACCTGCGTCAATGTCGGCTGCATCCCGAAAAAGCTTTTCTCCTATGCTGCGCATTTCCATGAAGATTTCGAGGATGCCGTGGCGTACGGTTGGCGGCCCGGTGAGCCTGCCTTCGACTGGAAGACGCTGGTCGCGCATAAGGATCGCGAGATCGAGCGCCTGAATGATGTCTACGAGCGGCTTCTCAAGAGCTCGGGTGTCCAACTATTCCAGGGGCGTGCGAGCGTCCTCGATCCCCACACCGTCGACTTGAACGGCAAACATGCCACCGCAGAGCACATTCTAGTGGCGACCGGGGGCTGGCCGGTGAAGCCGGACATCCCAGGTGCCGACCTGGCATTTACCTCGAACGAAGCGTTTCACCTGGCCGAGCTGCCGCGGCACGTGGCGGTGGTCGGTGGCGGCTACATCGCGGTGGAGTTCGCGTCGATCTTCAACGGTCTCGGCGTAGAGACCACGCTCATCTACCGCCGCAAACCCCTGTTACGGTCTTTTGACGCCGACCTTGGCCGTTTCCTGGGCGAACAGATGGCGGCGAAAGGTATAACGGTCCGCTACGATTGCAACATTACGGCGATCACGCGCAACGGGTCGCTTCACAGCACACTCACCGACGGCACCGTCCTCGAAAGCGACGGAGTCATGCTTGCGACCGGTCGCGCGCCGAATATCGCAGGGCTGGGGCTCGAAGACGCCGGCGTGACGCTCGGTGCGAACGGCGCTGTCGTTGTCGATGAGCGCTACCAGAGCAGCGTGCCGTCGATCCACGCCATTGGCGACGTGACCGACCGCGTGCTGCTCACGCCGGTGGCGCTGGCAGAGGGCATGGTCGTGGCCGACCGGCTCTTCAACCAGGGCCGGCGCCGGATGAGCTACGAGAACGTCGCCACGGCGATCTTCTCCCATCCCAACGTCGGGACCGTGGGCTTGTCCGAGGAGGAGGCGCGCACGAAGGGCCTCGATATCGTGATCTACCGCTCGACTTTCACGCCGCTCAAGCACACGCTTACGGGACGCAGCGAGAAATCGCTAATGAAGCTCGTGGTGGACCGCAAGAACGACCGGGTGCTGGGAGTGCACATGGTGGGACCCGAAGCGGGCGAGGTGATGCAGGGGTTCGCGGTTGCGCTCAACTGCGGCGCCACCAAGTCACAGCTCGACGCCACCATCGGCATCCATCCCACTCTGGCCGAGGAATTCGTGACGATGCGCGAACCGGTCGAGAACTAGTGATGGAAACTGGTGATGAAAGATGGTGATGAGGTACTGGTGATAGGTTTTAGGAGAGGTTTTTCATCACCATTTCTCATCGCCCTCAATCATCACCATTATTCTTCACCTCTTGCCGAAGTGATGAGGCATCCCGACCTAAGGGCGGCTGGTCACGGGTCACCGGTCACGCGGGGTCAGGGAGCAAGGCGCTGGATCGTCCAGCGGCCGCCGCGGGTGCGGCGGTAGAGAATGCGGTCGTGCAGCCGGTCCTCGCGCCCCTGCCAGAATTCGATCGCCTCTGGCGTCAGCCGATAGCCGCCCCAGTGGGCGGGACGCGGCACCTGGTCCGGGTAGCGGCGTGCCAGCGCGCTCATGCGCTGCTCGAGCATGCCTCGGTCGGGAACGGTGTCGCTCTGCGGCGATGCCCACGCCGAGAGCTGGCTGCCGCGCGGGCGCGTCGCGAAATAGTCGTCGGACTCGCGCCGGGAAACTTTCGTGACGCGTCCGTCGATGCGGACCTGGCGCTCGAGGCTGCCCCAATAGAAGAGCAGCGTTCCGCGCCCGTTGCGCGCGAGCTCCTGCCCCTTGCGGCTGCGGTAATTCGTAAAGAAAATGAAGCCCCGCGCGTCGAAGCTCTTTAATAGCACCATGCGGGCCGAGGGGCGGCCGCCGCGGGTCGCGGTGGCCAGTGCGACAACGTGGGGCAGCGGTTTTTCGACTGCTAGCGCGCGCTCGTACCACTCTCCGAATTGCGCGATCGGATCGTGCGCGACGTCTGCTTCGGTCAAGGATTGACGGTTGTCCGGCACGCGCGGAATTTTACCGCGTTAGCGCGCCGGGCGTCGCCCGGCGCACGAGCGAGTTGGTAGAATCACCGCTTCATCATCGCTTACCCACGCCATCAGGAGGTCACGTGCCGCGTCTCGCCCCTTTACCCCTTGTACCGGAGCTGAAGGACCTGGAAGCCAACTTCGCCCGGTCGCTCGGTTTTTTCCCGAACAGCGCTCTTATCATGCAGCGCAAGCCCAAGCTCCTGCGCGCGTTTACCCAGCTCACTGCCGCGGTATGGGACCCGGCGGGCGAGGTGCCCACCGGCTTCCGGCGGATCGTGGCACACGTCGCGAGCCGTGCTCACGGCTGCCATTACTGAATGGCGCACACGGCCGGAGCGTCGCTCCGGCACGGCGTAGAAGAGAAGAAGCTGGACGCGGTCTGGGAGTATCAAACGAGCCCGCTCTTCACGGAGGCCGAGCGCGTGGCACTCGATTTCACGATCGCGGCAGCCTCGCAGCCCAACGATGTCACGGACGAACTCTTCGCGAAGTTGCGGGAGCACTGGAGCGACAACCAGGTTGTCGAAATCGTTGGTGTGATCGCGCTTTTCGGCTTCCTCAACCGCTGGAACGACACCATGGCGACGCCGCTCGAGGAGGAGCCCAAGGCAGTGGGCGAGAAGCACCTGGCGGCTCACGGCTGGAATGTGGGCAGACACGCCGGCTAGACGCTGTGACCGGTGACTGGAAAAACCCCCCTTCAGCCACGGAAACACACGGAAACATACGGACAGGACTGTAGACCACAAACGGCGTAGTGAGCGAATGGAATTCTGTGTGATTCCGTGCGTGGAACGTATCTCAAGAAACGAAAACTCTCATTAACCGCAGATAAACGCGGGCGGAAAACCGGGGTAAATAAATGTATGTCTTCTTCATCGGCGTGTATCGGCGTTCATCGGCGGCTGCAATTCGGTTTTCGAGATTACTTCTAATTATCTGCGGCTAAAGAATGTTTTTCGATTGGCGAAGCGCGACGTAGCGAACCGAAGAAACGGACAACATGTACAAGATTGCGGTGCTTCCCGGCGACGGGATCGGTGTCGAGGTCATGGCGGCGGCGAAGGAAGTTCTTACGGCCGTATGCAACCAGGTCGGTTCAGTACGCCTGGCGTTTACCGACTATCCCGCGGGGGCGACGGCTTACCAAGAGACGGGAACCGCGCTATCGGATGAAACGATCCGGGCGTGCGAGCAGGCGGACGCGATCCTGCTCGGCGCGATGGGGCTGCCGCACATCCGCTACAAGGACGGAACCGAGATCTCCCCCCAGCTCGACCTGCGAGAGCATCTCGAGCTCTACGCTGGCGTGCGCCCGATCCGGCCGCTCAAGGGGCTTTCGCCCCGCCTCGCTGATCCGCGTGCAGCGAAAATCGATTTCGTGCTGGTGCGCGAGCAAACGGAGGGGCTCTTTTCCGAGCGCGGCAAGACGCAGGTCAAGGATGACGCCGAAGCACGTGATGCATTGGTGATCACCCGCAAGCGCAGCGAGCGCGTTTTCGACTTCGCGTTTCGGCTGGCGCAACGCAGGAGGGAGCGCGGCCGGGCGGGGCGGGTGACCTGCGTGGACAAAGCCAACGTCCTGGGCTCGATGGCGTTCTTCCGGCGGATATTCGAGGAGCGCACGAAGCGCTTCGCCGGGATCATGGCCGACAGCGCTTACGTGGACGCGATGGCGCTGAATCTTGTCATGAAGCCCTGGGACTATGATGTGCTGGTGACGGAAAACATGTTCGGCGACATTCTCTCGGACTTGAGCGCGGCGCTGGTCGGCGGTATGGGAATGGCGCCGTCGGGTGACATTGGGGACCAACACGCGCTGTTCCAACCGGCGCACGGCTCAGCGCCGGATATCGCCGGCACCGGGCACGCCAATCCGACGGCAATGTTGCTATCGGCGGCGATGATGCTGGAGTGGCTCGGCGATCGCAATGGCGACGCGGCAGCGCACGAAGCGGCCGGACGACTGGACAGTGCGGTCGAGCGGGCGTTTGCCGGGGGAAGGGTGGTGCCTTACGAGTTTGGCGGGACAAGCGGCACGGCGGACATCACGCGTGCCGTCGTTGCGTCATTGACTACTGGCGGCGCAACGTCTGGCAGCCCTTCAAAATGGTGATGAGGAGATAGTGATGAGTAATGGTGATGAATAATGGTGATGAATCAGAGTGATGGAAAAACGCTCTAGCGATCTTGCGGCGGTCGTTGCCGGCACGTATCACCATTCCACATCACCAGTTCTCATCACCAGTAATCATCACCATTTTTTCTAACCAATGAGCTGCCAGGTTCCGTCACCCGTCTGGCACGCCCGGCCTTTCCCGGTTTCGCTGCGGCCGCTGTGCGTAGCTCTCAGGTTGAATTCCCGGCACGGGTGTCCGACGCGCGCAAAGCCTCTGACCGGCGTGAGGAGATAAGTCGTGCCGGTGTCCGGGTTCGACCACCTGACGCGCCGGTTGTCGCCGGCGAGTTCGAGCGCGTGGCCCATGCAGGCGCGGTCGGCGTTGTCGAGATCGCGCCCGATCTGGGTACCGATTACCGCGCCGGCGACCGTTCCCAACACGATCGCGACCTGGCGGCCGCTGCCCTTGCCGACTTGCGAGCCGACGGCGCCGCCCACGACGCCGCCTACCACGGCGCCCACAGCCTCACGATTGCAGCTGCCCTGCACCACGCCGTAGTCTCTGTTCCACCTCTTGCCGCTATAGCCGGTGTAGTACGGGTCATTTTTCTTGCGCCAGCCGTGCGCAGGTGCCCAAGGCGGCGGATCACCGTAGACGTTGACCGGCAGCGACAAAGCCAGCGCAGCCGCAGCCAATGCTGCTGCGGCCAAAATCTTCTTAAACGATATCGGTGCGCTCATGCCTGACGTCCGGAACGTACTTCGCTGATGCAAGGATAACGCATTGAAGTGGCGGTTTTTCCCGTCGTTCAGAGAAGGTTTCGTCGCCTGTGACAACTCGCACATTTCGAGTGTTGCAGGAACGCCGCAAGATGGTCCACCACCGTGGCATTTTTCGCGTTCTGCGTCATTTTGTATCGACCCGGGAAGAGCATGACGTAGGAAAATAATGAACCGGTAAGACAGCCGCGAATTTCGCCTCAAGCAATATCGCGGGCTGGCGGTTGCCGACGCGTGGAGCTGGTGGCGAGAACGAATTGAAACGCCGGGAACGGGGGAAGCGAATGACATCCAGGCGGTCTGATCGAACAATCGGGTATAACAACCCGCGTGCCCCCGTGCTTGCGGACGGATGTCAACGCGAACGTCGGCAACGCAAACGGTGGCGTCGCACCCTGTTTGCTTTGGTGGTGCTGATGGGCGTCGTCATTCCCGCCGAGCTGCTTCATGCGCGGAGCCGGGCCGAGCGTGCGAAGACGGATGAATCCCCTGCTCCAAAGGTGGATCCCGCGATGGAACGTGCGTTCAGCAGGGCGCGCGCGAGGCTCGATGAGTTCCTCGAGCTCGCGCGGATTCCGCCGCCTCATCTGCGGGGTTTCGCGCTCAAGGTGGGCATCAAGGAGGAACCCGAAGTCGTCGAATACTTCTGGATCAACGATTTTATCCAGAGTGGCGACTCGTTCGAGGGGAAAATCAATAACCGTCCGCTGCTCGTAAAGCACGTGCGCGCGGGGCAGGCCTACGAGTTTCAGCGAGCGGACGTCGTCGACTGGACTTACATCGATTCGGAAATGCGCAGAATACACGGCAACTTCACCGCGTGCGTTCTACTCCACCGCAAGCCGCCCGATCTGGCCGTCGAGTTGCGTCAGAAATTCGGACTGGACTGCGAGATCTGATCCACGGCCACAGGGCGGAACATCAGAACGCCTGTACCGGTCGAGCCAGAAACCGGTCATCGTCACTTCAACACGGATTCTTCGTCACCTGCCTCCCTGGCTGCGCACGCCGTATTTCGTGCGATAGTGCTTCGAAAGGACTTTGCGCGTCTGCGCGGAGAGCCGGGGATTGGAGGGCTGCCTCGGCTGCGCCGATTCAGGGCGTGAGAGCCCGCCAGGTTTCCTGGCGCGACGCTTGCTCATGAGCGGGCTCGCCGAAGATCGGCTCTAGAAAACCGCTGAGACCCGCAAATCTCTGGCCACGGAATCACACGGAAACACACAGACATTACATTCGCCAGCCGCGCTGTTTGCGGTTTATGTCCTTGTCCGTGTACTTCCGTGTGTTTCCGTGGCCGAAGGGGTTTTCCAGTCACCGGTTACTGTTGTATTAGCCGCACGCGCCGATCGCCCCGCACGCCGTGCAGAACTCGCAGCCATCCTTATGGATGACGGCCGCGTTGCCGCATTCCTTGCAGCGCTTGCCGTAGAGCACGCGGAACGTCGGTCGGGCGCGGGCTTCGCCGCGGTCGTCCTCGGGGATCTCCAGCACGCCCATCTCGTTCACCGGATAGCCGCGCTCGTCGAGCACGCCGAGCATCGCGTAGCGGTGGATGATGAGCCTTGCGACGTAGGCGACGGTGCTTGGAAAGTTCTGCTGCTTTTGCTCCCCCGGGACGCGAGCCATGAAATCGCCAAGCGGCTCGGAGTAGTTGAGGAGCTTTCTCAACTTCATGCCGATCCACGCCGGGTCGATCACGCGCATGTCGAGCGAGAGCAGCTTGCACACACCGTCGAGCGCGCGCGGGTATTCGCCCGCCATCCACACGGAATAGGGCCGGCGCTGCTCGCCCTTGAGCATCAGCTCCTTGAGTATGAGCACGAAGTCGTCACCCGCGCTGGGATTGTGCACGTCCACCGTCCACGACATCGTGCCGTCGGTGCCGGTCTTGGGCTCTTTGCGTGCGAAAAGCGCGTCGAGTACAGGGGATTTGCCGTCCTGCTGGGTAAGTGCGCCCAGCTGATCGACGCGGTAGCGCACGATGCGCGCGAAGGCTGCCACCATGCTCGGCACCGGCCGCACGTCGCCGTCGGGCGGCATCGGGCAATCGAACGCGTCGTCGCCGGCAGTTCGCGCCAGCATGTCGAGCTTCATGCGCAGCCACGCCTTGTCCTGCGCGCGCATGTCCATCGAAAGCGTTTTTGCCACGGCTCCTAACCCGCGCGGCTGCTCGGCGCCGTTGACCCAGACTTCGAACGGGTGCGGTTCGCCGTTGTCGACGTGGCCGACGAAGATCGCGAACTCGCCGAAGGGCGATTCCACCATGTAGGTCCACGACAGATTGCCACCCGGGAGCTTCGGCCGTCCCGGCCAGCGCAGGCTCGACAATGCCGGCTGCGGTGCGGCTTCCAGCCGGATACGCCGGTCTGCGGTCATGTCGAGGTCGCTCGGCTGTTCGGCTTCGGCCGAGGGCGCAAGCGACAGGACCGATCCCAGCACCGCGTTCGGCCGGTAGGTGGTAATTCCCTTGAGCCCCGCCTTCCAGGCCTCGAAATAGAGGTCCTTGAACTGGTCGTACGGGTAGTCCTCGGGGACGTTCACCGTTTTGCTGATGGCGGAATCTACGTAGGGCGCGACCGCCGCGACCATGCGCATGTGGTCGAACGCGGCGATATCCATCGCGGTTACGAACGCGGCCGGAAGCTGCTGCATATCGCCGCCGAGGTGCCGATAGAGCCGCCACGCGTGGTCCTCGACATCGTAGGTCTTCATCGAGCCGTCAGGCATGCGCTTCTTGCGCTGGTAGGTCCAGGAGTACGGGGGCTCGACGCCGTTCGAGGCATTGTCGGCGAAGGCGAGTGATATCGTGCCCGTGGGGGCAATCGAGAGCAGGTGACTATTGCGGATGCCGTGCCTGAGGATCTCGCCCTTCAGCTGCTCTGGCAGCCGCGAGGCGAAATGCGGGGCACCAAGGTAGTGCTTCGCATCAAACAACGGAAAGGCTCCCTTTTCGCGGGCAAGGTCTACCGAGGCCGAATAGGCCTCGTTACGCATTGCCTCGGCAATGCGTGCCGCCATGCGGCGCGCCTCATCGGTGTCGTAGCGCAGGCCGAGCATGACGAGCGCATCGCCGAGGCCGGTGAAGCCCAGGCCCACGCGTCGCTTCGCGCGCGCTTCCGCGTGCTGCTGCTCGAGCGGCCAGACCGTCGCGTCGAGCACATTGTCCAGCATGCGCACCGAGGGCTTTACGACCTTTGCGAACGCGCTGAAATCGAAGCGCGCCTTGGCGCCGAACGGCTCGCGCACGAAGGGCGCCAGATTGATCGAACCAAGGCAGCAGCAGCCGTAGGACGGAAGAGGCTGCTCACCACAAGGATTCGTTGATTCAATCGCCTCGCAGTAGGAAAGATTGTTATCGGCATTTGCGCGGTCCACGAAGAACACCCCTGGCTCCGCGTGGTCGTAGGTGGACTCCATGATCTGCTGCCATAGCTCACGCGCCGGGATCCTGCGGTAGACCCAGAGGCCGTCCTCGCGCTGGTACGCTTCTGTATCGGCGCCGGGTGACGACTTGTGCACGAGCTCCCATCCGGCATCCTCAACGACCGCTTGCATGAAAGCGTCGGTGACCGCGACGCTCACGTTGAAGTTCTTGAGCTCGCCTTCGTCCTTGGCGTGGATGAAGTCCTCAATATCGGGGTGGTCGCAGCGCAGGATGCCCATCTGTGCACCGCGTCGCGCACCTGCCGACTCGACCGTCTCGCAGCTCTTGTCGAAAACACGCATGTAAGAGACCGGGCCGCTCGCCGTGCTGTCCGTGCCGCGTACTCTCGCGCCACGCGGGCGAATCGCCGAGAAGTCATAGCCCACGCCGCCACCGCGGCGCATCGTTTCCGCCGCTTCTGTTAGCGCGACGTAGATCCCCGGCTTGCCGTCCACCGTTTCCGAGACCGAATCGCCCACCGGCTCCACGAAGCAATTGATGAGCGTCGCCTGCAACTGCGTGCCCGCCGCCGAGTTGACGCGGCCGCCGGGGATGAAGCCATTCTCCAGCGCCTCGAAGTAGACCGGCTCCCAGCGCGCGGGGTCTTTCTCGACCGCGGCGAGCGCACGCGCGACACGTCGGCGCACCTCCGCCACTTCGTGCTCGTCGCCTTTGGCGTATTTTTCGAGCAGCACGTCGAGCGTGACCTGCTGCGGGGGCAGTGCAATATTGGTGTCGTTGAGCTTCATGTTCTTCCTGGCAGCGGTTTTTGTGAACGGCCGGGTTCCCGTTCAAAAATGATACACCCTCCCGAGCGAAAGAAGTTTCTCAGGTATTCCCCGTAATAGTTTGACCAAAGTAAAAAAACAGGTTCAACAGAAGCAGGACTGCCTGGCGAGCGTACCATGCCTGGCCCCCGCGGCGCGAGCGGCGTGCGCTCGGGCCCCGAAGCGGCGGCAAGCAGAGAAGGGTGGGGGCCGGGCGGCGGCCCCGCGGGATCAGGTTGCCTTGCGGCCCACGGACCCGAACAACGCCAGCAGCTGCCGGGCTGCGCTGGGGCGCGGCTCAGGCTGGGCAGTGGCATGGGCTGCCACCTTATGCCGGGCGGGTGCTGTCCTGCCGTGGTCCGGCGAAGACTCGTGCTGCCGCTGGTCCGGCTGGCCTTGCCGATGGTGAGGCTTCTTTGCACGGTGCCCGGGCTGAGCGCTGTCTTGCCGCCTCGGCTGTTGCTGGCCGCGGTTCGCCCTCGAATCGCGGGCTGCCGGCGCGTCGCCGCGTTGTCGGCCCGGTTGCTGGTGCTGCCCGCCATGCCGTCGCGAATCGCGGCCCGCCGGCTCATCACCGTGTTGTCGGCGTGGTTGCTGCTGTCCCTGGCGCGGTCTGGAGTCACGCGCGGCCGGAGCGCGATGCGGCTGTCCCGGCTCGAAACCCGCTACGACCTGTTGCTCGATGCGCCGGCCAATCAAGCGCTCGATCGCAGCGAGGAGCGGCTGGTCCTCGCCACATACCAGCGACACCGCCTGGCCCGACAAACCTGCGCGGCCGGTGCGGCCGATGCGGTGCACGTAATCCTCCGGAACGTTCGGCAGGTCGTAGTTCACCACGTGCGGCAGTTCTTCGATGTCCAGCCCCCGCGACGCGATGTCGGTGGCGACCAGCACCTGCAGCTCGTTGTCCTTGAAGCGCTTCAGTGCCCGGGTGCGCGCGCCCTGGCTCTTGTTGCCGTGGATCGCGTCGGATTCGATACCGTCGCGCTCGAGTTGCTGCGCCAGACGGTTCGCGCCGTGCTTGGTCTTGGTAAACACCAGCACCTGTTGCCAGTTGCCTGTCTTGACCAGGTGCGCGAGTAGCTCGCGCTTGCGGTCCTTGTCCACCGGATGCACGACCTGCGACACGAGCTCGATGGGACGGTTCCGCGGGGCGACTTCGACGGTCACCGGATTGCGCATGAAGGAGCCGGCGAGCTTGCGGATCTCCTCGGGAAACGTTGCCGAGAACAGCAGGTTCTGGCGCGTCGCCGGGAGCAGCGCGAGGATACGCCGGATGTCGGGAATGAATCCCATGTCGAGCATGCGGTCGGCCTCGTCCAGCACCAGGATCTGAACCTGGCGCAGGTCGATCGTGCGTTGCTGGACGTGGTCGAGCAAGCGCCCGGGCGTCGCGACGACGATGTCCGTGCCGCGCCGCAGCTCGGCGAATTGGGGATTGATGCCCACGCCGCCGAAAATGACCGTCGAGCGCAGTTTGAGATGCCTGCCGTAGGCGCGCACGCTTTCCTGCACCTGTGCCGCGAGCTCGCGGGTCGGCACCACGATGAGTGCGCGCACGGGGTGGCGCGCGGGTGAATGACTGGCGTTGGCCTGCGCCGCGAGCCGCTGCAGCAGAGGCAGCGCGAAGCCCGCAGTCTTGCCCGTGCCGGTCTGGGCAGCGCCCAGCAGGTCGCTTCCCGCGAGTACGACGGGTATGGCCTGCGCCTGGATTGGGGTGGGGGTGGTGTAACCCTGCTCGGTGACAGCACGGAGCAGCTCGGCCGACAGGCCGAGATTGGCAAATGAGGTATTAATGATGATCTCCTGAATATCGGCCCGGGAAGACACAAGCCTTCCAAACCGGTTCAGGCAGATTCGATTTTAGGTTGGGTGATTCGACGATCCAGGATGGACCGTGAAACGACTGAGACGCTAACCGGGTGACGCGAAACAGAAACCTTGGCGCGCACTATACACGAAGCTGCCGCGCCGCGCTAGAGAAGCTTCGTAACGAGAAACGAGACGACATCGGCGTTCATCGGCGTTCATCGGCGGCTAATTCGTTGTTGACGCTGCGCTCGCGCAGGAATTCCCCGAGGATGCGTCCCGTATGGCTCCCGGCGTGCCTGAGGGCCACCGATTCCGGTGGCCCTTGCGCGACGATGCGGCCGCCGGCTTCGCCGCCTTCCGGACCGAGATCGATGACCCAGTTGGCCTCCGCGATGACGTCGAGGTTGTGCTCGATCACGACCACGGAATTGCCGGCGTCCACGAGCCGGTGCAGGACCCTCAGGAGCTTTTCCACGTCGGCCATGTGCAGGCCGACGGTCGGTTCGTCCAAAACATAGAGCGTGTGAATCCCCCCACGCTTCGCGTCATCCCCCTTTGTCACAGTGGGGTAGGGTGGATTCGCGTCACCCCCCTTTATCAAAGGGGGGTAGGGTGGATTTGCCCCCCCTTTAGCAAAGGGGGGTTGGGGGGATTTAGCAAGCTCGGTCACTAATTTGATGCGCTGCGCCTCGCCGCCGGATAGGGTGGGGCTTTGCTGGCCGAGCGTGAGGTAGCCGAGACCCACGTCTTGCAGGAGCGTGAGCGCATGATGGATCGAGGAATGGGCGGCGAAGAATTCCACCGCTTCGGCGACGCTCATCGCCAGCACCTCGCCGATGCTCTTGTCCTTGAAACGCACCGCGAGCGTCTCGGGATTGAAGCGCGCACCGCGGCATGCTTCGCAGGTCACCTTCACATCGGGCAGGAAACTCATCTCGATGCGTTTCAGGCCCTGTCCTTCGCACGCCGCGCAGCGCCCGCCGGCCGTGTTGAACGAGAACCGGCTTGCGGTGTAGCCGCGCATGCGCGCGTCCGTCAACTCGGCGTAGAGCCGGCGCACCTGGTCCCAGAAACCGACGTAGGTAGCCGGGCACGAGCGCGGTGTCTTGCCGATCGGCGTCTGATCGACTTCCAGAACGCGACCCACGGCGTCCCAGCCGCGGATGGCACGGCAGCCGGCTAAAGACGGTGACGAGTGACGAGTGACGACTGACGAGTTGGTCCGCTGCCCCTTGCCGGCCGTCTTTCGGTGCCGGGAGTGGTTGCGGCGCTGGGCGAGGAGGCGCTGCAGACTGGAATAGAGAACATCGCGCGCGAGCGTGGATTTGCCTGAGCCTGAAACGCCGGTCACGACCGTGAGGCGGCCGAGTGGCACGCGGAACCGCAAATCCTTAAGATTGTGCAGGTCGGCGCCTTCCACGGTGATGGCGGGCGTCGCGGTCGAGACAGGACGCCGCGCATGCAGGGGGTGGAGCAGAGGCCGCGCGAGAAACCGTCCTGTCACCGACGCGGGCGCCTTGACCAGGTCCTCGGCGCTGCCCGCAGCGACCACCTCGCCGCCGCGATTGCCGGCGCCCGGTCCCAGGTCGATCACGTGCCCCGCTCGCCGGATCGTTTCCTCGTCATGCTCGACCACGATCAGCGTGTTGCCCTTGCGCTCGAGGCGGTCCAGCGTATCGAGCAGAATACGGTTATCGCGTGGATGCAGCCCGATTGTCGGCTCGTCCAGCACGTAGCACACGCCGCGCAGGTTGGAGCCGAGCTGCGCGGCGAGCCGGATCCGTTGCGCTTCGCCGCCCGAGAGCGTGGGCGCGGCGCGATCGAGCGCGAGGTAGGAAAGCCCGACCTCACGCAGGAAGGCGAGCCGGCTCCGCAGTTCGGCCACGATGTCGCGCGCAATCTCCGCCTGTCGTCCGTCCAGGCGGAGATTAATGAAGAAATTTTCAGTAACCGATATCGACAGCTTGCTTAGATCGGCGATCGACTGCCCGCGAAACTTGACCGCCAATGCAGTGGAATTGAGCCGATTCCCGTTGCACGAAGTGCAGGGAATCGGCTCCCCTTCGTACCATTCGTTCCACCAGATTTCCTCGCCGCTCTGCTCCTCGTCGAAACCGGAGAGCTTCGCCCCCGTGCCGTAGCAGCCCGGGCACCAGCCGTGCTTCGAGTTATAGGAGAAGAGCCGGGGATCGAGCTCGGGGAAACTCGCGCCGCACGAGGGACAGGCGCGCTTTGCGGAAAACACTGTTTCGGTCATTACGGCGAGCGCGGGATCGCATTTCGCCATCGCGCGCTCGAGCGCCTCCAGCGGCGCGAGCACGTGCACCGCGCCTTTGCCGTGTTCGAGCGCTCGCGCGAGCGCTTCGCGCAGGGCGGCCTCGTTCTCCGGTGCCGCGCGCACGTCGGCAACCGGCAGCTCGATCGTGTGTTCCTGAAAACGCGGCAGCCGCGGCCACGCGTCGGTCGGGATAAACGCGCCGTCGACGCGGAGATGCGTGTAGTCCTTGGCGCGCGCCCACCTGGCGAGGTCGGTGTAATAGCCCTTGCGATTCACGACCAGCGGCGCCAGCAGGCCCACCCGCGAGCCGCGGTGCTCGCGCACGACGCGGGCCGTAATGGAATCGAGGCTTTGCGGCTCGATCGGCACGTTGCAATTCGGGCAGTACTGCGTGCCGAGCTTCATGAACAGCAGGCGCAGGAAATGGTGGATTTCCGTGAGGGTGCCGACGGTCGATTTGCGCCCACCGCGGCTCGTGCGCTGCTCGATGGCGACCGTAGGCGGAATCCCGTAGATCGCGTCCACGTCGGGACGCGCGGCGGGCTCGACGAACTGGCGTGCGTAGGCATTGAGCGACTCGAGGTAGCGGCGCTGGCCTTCCGCGAACACGATGTCGAAGGCGAGCGTGGACTTGCCCGAGCCCGAAACGCCGGTCACCACGGTGAAGCGGTTGCGCGGGATCGTGACGTCGATGTTCTTCAGATTGTGTTCACGTGCGCCGTGCACTTGAATACAGTGATGGGTGACGGGTGATGAGTGATGGGTGGTTGGCGTATCCACGCAGGGTCCACCTGCTGCCACGACAGATGGGGCCGCGAGGGCCGCTTGGTATTCGCGCAGGGCTTTTCCTGTATGCGAGGTAAGGCACGCCGCAACTTGTTGCGGCGTGCCTGTGGCGACGATCTCGCCGCCGGCGTCGCCGCCCTCCGGCCCGAGGTCGATGATCCAGTCGGCAGCGGCGATGACATCTAGGTTATGCTCGATCACTACGAGCGAATTGCCCGCCGCCAGCAGCTTGCGAAAGGCGCGCAGCAGCTTCGCGACGTCGTCGAAGTGCAGTCCCGTCGTAGGTTCGTCGAACAGGAACAAAATCCCCCCACGCTGCGCGTCACCCCCCTTTGGCAAAGGGGGGTAGGGGGGTTTGCGCCCCCCTTTAGCGAAGGGGCGTTGGGGGGATTCAGCCCCTTCTTTAGCGAAGGGGCGTTGGGGGGATTCAGCCCCCCCTTTAGCAAAGGGGGGTTGGGGGGATTTGGCAGCGGCGAGGTGGCCGGCGAGTTTCAGGCGCTGGGCTTCGCCGCCCGAGAGGGTGGGAACAGGCTGGCCGAGCCGGAGGTAGTCGAGGCCGACGTCGACGAGTGGTTTCAGCGCGCGGCAAACCTCCGCGCGCGCGCTGAAAAACTGGATCGCCTCGGATACCGTCATGTCCAGCACATCCGCGATGGACTTGCCCTCGCCCTGCGATCCGGAACCTTGAACCTTGAACTTTGAACCTTGAACATGAAACTCCGCCTGCGGATGGAGTTTCACCTCGAGAACTTCGGGGCGATAACGCTTGCCGTCGCAATCCGGGCAGCGTAGGTAGACGTCGGAGAGGAACTGCATCTCGATGTGCTCGAAGCCGTTGCCGCCGCACGTCGGGCAGCGCCCGTTGCCGGAGTTGAAGCTGAACGTGCCAGCGGTGTAGTCGCGCTCCTGCGCGAGTGGCAGCTCGGTATAGATCTTGCGGATTGCATCAAAAGCGCCGACATAACTCGCCGGATTTGAGCGCGTCGTGCGTCCGATCCGTGATTGATCGACCATCACCACCTCGGCGATGCGCTCGTGACCCTTCAACGCGCGATGCTTCCCGGGCGCGTCGGTGGGCTTCCCCTTGGCCCTCAGGAGCGCCGCGTAGAGCACGTCCTGCACCAGGGTGGACTTGCCGGAGCCCGACACGCCGGTGATGCATACGAGTCGCTCGAGCGGAATTGTCACGTCGAGGTTCTTCAGGTTGTGCTCGGAGGCGCCGCGGATTACCATCCGCGGCGCCTTAGTGAAGTCGAACTGACGCGATGCGGTGCGCCCCGCAGCGGCCCTGCGACCGGACAGGTACTCGCCGGTAAGGGAGCCGGCCGTGTTGCACAGCGCCTTAGGCGTGCCGAAGAAGACGATCTCGCCGCCGCGCTCGCCAGGTCCGGGGCCGAGGTCGAGAATACGGTCAGCCGCAAACATGATTTGGGGATCGTGCTCGACCACCAGTAGTGTGTTGCCCGCATCGCGCAGGCGTTGCATCACGCCGATGACGCGCCCCATGTCGCGCGGATGCAAACCGATGGACGGCTCGTCTAGGACAAAGAGCGTGTTCACGAGGGACGTGCCGAGCGCGGTGGTGAGGTTGATGCGTTGCACCTCGCCGCCCGAGAGCGTGCGCGACTGCCGGTCGAGCGTTAGATAGCCGAGCCCCACCTCGACGAGATAACCGAACCGCGCGCGGATCTCGTCGAGCAGCAGCTCGGCGGCCTCATCCAGCGGGGACGGGAGGGTGACGCGATCGAAGAACGCGCGGCAACGCTGGATCGGCAGTAGAACGAGATCGTGCAGCGACAGGCCGGGTAGAACAGCAAGCCGGTCTGCATCCCAATTTACGCCCTGCGGCTTGAAGCGCGCCGAAGCACCAAGCACGGCATCCGCCTCGTCCTTGCTGCCCACACGCCACAGCAGGGCGTCGGTTTTCAGCCGCGCGCCGTTGCATGCCTCGCACGCCGTGTAGGCCCGGTAGCGCGAAAGGAGCACACGGATGTGCATCTTGTAGGCCTTGGTCTCGAGCCACTTGAAGAAGCGCCCGACGCCGTACCACTTGCCGGGCCACGATTTCCGCCAGCTCACCCAGCCCTCATCGCCCTCGAGCACCCAGCGGCGCTGAGTGTCCGTCAGCTCGCGCCAAGGTGTGTCGAGCGGCACCCCGCGCTTGCGCGCGTATTGAATGAGGTCATCGTTCCAGCCGCGATACGACTCGGTTTGCCACGGCCGGATAGCGCCACCGCGTAGCGTCTTTCCCTCGTCCGGGATAACGAGGCCGTAATCGACGCCGATCACGCGCCCGAATCCACGGCAGGCTTCGCACGCGCCGACCGGCGAGTTGAATGAAAACAGGCTGGGCGTCGGGTCCTGGCAGTGAATGTCGCAATCCGCGCAGTGCAGGTTCGTGGAGTACCTCCACGGCGAGGGACGAGAGATGAAGGATGTGGGATGATCCCCGTCGCCATTAGCGACGGCATACACATTGACGCGGCCGTGGCCGATGCGCAGCGCGGCTTCCAGCGCTTCCATGATCCGGGCACGCTCGTCCGAGCCCAGACGCACGCGATCCTGCACGACCTCGAGCAGATCCTTCTGCTCCGAATGAAGGCGGGTGTAGCCCTGGCGCTCGAGGAGCTGCTTAACCTCGGCGACAGAGAAGTTCTTCGGTACCGGCACGGGAAATGTGATGATGACGCGCGGGTTGCCGGCATCGCGCGCACGCGCCAAAAGATCGGCGTAGATCGTATCCGGCGTGTCGCGCGCGACGCGCCGCCCGCAACCGCTGCAGTGCAGATACGCCGCCCGTGCAAACAGGAGCTTCAAGTGGTCGTTCAGCTCCGTCATCGTGCCGACGGTGGAGCGCGAAGTGCGCACGGGGTTGGTCTGATCGATGGCGATCGCGGGAGGAATACCCTCGACCGCGTCCACCTGTGGCTTGTCCATGCGGTCCAGAAACTGCCTCGCGTAGGGCGAGAACGTCTCGACGTAGCGGCGCTGCCCCTCGGCGTAGAGCGTGTCAAAGACGAGCGAGGACTTGCCCGAGCCCGAGACCCCGGTCACCACGATCAGCTCGTTCGTGGGCAGCTCGAACGTCAGGTTCTTCAGGTTGTTCTGGCGGGCGCCGCGGACGACGATGGCGCGTCGGGAGTTCGATTCGTGCATGCCGCTGCAGCAGGGCGAACGTCGCGAAAGGCGGCTATTCTAGCAGTGCCGGGAGGATGCCCCGTATCAGGGCTTCGCCGTGCGGGGCTTTCGGACGAAATCGAGCGTGACGCCGGTCTCGCGCACAATCGTTCCCGTCAGGCCGTGGAGAATCATCCCTGCATCCTCGAGGCGGCCAATGCCCGCCAGCTTACCGCCGGCGTCGATGAAGCGGCACGCTGCTTTGACCTTGGGGGCCATCGACCACGGCGCGAAAACGTGTCTCCGCAGCTCGCTCGGCGTCGTCTCGCGGATCGGCCGAGCGTCCGCCGCGCCCCAATTCCGGAATACCGCCTCGACGTCGGTGAGCAGGAGCAGCGCATCGGCCTCGATTTTCCGGGCGAGCAGCGATGCCACCAGATCCTTTTCAATCACCGCCTCCACCCCGCGCACCTCGTTCTTGGCGTTGGCCATCACGGGAATGCCGCCGCCGCCGGCGCATATCACCACCGCGCCCGCCTTGAGCAGCAGGCGGATCGCGTTGAGCTCGAGGATGCGGACCGGCTCAGGCGAAGGCACCACGCGCCGCCATCTCAAGCCCTCAAGCACCATCGTCCAGCCATGGGCTTTCTCCATGCGTTCCGCTTGCTCGCCACTGTAGTTGGCGCCAATCGGCTTGGCGGGAAGCTTGAAGGCGGGGTCGTTCTCTTTCACGAGAACTCGTGTAAGGAGTGCCACGATCGTATGCTTCGGCAGCAGGTTCGCCAGCTCCTGCTGGATCATGGAGCCGATCAGGCCCTCTGCCTCGGCAGTCAGCACGTCCAGCGGGTACTGGTAGGAGTCCGCGTAGGCCTCGGATTTCAGCGCGACCAGACCCGCTTGCGGACCGGTGCTGTGGATCACGACGAGCCGGTGCGCACGCGCGATCGTGGCGAGCGCCGCCGCGGACTGTGCCACGTTCTTCTGCATTACTTTTGCATCCATCGGCTCGCCGCGTTTGACGAGCGCGTCGCTGCCGAGTGTCACCACCACTTTCATTGCGTTTGTCCGTTCACGGCGCTCCCGCCACTCGCCCACGCCGGCGCGGGGAGCGCTGGCGTCTCGGCGGTGGAAATTATCTTATATCCTGCCGCCATTTGGGGTTATCCGGCTGGAAGAATCAGAGTGGCGCTTCGGTGTAGAGCCAGATCAGTTGCCCACGCGGGCTGACTCGCGCCGCGGGAAAGCGGGCTGCAGCCGGATTGTTCCCGGTCGCGATCGCGTCCATCACCTGCCGTTTGTCCGGACCAGCGCCGAGAAACATCACCCGACGCGCATGATTGAACACCGGCAGGGTAAGCGTCAGGCGCGCGACGGGGGGCGTGCCGGAGGGCGCCACTGCGGCGACCCAGCGCTCGGAGATCTCGAGCGCGGGATCGCCGGGAAAGAGCGACGCCGTGTGCCCGTCGGCGCCGATACCGAGCACGACGAGATCGAATTCCGGAAAGAGCGGGGCATGGGCCCCCGCGCCGAAGAATTCGCGCAGGGCGTGCTCCCACGCCGCCGCGGCCTGGTTTGCGGCGCTGATCTCGGTGGGGGCGCGGTGGACATGGCCCGCGGGGATCGAAACGCGCGTGAGCAGCTCGCGCCGCGCCAGCCCGTAGTTGCTGTCGGGGTGGTCGGCCGGCAGGCAGCGCTCGTCGCTCCAGAAAAAATGGCTGTCGTGCCACGGCACCTTGCCGGCCCACGGTGCTTCGCGCAGCGCTGCGAAGAGCAGCGTCGGCGTTCTGCCCCCGGGCAACACGACGCAGAAACGCCCGCGCGCCTCAACCGCCTCGCACGCTGCTTCGCTAAAGAGCGCGGCGGCGGCGCTGGCGAGTGCGCTGGCCGTCTCAAAGCGCCGGAGAGTTCTTGTCATCACCGCTTCTGCCACGAAAAGATCAGGCGTGGCTCCCCGCCAGCGGCGCACGCCAGTGCCGGCCATCCGCCGCGAGCAGCGCGTCCGCCACGGGCGGGCCCCACGACCCTGCGTCGTACGCGTCGAGCTGGCAGCGGGCGCATGCCGCGCCACGGTCCCAGGCTTCGAGCACGCTCGTCACCAGCGACCAGGAAGCTTCAACGCCGTCCGTGCGCACGAACAGCATCTGGTCGCCCAGCATGCAATCGTGGAGCAGCCGCTCGTACGCCTCCGGCGGGTCGCCGCCGAAGATGCTGCGGTAGTCGAAGTGCAGCGTGAGCGAGCCGAGATCGGCCTTGGTGCCCGGGCGCTTTGCATCGACCGTGAGCGAGATGCCTTCCTCGGGCTGGACATTGATCACGAGCGCGTTCATCGCCGCGCCTTCCATCACGGAGGAGGGGAACATGCGGTGGGGCACGGGCTTGAAGTAGACCGCGATCTCGCTTACGCGGCGCGCGAGACGCTTGCCCGAGCGCAGATAAAAAGGAACGCCTGACCAGCGCCAGTTGTCGATCATGAGCTTCGCGGCCACATAGGTCTCGGTCCATGAATCGGGTGCCACCCCAGGTTCCTGGCGATAGCCCGGCACCGGTTTGCCTTCTATTCTTCCAGGACCGTACTGCGCGCGGACAATGAAGCGTTCGAGCTCTTCGGGCTCAGCAGGCAGCGGGCGCAGCGAGCGCAGCACCTTCACCTTCTCGTCGCGGTAGCGATTGGCCTCGAACACGGCCGGCGGCTCCATTGCCACGAGCGCCAGCATCTGCAGCATGTGGTTCTGGAAGATGTCTCGCAGGCACCCGGCCCGCTCGTAATAGGCCGCGCGTTGCTCGACGCCGAGGGCCTCGGCCACGGTGATCTGCACGTGGTCCACGTGCTCATGGTTCCACAGCGGCTCGAACAGCCGGTTGGCAAAGCGGAACATGACGATGTTCTGCACCGTGTCTTTCCCGAGGTAGTGATCGATGCGGAAGATCTGGTGCTCCCGCAGCACGGACTTGAGGCGCCGGTCGAGCTCGCGCGCGGTGGCGAGGTCTCGTCCGAACGGCTTCTCGATGACCACGCGGTTCCAGGCCCGCCCCGCGTCGTTTTCTGCGGTGAGTCCGACGGCAGCGAGCCCTTCCACCACCGGGGCGTGCAGCGTGGGCGGCAGCGCCAGGTAGTAGAGATGGCGGCCGCCGGCATCATGCATTGCGTCGAGGTCCGCAAGGCGCAGCGCAAGGTCGCGATAAAAGGCTGGCTGGGCGAGCTCGCCGCCGATATAGGAGCAGCGTCCCGCGAACGACTTACGCTCTGCGTTGCTGAGGCCCGCCGCCCTCGTCGCTTCGCCGATGCAGTCCTGGAACGTCGAGGCAGCGCCGGTCCCGGTTTCACGGCTCACGCCCAGCACGTAATAGCGTTCCGGCAGCAGGCCACGCGCATGCAGCTGCACAATGCTCGGCAGGAGTTTGCGGCGAGACAGATCACCGAGGGCGCCGAAAACGACGATCCCGCAGGGACGCGGGCGCGGCTCGTCGAGACGTATGCTGTTGGCGAGGGGCACCGGCGCGGGTTCGTCAGCCATCGGTCAGTCCTCGCGCTTCACGGCATGGCCGCCGAACTGGTTGCGCATCGCGGCGAGCAGCTTGTCGGCGAACGGCGCGTCGGTACGCGAGCGAAAGCGGTTCTGGAGGGAGAGCGTGATGACCGGCAAGGAGCAGCCGAGATCGATCGCTTCTTGCACGGTCCAGCGGCCTTCCCCGGAATCGGGCACGTAGGCGGCGATGCCGGAGAGAGTGCGGTTTTCCTTGAGCGCGTCGGCGGTGAGATCGAGCAGCCACGAGCGCACGACGCTGCCGTGCCGCCACAGCTCTGCGATTGCGGCCAAATCGAGCGCGAGATCCTCCTTGCGCTGCATGAGTTCGAAGCCTTCCGCGTAGGCCTGCATCAGCCCGTACTCGATGCCGTTGTGTACCATCTTGACGAAGTGGCCTGCGCCGACCGGTCCGACGTGCGCCCACCCGCGGTCCTTCGCCGGCGCCAGTGTCTCCAACGCGGGCTTAAGGCGCGCAACGTCATCCGTCGCGCCACCCGCCATCAGGCAATAGCCCTCGCTCAGGCCCCAGATGCCGCCGCTCGTGCCGACGTCCACAAAGCGCAAGCCGCTTTTCGCGAGCGCCGCCGCGCGGCGCTGGGAGTCGCGGTAGTTGCTGTTGCCGCCGTCGATGACCACGTCGCCGCGCTGAAGTCGCGGTGTGAGCTGGTTGAGCGTTTCTTCAGTGGGCGCGCCGGCGGGCACCATGAGCCAAACCACGCGTGGGGCAGGGAGCGCCGCAGCCAGTTGCTCGAGGCTGTCCGCGGCCTCCATGCCCTGGGACGCGGCGCTGCGGCGCGCTTCGGTGTTGAGGTCGAAGGCGACGACCCGGTGGCCGCCGCGCACAAGCCGCAGCGCCATGTTGGCGCCCATCTTGCCAAGACCGATCATTCCGATGTTCATGCTTTTCTCCTCCGTTGATTCGTGCTGCGCCGCCTAATTACCGTGTCCACTGACCAGGAAACAGTGATGAGTGCTGGTGATGGAAAATGGTGATGATTAATGGTGATGGGCGGACCTGAGGGCGCTCTTGATCACCAATTCTCATCACCGTTTTCCATCACCATTATTCATCACTTTTTTCATATGATCGGCGTTCATCGGTGGCTAAAGATGCATTTTATCGATTCAGGCGCCAGTCATATGGCGTGTAAACGAGGCGTAGCCGCTCCGCATGGTGCTCGATGCGCGCGGCCGCCTCGCGATCATAGAGATAACGTGCCACCAGGCGCTGGACGGAATCGGGCGCGGCCCCGAAATCTTCACGATACCAGCGAAAGATCTCGCAAACGTGCAGCTCGTCATCGTGCAAGCGGGTGGTAGCGTTGATGAATGTTTGCGCCGCGGCATCGAGCTGTCCTTCCAGCTGCGTGGCGTCGTAGGCCTCGATCGGCGGACAGGTGCGGCTTGCGCACACCAGCGCGAAATGAATGCGCGGATCGACCTTGCGCACCGCCCAGCGCCGTCGCGGATCGTTCCCGCGCAGGCGCCGGCGCAAGCGGTACGGCGGCACGGCGTTCGCGCGCAGGACTCCGTGCTCGATATCGGCCGCACTGAGAATCTCGTCGCCCACGCGATAGCGGATGCACTCGAAGAAGAGGGGGACCTCGCGCACCGACTCGTGGATGCCGAGCTCCACGACACCATGGATGACGAGCGTGTTGAAGACGTTGGTCCAAAAGGCCACGCGCTGCGTATCCAACTCGAGCGATGCAGGATCGAATGAAGCGAGCTGCGCGGCGAGATCGTGAAAGTTGCCATACACCTCACTGCACCGGATCCCCGCGTAATCGACTTTGTGCGAGTGCCCGTCGTAGAACTGGCCGCGCACGACGTTCATCGCGCGCTTCATCACCTGTCCCGGGTCGGCGGCGCGAGCGCCTGCGCCCTCCGCGCCGTCATTGAGCACCGAGCGGCCCAGGAGCAGGTCGAGCTTGCGGCGGATCCCAATCGGACGCGGTTGCGCCCGCGGCCGCCGCGCCTCGCGATAGCGCAGAATTGCGGTGGCGTAGCCGATGTGCGAGTAGGCCTGCGGGAAGTTGCCCGTGATCTCCTGGTAACGCGGCTCGTATTGCTCGCCGAAGAGGCCGAGGTGATTGGTGTAGCGCCCGATCTCGCGCAAATACTCGTCCACCTCGTCGAGCCGGCCCTGGAGGATCAGGCAGTGCAAATACCAGAAGAGGCAGATCATGAAGCCCTGCTCCTGGCCGTCGAGCCCGTCATCGAGCTCGTAGCGCAGCATGGCACGATCGCGCAGCAACTCGCGCTCGATCACGGCGATGGTGCCTGCCACGCGCGTATCCTCGACCGGCAGGAAGCCAGTCAGCGGGATAAGGAGCAGCGCGGCATCGACTGCCCCGGTGTCGTAGTGCTGCGTGAAGCAGCCACGCTTGCCGTTGTAGCCGCGCGCGAGGATCTCGGCACGGATCGCCTCGCGCTCGGCCTCCCAGCGCGGGATGTCCCCGGGAAAGCCGTAGTGATCGGCGATTTTGATGGCGCGGTCGAGCGCGACCCAGCACATGAGCTTGGAGTGCACGTAATGGCGCGGGCCGATGCGCGCTTCCCAGATCCCGTCGTCGGGCTCACGCCAGATGCGGATCACTTCGTCGACGTGTGGGAGCAGGAGCGCCCAGTGGTCGAAGCGGATCTTGCCGACGAGTCGCGAGAGCGCGAAGAGCGCGTCGAGCAGCTCGCCGTAAATATCGTGCTGGCGCTGATGAATCACGTACTGGCCAACACGCACGGGGCGCGAATTCTTGTAGCCGGCAAGGTGCGCAAGCTCCGTCTCGTCGCCGGGAGGAAGCGGCTGCTGCAGGCGGTAGACGATGGAGAGCCGTCCGGGTTCCGTCGCCTGCCGAGCGACCTCCTTCAGCCAACCGAGATAGCGTTCGGTTTCCGTGACGTGGCCGAGCTCGTACAGGGCCGCGAGTGTCATGCTGGTGTCGCGGATCCAGCTCAGCCGGTAGTCCCAGTTGCGTTCGCCGCCGATGATCGCGGGCAGCGAGGTCGTGCCGGCGGCGGCGATCGCGCCCGTGGTCCGGAGTTGCAGCAGTTTCAGAACCAGCGCGGTGCGGTCGAGCTGTTCCTGCCACCAGCCCTCGAGCGGCACGTGCCCGGTTTCGCTTTGCGACACCCACGCTTCCCAGTAGCGTTGCGTTGCATGGAGCATGCGCTCGAACATGGCAGGGTCGCGCGGCAGATCACACTCGCCATAACCGAGCGCGAGCCAAAGCGTCTCGCCCGCTGCGAGGGTCACGCGCGCTCGGTCGTCCTCCCAAGAGAGCGCGCGGCTCGTGTGCAGCGTGAGGCGCTCCCCGCCAGCGGTGAAAACCACTGTATCGCCGCTCTCGCTGCGCACCGGGACGCAGCGCGCGTAATCGAAGCGCGGCGCGCACTCGACCTCGAGTGTAATGGAGCCCTGCGTTGCGCTCGCGCGGCGCACCAGCAGGGAGGCCTCGGGAGGACGCCCGCCGTCTGTAGCGAGAAAATCCGTCAGTTCCAGCTCGCCGCCGGCGGCGCGAAAGCGGGTCTGCAGAATGTTCGTCCGCAGGAGATAGGCTTGCGCGGAATCATACGGGGCATCCGGTCCGATCCGGTAACGCCCGCCCTTCCCGTCGTCGATGAGCGCGGCGAACACCGAAGGCGAGTCCATGAACGGCAGGCACATCCAGTCGAGCGCACCGTCGCGCCCCACCAGCGCGAGCGTGGCACCGTTGCCGATCACCCCGTAATCTCCGATTTTCTTGTAAGCCATCGTTGGGCCCCATTTTGCATCTACGGCAAAGGGGGTGCCACGGATGCCACCGCCTTGTTGATGAGTTCGCTTGAAAAACGCAGCCGCCTTGGCGCGGTGCCTGCCGCGCACCATGGCAGAGCGCGTCATGGAAACGCTCAGCGCTGGATGAAACGGCGGGTCGATCCGGCCGCCGGAAACTCGGGCCGAACGTCCGCGGAGATATATAATATGACGATTGATCAACGCCCGCGTTTCGCGGCGCGTTTTTCCGCAGGAGAGCGACCATGACCGCCCGCATCTTGGCATCCGGATGCTTGATTGTTATCGCACTGCTCGTGCAGTCGGTTGCAGCGCAAACCGTGTACAGGTCGACCATGCCCGACGGCCGCGTGATCTTTGGCGACCGGCCGGAGCCGGGTGCGGCGAAGGTGGAATCGTCCAAGCCCGACACGTCCAAAACCGGCGTGCAGGTTTTACCGCCTGGCGCGGAGGGCAGGGTGCAGCAGATGGAGGCGGCGCGCAAGCAGGGAGATGCCAAAGCAGATGAGCGACGCCGAGCCGAAGAAGCCGTGCGCAAAGCCGAGGCGGCGGTCGCCAACGGCAAGGAGCCGCTCCCTGGCGAACGTATCGGCACCGCGGGGGGCAGCAGCCGGCTTAACGACAGCTACTGGGCGCGGCAGAAGAAGCTGCAGGAGGACGTCGTCAAGGCACGCGACAACCTCAACAAGTTGCGCATCGAGGAGCGGTGAGGCGATTGCGACAGTATGATTTCGCGCCGTCTGTGGGAGCAGCGGTGATCAGATAAAGGAGCTGTCATGTGCTGACGTTCGAGGATTGCGTGGCCTTGTCGGGTCTCACTGCCGAGGAGATTGCGGCGATCGCGGAGCACGAGCATATTCCCGAGCTCGCGGCCGCCGAGATGGGCAACTACCTCTGCCGCTCCCCGTCCGGCGAGCTGCACATCAAGCGGATGATCATTGACGACATCGAGGCCGCGCGCGCGGCGGGCAAGCTGGATCGCGCGGCAGCGCTCAAGCTGGTGCTGCGCCATTTCGTAGAATGCCATCCGGGCAGCGACGAGCGCCGCCGCGCGCGGCGCGGCGTCTAGTGAGTAAAGTGATCTCGCCACGCCACGGCGTTCTCCGGTTTGCGCTCGATCAAATGCCTTCGCCGCGAAGGCTTTGCGCCGCCGGGCAGGCGTTTCCGATGGCGGGGCGGCCGGCAGGCGCCCTGGCGCATTGCGGTCAGAGCTTGAGGACGAGCACGTAGACCAGCACCAGCAGGATCGCGAAGTTTGTCACCGCGAGCAGCGAAAGGTCCTGCCGCATGTTCCAGATGTGCCACCGGATTTGCTCGTCGGTCGGCGCCGCGCGGTCGCTCTTGAAGTCGGAATAGAAATACCGCCTGGCGATGACCCCCCCCCGAGCCAGGCCGCCAGCCCCACCAAAAACAGCAACTGCGCGATTTCTTTCATCGTGTCTCCTTTATTGAACCATCGTGGCGCCAAACACGCGGATTGCCGCACCTAGGGTACGCGTGCTGGAGGCATTTGCCAACGCATTGCACCACACCGCGAGGCGCTGGCAGCCGCCGGCAACGCCGACTATCGGTCGATTGAAATCCGCCCCCGGCTGCGAAAACCAGGCGGACGCTGGTGTAAGATGGCCGGCACCAAGGAGGATCGCCCATGAAAGCGATGGTGCTCAAGTCCAGGAACACGCCATTCGTGCTCGAGAACCTGCCTGACCCGGTGCCGGGTCCGGGCGAGGCGGTTGCGAAGGTGCTGGCCTGCGGCGCCGGTCTCACCATTCACCACACGCGTGCGGGCCGCGTGCCGATCCAGTATCCGCGCATCATCGGGCACGAGATCGCGGGCGAGATCGTGGCACTCGGACAGGGGGTGACCGGGCTCAAGACCGGCGACCCCGTGACCGCCTATTTCTATCTGACCTGCGGCGAGTGTTACTGGTGCCGGATCAACCGTGAGACGCTGTGCGACAACCTCGGCGGCTACGTCGGCCGCGAGGTGGACGGTGGCTACGCGGAGTACATCAAGCTGCCCGCGAAGAATTTCCTGCGGCTGCCGGACGGTCTCGATTGGCACGGGAAGCCGGCCGAGATCGGCGTCATCTGCGATGCCATCGCGACGCCCGTCAAGGTCACCCGCCGGGCACGCGTGATGCCGAGCGACACGGTCGCCGTGTTCGGCGCCGGCGGCGGACTCGGCGTACACATGACGATGGTCGCGCGCTGGGCGCGCGCGAAGAAGGTGATCGCGGTCGACACGATGGCTTCCAAGTTCGAGACGTGTCTTAAGGCCGGCGCGGATGCGACCGTGGATGCGTCCGAAGGGCGGGTCATCGAGCAGCTAATGGAGCTGACCGGAGGCAAGGGCGTGGACGTTGCGATCGATTTCGTCTCCAGCAAGTCGACGCTCGAGGCGGGAGCCGGGGCATTGGCCAAGTGCGGTCGCCTCGTCACGCTCGGTGGCCACAGCCAGCCGTTCCAGCTCGACCCCGCGCAACTGCTGCGCAAGGAGATCGAGGTGATGGGCAGCCGTTATGCCACGCGCCAGGAGGTGATCGAGTCGCTCGAGCTCGTGGCGCGCGGCGAGTTCTTTCCGATCGTGACGGAGAAAGTGCCGCTCGAGCAGGCGGAAGCGATGCACCAGCGAGTCGAAAAGGCCCTCGTCACCGGCCGCGCGGCCCTCCTGATTGCCTGATCCGAGCGCTGAGGCTGTGGGAGGTCCGGGTTTCTTGCCGGTGCCAGGAAATAGTGATGAAAGCTGGTGATGATTACTGGTGATGAGATCCGCTTGTACATCACCACCTTTCATCACCATTTCACATCACCGTTACTCGTCACCATGATCCATCGCAGCGTGTCGCGATGGCGTTGCCATCCCAGTTTGCGCGCCACGTGTGATGGGTGTTAAGAGCCGGCCACGATCGCCAGTTTGTTCTCCACTGATTTGACCCCCGCCACCCCGGCCGCGATCTGCGCGGCCTTTGCGCGCTGGTCGGAAGTGTCTGCGGTTCCGTAAAGGGTGACGATGCCGCTTTCCGCATTGACATCGATGCGGTGCACGTTAATGCCGCCGTCCGCCCCGAGGGCATCCTTGACCTTCGCGGCGATGTTCGCATCGGCGCCGGCAGGCGTTTGTGGCTCGGCCATCTTCATTTCGTCTTTCTTGGGCTCCTCCTGCGTTACGGGCGGTATCGGTTTCGCCGCTGGCTCGGGCGCCGGCTTGTCGCCGCACGCCGCGAGGCCGAGCATGAGAACGCCGGCCAATAGGGTCGAGCGCCGCCACCCCGGGAATCGTTCACTTGGTGCCATCAGGTTCTCCTTTTCGGGCTGAGTCTTCATACTGATTAGTGTAAAGGTACTCCACATGGCGCGCCTGGGAAACGGCGTCCACGAGCGCAACCGTCGTGTCGCGGCGCGGTGAATATCGGGCGGAACAAACGTTCTATCCCAGGCGTTGATCATGGATGATAGACTCGGCTCCAACCAGGAGTTGAAACGATGGCAACAAAAACAAAGCGACTCCTCCTGCCTGACACGATGGCGCGTCCCGGCTGGGATTTCGTGAAGACTCGTGCGGACGTGGAGGCCATCGCCTATTCTCCGGGCATTCCAGCGCCGGAGTTCCAGCGGCTTCTGCGCGATGTCGATGGCGTCGCGCTCACGGTCACGCCCTTGCGCGGGGTTGACATCAATGCGGCGCCGCGGCTTCGCGCAGTCGGGCGGATCGGAGTCGGCTACGACGCGGTGGACGTCGAGGCACTGACGCGTCGGGGGATCCCGTTGATGACGTGCGGCACCGACAATTCACCCACCGTGGCCGAGTACGCGATGTTGATGATGCTCGCGCTGTGCAAGCGCGGCACCCTGATGGATGCGCTTCCCCGGCAGGGCCGCTGGTCCGAGCGCTACCGCGAGCTTCCCACCGAGTTACTGGGCAAAACGCTGCTCATCATTGGCTTCGGGCGCATCGGCACGCGCGTCGCCAGGCGCTGCCTCGCCATGGAGATGATTGTCGAGGTCTACGATCCCTACGTCGCGGCGGAGACGATGCGCTCGGCGGGTTGCGAGCCCGTCACCGATCTGGACGCCGCGCTGGGGCGCGCCGATTTCGTCACCCTCCACTGTCCCAAGACGCCGGAGACCGCGGGGATGTTCGATGCGGCCCGGCTGGCACGCATGAAGCCCGGGGCCCGGCTGATCAACACGGCGCGCGGCGGACTGGTCGACGAGGCCGCGCTCTACGCTGCGCTCGCTGCGGGAAAGCTCGCCGGCGCGGGAATCGACGTGTTCTCGCCAGAGCCGCCGCTGAGCGATAACCCCCTCTTCACGATGCCAAACGTCATCGCGGCACCACACATGGCCGGGAACTCGCGCGAATCGCTCGATCGCAAGTCGCTGACGGTCACGCGCAATCTGCTGAGCGTGCTGGACGGGAAGCCGAACCGCGAGTACGTTGTCAATCCCGAATCGCTTCGCGATCTGAAGGCGTAACAGCATTTAGCCGCAGATAAACGCGGATAAACGCCGATCATAGGAAGCAAGTGATGGATAAGGGTGATGAGAGATGGTGATGATTAGTGGTGATGTACGACAGCTCGCGCGCTGTTCATCACCAATTTTCATCACCATTTTCCATCACCAGTACTCATCACCGGTCACAGTAGTCAGGCGGCCTGGCGCAGTGCCTGCAGCTGACGGGCGATGAAGGCCTTGACCATCTCATGCGCGCGGTCCGTCTGCGGTCCGGGTTTTGCGATCCACTCGTGCTCGCAGCCGTCGAAGATTTCCAGCTGGCACTCGCCGCCGGCCGCGCGGTAGGTCGCCGCGAATTTCTCCTGAATCGGTGGAATGACGTTGTCGTCGATCCCGCCCTGCATGATCAGCATCGGCGGCAGTGACACTGCCTCGCGGCGGTCGAGGATCTCCTGGGGATTGCCCTCGTGGACGAGCTCCGGCGGGTCAAAGTACGTTTTGGATTTCTGCATCATTTCTTCGCGCTTCATTTTCTCGGCCTGCAGGAAGCGGGCGTAGGGATCGCTGATGGGCGAGCGCGTTGCAACGTAGGTGAGCGTCGCGTCGACGTTCGGGGCCTCGGGCAACGGGTGCGCGTTGTAGCGCGGATCGCGCGGGCGCAGGGCGAGCAGCTGCGCGATGTGACCGCCGCTCGAGCTTCCGAGCACGCCGAGATTGGAAGAATCGCCGTTCCATTCCTTCGCTTTTGCCTTGAGCCAGCGAACGCCGTAGTTCGCATCCTGGACCGAAGCGGGGTACGGGGCTTCCGGGGCGAGCGTCAGATCGACGGCCACCACCAGGATGCCGCTTTTCGCGACAGCTTCATCCATCGGTACGTTGGCCAAACGGTCCTTATTGTTCCACGCGCCGCCATGCAGATCGAGCAGCGTCGGAAACGGCCCCGCGCCTTGCGGCTGGTAGATGCGGGCCATCAGGGTCCGTTTCGGCGTGCGCCGGAACTCCACGTCCCAGACCTTGATCTCGTGCTTGTTCGCGGTGTTGTAAGTCGCGGCCATTCTGGATTCTCCCTTGAGGCGGTAAATGGAGTCGAAGCGATGATACCTGTACTCGGATAATTTGGGGACGGTGACTAGATAACTAGGTGACTAAGCGACTAAGTGAACAAGCAATGTACAGAACTTGGGGCTGCTCACGCGCCCGGTCAGCCGGTCGGTCACCCGTGTCGTTCGTCGGCCGTCGTTGTTGCGGCCTGTTGTAAGGTGGGCCCACTTTCAGTAAGGTTCATGGCGGGCACGGGCCAAGGGCCACGTTCTGTGGCACCTGACCTCATCGAAACAACAAATAAACCAGGAAAACGAACATGCGCAGCCATGCCGATCTCACCCAGAACACAGCGAATCCAATAGCCGACATTGCTTTTACCAGTTGCGAGGTGCTCGAAGCCGTGCGCGCGAGAGCGCAGGCCCAAGCGCGGCCGGCCGCGAAAAAGAAGGCGCGCGCAAAGGCCGCTGGGCGCCGCATCGTCAAGGTGGGCGGACGCCGCGTGAAGACCATCGACGTGCATGCCCACTGCGTCATACCGGAGACGCTCGCAATGTGCGGCCGGACGATGCAAGAGCAGCGCGGCCCGGGAATCGACCAGGTCGGCCCGCGGCGCATCAGCGAGATGGACGAGCAGGGCATCGACATGGAGGCGCTCAGCATCAATCCGTTCTGGTACAAGGCGGGACGCGATCTCGCGGCCCAGGTGGTCAGGATCCAGAACGAGAAGCTGGCCGAGTTCTGCGCGACCTACCCCGACCGATTCGTCGCGTTTGCCTCAGTCGCGCTGCAATTTCCGGACCTCGCGGTGCAGCAGCTCGTGGACGGCGTGAAAAAGCTGGGGCTGCGTGGCGCGGCGGTCGGCGCCAGCGTCGCGGGAGAGGAATTTTCCGACCCGAAGTTCCACCCGTTCTGGGCGAAGGCTGAGGAATTGGGCGTTCTCATCTTCATCCATCCGCAAAGCACGCCGGATCTTGCGAACAGACTCAGGGGCAATGGGTGGCTCGCCAACACCATCGGCAACCCCCTCGACACCACGATCGCGCTCTCGCATCTCATCTTCGAGGGAACGCTTGACCGCTTCCCGGGGCTCAAGATCTGCTCGGCCCATGGCGGGGGTTTCCTGCCGTCCTACGCGCCGCGATCGGACAACTGCTTGCGCGTGGCGCCGGAGATGGACACGGGCGTCAAGCTGAAGAAAAAGCCGACCGCGTACCTGAGAGACATGTACTACGACACGCTGGTGTTCACCTCGGAAGCGCTGCGGCACCTGGCCGCGGAGGTGGGCTCGAACCGCCTGGTCATCGGCACCGACCACCCGATCCCCTGGCAGAGCAGGTCGGTGGACCACATACTCAAGGCACCAGGCTTCAGCGCCAAGGAACGCCGGGCGATGCTCGGGGGGACGGCAGCGAAGCTGCTTGGAATCAAGCCGTAGCTTGATTCGGTGATGCGAAATGGTGATGAGTACTGGTGATGTACTAGCTAAGCCGCTCTTCCATCACCCCCTTTCATCACCACTTTTCATCAACATCACTCATCACTTTGCCCCGTGATGCTTGAAAAGCGGGAAGCCCGCCGAACCGCAGGCGCAGGAAGCCGCGAGGCGGCTTGATGCCTCAGAGCATGGGCCCCGGCTGCCCGAGAGCATGCTCGGCAAGCTGGAGGACAATCCAGTCGTAGGCGTCGTCGACCGAGTCGGTTTGGTACATCAGCTTCAGGTCCTCGGCATTGATTGTCCCGTGGCGCACCAGCGCGTCGAAATTGACGATCTCCCGCCAGTACTCGGTGCCAAAGACGACGATCGGCATGGGCTTGCTCATTTTGCGCGTCTGCACCAGCGTCAGCAGCTCGAAGAGCTCGTCAAGGGTGCCGAATCCGCCCGGAAACACGATAACGGCCTTGGCGAGATAGGCAAACCAGAACTTGCGCATGAAGAAGTAGTGGAAATGGAAGGCGAGCTCACGGGTGACGTAAGGGTTGTCGAACTCTTCGGCCGGGATCGAGATGGTCAGGCCTACGTTCATGCCGCGCGCCTCGGCTGCGCCGCGATTTGCCGCTTCCATGATGCCCGGCCCGCCGCCCGTGCAAACCACGAAGCGCCGCTCGTTCGGATCGAGCGCCTTGGACCACTGCGTCAGCCGCAAAGCGAGCTCGCGCGCGCATTCGTAATAGCGCGACATCGTGAGCGCCGTGCGCGCTTTCTCGAGGTCCCTGCCGTGGTCCTCGGCCTTGCGTAATGCCTCTTCGGCCGCTTCGCGCGATTTGACCCGGGCCGAGCCCATGAATACGACGGTGTCGTCGACCCGATGGTGCTCGAACCGGCTTCTCGGCTCGAGGTACTCGGACAGGATCCGCAGGGCGCGCCCTTCTTTGCTGTTCAGAAACCCCTGATTGCGATAGGCCTTGACGGGGTGGCGATGGCGTTCGGTCATGGGAAGTCCTGTGGGAGTGTGTCTACAAAGAGTGAGTTTAACCCCATGCCAAGCGGTGACGAGTAACGAACGGATGACGTGAGGGACGGAGCGGGTGGGCTGGTGATTGGTGCCTGACCCGCGACGGGAAAGAGGCGACGGGGTTAGAATGAAAAGTCCTGCTTACGCTTTGAGCGCGAAGGCACGAACTGGGCTGTGGTGCGCGGCGCGAAAGACGGGCTAAACCGGGAGGAAAAAAATGACCATTCACGCGTCGCAACTCGTCGGCAAGGCCCTCAAACGGCAAGGCGTGGACACAATGTTTTTCCTGATGGGCGGCCCGATGTTCACGGCCGAGAGCGCCAGCGTTGCCGAGGGCATCCGCGCGATCGATGTCCGTCACGAGCAAGCCGCGGCGATGATGGCACACGCCTACGCGCGGGTTCTTAACCGGCCTGGCGTCTGTATGGCCGCATCGGGCCCGGCGGCCCTCAACTTCGGCACCGGGCTCGCCACCTCGCTCACCGACTGTACTCCGGTCGTCGCAATCGGCGGGGCCAGTACGCTGCGGGAATGGGGCACCGGCGCGTTTCAGGAATTCGACCAGGTGGCCGCGATGCGCCCGTTGACCAAATGGGCGGAACGCGTTTACGAGGCGCGGCGTATTCCGGAGCTCGTTAACAAGGCATTCACAATGGCAGTTTCAGGCAAGCCGGGGCCGGTGTACCTCGATTTGCCGGCGGACATCCTGCATCAGCAGGTCGAGGAAGACACGATAGTCTGGCCCGAATACGACCGTGGCATGCGGCTCGGACACGCGATCGGCGATCCCGCCATGGTGGAGCGCGCGATTGCGTTGCTGGCTGAAGCGAAGCAGCCGATTTTGCTGTCGGGAAGCGGGGCGAACTGGTCGGATGCGGCGCCCGCGCTGCGGGCCTTTATCGACAAGACGGGCATCCCGTTCTACACCACGCCGCAGGGCCGCGGCGCTATCCCGGAAGATCACGAGTACTGTTATCTGACCGCCCGAAATCTTGCCTTCA
This sequence comes from Betaproteobacteria bacterium, assembly GCA_029863175.1. The sequence goes on along the minus strand of JAOTVX010000002.1, from coordinate 83,500 downwards.
GGGAGGCGGACGTAGTCCTGATCGTCGGGACGCGCATCAATTACGTGATCAGCCACGCGCGCGCACCACGCTTCAGCGAGCACGCGAAGTTCATACGCATCGACATTGATCCTACCGAAATCGCCTCGACACCACGGCTCGACGTGGGTCTCGTGGGAGACGCCAGGCAGACCATGGAGCAGGTCAACGCGGCCAACGACGGCCGTATCCGCCCCGAGCGGTTTACCGCATGGCGGCAGCGGCTGGCGGAGGCGCACCAGCAGCGCCAGCAGGCGCAGGAGATCAGTTTGAGCACCGATCAGATTCCAATCCACCCTCTGCGCCTCTGCAAGGAGATCCGGGACTTCATCGACCGGGAGGCGATTCTGGTGGTCGATGGGCAGGAGATCCTGAATTACGGCCGCCAAACGATTCCCTGCTACGTGCCTCGCCACCGCATCAATTCGGGAACCTTCGGTACGATGGGCGTAGGACTTCCCTATGCCATCGGAGCGCAGGCGGCACGTGCCGACCGGCAGGTGATTTGTCTTCACGGCGATGGCTCATTCGGCATCAACGCAATGGAACTCGACACCGCTGTCAGACATCGGCTTCCCGTGATCACCGTCATCAGCCTCAACGCGGGCTGGATGTCGGATCCGAAGCGAGCGTGGGTCGGTCGTGATCTCGGCTTCACCCGCTATGACAAGATGGCGGAAGCGCTGGGGTGCCACGCCGAGTATGTCGAGCAACCGCAGGACATCCGCCCGGCGTTGCAGCGGGCGAGCGCCGCTGCCAGGACGGACGTGCCGGCCGTGATCAACGTCAAGACCGACCCGAACGCCAAGGCGACGACCGGCAGATTCGTGACTTATTGACTCCGCCGGGACAAGATCGTGCGCCTTGGATGCCCGGAAAGCACCAGCGGCGGCTGACCTTAATGCTGGATCCGGCTGTACGCTTTTCCGGTGCTTAGGTAGACCGCGCCATGAACGATGACACGCTAGGGGCTTATAACGTCGCCGATCTGCGCGAAATCGCGCGGCGCCGGCTGCCGAAAGGAATATTCGAGTTCGTCGATCGGGGCGCCGAGGATGAAGTTTCGCTGCGCAACAATCGCGCCGCCTTCGAGCGCATCCGGCTGAAGCCGCGCGTGCTCGTCGACGTTTCGCGGCGCACTCAGTCGATTCAGCTGTTCGGCCATGAGCAGAAGATGCCGATCGCGGTCGCGCCGACCGGGGCGGCGGGAATCATGTGGCACGAAGGCGAGATTGCTCTTGCTCGGGCGGCCGCGGCAGCCGGTATCCCGTTTACTCTGGCGACGGGCTCGCTCACCGCGATGGAGAAAGTCCTCGAGCAGGCGGGCGGCCGGGTCTGGTTTCAACTCTATATGTACGCCGACCGATCGCTTTCTTACCGGCTGGTCGAGCGCGCAAGATCTGCCGGTCTCGAGGCGCTGATCGTCACCGTGGACAGCCCGGTGTTTTCCAATCGCGAATACAACCTCCGCAACGGATTTACGATCCCCTTGTCGTACACGCCGCGCAATGTGGCCGACGTGCTGAGGCATCCGCGCTGGCTGCTGGGTGTTCTGATGCGCTACCTGCTCACCACTGGCATGCCGCGCTATGAGAACTATCCAGCCGAAGTGAAAAGCAGCATCACGGCCCAGCCGATGGGGCGGGCGCTGAAGCTGAACGACTCGCTGACTTGGGAAGACGTTCGCGTGCTGCGGAAACTCTGGCCGCGCACGCTGATGGTAAAAGGCATACTTCGCCCTCAGGACGCCGCGCTGGCCGCGGACTTTGGTGTCGATGCGGTGATCGTTTCCAACCACGGCGGGCGGGTCGTCGACGGCGCGATAGCGCCGATCGAGGTGTTGCCAAAAGTCGTCGAAGCGGTCGGCAACCGAATCACGGTGCTGGTCGACAGCGGTTTTCGGCGTGGAAGCGATGTGGTCAAGGCGCTTGCGCTAGGCGCCAACGCGGTGCTGATTGGCCGCTCGACGTTGTACGGTACGGCGGCGGCCGGTGAAGCCGGCGCGGCGCGCGCAATCGCGATCTTCCGCGAGGAAATCGACCGCACGCTGGCGTTGCTCGGCTGCAGCGGCATCGCCGCGCTCAACCGCGATTACCTGGCGCTGCCGTCGGCTATGGGTGCTGGTTTAAACTTGTCGTAGCAACGGCATTTGAAGCGAGGATATCCAGATGGACCCGAAGGAACACAAGATGGTTAACACGACAACGGGCGCCCGCGCGCTGGTGGACGCGTTGCTCCGGGAGGGCATCGACCATGTCTTCGGCATCCCCGGCACGCAGAACCTCGCCGTCATCGACGCCTTGCGCGACACGCCGCAGATCCGCTTCATCCTGACGCGCCACGAGCAGGGCGCTGCCTTCATGGCGTATGGATTTGCGCGCGCTTCGGGGCGCCCGTCAGTGGTGACCGCGACGGAAGGACCCGGCGTGACGAACCTGGCCACCGCCATCGGCGCCGCGTTTCGCGGATTCGTGCCGGTGATCAGCGTGTGCGGGGTGCAGGAGAGCTCGATGCGCGAGCGCGATGCGACCCAGGACATGGACCAGGTTCCGTTCCTGCGCCCGATCACCAAATGGGCCTACAGCATTCCCAATGGCGAGAAGGTGCAGGAGTCGGTGCGCAAGGCATTTCGTGTTGCCCTGACGGAGCCGCAAGGGCCGACGCATATCGAGGCTTCGAGCGAGATCCTACTGGAGCAGGTCGCGCCCGAGCCGATCGACCCGGCCGCCTACCGCAACAGGGTGCTGCCATCGTGCAACAGCGCGCAACTTGATCGGGCCTACGAATTGCTCGTGCGCGCCGAGCGCCCGGTGTTCGTCGTGGGGCGCGGGGTGCTGAGCGAAGGCGTCACCGATGCGATGGCGAACCTCGCCGAACGCACGGGCGTCCCGGTCGCGGTGCTGCAATACTCGCCGGACGCCTTTTCGTCGACACACGCGCTCGCGCTCGGGCCGCTCGGCCGCAACGGCTTCGGCAGTGCCAACCGCACGGTGCCCAAGGCCGACGTCATCATCGCCGTGGGCGCGCACATGGACGTCTTCTCCACGATGTACAAATACGGGATTTTCAGCCAGTCGGCGAAGCTGGTGCATCACAGCGCCGCGCCCGGCCAGATCGGCATCGTTTTCCCGGTCACGCTCGGCGTGACGGGTTCGACGGTGAGCTTTATCGAAGGGCTCAGCGAGCGCGCCGCGCAAGCCGGGCGGCGCAAGCCGTGGGTCGACGCGGCCAAGGCCCGCACCGACTGGGAGGCCGAGCTGCACGGCGCCGTGCGCGCTGAGGCGGAGCCGATCCAGCCCCAGTTCGTCGCGCACATGATTCGCAAGGTTCTGCCGCGCGACGGTCTGCTCGTCGTCGACGCCGGCAATGGCGGCAAGCACGTGCGCAGCTACTTCGAGAGTTACGAGCCGGGCACCTTCATGTGCATCGACGACTGGGCTTCGGTCGGCGGCTCGTTGCCCATCGCGCTCGGCGCGAAGCTGGCCCGGCCCGACCGGCCGGTGCTGTGCGCCTCGGGGGACATGGGCGCGATGTGCAACATCGGCGAGCTCGAGACCGCGGTGCGCGAGAAGATCCCGGTGGTCTACGTCGTGTTGAACGACCAGGGGCTTGGCAACGAGCGCGCATTCCAGCAGGAGCACTACGGCGGACGCCTTTACGCAGTGGATTACCAGAACCCCGATTTCGGTGCCCTGGCGAAGGTATTCGGGGCCCACGGCGAGCACGTGACGAAGCCGGGCGACCTCGAGGACGCGCTGCGGCGCGCGTTCGCCAGCGGCAAGCCGGCGATCGTTGACGTCATGATTGACCAGAAGACGCTGGCGCCGGTGGTTTACAGGCCCTCGTGAGCGCTCAAACTCGGTGACCGGTGACTGATGCCTGACGGCTCACGGGGGAGGTCGTCACACCCTTATCCCTCATCCCTCCGCCTTCTGCCTTGAAGTTCATTGCCCACCTTGACATGGACGCGTTCTACGCGTCTGTTGAATTACTGAGCTACCCGGAGCTTCGCGGCCGGCCAGTGGTGATCGGCGGTCGGCGGCGCAGCGCGGAGGGCCCCGTTATCCGGACCCTGCGCGAGTACAACGGACGCGGCGTGATTACGACAGCCACGTACGAAGCGCGGGCCCTGGGCGTTCACTCGGGCATGGGGCTCATGAAAGCGGCCAAGCTTGCCCCGGATGCACTGCTGCTTCCGGCGAACTTCGACGAGTACCGACGCTACTCCCGGATGTTCAAGGACGCGGTGCGCACGGTGGCGCCCCAAGTCGAAGACCGCGGCATCGACGAGATCTACATCGACCTCACGACCCTTGTCATATCCAGCGCGGCCGAGGGTGCGCCCGACCCTTGGGCTCGCGCGCGAGTGATTGCGACGGACATTCAGCGCGCGGTGCGCGAGGCAACCGGGCTCACGTGCTCGATCGGCATTACGCCGAACAAGCTGCTATCGAAGATCGCTTCCGAGCTTGATAAGCCCGGCGGCCTGACAGTACTGACCGAAGGCGATATCCCCACGCGAATCTGGACGCTGCCGGTGCGGAAGATCAACGGCATCGGCCCCAAGGCGAACGCGCGGCTCGAGGCGCTCGGTATCCGAACCGTCGGCGAGCTCGCAAAGGCCGATCGGGCGACCTTGATCGAGCACTTCGGCAGGAGTTACGGCGCCTGGATGAACGAGGCCGCGCACGGGCGCGACGAGCGAGCGGTTATCACCTACAGCGAGCCCAAGTCCATCAGCCGCGAAACGACGTTCGAGGATGACCTGCACCCCGTGCGCGACCGCGAGCGGCTCTCGCGTATCTTCACCGAACTCTGCGTCAGGGTGGCCGACGATCTCAAGAGGAAAGGCTACGTGGGCAGGACAATTGGCTTGAAGCTCCGCTACGACAACTTCAAGACCGTCACCCGCGACCGCACGCTCGATGAGCCGACGGGGGACGCGGGCGCGATCCGTCGCGCTGCTGGCGAATGCTTGAAGCGCGTGCCACTCGACCGGCGCATCCGGCTGCTCGGGGTGCGCGTCGGAGCGCTAAGCAAACCCGGCGCGCCGGCGCCTTCCCGTGCGCCGTCGCCTGCTGCGCCCACGGCGACGTTGTTCTAGAACGACTCACAAAATCGAAAAACTTATTAACTGCAGATAAACGCCGATCAAAACAGATCTAAATATAAAGAAAACCAAAACCGATGTTAGCCGCCGATGAACGCCGATAGACGCCGATAAGGAAGGAGTGTTTTGATTGACGCGGGTTTTCTGTCCGCGTTTATCTGCGTTTAAATTCGTTCTGGGTTTGTTCCGTTCACACTAGTCACGCGCTAATGCCTAGCGCCACAGGCCGGCCTCGCCAAAGAATTCCTGCATCAGGAAATCTTCGAGCGCTTTGTTGTCCTTAAGGCGGGCCGACAGCGTTAGGTAGCCCACGCGCTGCGAATCCCAGAGAAAATCCTCCGGCGCCTGTTCGCGAATGATCGCGATCATCCGGCGGACCACGGCGATGCGGATGTCGCTGTTGTCGCCTTTATTGACCTCGATGAGCTGCTTTGTAATGCGGCGGATCTCCTTGTTCCAGCCGATGAAGGTGAATTCGGCGTAGTCGTAGCTCATGAGTTGGACATGGAACACGCCGCCATTGCGCTCCGGATCGTAGCCGAAGGTTATGTTTTTCTGTGAGCCGAGGTTCTCCGCGACGATGCGGTTGGCGCGCGCATCTTCATCTTCGGGCGGTGCCTTCGATGGGCGAGCCGGAGGCGCGACCGGGGCCGACGCGGCGCGGGCGCGGCGCTTGGCCTCAATATATGCCGCGAGGTCGTCGAAGGCCGGGCGAGGCTCAGACTTCGGCGCGGTGACCGGTGGCGGGCTCGGCGGTGCGGCAACAGGCGGCTTGACCGGCGCTGGCGGCGGGGCTCTGGGCGCCGGGCGCTCGAGCGCGATGACCGGCGGGGCGGGGGGTGGGGGCGCCGCTGCGGTTGGTGGACGAAGCTTCACCCGCGGCGCAGGCGGCGGTGCAGAGGGCGGGGTGGGTGGAATGATTCGGCGCGGGGTCAGATTCACTACCAACGGTGGGGATATTGCGCGCCGCTCGAGCTCCTCCGGCGACGGGAAGCGTATCTGCGGCAGCCACTTGCTGAGGAGGGCCGCGTGTACGAGGGCGGACACCAGGATCGCTACCCAGATCGTCGGCTCCATCGTGGCGCGGCGCCTGGCGCGGAAGTCATCGAGCCAGGCGGTCATCTGGAGAAACCGCGTCGGAAGCCGATCTGGGGGGGAAAAACATTGAACTGAGAAGACGCCGAAAACAACGGAAAAATAATGAAGCGACAGATGAGCGCGGATTGTGAAATCGAGGCCAGCCTGATTTCCACACTGGACCGCAATTTTATCGCAGATCGATTGCTGACATCGACGTGGACAGGTATTCTGGCGCCTCCGCCGCAAAAACGATACAAGGAGAATTCGAATGGAAATCAAGGAAGGCGTGGCAGCGCCTGATTTCTCGCTCGCCGCGCACAACACCGATCAGAAGGTCGCGCTCGCCAGCTTCAAGGGTCGGCCGACCGTGGTCGCGTTCATGCCGTTGGCCTTTACCCCTGGGTGAACAAACCAGGTCAACGGGTTCCGTGCGAACTACGAAGAATTCAAGAAGCTGAACTGCGAAATCCTCCAGATCAGTGCCGACCCCGTTCCGAGCCTCAAGGGCTGGGCGGAAAAGCTTGGCGGCGTTCCCTTCCCGCTGCTCTCGGACTATTGGCCGCATGGCGCAGTCGGCAAGGCTTACGACATCTTCAACGAGGAGCGCGGCATGGATAAGCGCGCGGCTTATGTGCTCGATGCCAAGGGCGTGGTCCGGTACGCGAAAGTCTACGAGCCAGGCAAGATTCCCGAGAGCGCCGAGTTGCTGGAGCAATTGCGGAAGCTCTGAACCGCGCGCGGTAATCGCTTGGGCCGGTGGGACGGTTCCGCAGGGAGACCACTACCGGCCTGATTATTTGCGCAGGGCCGGGTAACCGCTCATAACCGCAACATGCCCGCGGCCACGGAATTCCCCTCTCCCTGCGCTCGTGACTCAATCGGGTAACCCGGCCAATTTGAGATCTTCGGCGATTCGTTCGATGACAGTCGGGTCGCGAAAAGGCTGCCGCGCAAGATACTGCGCGACCGAAAAACCGGCGTCGATCTCTGGCAGCTGGCGGGCGACGCGCCGAGCTTCGTTCGGCCAGCCCCCACGCACGAGCGAGCTGATCAGCAATAGTCGCCCGCTGACCGACTGCGGTGCCAGGCGGAGGCCTTCCTGGGCCGTGGTGGCGGCGAAATCGTTCTGCCCGCATTCGCGGTATACGCCCGAGAGAATTTCCATGAACCAGGGCGGGTAGACAGGCGAGATGCGGATGGCGCGGCGCGCATGTGTCAACGCGGCCGATAGTTCGCCGCAATGTAGCAGCACGTTGGCGAGAAACCCGTTCGCGTTGGTGCAGCCGGGGCGTACCTCCACGGCCTTCCGTGCAGTCGCCAGCGCTTCATCGAAACGCCGCTCGAGCAGCCGCACGTTGCCCAGAACGGTATGCGCCTGACCATCGGCATCCTCCATCGACACCGCGCGCTCCGCCCACTCGCCTGCCTGTCTGCGCGTTTCAACCGGATCATTGGTCCAACCGCGCGTCGCCTGGAACCAGAGGCACATTGCGACGTTGGTCGGCCCAAGCGGGTTGTCGGGCACCAGTGCAGCGACCCGCTCGAAGGAGGCCTTGGCGTTTGCCATCGACTCGGCATCCAACTTGAAGAAGGCCTGCACGCCGCGATAGAAGTGCTCGCGCGCGCCCGGATGCGTGAGGCATTTGTGCCAGACCCGGGCCTGCTCTCCGGCTGCGAGCTTTACGTCCAGCGCGGTCACCACACGCTCGGCGATCTCGTCCTGCAACGCGAACGAAGCGTCGAGCGTGCGGTCGTACCGCTCCGACCAAGTCACTACGCCACTCGTCGTATCCGTGAGGGTCATGCTGACCCGCACCCGTTCGCCGAGGCGCTGGACAGTGCCTTCGAGCGCGTGCCGCACGCCAAGGCGCGGCGCGGCTGCGTTGCCCGGGACGCTACGATGAGCATTCGCGCTTCCCGCCGCGACGAGGAACAGCCCGGACATCTTGACCAGCGCATTCTGAATGTCGTACCGCAGGCCCTCGGCGAGCGCCTGGCCCTCGGCGTCCGCGCCCAAGCATGCAAAGGGTAGCAGCAAGATGGAGGGGCGCCCGGGGACCGGGAGGTCGAGCGATTCCAACTGAGCAGGGCCTGAATGTGCTGACGGCTCGCCGAATGCGACGCTGAAAACGTCGTCGGCATCCGAAGAGATTTCGAAACCGGTGTCCTGTGGCAGCAATGCACGAACTGCAGCGCTCAGCCGGACGCCATCAGTCGGCGCGCGCAGGCTAAGCTCGGCGGCGCGCTCTGCGGCAGAACCAACCAGCACGCCCGCGCGTAGCGCCACCTGACCGGCATCGATGCCGAAGCGGTAATGAACCCGATCCGATGCGGGCTGTTCCTGATTGAATCGCTTGAGCGTTGCGTGCGCCGCAATGGCGCCTTCAATGCAGCGCCTGGCATCGTCAAAGAGCGCCACAATTGCCTCGGCCGGGGTGGCAACAACCTGTCCGCCCGACTCGGAGAGGGCGCTCACCAGCGTCTCATGGGCGCGATCCAGAGCTGCGCGTGCGGCTGCCGAATCGTCGCCCATGAGTATTCCGAACGCTCGAGCCTCTGCGCGCAGCACGATCCGGCTGCGCAGTGCCGACTCCGCCTGCGACGACCGCTCGTTATGATCCGCGGCACGCGCGGTAACCGCCCGCTTGCGGTCCTGCCACTTGTCCCAGAAATACCAGGAGCCCGCGATGCCGCCGAGGATCGTCGCGATGGCGAGAACGATTTCCATATGAAGTCCGATAAGGTGAAAGCGGCGGCGTCCCGCGCAATTCTTTTCTCTTTTGCCCGCGCGAGCATGGGTTGCAGCTTGGCATTGTAGCCCGGGAGGCGAGGTTTCCGATATCGAACGGACTTGTCCTCCGTGGGAACTGATAGCGGCTTACGCGCGTGATTTTGGCAGAGAAAGTTACACGCTAGAGCCCAATAACATCGCGCTGTGTAAGAAAAGCCGTGAAATTGGAGATGCATGATGTGGTCCGACCCATCGTCGCGACTGGTGACTGGTGACTGGTGACCAGTGACCCGTAACCGGACACCAGTGATGAGTACTGGTGATGGGAAATGGTGATGCGAAATGGTGATGGGAAATGGTGATGAAGAATGGGCGAGCCGTTGTACATCACCAATAATCATCACCATCTCTCATCACCATCATTCATCACTTCCTTCCTAGGGTCGGCGGTTGCTGTGCGCCAGTAAATCGTGGAATCCCTCCCGCGTTCCCCCCAAATTGCTGCAAAGCACGGTTGCACCGTGGGAGTTAATTTAATAGCATCGAGGTGGACCGCGAGAATCAATGTCACAATGCGGAATCTCGCTTTTACCCCGTTTTGTTGCATAACCGGAAGAGAAGGTCCTACATGAAAGCTTCTTACAAAATTCTGATCCTCGGTGCCTCTTATGGTTCGCTGCTGGGAGCCAAGCTCGTGCTCGCGGGGCACTCGGTAAAGCTCGTTTGCCTGCCCGCCGAAGTGGAGTTGATCAACAAGGAGGGCGCCCGGGTGCGTATGCCGATCAAGGGCCGCGAAGGGCTGGTCGAGATCAATACGCAGAAAGCGCCGGGCAAGCTGTCCGCCGATGGCCCGGGAGCGGTCAATCCGGCCGACTATGATCTCGTCGGTCTTGCCATGCAGGAGCCGCAGTATCGGTCATCCGGCGTGCGCGAGCTGCTGGACGCGGTGGCGAAAGCCAAGGTGCCGTGCATGTCGATCATGAACATGCCGCCGCTCACCTACCTGAAGCGCATCAAGGGTCTCGATACCAACGCGCTGCGGGGTTGTTACACGGACCCGAGCGTCTGGGACCACCTTGATCCGAACCTTATGACGCTGTGCAGCCCGGATCCGCAGGCGTTCCGCCCGCCGGAGGAAAAGGTCAACGTGCTGCAGGTCAGGCTCCCGACCAACTTCAAGGCGGCCCGGTTCGATTCGGATGCCCACACGGCCATCCTGCGCCAGCTGGAATCGGATATCGACGCAATCCGCTTCGACACCGGTGACGGGAAGATCGAATTGCCGGTCAAGCTCAAGATCCACGACTCGATCTTCGTGCCGCTGGCGAAGTGGCCGATGCTCATCGCCGGCAACTATCGCTGCGTCACGAAAGAGGGAGCGCGGTCGATCAAGGACGCCGTGCATACCGACATCGAAGCCTCGCGGTCGGTCTACAACTGGACGGTCAAGGTATGCGTGTCGCTGGGCGCTGCCGAGAAAGACTTGGTGCCCTTCGATAAATACGCCGCTGCGGCGCAATCGCTCGGGAGCCCGTCATCGGCGGCGCGCGCCCTGTTCGCCGGCGCGCCCAATATCGAGCGGGTGGACCGCCTGGTGAAGACGGTCGCGGCGCAAAAGAACATGCAGTCAAATGTTGTCGATGAGACGGTCGCGTTGGTCGACGCGCGGCTGGAGGCGAATCGCAAGGCAGCCGCCTGACAAAGGTGATGCGTGATGGGTGACGAGTGACGAGTGACGGGTATAGGGAAGCGGTTTAGTCCATTCACCATTCACCATTCACGCCTTTCACCCAGGTCAAATGAGAAGGGGCCAGAACCGGATTACCCGGGTCTGACCCCTTTGTTCTTGACGGAAATGGTGATGAAAAGTGGTGATGAATAATGGTGATGAAAGATGGTGATGGAAAGGCGCGTCGCCCAGTTCATCACCAGTACACATCACCAGCATCTCCATCACCAGTTCCCATCACTAGTTTTCCGGCAGCGCGCCGCGTTTAGAGCTCCCTGATTTCCACCTTGCGGAACTTCACGATGCCTTTGCCGTACTGAAGGGCAATCGGCCCCTTCTTGTACTTCTTGTTGTTGAGCTCGACCGTCTTGACGCCATTCAGGACCAAGGTGAGGTTCGGGCCGTCGGCTGTGATCTCATAGGTGTTCCATTTTCCGCCGGCCTTGGGCATGGGGTCTACACCGGCGAACTTGACAATCGCCCCGGTGCCGAAATACGGGTCTCCACGCTGATCGAAAATGTTGGCCTCATAGCAAAGCGAATCGGCGATTTTCTTGCCATCCTTGCAGCGCATGAAGATGCCGCTGTTGGCGTCATGACTCACCCAGAATTCGACCTTGAGCTGAAAATTGCTGTAATTCTTTCTCGTAACCAGGTAGCCATTGTCCTTCCCGATTTTCCTGTCGGCCATCACCAGCCCATTCTCGAGCTTCCAGTCGGCATCGCCGATGATGTACCAGTGGTCAAGGTCCTTGCCGTCGAATAGCGTGACCCAGTCCCCACCCGACATCGTTGCGCAGCCGAACACGGTCGACGCGATAACGAGCAGCCCCATGGTAATGCGAGACAAGTGTTTCATTGCGACCTCCTCCCACGTTGATGATGAATGAGTCCTTGCGAAGGCCCCGAATTTTTTGCTGCCAGGCAATGGTATCAATAAATCCGCCGCGGTGGGCCGTTGCTGCTGCATCGACCGCCGATTCCGCGGCGCGTTCACTGCGGCTGGTTCAGCGGCAAGGGAACCGCGGCGGATTGACTGTCAAGGAATTGATTTTTTGATTTTCTTGGTCGGGCGTGTTCCCATCTAGCTTCGGCCATGACCCCCCGGATTGCCAACGATGGCAAGCGAACCGACCCGAATGCCTGTCGCCGTGCGCGCCGCCCTGTGGATGGGGGGCGCGCTCCTTTCCTTTGCCTTGATGGCCGTTTCCGTGCGCGAGCTGCTGCACACGATGGGAAGCTTCGAGGTTCTGTTCCTGCGCAGCGTCGTCTCGCTCCTCATCATGCTCGCCATACTGCCGCGATTCGGCGGGCGGGCGCTGCTCACGCAACGGTTCGGCCTGCACGTGGTACGCAACGTGCTGCACTTCGGCGGCCAGTATGCGTGGGTCTACGCGATCGGTGCACTGCCGCTCGCGACGGTCTTTGCGATCGAGTTCACCATGCCGGTGTGGACTGCTGTGCTCGCGACCTTCATTCTCGGGGAGCGCCTGAACCGCGGCCGGGTCGTCATGCTCGTCATGGGCCTGGTGGGGATACTCATCATCCTGAAACCGGGTTTCCAGCAGGTGCCGCCTGCGGCCCTGGTGATGCTCGCCGGATCGTTTGCTTATGCCTCGACCATGATCGCCACCAAGCGGCTCGCCGGGCATGAAACGGTGTTCGCGGTGCTCTTCTACATGGCGGCGATCCAGGTCCCGCTCGGCCTCGTCTTCGCGTTGCCCATATGGGTCACCCCCGGGCTAGACGAGCTGCCCTGGATCATCGCAGTCGGCGCGACCGGCCTCAGCGCACATATGTGCCTGACACGGGCGTTCCGCATTGCCGATGCGACGCTCGTCGTGCCGTTCGATTTCCTGCGGTTGCCGTTAATCGCTGTGGTGGGGATGCTGTTCTACGGCGAGGCGCCCGAAGCCGCGGTGTTTCTGGGGGCCGCGGCGATCTTTGCGGGCACCTACTACAGTATTCGAAGAGAGAGCCGACACCAAAGAACCGTGAATCGTGAAATGTGAATCGTGAGTTTAACTTATTAATCTTTGGTTGATTTCAACGGGGTCCGTCTCATTTTGAACGTTTCCTATCTTGGCGCTGAGTTGCCAGCGGCGGAACGGTCCGTGAGCGGCAATGGGGCTTCCAAGCTGCTCGGGATAGGGGTAGATTTATCATGCGCAAGGAGGAACCCGACGAGGAGGAACCCCATGAACACTAAAACAGCACTTACCATGCTTGCCGCCGCCGTTCTGCTCGCTGCCTGCCAGACGACGCCCGACGACCCGCTGCGCGCGAGCGCGCAGCTGAAGCCGACCAAGGGCAACAAAACCTTTGGCGAGGTGACCTTTGAGCAGATGGGCGACAAAGTTCGCGTCCAGGCTGTCGTCCAGGGCCTCAAGCCGGGAGGCGAGTACGGCTTCCATATTCACGAGGTCGGCGACTGCAGCTCGGGGGACGGGATGAGCGCCAAGGGCCACTTCAATCCCGTCGGCAAGCCGCACGGACATTACAGCAGCGCCGAGCGCCATGCAGGCGACTTGCCGGCGCTCAAAGCGCCGCTCAAGGGAAACAAGAGAGGACGCGCCAAACTCCTGGTCGATCTCGACACCATCAGCGTGGAGCCCGGGCCGGGGAATATCATCGGCCGCGGTGTCATCGTTCACGCCGGTCCCGACGACTACAGGACCCAGCCGACCGGCAATGCCGGCGCCCGCCTCGCCTGCGGCGTCATTCGGGCCGAATAAAAAATGGGGGCTCTGCCCCCATTTTGTTATGGGGGATGGCGGAAGGAGAAATGAAGACCGAGGGCGCTACCGGTATGCCATTCTTGGCGATGCCTCGGCGCCCTTAGGTTTTGCCTTTTTGACTATGTTTCCTTCGCGGCCTTTGCGCCCTCCGCGGTAAAGCTTTTCTTTTCCTCCGTGTCCTTGGCGTCTTCGCGGTACGGCTTTAGCGAACTCCGCCCAGCGCATCACCCATCGCGCATCACCCATCACGAGGGTCAGGCAGCCGCCGCGCCGCGCACGTTGTCCGAGACGAACTTGGCCAGCCAGCGGCGGCGCAGGATCAGGTTCTCTTGCCACACCGCCTCGATGTTCGAGACGGTCGAGGCCTTCACCGCCGGTGTGGCGAGCAGCGCATCGCGCCAGGCGGAGAGGCGCGGAAAGCTTTCGATGATGCCCAGCGGGCGCAGCCGGTCCATGAAGGTATAGCGCTGCAGGAACGGCGCGTACGCCGCATCGACGAGAGACAGCTTTGGCCCATTGAAATACGGACCGGCGTTGCCTTGCTTGGCCAGAGCCTCTTCGAGCTTGCCGAATGGGCCGGAGATCTTGGCCGCCCGCGCGGTGAATTCTTCCTCCGAGTCGGCATACATCGTGGTTGATATTGCGCTGGCGAAAGTCGGCACGTAATCGGTCCAGGCGCGGTTACGCGCCCGCGCGATCGGATCTGCGGGGTGCAGCCGCGGCGTCGTGGCCTCTTCCAGGTACTCGGCGATGGCGTTCGACTCGAAAATCGAGTCCTTGCCGTCGATCTGCAGCACCGGCACCTTGGAATGCGGGGAAATCGCCAAGAACCATGCTGGCCGGTTGTCGCGGTCGATATAGGAGATGTCGTAGGGGATCTTCTTCTCCTGCAGCACGATCGCCGCGCGCTGAACCCAGGGGCAGGTCTTGAAGCTGCAGAGCAGGAACGTCGACGGCATGTGTCCTCCGGTGATGATTGCGTGCTCTTCGAACGGGGTGATGCTCGGTTTGAGAGGCGTGAGTGTATCGTTTTTCCGCTTCAAGATCTGCGGTTCGCCCGAGAAAATGAGGTTGGACTCCGTTTTAGACCCCATTTTTCTCTTCGCGGGCCTTCCCTCCGGGAAGACCGCTGTAAATGGGGGGTAGGCGCTCGATCGGGCATGGGATCGGCTTTAGGGCTTGGTCGTCTTGAGGAAACGGCCGTTCCGACCCCATTTGCGGCGCCTGGGCCTTCCGGGAGTGTATGATCGTGCTCAAGGCATACCCACTTATGGAATCCGTGCTCGGTGCAGAGGACACGTCGGGGAGAACTGAGGAACATTGGCCGCACCAGCGCCCGGGACGGACCCAGGTGAATCGGATCGGCGCAGTGGCCGGGCCGGTATATACGCCTCTCGATGACGAGCGCTTCCGTGCGCTCGTTCAGAACCTCGCCGACATGATCACCATTCATCGCGAGGACGGCACGACCATCTTCGAATCCGCGTCCGCCGCGCGGATTCTGGGCTATGGGCCGGAAGGCTTGATCAACCGCAACCCCTTCGAGGCCATCCACCCCCGCGACCGGCCAGCGGTGGAGGCCGGCTTCCGGGCGCTCGTGGCGGGGCTGCCGGTAACGGACCCGATCGAGTTCCGGTTTCGTCACGCCGAGGGCCGCTGGATCCATCTCGAGGGCGTCGGCACCAACCTCCTGCACGAATCGGGCATCGGTGGCATCGTGCTGACCTCGCGCGACGTCACCCAGCGTAAGCTTGCCGAGCAGCGCATCCGCCACGTCGCGCACCACGACACGCTGACGGGGTTGCCCAACCGCTCGCTGCTGCGCGACCGGCTGGCGCAGGCGTTGACCCGCGTGCGCCGGCGCAGCGAGCTGGTCGCCGTGCTCTTCATCAACCTGGACCGCTTCAAGAACATCAACGAGTCGCTCGGGCACCACGGCGGCGACGAGCTGCTGAAACAGGTGGCCGATCGGTTGCGCGGCTGCGTGCGCGATACCGACACCCTGGCCCGCTTCGGCGGCGACGAGTTTGTGGCCGTGCTAGCGGGCGCCGACGACCTGCCCGTCGCGGTGGCCGTGCAGAGGATTCTGCAGGTCTGCGCCGAGCCGTACGACGTCGACGGACAAGCGGTCGTCGTGGGGGCAAGCATCGGCGTTGCGATGCATCCGGGGGACGGACTCGATCCGGACGCGCTCCTGCGTAATGCCGACGCAGCAATGTCTGCCTCCAAGTCCACGGGCCGGGGGACCTTCCGGTTCTTCACCCACGACCTCAACGCCCGCGCTCACGAGAGTTTGCAGATCGAAGCCGGATTGCGCGCAGCGATCCAGAATGCGGGCTTCGAGCTCGTCTATCAGCCCAAGGTCGACCTCGCGACGCACGCGATACGCGGCGCCGAGGCGCTCCTGCGCTGGACCCATGGCGGGCGCGCCGTGGCGCCGAGCACATTCATCCCGATCGCGGAGGAGGCCGGCCTCATCGTGCAGATCGGGGAACAGGTGCTGGAGATGGCCTGCCGGCAATGCGCCGAGTGGCGCAGAATAGGCCTCGAGTTTCCGGTCGCGGTCAATCTCTCCCCGACCCAGTTCCGGCAGCAGGACCTGCCCGCCACGATTGCCAGGGTGCTCGAGCAAACGGGGCTGCCGCCGCGCTGCCTCGAGCTCGAGATCACCGAGAGCACGTTCATCGACGACCCGGTTGCGGTCGCTGCCGATATCGCGAACCTGCGGCGCCTGGGCGTGGCGATCGCCATCGATGATTTCGGCACCGGGTTCGCGAGCTTGAATTACATCAGGCGTTTTCCTTTCGACGTGCTCAAAATCGACCGCAGCTTCGTGGAGGGCATCCCGAGTGAGGTGGGGAATGCCGCTATCGTCGAAGCCGTGATCATGTTGTCGAACAGCCTCGGCATCCAGGTCGTCGCAGAGGGAGTGGAAACGGCGGAGCAGGTCGCCGTTCTAAGCGCGTACGGTTGCGGTCTGGCCCAGGGCTACTACTTCAGCCCGCCTGTTACGGCGGACGAGTTCACCGCGCTCGCGACACAGCGGCCTTTCGCGTCCCTGCCGGGGTTGGTGTAAGGGCCGGTTCTCCGCCCTTGTTCATAAGGCGTGACCGGTGACTGGTGACTCGTGATTTGTAGCGGGGAGGCACGAACGCAGTGCGGGTGCGATTTGTCGTTCCGAATCACGATATACAATTGACTATTTAGCGCGTCTTGCATCCTATGCAACAGGTCTTCGTCCTTGTGCTCGCTGCCTTCCTGGCGCTGACGGCTTTCGCCCAATCGCCAGTCCCCGAGGTTCAAACACGGGCTGCGGCGCTCGAAGCGCTCAACGATGCCGACGCACGCTACCGCGCTGCTGGCGTCATGTATATCGGACGCACGGGTCTCGCTGCCGACGGGCCATTGCTGGTGAAACGCCTCTCCGACAAGCATTCTGTTGTGCGTGCCTTGGCCCAGCAGAGCGTCTGGCGCGTGTGGAGTCGCTCGGGCGATACCGAAACCGACCAATTGCTGGCCACCGGCGTCGAGGAGATGGAGGCCGGCCTCTACGCCGAGGCGATCCACACCTTCAGCAACGTGATCAAGCGCAAGCCGGACTTTGCGGAGGGCTGGAACAAGCGGGCGACGGTCCTGTTCCTGGCCGGCGACCTGCGTAAATCCCTCGCCGATTGCGACGAGGTGGTAAAGCGAAATCCCCAGCATTTTGGCGCGCTGTCGGGCTACGGGCAGATCTATTTGCGGCTGGAAGAGTACGAGAGATCGATCGAGTACTTCCGGCGCGCTCTCGAGGTGAATCCAAACCTGACTGACCTCCAGACCGTCATCCGCGGCATCGAACAGCTGTTGCGCGATAAGGGCCGGCGCTCGATTTAGGTGTTCCCTAAGGGCTTGAAGAGTGCGACTAGAACCGATCTCAAAAGCTCCCTGAGTCCAGAAGATCATTAAGCACGGAATCACGCGGAAATACACGGACCAAGACCTGAACCGGGAAGTGCGCTGTAAAGGAACAAAAACTTCCGTGTGCTTCTGTGTGGTTCCGTGGCTGTGTTTGTTTTTGAGATAACTTCTAATGACTGGTGTTGGGTGGGGCGAACGCGTTGCAGTTTCTAATTGCGAATCACGAATCACGGGGTTTAGCGTATGGTGTTCCCCAGTGCAAATACACATCCCCGACCCGGATTACACGAGCTCTGAGCGGGCCGAAGCCAACTTCTGGCTGGCAGCGAAGATCGCCTTGGGCTTTGTTGCCGCGCTCTGGCTTGTGCAGTTCTTGAACTGGGGGCTGGACCTCGAGCTGCAGCGCTTCGGCGTCCGTCCTCGTCAGTTCGCCGGGCTGCCCGGCATTTTTCTCGCGCCGCTGCTGCACGGCGGCTTTCCCCATCTGATCACTAACTCCGTGCCTTTGGTGGTGCTGGGAACGGGGATGCTGTACCTCTATCCGAACTCGGCGCTCAAAGTGCTGCCGGCCGTCTACCTGGGGCCCGGCATCGCGGTGTGGCTGTTCGGCAACGCGTTGTCCGTCCATATCGGCGCGAGCGGACTGGTTTATGGGCTGGTCAGCTATGTCTTCGTTGCCGGCGTCATCCGACGGGACCGGCGCGCGATTGCCGCATCTATGTTGGTCTTCTTTCTGTACGGCACGCTCGTTTGGGGCGTGTTCCCGATCAAGCCCGGGGTTTCCTGGGAAACCCACCTGGCAGCCGCGTTGATCGGCCTCGCGATGGCCATCGCGTTCCGGCGCCTGGACGTCCCGCCGCACAAACGCTACGACTGGGAAGGCGAGCCCAACGGTTCTGACGAGGTCGACCGCTAGGGAACCTCGGTGCAGCGGTCGTCGCCAATGATGGTGATGCTTAATGGTGATGAATGATGGTGATGGACTACCGAGGTGTTTATCACCAGTACTCATCACCATCTCTCATCACCATTTTCCTCCACAGGCCCGATTAGGGCCTGTGGAGCGCGGGCATCTCGCGCGTGAAAACGCGCCGGCCGCGCTTGAAGCCCATCACGGGTTGCGCCACGGTCGCGACGACCTCGGCCGGCGTTTTCGCGTTCCACACGACGAGGTCGGCGGGATTGCCGACCGCAATGCCGTAATCGCTTCGGCGGAGGATCCGGGCCGGGCGATTGGTCAGCATCGCGAAGCACTCGGACAGGTCCTCCTCCGTCCCGCGTTGCACGACGTTCGCGTAGAGATTCGCGATCCGAACCAGCGAGCAGTCGCCGTACGGCGTGAACGGATTCATTACGTTGTTGGTCGAGATGGAGCAGTTTGCCCCTTGGGCGATCAGCGCGTTGGCGTCCGCAACGCCGCGGATGACGCTGTGCTCCAGATGGCGTCCACTGGTGAAGAGATCGGTCGTGGGAAGCACGGCCACTGCGACCCCGGAGTCCGCGAGCAGCCGGCCGAGTGCTTGCAGTTCCGCCGGCGGCAGGCACGAATACTTGTTGCCGTGGCCGATCGCGACGCGCCCTCCCCAGCCAATCCGGTCGGTGAGTTCGCAAACGAGAAAGATGGCCATGTCGTGGGTCGTGTGGCCGCCGTCCAGATGGATATCGACGTCAACGTCGAACTCCTGCGCAAGTGCGAAGATCCGCCGGATCTGGCCGGGGCCGTCAGCGTCGTAGCGCGGCGCCCCCCCGACCACCGACGCGCCGCGTTTCAGCGCTTCCATCACGTTTGCCTCGGCCCCGGCAACGTTGGTCCAGCCTTCCTGAAGGAAGACGCAAAGCTGCAGGTCAATACCCCAGGCGTAATCCTTCGCCAGGCGCTCGACGGCTTCGTAGCCGCGGAGGCCGATGTTGGGATCGACCTCGACGTGGGTCCGCATGTGGGCGACGCCGTTCAGCAGGCACTGCTCGAGCGTATCTCGCGCGCGCGCGTACACGTCCTCGACCGTGAACGTGTGCTTGACCGCGGAGGTCCGCGCCATGTGGTCAGTCGACTGCCGGTCCTTGGGCGGCGCGCAGCGGTCGACGATCCGCGCCTTGTCGAGATGGAAATGACTCTCCACCAGCCCCGGCGATACCATACGCCCGCCGGCATCCACATTTTCACCGCCGCCGGAAATGCGAGGCTCGACGGCGGCGATACGTCCATCCGCGATCGCGATGTCGACTGTTGCGCGCGCCGCATCGCCATTCGCCAGCCGCGCATTCTGCAGGATAAGATCAAAGGCCATGTTGACACCCCTCGACGCTGGCAAAATTGCAAGTTTAATTCATATCAGGAACTGATGAATAATGGTGATGACGAATGGTGATGAAAGAGGGTGATATAAAAGACACTTCCCATCACCATTTCACATCACCAGTTCACATCACCAGTTCCCATGATCAGGAGGGAGCCTGCATGCGCGGCATGAACGACTTCGAGGTTTTCATCCTTCCGGGTTGGCAGAACTCCGGGCCAGATCATTGGCAAAGAGGATGGTCAACTGGCTGATAGACTTGTTCTTTTAACGGGGTCTGTTCCCATTATTGTCCCCATCTATTATTCTGGGGTTTCTAGCAACGGACGGCAACGCGCCGCCACACACGGAGGAAGCACGATGACAAAGCCTTTGGGCAACGAAGATCTGTCGGAGAAGGTAGGGGAGCGGGTAATCGACAAGCCCGAACTGCCGCCGAGCGGCATCACCAACGAGAACGACGTGTACACCGAAGTCGTCTCGGGCCAGCTGCAGCTCAAGCGCGGCGTCGCGGGCAAGTTCGAGGTTTACTGCGACGAGCCCACGCGCATCGGTGGCACGGACAAATATCCGTCGCCGATGAGCTATCTCGCGATGGCGATCGGCTTCTGACTACTCACCCAGGTTGCGCGGTACGCGCACATGATGAAGATGAAGGTGAACGGCGCGAATTGCCGCGTCGTTCTGCGCAAGCATCTCGGCGGCTCGGTGCTCAAGGGCACGGTGTTCAACCGCTGGGAGGGCGTTAGCACGTATCTCAAAGTCGAGACCAACGAGTCCGCGGAAAAGCTTGCGCACCTGATCAAGAACGCCAAGGCCGGATGCTTCGCCGAAGGCCTGATCACGCAGCAAGTGCCGTTGCATAGCCACATCGAAGTGAACGGGAAACCGTTTCACGTCGAAGGCGTCACGGAGAAGTAACTCTCTGCGCCACGGGAAATACAGCCTGTCGAAATAAGGCAAACAGGTAGGGTATTTCCTGCGGCGCGACCGATAATGGGGTCTGTGCGCATTCGGTCCCCGTTCGCGCGGCCGCGGGCACCTGCGCGGACCGTTAGCGCCCGGCAAACCTGGAGGAGATGAACGGCCAGCAGAGCCCGAGGACGGCGAGAAGGAAAAACAGATCCACCACCGGGCTTTCGAACATGCGCCACCAGTGATTGTCGAGAATGATCATGGACTGCGAAAAAGACTCCTCGACGAGCTTGCCGAGTATAAGCCCCATGACCAGCGGCGCCGGGGCGAAGCCATGGCGCAGCATGACGAAGCCGATGACGCCCGCGACCAGGGTCACCCACACGTCGTACACCGAGGCGCCGTACGAGTAGGAGCCGATCAACGAGAACACGAACACCCCGGGCCAGAGGAAGGTTCGTGGAATGAGGGTGATCCGCGAGAAAATCTTCGCACCGGCCAGCCCGATGCCCAGGAACATGAAGTTCGCGAGAAGCATGGCAGCGAAGATCGCGTATACGAACTCCGGCGTTTCCTTCATCAGGTGCGGCCCGGGGCGAAAGCCGTGCATGATGAGGGCGGCGAGGATCACGGCGGTGGTGGCGCTTCCGGGGATGCCCAGCGCCAGCGTCGGCACCATCGCCCCGCCGGTGGCGGCGTTGTTGGCCGCTTCTGGTCCGGCGATGCCCTCCGGGCAGCCGGTGCCGAATTCCTCCTTGCGCTTCGACCAGCGCTTCGCCTCGTTGTACCCCATGATCGCCGCGACCGTGGCGCCTTCTGCTGGCAGCACACCGATGAAGGTGCCGATGCCGGAAGAGCGCAGAATCGTGCCCCAGATGCGGCGGAAGTCCTCGCGCGTCGGCAGTTTCACCACCGTTGCCGTGATGCGCTCGTAGGCCTTGTCGACTGCCTGGGACTGGTTGAGCAGCTCGGCCACGGCGAATAGACCGATCAACACGGGCACAAACCCGATGCCTCCGGTGAGCGCGGGGTAGCCGAACGTGAACCGTTCCACGCCGGTGGTGAGGTGGATGCCGACAGTGCCGAGCAGCACCCCGGCGGCGCCAGCGATCAGGTTGCGAATCGGCGACATGCCACTGATGGAGGCCAGCATGGACAGCGCGAAGATGGCGAGCGCGAAATACTCCATGGGCCGGAACGATGTGGCGATCTTCGACAGCAGCGGCGTCGCCAGCACAAAGATGAACAGGCTCAGGATGCCGCCCGAGATGCTGCTCACCGCGGCAATGCCGAGCGCGCGGCCGGCCTCGCCGCGCAGGGCCATGGGATAGCCGTCAAACGCAGTGGCGACGGCGGGAGGCGCGCCGGGGGCGTTGATGAGGATCGCGCAAATGGAACCGCCGAAGGTGCCCGCGCAGTAGAGCGAGGCCATCATGGCAATGGCGGGAACCGGCTCCAGGGTGATCGTGAAGGGCAAAAGCAGCGCCACCGCCATGGGCGAGCTCAAGCCCGGCAGCGCGCCCACCACCACGCCGATGAGGACGCCGACGAAAATCAGCGCCACGTTGCCGGGATCGGCGATCAGGGCAAAACCTTGGAGCACCGCATCCATCAAGAGGCCTTCATGGGAACTTGAAGCCGATTACCCCCGGGTCGAAGTACACGCCGAGGACGTGTGCGAAGAGCACCATCACCGCGGCGGGAAACAGCACCACGAAGGGCACCATAATCTTCCAGCGGCGCTCGCCCCAGAGCAGCGGCAGCCCGATGCAAACGACGATCAGCACGAGAAAAGTGCCTATCAACTGGATGGCGAGCACCGCGAGGATGAGGAACCCGATGGTCACGTAGACGATGGGGCGCACGGGAGTCTTGCGCTTCGTGTCGAGGATCTTCCCCTTCTCCTTGCGCAGCCATTGCTCGAACGGCAGTAGGATCGAGAGCCCGGCAATGATCCACAGGAGCATGCGCGGAAACCGCTCCGGGGGCATGTCCTGGGCGAAGAGCGGCGAGACCTCGTCGAAGCTCGCGGTGACGTAGTAGAGCCATCCGCAGACCGCCAGCAGGATGACGCCGACGACGAGGTCGGTGCGATTGATCATGTCGCGATGGCTGCGTGCGGGGCGCCCAGGCATCCCAGGGGCGGCGACGAACCCGCCGCACCCCGGGAAATATCCTGGGTTACTTTTTCAGCAGGCCGAGATCCGTCAGCGCCTCGACGGCCTGAGCGTATTCTTCCTTTATGTTCTTGTCCCACTCCTTGTGGCCGGCGACGCTGGCGTCGACGCTGAGCCCGGCGCTCTTCAGGTAGTTGGCGAAGACCTCGTGCTTCATGGCTTTCACCATCGCCTTGGACAGGATCTCGACGCGGTCCTCAGGCACGCCTTTGAGCACCCAGTAACCGCGTGTCGTCGAGACTTTGACGGGATAGCCCTTCTCGAAGGTGGTAGGAACATCGGGATATTCCTTGAGCCGCCCGGGCGCCATCACCGCCAGCGCGGCGAAGGTGCCGGTCTGTACCTGCGAGCCGGCTTCGCTCACGTTCGGCAAGGTGGCGTCGATGCCGCCGGCCATGAGCGCCTGCACCATCTGTGCGCCGCTGCCGAAGGGAACCACCTTGAACTTGATGCCGCTCGCCTTGGCAAAGCGCGCGAGCCCAATGTGCTCGGTGCCGCCGACCTGGGCCACGCCCCAGTTGAGCGCTTTGTCCTTCGACGCCGCAACCAGGTCCTCGAGTGTCTTGTAAGGGCTTTTATCCGACACCGTGATGAAGGTGGGATCGTCCATAGCCCGCGCCACACCCACCACGTCGTCGATTGAGAGCGGCGATTTGCCCCGCGCGATGGTGTAGAGGTGGGTCTGCGTCAGCGCCATCACGGTGTAGCCATCGCGCGGTTTTGCGGCCGCATAATGGTGCGCCTGGGCGCCGGAGCCGCCACGCTGGGCATTTACCGACATGTCGACGCCGAGGTAGCGCCGGCTGCGGATCATCATCATGCGCGCCGTGGTATCGGTGCCGCCGCCGTAGCGGGAGTGGATGACGATTTCGATCGGCTTGCTCGGAAACTTTTCTGCCGCCAATGCGATCGGCGCAGCAGCGACACAAGTGAGCGCCGCGGCGACAATCAGGGTATGCCGGCTTGATACGGAGTGTGTGCGAGTCATGAAGGTCTCCTCGTGGGTTCTATTTTTTCGTTCCAGGGTCCTGTTTGCAGGACGTTTGCAGGACAAGAACTAGCAAAGTATAGGGGACAGACCACTATTTGCGGCAAGCGAAATCACGAAAACGGGGTCTGGCCCCCGTTTATCGCTACAGAATTAATGGGTTCCAACCCCAAGTAAGATAGAGCGTTTAGGAGAACATCATGCCCAAGCTCGTTAAGCAATCGGTGATCTTGCCCGCCCCGGCGAAGGACTTGTATGCGATGTACCTCAATCCGCGGACGCACAAGGCGATTACCGGCAGGAAAGTCGTAATCAGCGCCCGACCCGGGTCAAAATTCAGCGCGTTCGACGGCATGCTGCGGGGCCGGATGCTCTGCACCGTCCCCGGCCGGTTGATCGTGCAGGCCTGGCGCTCGTCCGGCTGGAAGAAGGGCGACCTCGACTCGACGCTAATCCTGCGTTTCACGCCCAAGGGCCGTCGCGGCCGCATAGACCTCGTGCACGCCAACGTTCCCGATCACGACTACCGTGGCGTCAACAATGGGTGGAAGAAGTATTACTGGCGCCCGTGGCGAAAGTATCTTGCCCTCAAAAGAAAAGGGTGATGAAAAGTGGTGATGAGTACTGGTGATGGGAACGGGTGATGAGGAGCAATCTGAACATCACCCTCTTTCATCACCATTTATCATCACCATCATTCGTCACCATTAATGCCGGGTATGGTCCGATGCAGTGGGTGAGGTGAGGCGCCGTTAACGTGCACGGATTTCACGTCCCGCCGTGTGCCTGACGAGGCTTTAATCGCTTGTTTCAACGAGAGGAAATAAAACTATTGGTAATGTTACCAATTGCATTGGTAGTATTACCAAATGGACGTTCGAACCCGAATCCTCGACGCTGCGCTGCGCCTGCTGGCCAAGGGCGGCGCTCAGGAGCTCACGCAGCCGCGCATCTGCAAAGCGGCCGGCGTGCGTCAGAGCCATCTCACTTACTATTTTCCGACGATCCACGACCTGGTTCTGGCCGTGGCGCTGCACACGTTGGAGACGATCGCGGCGGAGGTGGAGAAGCACGAGCCCGCGCAGCGCCCTTCGTCGTTCATTGACGCCGTCGCCGGCGTCTCGTCGGACAAGCGCCGTGTGCGGATGATGCTCGGCCTTGTGACCGCCGCGGACCGCGAGCCCAGGCTGAAGCCGCGCATGCGCGAATTGATCAAGGCGCTGCGTCAGGGCCTCGTTCCGGTGTTGAAAGCAGCTGGCGTCGAAGGCACTCCCGAGCAGGTCGCTTTCATGCACAGTGTGGTCGTGGGGCAGGCCGTTCTGCAGCTCGCCCGCGACGACGACGGCGCGCGTCGTGAAGCGCGGAAGGTTTTCGGAAAGGCGGTCGAATTCCTCCGCCGGAAGGGCTGACCATGCGCCGCGCCAGCGTGTTCGTTCTCATCGCCGTTCTCGCAGCCTGCGGGCGGGCGCCGGACGACTCCTGGCAAGGTTACGTCGAAGGAGAGTTCGTCCTCTTGGCCTCGCCCTACTCCGGGCAACTGCAGAGGCTTCACGTCCGGCGCGGCGAGCAGGTTGCAGCGGGCCAGCCGGTTTTCACCCTCGAGCAGGAGAACGAGCGAGCGGCGCGTCTCGAAGCCGAAGAGCGCCTGAATGCCGCGCAGGCGCGGCTCGAGAACCTGCAGGCTGCCCGGCGCGCGCCGGAAATCGAGGCCCAGCGCGCCGAGATTGCGCAGGCGAAGGCTGCGCTCGAACTGTCGGCGACCCAGCTTGCCCAGCAGGAAAAGCTGTTCAAGGCGGGTTTCGTTTCGCAGGCCAGGCTCGACGAGGCGCGCAGCGTGCACGCGCGCGATGCCGCGCGCATGAGGAACGCCGAAGCGCAGCTCAGTAATCTCCTGCAGCCGCTCGGGCGGGACGCGGAACGCAAGGCCGCGGAAGGGGAGGTCGCCGCCGCGCGCGCCGCGGTGGAGCAGGCGAATTGGCGGCTGGCGCAGAAGAGTGTCATCGCGCCGGTGTCCGGCCTGGTTCAGGACACCATCTTCGTCGAGGGTGAGTGGGTGCCGGCGGGCCGCCCGGTCGTCTCGCTGCTTCCGCCGGGCAACGTGAAGGCGCGGTTCTACGTTCCCGAAATGGCGCTGAGCGCGTTTCCGATCGGGGGCGAGGTCGAGATTCTTTGCGACGGGTGCCAGCCCGTATCGGCCAAAGTGAGCTTCGTCTCCAGCCAGGCGGAATACACGCCGCCGGTCCTGTACAGCAAAGAGGCGCGCCAGAAGCTGATGTTCCTCGTCGAGGCGCAGCCTGCGCCTGCCGACGGAGCGAAGTTGCGTCCTGGTCAGCCCATCGACGTGAAGCCGGGGACGGGCCCATGACCAGCGACCTTGTCATCGACGTGCACGGCCTGAACAAGTCGTTCGGCCACAAGCACGTCATCCGGGACTTTGCGCTGCAGGTCCGCCGCGGCGAGATCTACGGCTTCCTGGGGCCCAACGGCAGCGGCAAGACCACTTCAATCCGCATGATCTGCGGGCTGCTCAAGCCCGACTCCGGCTACGGCACGTGTCTCGGCTACGACGTGCTGAAGGAGGCCGCCTCGATCAAGCGCGACGTGGGCTATATGACCCAGCGATTCTCGCTGTGGGAGGATCTCACCATTCGCGAGAACCTGGAGTTCATTGCGCGCATGTATGGGATGAAGGACATCAAGCGCGTAGTGTCGGACACGCTCGGGCAGCTGGGGCTCACGTCGCGCCACGATCAGCTTGCCGGCTCGCTCTCCGGCGGCTGGAAGCAGCGCCTCGCGCTCGCCTCCTGCATGCTTCATCAGCCCAGGCTCCTGCTGCTCGACGAGCCCACCGCGGGCGTCGACCCCCAGGCGCGGCGCGATTTCTGGGAAGAGATCCACGCGCTTGCGGCGTCGGGCATTTCGGTGCTCGTCTCCACCCATTACATGGACGAGGCGGAGCGCTGCCACCGGCTCGCCTATATCGCCTACGGCAAGCTGCTCGCGAGCGGAACGCCGGACGAGGTGCTGCATCTCTTCCGGCTCAGCACCTGGGCGGTGAGCGGAGCATCGGCGCAGCTCGCGGCGCTGGCCGTCACGCTCCGACGGTTTCCCGACGTCCAGCACATCACCGCGTTCGGCAACACGCTCCACGTCACGGGCGAGGACGAGCAGGCGCTCGAGCGGGCCATCGAACCGTTTCGCGCCGACCCCGCGCTATCGTGGCGGCGCGCCGAGACGAGCCTGGAGGACGTGTTCATCCACCTGATGGCTGGCGCGCCGGACAACTATCAATGAAGCCGCAATGAAAAGCCCGTCTTTCTCCTGGTCGCGCTGGGTGGGCATCATCATCAAAGAGTTCATCCAGCTCAAGCGTGACCGCCTGACGTTCGGCATGATCATCGGCATCCCCGTGATTCAGCTCCTGCTCTTCGGGTTCGCGATCAATTCCGATCCAAAGCAGCTGCCGACCGTGGTGCTCGCGGCCGATTCCAGTCAGTATTCGCGGACGCTGGTCGCGGCCATGCAGACCAGCGGCTACTACCGGATCGTGCGCCACGCCGCGAACGAGGCGGAGATCGACCGGCTGCTCGCGCGCGGCGAAGTGCAGTTCGCGGTCACCATCCCGGAGAATTTCGGCAGGAAGCTCGTGCGCGGGGAGCGCCCCGTGCTGCTGGTAGAGGCGGACGCTTCCGACCCGTCGGGCACCAACAACGCGGTCGCGGCGCTGGGCCAGATCGCCTCGAGCGCGCTAACGCGCGACCTGCAGGGCGTGCTCGCCGGCTTGGTGCCGTCGCAGGCCCCGGTCGACATACGGGTGCACCGACGCTACAACCCCGAGGGCATCACCGCCTACAACATCGTCCCGGGCCTGATCGGCGTCATCCTGACCATGACCATGGTGCTGATGACGGGTCTCGCGATGACCCGCGAGCGCGAGCGCGGCACGTTCGAGAACCTGCTCGCGACGCCGGCGCTTCCGATCGAGGTCATGACCGGCAAGATCGTTCCCTACATCCTGATCGGGTTGATTCAGGTGACGCTGATTCTGGGCGCCGCGCTGCTCCTCTTCGAGGTCCCGATGCAGGGGAGCGTGGGCCTGCTCTATCTCGTGGTGCTGCTGTTCATCGCGGCGAACCTCGCCCTCGGAATCACTTTTTCATCCATCGCCCGCAACCAGCTCCAGGCGATGCAGATGACGTTCTTCTTCTTCCTGCCCTCCATGCTGCTCTCCGGCTTCATGTTTCCGTTTCGCGGCATGCCGGAGTGGGCGCAATGGATCGGCTCGGCGCTCCCGCTCACGCACTTCCTGCTGCTCGTGCGCGGGATCATGCTCAAAGGAAACGGCATTGCCGACCTGTGGCTGCAGATGTGGCCGATCGTCGTCTTCATGCTGGCGGTGATCGGTATCGGCCTGCGCTTCTACAAGCGCACCCTGGATTGACGATTGACGATTGACGGCTGACGGCTGACGACTGAAGCGTGACGAGTGACGAGTGACGAGTGACGAAAAAGCTTCGCCGCCAAGGACGCCAACGACGCAAAGGAAGAAAAAAGCCTAGACACGAAGGACGTAAAGGACACGAGGGAAACAACCTATATCCAAGGACGCGAAGGCGACGCCAAGGGTGGCATACAGGGAAGCCGGTGGTCCGGACACAGCGCTCGCCGTGCCTTCTAATTGATGTTTGTAATCCTTTGTGACCTTAGTGTCCTTTGTGTCAAAGCTTTTCTGCTTCTTTGCGGTAAGGCTTTTGATCTTCGTTTTTATCCGCTGCGCGGGAGACTCATCACGTTCTCAGCCGGTACCAGGGATGCGGCTGGCCGGGCACCTTGACCCGCAGGGTGTAGACGGAGGTATGAGCGCAGCAAAACAACGTCTTCAGATCCGGGCCGCCGAACGCGAAGTTCACCGCTTGTTCCGGAAAGCTGATTGTCCCGACGTGTTTTCCGTCGGGTGTGAATACCCAGATTCCGCCTGGCCCGGAGCAGAAGACGCGTCCCCGGGAATCGACCTTCAAGCCATCGGGTATGCCGGGCAGGTTGCCCTCGCTCATGTCGGCGAAAATGCGCCGGCGCACTCTGTTGCCGTCCGCGCCGACCTCGATCGCGTGGATGTATTTCGTGGAGCGCGTGTTTGCGATGTAGAGCGTGTGCTCGTCCGGTGAGAACGCAAGGCCGTTGGGATACTCGCAGTGCGCCAACACGCTGATGGCGCCGTCCGGCGCAATGCGATAAACGCACGCGCCGTCCCAGAGATTGTCGACGCCGGCGGGAGGCGGTATTTCCCGCTGGGTGTAGGGGACGCGTTTGTCCGGGTCGGTGAAGTAGAGGCTGCCGTCCGAGCGGCATACCACGTCGTTGGGCCGGTTGAAGCGCCCGCCCTGGTAGCGCTCGGCCAGCGGCTCGGCCTTGCCGTCGTGGCGGATGCGCACGACCCGCCGGGCGTTGCCTTCGCACAGGATCAGGTGTCCCTGCAGGTCGAAGGTCGTGCCGTTTCCCCCGGCGGTTTCCCTGACGACTTCCGGCGTCTGCCCAGGCGTCAGCCGGTAGAGCTTGTTCTGGCGTATGTCGACGAAGTTGTAGAAACCCTCCGGATGCCAGAGCGGGCCTTCGGTAAAGACAAAGCCGGTTGCGAGGCGCTCCGCTTCGGTCGTCTCCAGGATGTCGGGCAAGTCGTTGACGGCGGGCATGTTGTTGTTCCTCTATCTATGCGCAAGTAACGAAAGTCTAAGTCTCCCCGCCACGGTCGCCAAGGTCACGGAGGAAGAGAAAAACTTCACCGCCAAGGTTGCCAAGGCCGCCACGGAACAGAATGGTGATGAAAGAGGGTGATGGTCAATGGTGATTAGAATTGGTGATGTACTGCAGGGTGCCCATCACCAGTTCCCATCACCGGGGTCGTCACCGGTCACTGCGCCTAAATATGAGGGCTGACCTCGTTCATTTACAATACGAAGCGCGCGAGGCGTTCGAACGGCGGCAGGCGGCGGATTTGGGGATGAAACTGGCAACGTGAACAAGGGTCTAGCGGCCTTGGGGCCGCGCGGGAGGAGTATCGCAATGATCACCGTAAGCGAAGCGCACCGGATTACCGACGTTGAAACCCTCGAGAAGCTTTACGGTGCGCCTTCCGGCGCCGCCGTCGAGAAAGAGGTCGACTACCTCCATCCGCATTACCAAAGACTGATCGCGGCCTCGCCGTTTTTCGTCCTCGCCACCGGCGGGCGAGGCAGCATGGACGCGTCTCCGCGCGGCGATGCACCGGGGTTCGTCGTGGTCGACGATGAGAAGACGCTGCTGATCCCCGACCGGCGCGGCAACAACCGCGTGGACAGCCTGCGCAACATTGTCGCCAACCCGCACGTCGCCCTGCTGTTTCTGATCCCGGGCATCGGCGAGACGCTGCGCGTCAACGGACGCGCGGAAATCTCCACTGATCCGGCACTGCTCGAGCGCTTCAGCGTCGCGGGCAAGCTTCCGCGCTCGGTGCTCGTAGTCCGCGTCGATACCGTATTCTTCCAGTGCGCCCGCGCGATCTTCCGCTCGAAATTATGGGACCCGGCTCAGCACATCGAACGCAGCAGCCTGCCGAGTCTCGGCACGATCGTCTCCGATGTCACTCACGCGCGGTTCGACGGCAAGGAATACGACAAGGGGCTGTACGAGCGCTTGAGAGGGGCGCTCTACTGATTCTTTTAAGTGATGAAAAGTGGTGATGAATGATGGTGATGAAAAGTGGCGATGCATAACCCGTCTCTCATCACCATTTCACATCACCAGTACTCATCACCAGTACCCTTCACCAGTTCTCATCACAATGTAATGGCGCTGGCCCGTTTACTGGCATGAGCCGCATCCGAAACGTAGACCACCTCGTGATATCCGTCAGCGATTTCCGGCGGTCGAAGCGCTTCTACTCGGCACTCTTCAGGTTCCTGGGAATGAAGGTGATGGAAGAGTACGAGGGGGCAATGGGCTGGAAGAACGGGGGCTCGCGCTTCTGGATCTTCCAGGCCGATGCGAAGGGGCGAAAGCGCAAGCACCGGCTCGGCGACGTCGGATATCACCACTATGCTCTTGCCCTGCGCAGCCGGAAGGACGTGGACGAGCTGCAGATTTTTCTCAAGAAAATGGGCGCGAAAATTGTCGATGCGGCAGGGGAATACTACGACAAGTACTACGCCGTCTATTTCTTGGATCCGGATGGTCTGAAGCTCGAAGGCATATATTACGGGCGTGCGTGAGTCTGGAGAAGAGAAGCTTCGCCGCCGAGGACGCCAAGGACCAGAATGGTGATGAAAAATGGTGATGAAGGAGAGTGATGACAAATGGTGATGGATGTACCACACGCCGCTCGTCACCAGGACCCCTCACCAGTACTCATCACCAGTTCCCGTCACCAGGGTAATCGCTGGTCACTGGTTTATGATCGGCGTTTATCTGCGTTTATCTGCGGTTGATCTCGAATGACCGACACCGCTACGGCTGCTGCCGACGAGGAGTCGCGGCAGTATCCCTATTGGCGCCGCAATCTGCGTGCGCTGCCGCTGGCCAACTTGCTGTGCGGGCTCGGCTTCAGCCTCTCGTGGCCGTTCGTCCCGCTGATGGTGCGCGGCCTGGGCGTGCACGAGAACCTCGAGACGTGGGTCGGCCACATGCTGCTGGTGTTCTACCTGGTCAGCTTTGTCGTCAATCCCATCTGGGGCAGCATCGCCGATCACTACGGCCGCAAGTTGAACGTGCTGCGGGCCATGCTGGGCATGGGTGGCGCGATGATGCTGGTGGCGTTCGCGCCGACGCCGATCTGGTTCGCGAGCCTCTTCATGCTGATCGGCCTGTTCAACGGCTTCACCCCCGCGGGCGTGGCGCTGCTGGTGGCCAACACGCCGCCCACGCGCATCGGCACGGCAGTGTCGCTGGCGCAGACCGGGGGGGTGCTGGGACAGGCACTGGGACCGGCGGCCGGCGCCTTGCTGGCTGCGTTGATCGACCGGCAGCACTGGCTGTTCTGGATGAGCGGCGGCCTGATGCTGAGCGGCGGCCTGCTGGTCGCACTTTTCGTGCGCGAAGTGAAGCAGCGCGCGCCGGGCCCCTGGCGTCCGCAGTGGGTGGGCAGCCTGCGCGAACTGCTCGCGGTGCCGCGCATCGGGCTCCTCTATTTGCTGGCGTTCCTTTTCTCGGTCATGTGGAACGGCAGTATCACCAACATCACGGTCTTCATGCTGCAGCTGCTGGAGGCGCAGCGCGCGGATGCCGGCGCAGAGGCGTTCTGGGTGGGCGCTGCAGCGGTGGGATTGGCGGTCTCCATGCTGGTCGCGCTGCCGCTGTGGGGGCGCGTGCTGGATCGTGTGGGCCCCGCGCGCGTGCTGGCGTTCGCCGCCGCCGCCAGTGTCGTCACTCACCTGCCGCTGCTCGTGCTGCAGACGCCGCTGCAACTCGTGCTGGCGCGGGCCGCGTTTGGCCTGACCGCGGCTGCGATGCCTACGGCCATTTTCGCGCTGCTCCGGTCCCATGCGCCGTCGGGCATGGACGCGCGAGCTATTTCCTATGCGAGCGCGTTCCAGTTCTTCGCAATGGGCCTGGCGCCGTTCTTTGCAGGGCTGATCGGTCCCGTGCTGGGGCTGCGCGCTTACTTTGCCTTGACCATCGTGCTCATGCTCGGCGGCCTGGTGTTGTGGCTGCGCACGGGAAAGGGCGCGGACAGACCTGAGAAATAAGCGCTGGTTTACAGCCAAAGCCTTATCGCGAAGGGCGCCAAGGCCGCCAGGGACCAGAATGGTGACGAATGGTGGTGATGAAAAGTGGTGATGTTCAAACTGCTACTCGTCATCTGTTCCCATCACCGGGGTGGTCACCGGTCATTGGTCACCGCTCTTCTTGCTGCGGATGACTCGATACTCCTTTCGGAGCTCATCTCGTAAGCTGTTGATTCGATGCCGGGTCGAGTCGCGATTCATGACTGCTGGAACGAGCGTGCCCGCGCCCCATCTCCGGGCTCTTCCAGTCGCGCGCAACTAAAGAACTTCCCAGCGGGAGGGCTTCCCGTAGCGATCCGCCGAGCCCGGCCCCGGCTAAATGTTTCGCGGAATCGTTGTTGCGGGTAAGAAAAAGCCGCCCTACAATCACTGGCGGACATTGGGACCTGCACCCACGTATTGTTTCCATCCGGGAGGACACGATGAAGCTTGCGCTAGCCGTCGCTTCACTTCTCACTGTTGCTTCGGGAGTCTGTCCGGCTCAGGGAGGATTTTTCGACATCAATCCGGGCGATGATTCCGCGCGCACACCAGTGACCGGCGCTGCGGGCGGCGCGGAGTCGCAAAACGCCAACAATCAGCTGGAGCGGTGCGATCAGACGATGGGGACGCTGGCCGTCGTGGAAGACCAGCAAGCGCGCTGGTACTGGCAGTTGAGGAATGAGTACAACCTGCAGTCCACCGTGCCCCTCGTACGGCTGCTGATCCAGCAGTCGAACTGCTTCGTGGTGGTCGAGCGCGGCCGGGCGATGCAGAACATGATGCAGGAGCGAGCGCTCGAGCAGTCCGGGGAAATGCGGCAAGGCAGCAACTTCGGCAAGGGGCAGCTTGTGGCGGCAGACTACACGATGAATCCGATGATCACTTTCAGCAGCCGTGACTCGGGCGGCATGGGCGGCGCATTGGGTGGTATCGCACACGGCCTGTTCGGCTCGGCGGGCGCCGTGTTCGGCGCGGTTGCGGGCAGCCTGAAGTTCAAGGAAGCATCAACCACCTTGACCCTCGTTGACAACCGTTCGGGAGTCCAGCTCGCAGCAGCCGAGGGCGCCGCGTCCAAGACGGACTTCGGCGCCTGGGGCGGAGTATTCGGCGGCAGTGGTGGTGGCGGCCTTGGCGGCTACACCAACACTCCTGAAGGCAAAGTGATCGCCGGCGCGTTCGCCGATGCGTACAACCAGATGGTGAAAGCGGTCAAGAACTACCGGGCGCAGTCAGTCGAGGGCGGGCTCGGCACCGGCGGCACGCTGGGGGTTCAAGGAGGGCAAACGCCGGCGTCGCGTGGGATGCAGTAACCTGGGCGACGACTGACGGCCCTGACCCTTGGGGCGCGGAAGATTCAAAGGCCTGCAGCGATGCGGGCTTTTTTGTTCGCCACCGTCTTGCCGCTTCCGCTGGGCGGACGGGAGCAGAGTAGTTAAGGACCGACCACTAAGGCTCGCCAAGGAGCAGAAGGGTCTGTCACCATTTATCATGTGGGGCGCCACCCCGGATCCAGTTGGAGAGAGCTGCTATGAACAAGGTTTTCGCATCGCCGGCGCAAGCCATCGCGGACATTGGTGACGGAGCAACGATCTCGATCGCCGGTTTCAGCGTGGGACACCGTTTCGCAACAAGCCTGATACTCGCCTTGCGCGACAAGGGCACGAAAAATCTCTGCCTCGTATGCAACTCCCTGGGCGACCCAGGAGCGCTGCGCGGCCAGATCCTCGCCGAGAACAAGCAGGTGAAGAAGCTGATCGCAGCCTTTTCCGTGCGGCCGGGCACACCCACCGCAAGCGAGGACCAGATCGCCGCCGGGGAGCTGCAAGTGGAGCTGGTGCCCCAGGGCATCCTCGTCGAGCGGTGTCGCGCGGGCGGTGCGGGGATACCGGCGTTCTATTCGCCGACCAGCGTTGGCACCGCCCTTGCCGAGGGCAGGGAAATCCGCGAATTCGATGGCAAGCCACACGTTCTCGAGCAGGCCATACGCGTGGACTACGCATTTCTAAGGGGGTCTCGCGCCGATCGCCTGGGCAACGTCCAGTTCCGTGGCGGCAGCCTGAACTTCAACCCCAGCTTCGCCAAGGCGGCTCGCGTCGCGATCGTGGAGGTGGACGAGATCGTGGAGCCCGGCGCGATCCCGCCGGAGCTCATCAATCTTCCGGGAATATTCGTGTCGCGCGTCGTGAAAACCACGCAGACCGACGACGGCAAGGCCTGGCGCCGGCCCGAGCGGCGCCCGTCGGACAAGCCGCGCCTCTACAACGGCAAGCCGGGGCTGACGCGGGCCGGCATTGCGGAGCGCGCTGCCGCGCTTGTCAAGGACGGCACATACGTGAACCTCGGCGTGGGCATTCCGACCATGGTTTCGAACTATCTGCAGAAGCGCGACGTGATTTTGCACGCCGAGAACGGCGTCCTCGGCTACGGCGAGATGGTGACCGGCGACAAAGACATCGATCCGGACATCTACAACGCCGCCGGCCAGTTTGTGTCGCTCAAGCCCGGCGCTTCGTTCTTCGACAGCGTCACCTCGTTCGAGATGGCGCGCGGCGGCCGGATCGACACCGTGATCCTCGGCGCCTACGAGGTCGATCAGTCCGGCAGCCTCGCCAACTGGAGCACGGCCGACGCGAAGCGGGGCGGCATCGGCGGCGCGATGGACCTGCTCTCGGGGCAGGGCGAGTTAGTCATCGTCATGGAGCACTGCGACAGCAAGGGCCGCCCGAAACTGCGGCGAAAATGCACCTACCCCCTGACGGGGAAGGGCTGTGTCAATTACATCGTGACCGATCTCGCGCTGCTGCGCTGGCACGACGGCCAGTTCGTCCTCGACGAGGTGGCGCCGGGGTTCACACCGCGCGAGGTGGTGGAGCTCACCGAGATGGAGGTCGTCGTCGGGCCGGATGTTCGGACGATGGAGTGAGAAAAGCCTTACCGCCAAGACACCAAGGACACGAGGGAGAACAAGAGCTGAACCGCCAAGACGCCAAGGAAGAGAATGGTGATGAAAGATGGTGATGAAAAGTGGTGACGTAAGAGGGTGATGTACAACCCGCTTCTTATCACCCCTATCCATCACCAGTACACATCACCATTTCCCATCACGACGACTCATCACCGGTTTCCGTCCCCTCGGGCGGGCTTGCTCCCGACTCCCCCGCGCGCTATCGTGGCCCGGTCGGGGGGAGGATGGCTGCAATCCATTTTCTGCGGTTGATGGTGAACGGTGCGCTGCGGGCCGCGATGTGCGCGGCTGTGTTCCTGGGCGCGGTCCCGTGCATCGCCGACCCGTCGTCTGCGTTCGTCGACTTCCCTGTCAGGCCCATCCGCATCGT
Source organism: Betaproteobacteria bacterium (assembly GCA_029863175.1). The sequence continues at coordinate 47,744 of JAOTVX010000002.1, read as the reverse complement.
CGTCGCATCCTCTCCGGGCACAGCGGACGACTTCTTCGCTCGCTCGCTGGGCGACGAGCTGGAAGCCTTCTATCGGCAGAGAGTCGTCATCGAGAACCGTTCGGGCGCGGGTGGGCTGATCGGCAACACCCTGGTGTCGCGAGCGAATGCCGACGGGTACACGTTGGGCATGGTCGGTGTTACGCGCATCATCACCGAGCTCCTGCGGGACGAGGCGCCGTACGAGGCTCTGGCCGACATCGTCGGCGTTGCGCACGTCGCATCCATCACCAACGTGCTGGTGGTGACGCCAGCGATCCCGGTGCGCACGGCATCCCAGTTCGTCTCATACGCGCGCGTGCGCGTCGGCGAGCTCAACTACGCTTCCCTCGGCATCGGGTCGGCGTCACATCTTGCCGGCGAAGTATTCACGCGCGCGCCCGGTATCGATGCGGTGCACGTGCCGTTCAGGAGGCTGACGGACACTTTTGTCGAGATGGCGCTCGGGGGGGTGCACTACGCCGTTCTCACGCTGCCGGCGGTGCTGGCGCCGGTGCGCGAGGGGCGGTTGCGCGCGCTCGCCGTAATGACGCGGCAGCGCAGCCCCGCGCTTCCGGCCGTGCCGGCGATCGCTGAAGCCGGGCTGCCCGAGGCGCAGATCGACCGCTGGTCGGGCATCGTCGCGCCCAGGGGCACGCCGCGGCGCATCGTGGAGCAGCTGCATGGCGACATCGTGCGCGGGCTGCGCAAGGCGGCGCTGCGCAAGCGGTTCGTGAGCCAGGGGGCGGAGTCGACGCCGGAGAGCACGCCGGACGGCTTTATGCGGCTGATGCAGGAAGAGTATCTGCGCTACGAGGCGATTATTCGCGAAGGTGGGATCGGGCCCGAGTGAGGCCCGGCCCCGCACGGTGCGCGGCCTCGCCTCGGGGTGATGAGTGACGGGTGATGGGTGATGAGTCTCCCGCTGTGCGGGCTCGGCGGAAAAGCTTCACCGCCAAGACGCCGCGGCCGCCGAGGAAGAAAATGGTGATGTACAAACCGCTGCTCATCACCAGTACCCATCACCAGTTCCGATCACCGCGGTGGCCACCGGCCACTGCTAGAGTGGGCCGCTTTTGCCGGCGAAGAATGGACTCTAAGCCTCAGACGGGCGCTTCAGCAATTTGATTGTCGTCTGACGTCAAAAGGTCGCGGAGGTCCGACCGGGGCTGGTACTTCAGGACCCCGCCACCTTGCCATCCACCACGCGCAGCGACGGGCGGCTGGCCGGCGGGCGCAGTTGTGCATCCACAAACTGCAGGCATTGCGGCCCAAAGTCGGCAATGGTCTTGCAGCCCAGCAGCGCCATGTTGCGGTGGATTTCGTCGCGGTAGATTTCGAGTGCGCGCGCGGCACCGACCTCGCCGCCCGCCGCGACGCCATAGAGCGTCGAGCGGCCCACCATCACGGCGTTGGCACCGAGCGCGAGTGCTTTGACGACGTCGCTGCCGCGGCGGATGCCGCTGTCCATGAAGATGGTGGCGCGCTTGCCCACCGCATCCACGATTTCCGGCAACGCTTCGATCGGCGAGACGATGCCGTCGAGGTTGCGCCCGCCGTGGTTGGAGACGTCGATGCCGTCTGCGCCATGGTCGACGGCGGTGGCGGCGTCCTGCGGGTCGAGGATGCCTTTGACGATCAGTTTGTGCGGCCAGATCTTGCGCAGCGCATCGAGGTCGTCCCAGCTCATCGAGTCGGTGCGCAGGCTCGAGCGGCCCATCGGCCCGCGGGTCATCTTGGCCTTGGCCGCGGCCGGGTAGTTGGCATACATCGGCATGCCGGTGGTGACCAGGTAGCGCAGCATCGTGCCGAAGAGCCAGCGCGGGTGCGTGACCATGTCGTAGACGTTGCGCGTGGAGAACGTGAACGGGATGGTGAAGCCGTTGCGGATGTTGTATTCGCGGTTGCCGGACGATGCGCCGTCCACGGTGACCACCAACGCTTTGTAGCCGGCCGCCTTGGCGCGCTCGACCAGTTCGTGCGACAGCGAGCGGTCCGGCCACATGTAGAGCTGGAACCACAGCTCGCCGCCGGCTTCGTCGGCCACCCGCTCCATCGCGGTCATCGAGCCGGTGGCGAGCGTGAACGGGATTCCCGCCGCGCGCGCCGCGCGCGCCAGCGCGAGTTCGCCCTCAAACCACATCAGGCCCGCGGTGCCGGTGGGGGCAATCACGAGCGGCATCTTGTGCCTGACGCCGAACAGCGTGGTCTCCTGCGTGCGCTTGGAGACATCGACCAGCGTGCGCGTCTTGAAGCGCAGGCGGTCGAACACGGCGCGGTTGTTCTTCAGCGAGATTTCGTCTTCGGTGCCGCGGTCCATGAATTCGAACAGCCCCTTGGGCACACGTTTGAGCGCGATGTCGCGCAGGTCGAAGATGTTGTAGGCCTTCAGGTCGTTGCGCATGCGATGGGTTCCTTGCGGGTCAGCTGCGTTTGAATTCGTGGATGGACTTTGCCAGTGTGCCGTCGGCGCGTTTGAGCGCGCGGGTGGCGGCGCGCGTGTTGCCGAAAGTCGGCACGTACTGCGAGTGCTTGCCCGCGCCGCCGGTGACGATGACGATCAGATCTTCGGGTTTGCTGACCATGCGCACCGGGGCGTCCAGCGGTGCGTTGGCGTATTGCTCGGCGAGCTTCCTGCGGAAGCGCCGCTCGATGGTTTCTTTGGAAAACCTGGCCAGTGGCAGCGTGGCGTGCTCAAACAGCCATTGCTTGACGTCGGCCTTGCGCATGCCGCCGCCGGCCACCGTGGCGGCGTGCTCGGGCCCGAAGGCGAGCACCGGTTGGCCCGCGTAGTAGGCGTTGTTCGAGCCGGTGATCGCCATGGTGCCCGCCACCATGGTGAGGATGCCCTCGGCGGTCAGGCTTTCGTGGTCGTTGATGTTGTGCGGGCCTTCCGCGCAGACCACCGTGACGGTGCTCGCCTCGCGCGAAAAGCCAAGCTCCACGTGCAGCGGGTCCCACGGGCTGCGCGCTTCGTTTTCGGCCACGCAGAAGGTGAATTTCGCCGGCGTGCCGGCAGTGGCCATGTCGCCGGTGCCGGGGATCGCCGCGCCGATGTTGACCAGCGCGAGCCGCACCGCGCGCCCGATGGCAGCATTGGCGCGGAAGTAATTGCCCATCACGTTCTGGCCCGAATGCAGGCCCACTTCTTTGGCGACCGGGCCGTTGAAAATCAGCAGCGGCGTGCATGGGTGCGTGGTCGCCTGCGTGCCATAGAGGTTGTACTGCTCTTCGGCCAACGCTTCGAGTGCCAGCAGCACCAGCGGGAAAACCTCCGGCTTGCAGCCGGCCATCACGGCATTGGCCGCCACGCGGATCGGCGTTGCAGCGCCAAAACGCGGCGGGATGCGCATTACCGCCTTGTCCAAGTCGCGGTCGCACCAGGCGAGCATGCGTTCGACCCGCTCGGGTGTCGGCGGGATCACCGGCAGGCCGTCGCTCCAGCCTTTGGCGCACAGCAATTCAAATACCGCTTCGGGGTCGTCATCGCACTCGATCAACGCGCCGGGCGCTTTGAGCAGCGGGGTGAGGGCGCTCATGCCTGTTTCTCCTTGACGGCCTTGATCGCCTGGATGAGTTGCGGGAGCGCCACCTCAGCGCGTTCGCGCACTTTGTCCATCTTGAGGCCGCCCAGCGGATGCTGGATTTTCAGCAGCGGCAGGTCAGCTACGCCAAACACCTTGGCCTGCGCGCTGCCGAGTTTCATGAAGGTATCGGAACACACCACGGCGGCGATCACGCCTCGTTTCGTTAACTGCGCCATGTCGTGGACACTCCACGACGTGCACGAGCCTCAATCGGCCATGGCGCTAACCACGAGGTCAGCCTCCCGTGCCAGCTGGTCGAGGACGGTGTCGGTGGCCGGGCGGCTCGATGTGGGCTTGCGAGTCATGACTACCGAATCGACCTTGAATTCTTTTTTGACACCCTCGATGATGAAGTTCAGCAAATGGTCGGCGTTGCCTTTGCTGTTGTCGAGCACGCCCAGCCGAATGCCGGCACTGCTCAGGGTGCGGTTGGCTTTCAGCTGCGCGACGTCCTCCACCGGCGCGTCGGGTACCACCAGAAATATCTTGCCCATGTCGATTTCCCTGTAAGAAATGCCTCGCAAGCGGTGCCTGTCCAGCGCATGCGATGCGGCTAAATCGCGGCTAAATCGGGGACAGACCACGTTTTCGCAGTATCGCCCCAAACCCCGGCCGATGCCACCTGCGGTGGGGGTGATGGGTGATAGGTGATGGGTGATGGGGCCTAGAGGAGGGACGGAATCCCCTAAGGCGGAAGGCTATAACCTCAATGACCCGTGACCCGTGACCCGTGACCCGTCACGACCCCAGTGATGGAAACTGGTGATGGGTACTGGTGATGTGAAATGGTGATGAGTACTGGTGACGACAAGGCCGTTGTACATCACCATTTTGTTCCTCGGCGGCCTTGGCGTCTTGGCGGTTCAAATTCGATTCTGCTCCTCTCGGCGTCTCGGCGGTTCAATTGTTGCCCTTGCTTCTCTTGGTGTCCTCGGCGGTAAGGCTTCTGTCTTCCTTTGCGTCCTTCGCAGTGAAGCTTTTTCCTCCTCACCCATCCGTCGCTGCGGGGCGACCTGGCCCTTTTCGCGGGTCTTGAGCGGGACGGCTGGCGGTTCATGCCTCCTCAAGCCGGCCGCTCTCGATCGCCAACACACCGCAACAAAGTAAAATCCGTCGGATGTCCCGTCGCACGAAATTGTGGCGATATCTGAGCCTCGCCTTCCTCGCGGTTGCCCTGCTCGCAGCCGGCTTCGCGCTGTATCTCGACTTTCGCGTGCGCAGCGAGTTCGAGGGCCGGCGCTACGCGCTGCCGGCGCGCATCTACGCCCGCCCCCTGGAGCTGCACGCCGGGTTGCGCGTTTCGCAGGCGGACATCGTGGACGAGCTGCGGCAGGCCGGCTATCGCGAGGGGCCACGCGAGGGCGAATCGGGCTGGTTCGTCCGGAACGGCGACGGACTCGAGATCGCGGTGCGGCCGTTCGTGTTCTGGGACGGGCCGCAGCCCGCGAAGCGCATCCGCGCGGCGTTCGCGGGCGACGCGGTGGTGGCGGTGCGCGACGCGGAAGGCAGGGACGTCCCGCTCGTGCGCCTGGAGCCTTTAGCGATCGGCGGCATCTATCCCGCCAACAACGAGGACCGGGTGCTCGTGCGGCTCGTCGAAGTGCCGAAGCACCTGGTGCAGGCGCTCATCGCGACGGAGGACCGCCACTTCTACTCTCACCTCGGCTTTGACCTGCGCGGCATCGCGCGGGCGGTCGTGAGCCTCGTACGGGGAAACAGGCTCCAGGGCGGCAGCACCCTGACGCAGCAGCTGGTGAAGAATTTCTTCCTGACGCCCGAGCGGACCCTGCGGCGCAAGATCACCGAGCTCTTCATGGCAGTGCTGCTCGAGGTGCACTACGACAAGAACGAGATCCTCGAGACCTACCTGAACGAGATCTACCTCGGCCAGGACCGCGACCGCGCTATCCACGGCGTCGGCCTCGCGTCGCTGCATTACTTCGACAAGCCGGTCGAGCACCTCACGCTCGCAGATAGCGCGCTGCTGGTCGGCATGATGAAGGGCCCGGGGATCTACGACCCGTACCGCCACCCGCAGCGCGCGCTCGCGCGGCGCAACCTGGTCCTGCGGGGGACGAAGGACCAGGGCTACGCCACGATGGAGCAGTACGCGGCCGCGCGGGCTGCGGGCCTTGGGCTGAACCCAAAGGCGCCGAAGGGCACCTCGCCGCATCCGGCCTTTCTCGAGCTCGTGCACCGGCAGCTGCGGCGGGACTACGAGGAAGCCGACCTGCGCTCGGAGGGCTTGAGGGTGTTCACCACGCTCGACCCGGGCGTGCAGCGCGCCGCAGAGCGCGTGCTCGAGCGCAAGCTCGCGCGGTTCGACCGGGAGAAACACTTCGGAAAGCCCGGGCTCGAGGGCGCGATCGTGGTCACCGCCGGCCAGACGGGCGAAGTGCAGGCGCTGGTCGGCGGACGCGACGTGCGCTACCGCGGCTTCAACCGCGCGCTCGACGCCGCGCGGCCCGTGGGCTCGCTCCTGAAGCCCGCGATCTACCTCACGGCGCTCGCCGAGCCTTCGCGCTACACCCTCGTCACGCCGATCGACGACGGGCCTTTCGTCTGGAAGAGCCGCGGCGCTCCGGACTGGAAGCCGGCGAATTACGACGGGAAGTTCCACGGTGCGGTGCAGCTGCGCACGGCGTTCGCGCAGTCCTACAACGCCGCCTCGGCGCGGCTGGGCACCCGGATCGGCATCGAGCGCGTGCTCGGCACCGTGAAGCGGCTCGGCATCGAACGCGAGCTGAAGCCGTACGCCGCCACGCTGCTCGGCGCGGTGGAGTTGAGCCCGTTCGAGGTGGCGCAGATGTACCAGACGATGGCGAGCGGGGGATTCCGCGCGCCGCTGCGCGCGATCCGCGAAGTGACGACGCAGGCCGGCCAGCCGCTCAGGCGCTATCCCCTTGTGGTGGAGCAGGCGTTCCCGGCTGAGCCGATGTACCTCCTCACCGCTGCCATGCAGGGCGTCGTGCGCGAAGGCACGGCCCAAGGCCTGAAGAACTGGCTGCCGCCGGAGAGCGCTGTCGCCGGCAAGACCGGCACGACGGACGAGCAGCGCGACGCCTGGTTCGCGGGATTCACAGGCGACAGGCTCGCGATCGTGTGGATCGGCTACGACGACAACCGCGCGGCGCATCTCTCGGGCGCCGCCGCCGCGCTGCCGGTCTGGGGCGAGCTGATGGCTTCGCTCAAACCGGAGCCGCTGGCGCTGCCCAAGCCGGAAGGCATCGAGATCGTGCTGATCGATGCGCAGAGCGGGTTGCGCGCGGATTGGGCCTGCCCCTACGCGCTGGAGCTGCCGTTCGCCCAGGGCTCGGCGCCGGTGGAGCGCGCGCCGTGCGCATCGGCGCTGGGCATCGCCGTCGAAGAGGTGAAGCAGGACGCGAAGAGCTGGCTCGAGCGGCTGTTCGGAAGATAATGGCCTGATGAGATACGTTCTTGCCCTGGTGGCGATCCTCGGCGGCTGCGCGATCGTGCAGCAACCGGCGCCTGTATCGGCACCCGTTCCTGTGCCCTCCATCGGGAGCGCGGCCGTCGCCAGCCTGCTGGACCGCGCGCGCGCCGATGTCGTGGCCGGCCGGCTCGCGAACGCCGCGGCATCGCTCGAGCGGGCGCTTCGCATCGAGCCGCGCAATCCGCGGCTGTGGCAAGAGCTGGCGCGTGTGCGCCTGAAACAGGGCGAGTACGCGCAGGCGGAGAGCGTCGCCGCGCGCTCCAACTCCTGGGCCGGCGGCGACAACCGGCTGCGCGCGGAGAACTGGCGCCTCATCGCACAGGCGCGCGAAGCGCGCGGCGACGCCGCGGGCGCCCGCGCGGCGCTCGAAACCGCCGAACGGCAGAGGTGAGAGCACAACCGCGGAAATGGGGTCGGAGTAAGGTTTTCCTCTCTCGCGTTAAGGGCACGTAATGTCACGTTCGCCTGCTGCCAGAGCCGGTTCCCGAAGGGCGCGTGCGCGTCCTGTCCGGATCGCGTTTGTCCGGCTGCTCTCCAGTTTGGGCCGACGGGCGCTCCGGGAATTATGGGCCGCGCGGCTGCCGGTCCGGGTCGTCGCGGGGACGGCCGTCATCCTGGCGCTCATATTTGCGCTGAACGGGTTGTACCAAGTGATCCGCAAACCCGCCGAGATGTTTTTCCCGTTGAGCGGCGCGCTCCACAAGACGCCGTCCGAGACCTGGCGGCAGTACGGGCCGCTCTTCCGCGAGCATTCCACGGCCGTCATGACGCCCGAGCTGCTGGCTGCGCTGGCCCAGGTCGAAGGCTCAGGCAATCCGGTGGCCCGGACGTACTGGCGGTGGCGACTGACCTGGAATCCCTTCGAGATGTACCAGCCTGCGTCGAGCGCGGTCGGCATGTACCAGATCACGAACGCGGCGTTCCAGGACGCGAGGCGCTACTGCATCCATAACCACGCGGTAGTCGAGGACGGCCCCTGGAACGACTGGGGATCGTGCTGGTTCAACAGCCTCTACACTCGCGTCATCCCGAGCCACGCCGTCGAGCTGACCGCCGCGTTCCTGGATCGTAGCGTCGCGAGAACGCTGGCGCGCCAGCGGCTTACCGCCGCCGCGCTCCAGCAGAAACAGGACCTGGCTGCGGTCGTTCACCTGTGCGGGGCCGGAACGGGCGACGCCTACGCGCGGCGAAGCCTTCAGCTGACCGCCGCCGCGCGCTGCGGAGACCATGACGTCAGGACCTACCTCGCAAGAGTCAACGCGATGAAGCGGTACTTCGCGTGGCAGGCGGCTGCCGGAAACAGTGACCGGTGACCCGTGACCGGTGAGCGGGAAGGCGAAAGGCGAAAGGCGAAAGGCGAAAGGAACAGCATCTAATGTTTTTTCTTCCTTCCGCCTTTCGCCTTTAGGATGCCGGACGGCATCCACCCAACGTGCTGCTAGAATCTCACCACCCCAACCTATGTCCGGAGGATAGGGTTTGGTTGTTTGATTAATTTTCCTTGGCGTCCTCTGTGGCCTTGGCGTTAAGGCTTTTGTTTTCCTGCGTCCTTAGCGTTCTCCGCGGTGAGGCTTTTCTCTTCCTTGGCGCTCTCCGCGTTCTCAGCGATCTTCTTCTCTAGAACATGGATCGAGGGTCAGGTCTTTTCCGTATAGTTATTCCGTCCCGCCGGAGCTATAGAGTAGAGGCGTGCCCCCCGGACCTGACCTCCCTTTACCTCAACGCATTTTGAGCGACAGTTCGGGCAACCATGTCACGATTTCCGGGAATACCGAAATCAGCGCAACCACCAGCAGGCCACGACAAAAAACGGCAGGATGCCGCGGAAAATTTCCATCAAGGGGACTTCTGGCGCAACTTTGGCCATTACGTAAACGTTGACCCCGATGGGCGGCGTTATCGCCGCGAGTTCGCTCATTATGATGACGTATATCCCGAACCAAACCGGATCCAGCCCCTGCTGCACGATGATGAGGAGAAATGTGAAAAACACCGGCAGCATCTTCGAGAGCGAGCGGAAGCGTTCTCTCGCCAAGGGTGGCATGCAGGGGACGCGATCGGGAACGCTAGATCGTGACCACTAATCCTTAGAAGGCCGCTTTTGCCGTCGAAAAAGGGCTTCCAAGCGACAAACAGGCGCTTCAGTAGTTTGATTGTCGTCCCATCTCAACGGGTTGCGGAGATCCGACCCGGACTCAAGTCAACGATGTTTCCTGCCGCGTCAGCGGCGGGAAACATCAAAGACCGCCTGGGCGAACTCTCGCGGGGCTTCCTGCGGCAGGTTGTGGCCAACGAAAGGAATCACGCGGCGCTCGTAGGCGGCTTTGAAGTGCCTTGCGTGATTCCGCGCGCCGCCCGCGCGCACGACGCCGTCACCGTCGCCATCGAGCGCAATGGCCGGCACGGTGATCGGAGGCAGCCCGGTCAGGCGGCGCTCGGTGTCCTCGAACGCGGGATCCCCCTGCGCGAGGCCGAAGCGGTGCCGGTAGGAGTGAATCACCACCGAAACGAAATCCGGGTTGTCGAAGGAGGCGGCAGTCTGCTCGTACGTCGCGTCGTCAAAGCCCCAGTTGGGTGACCAGAGCCGCCACAGCAGCTTGCACAGCTCGCGGCGGTTCTGCTCGAGCCCCGCGCGTCCCCGTTCGCCGTGGAAATAGTATTGGTACCACATGCGGTGCTCGTCTTCCGGCGCCTGCGGGCGGGCCGAGCCGGGAATGTCGTGAACGTTGTAGCCGTTGACCGTCACCAGCGCGCGGGCGCGCGCGGGCCAGAGCGCGGCGGCGACACAGGCGGCGCGGCCGCCCCAGTCGTAGCCGCCGAGGACCGCAGCGCGGATTGCGAGCGCGTCCATGAGGGCGAGAAGATCGTGGGCAAGCACGGCTTGCTGGCCGGAGCGCGGCGTATCCGCGGAGAGGAAGCGCGTCGGGCCGTAGCCTCGCAGGTACGGCGTGATCACGCGGAAGCCTTGCCCGACCAGCAGCGGCGTCACCTCGTCGTAGGCGCGCACGTCGTAGGGAAAACCGTGCAGCAGCACGACCGGGGTGCCGGCGGGGGAGCCGCGCTCTTCGTAGGCGACGCGGAGCGCGCCGGCTTCGATCTGCTTCAGCATGGCGTTAGCTTACAGCAGCGCAGGGTCTGCTAACGCTTTTCCGCCGAGACGCCGAGGGCGCCGAGGAAGAAAATGGTGATGAGTGAGGGTGATGAAAAATAGTGATGAAAAATGGTGATGTACAAACCGCGGCTCATCACCAGTACCCATCACCAGTAAACGTCACCAGTTCCCATCACTGGGATCGTGACCGGTCACGATCACCGGTATACGCAACCCGGACGCAGCCGGTTCGACACGGCCACAACGACGGATGGCTAGATGTATGATTCACCATCCTGAGATGGACGTCGCGCGTCGAAATCGACCTTGGCAAATGGCCGAATCTGAAGGCCTATGTCGACCGCGTCGCAGCGCGTCCCAAGGTGCAGAAGGCGATGAAGGCGGAAGGACTGATTCAATAAACTCGGACGAAGGGTGGGTGAGGGAAAATCTTCACCGCCAAGAGCGCGGAGGACGCGAAAAAAGGATAAAAGCCGCATCGCCAAGCACGCCAAGGAAAAGAAAAGTTTTACCGTGGAGGGTGCAAAGGCCACGAAGGAAATTGAAACGGGCACCACTGACCGTGGGAAGCGCGCCGCTCGATTTCGCGAGCTGGCCCCCGTACGCTGGTCTTCCGCTGACCTATTACCCCGTTCCCGACATCGCCTGACCCGCCGTACGGAAAAGACCCTCTCGAAACAGCCGGGGTGCGGGAAAGCGCTTGCCGCGCTCTCGCGGGGCATAAGGGAGACGACGCCTGCTCGGCGTCCGCCGTCCCGTCCCAATCTTTTCCGATGACACTCATAGGAAGAAGATATTTTTTCCGCGTATCACACTTTGCTATCTTGGCTTCCTGAACCGGATAACGCGGAGGCGATCATGACTGACAAATACGGCAAGTCGTATCCGTTCCAGCCCATGGACTGGATCGAGGGCGTCAACATGGACAAGCTGCGCACCGGTCGCCTGAATCGGGCCAAGGAGGCGCTCTTCAAGAAACGCAACTTCGGCGGATTGCTGTCGCTCAACGAGTGGAATACGCGCTACATCACCAGCACCTACACGCCCCCATGGACGACGCCGAGTTCGGGCCTGCGCTACTCGTTGCTGGTGAAGGGCGACGAGCACCCCATCATTTACGAGCAGGGCGACATCGGCTATCACACGCAGCGCAACTCTCCCTGGCTTCCGCCGGGGAATGTCCGCTACGCGATCACCGGCATGGGCTGGATCGCGCGCTGCATGGGCGATTCCGCACACAAGGCTGCAGTCGCGCGCTTCATCGACCAGACCTACCCCGAACTCAAGCGGGCCGGTGTGCACAAGGAAGTACTGGCGATGGACTTTGCCGATCCCTACATCACCGCCGCCTTCGAGGCCAAGGGCGTCAAGACCAGCGGCGACGGCTTTACGGCCATGCTGGAGGCACGCAAGAACAAGCTGCAGGAGGAAGTGGAATGCCTGCGCAACACGTGCACCATCGGCGACGCCATGTTCGACGCCCTAGTTCGTACGGTGCGCCCGGGCGTGAGCGAGCACGAGATTCTCGGCGAAGCTTTCAAAGCCTGCTACGTCAACGGTGGCGAGGTCCATTCCGGAGTGTTCTGCACCTCCGGGCCCTATTCCTGGCCGAACCTGCGCCATTCCACCGGCCGCCGGCTCGCGCATGGCGACATCATCTACATGGATGTCTACAACACGTCGTGGAACGGCTACAAGACCTGCTATTACCGCTCCTTCAGCGTCGGCGAGCCCTCAAAGGCCACGAAAGCTGCTTACAAGCGGGCCTATGACTGGCTCTACGATGCCATAGGGGTGATCCGACCGGGGGTCACGAGCAAGGAAATCGCCGAACGATGGCCGGCCGGGCCGGACGTGTGGGGCGACATCGGTGTCGTCCACGAGGACCAGACCGCCGGCAACAACTGGGCGCACGGCATCGGCCTGACCCTCTACGAGCCGCCGTTGGTCTGGCGCGGCTGCTCGATCGATCACCCCATGGTGATCGAAGAGGACATGTGCTTCGCCATCGAGACGCAGGAAGGCGACGGCGAGGGCCAGGGCGTTCGGATCGAGGAGGTCATCCGCGTGACCAAGACGGGCGTGGAAATCCTGTCGAAGTGGCCGGTCAAGGAACTGACGGTGATCGAGTGCTGAGGGCGACGGCAAAGAGGAAAGCGGCATCCCGCATCCCTTTTCGTCGGCGGTTGTGAGTACCTAAAGCAGCAAGGAGTCCCTCATGCGCATATTCGACTTCGACTGCGCCGCGTGCGGCGCGACCTTCGAGGCGCTGGTCGGCTACGAAGCCCAGACCCCGCCCTGCCCGACATGCGGTTCCAGCGCGGTCGCGCGGTGCCCGGTCGTGCGTGTCGCGGTGCACGCCCGCAAGGGCCCACGCGGGCGAGTGATCGACCTCAGCTCGCACGCTTGCCCCTGCGGCGACCGGCCGAAACGCGCGTAGCGCCGCTGCCGGTCCTTCAGTTCGTGACCGACGAGCCGAGCGCGGCGGCCCGCTGACGCAGCGCCTCAGCGAAGAGCCGCGCGGTCGCGGTCAGCGGCTGTTGCGTGAGCCGGATAAGGTGGAGATCGGCCTCCAGGCGTGGCTCGCCGATAGGGTTGATGCAGAACCGATCGCTGCCAAGGTCGCAGGCGACCGCGACAATCGGCAGAATCGTCGCCCACTTCGATCCGGCCACGAAGTCGATCATGCCGTGCACCGTGTCCATTTCTAGAAGTCTCGCAACCCGGATCTCCTTGGTCCAAATGTGACGCTCGATATTGCGGCGCAGAGTGTGATTGGGCGAAGGGACGACGAGGTTGAGCGGCGCCAAATTCGATAGTCGCAACGCCTCGCCGCGCGGCAGTCCGAGCGCTGGGTTGCTGATCAGCACCATGCTTTCCGCGGCGAAATGCTCGATCTCGATTCCTTCGTGCCGCGGCGGTTCGAGCACTACGGCGAACTCGACCGTCTGTGCGAGGACCGCGTCCGAGAGCGCATCACTGAAGCCCTGGATGACACGGAGGTCGATCATCGGATAGGTGTCGACAAACTCCGGCAGAAACGACGGCAGCAGTCCCCGTACGATCGAGGGAATGAGGCCGACGCGTACCTGTCCTTCCACCAGTCCGCTCACCTCCGCCATATCGATCTGCGCCTGGTTGACCGAGCTCAGGATCGAGACCGCGTGGCGGTAGAAGCGCTGCCCGGCGGCCGTCGGGCGAACGCCGTTCACCGAGCGCTCGAAAAGTTCGCGTTCGAGGATCTTCTCGAGGTTGGCGATCTGCGCGCTGAGCGCCGGCTGCGAGCAGTGTTCCCGCTCGGCCGCCCGGGTGAAGCTCGCCTCCTCGTAGGTGGCGACGAAATAGCGCAACTGCCGGATGGTGATCTGAATCACTGCTGTGGACTTCGGCGCGCTCTGCGAGTCACCATGGCGTGGCGTACAAGGCGTTGTCAACAGAACGACGCGGCAAAAGCGACTTTCGGCGCCTAGTAAATAAGGTCGGTTCGAATTCAAAAAAGTGGACCCGACCCCATTTACTGCTGATCTCGACATCGCGGGCGCGCTCCTCGGCCCAGCCGGCGATTGGCAGTATCGTGCGCAGGGCAGCGTTGTTCTCCATTGTCGACCCCGTCTCTTGCGGCACTCAATGCAGCTTCGGCTTTCTGAGGAAGTCGTTGCGGTCCGCCGACTTGACCGTGATGTGAACCACATCTCCGGCGCGGGAGAGAGTGAGAGGCACATCAACCCCCGCGGCGCCCAGCCCCCACACGGTCCGGAAGAACCCCGCAAGGCCGTGCACGCGTGACGCGCCAACGCCAAGCACCAGGTCGCCGACCTGAACGCCGGCACGGCTCGCCGGACCGCCCGCAGAAAGCCTGGCGACCACCAGCTCGCCTCCCGGGTCCTGCGTGGACATTCCCAACCACGGACGGGGTGGGTGCGGGCTGCGGCCGGTTTTCAGCATTGCATTGAAGATCGGGGTGAGCAGGTCGATCGGCACGAACATGTTAACGTGGAGTGGTTGGCCGTTTATCTCCTGCTGTACCAGCAGCGAGCCAATGCCGACCAGGTTGCCCTGCGCATCGAGCAGGCCCGCGCCACCCCACTGCGGATGCGCCGGCGCGGTGAAGAGCGCCTCATCGAGCACGTATTCCCAGTAGCCGGCAAACTCGTGCTTCGCGATCAGCATGGTCTTGAGCGAGTGGGCGCAGCCGCCGTGGCCAATCACGAATGCCGCATCGCCGACGTTGACATCGGCTGCGAGACCGCGCTGAAAGTAGGGGACAGCTAGCTTGCCCAGGGGCTGGATCAGGCCGAACCCGGTCGCCTGGTCGTAGGCCAGGGGGTAGCCCGGTACGAGGGCGCCGCGATTGGTGGTGAGCCAGATTTGCGATGCCTCGTTGATGAGGTAGCCGATGGTCAGCACGAGGCCGTCCTCACGGATGACCGCGCCATAACCGGCCCGCTCGGTACCGAGCGTGGCCGCGGAGTAGGCATCCTTCGGAACTTCGGCGCGAACCAGGACTACCGCATCGAACGCACGCTCGAGGTCGAACCGGGTCTCGCTGGACTTCGGCTGAATGGACTCGGGGAACGCCCAAGCCTGATCTTCGGACATGCCGCAATTTTGACACGAACGGCGGCATCAGTCTCTTGGCCAGGTCAGCCCGGTGCGGTTCGAGCAGATGGAGGGTGTATCCTGATCAAAACGAAAGGGGAGCCATGGCCAGACTAAAACGTATCACCGGCAAGAACGACGTGCCCACGGAGCATCACGCGATCGTGGACGCGATTATCGAGAGCCGCGGCGCGGTGCAGGGACCGTTCACGATGTTACTGCATTGTCCGCCGCTGGCCGAGCGCGTAATGGGCCTGGGCGCCTATGTGCGCTTCGAAGGCAAGCTCGACAAGCGCGTGCGCGTGCTTGCCGCGATGACCGTCGCGCGGGAGTTCGACGCGATTTACGTGTGGGGAGCCCAGACCGGCCAGGCGCGAAAGCAAGGCGTGGCGGAGGCAACCATCACCGCGATCCACGAAAAGCACTCGCGCGGCATCCCGGCGGACGACGCGCAGATCGTGGATTTCACGCGCGAGCTTATCCGCAAGCACCGGGTCGGCGCCGCGAGCGCGAATGCTCTGCAGCAACGGTTCGGCGACGAGCAGTTCATCGAGCTGACGGGGACGATCGGCTACTACAGCATGTTGGCGATGACGGCGAACGCCTGCGAGTTGGAAGCGGCCGCTGGCGCGGAGGTGTTGAACGGCTAGCAGTATTTAGCCGCAGATAAACAAAGATGTACTTCCACAAGAACCCCGTTATTTAGCCGCCGATGAACGCCGATCGGTCGAAACGAATAAACAGGGTCAGTGTCACTTTTCCGGATTCCGGAAATCTTACGCTGACCGTGTTTTTTTGACTACGTCGGCCGCGCCGCATCGAAACCCGCAAAGGCGCTCAGGTGAAACCAGGATGAAAGGGTATTGAGCAGCGCCGGCGGACCGACGAGCTTCAGTCGACCATCTGCCCGAGCCGCCTTGAACGACGTGTCACCCATGAAGATTTCCGTAAGGGTGCGGCAGTCGGTGGTGAAGTAGACGTCGACCTCCTTGCCCGGATCGTCCACGCACAGGTCGGGTTTACCGCTCGTGACAACAATCCACCAGTCGCGGGTTGTTTTCTCTTCGGAGAAATGAAACTTGAGCACCGTCTCGCGGCCCGGCAGCTTGGCAGCGTCGATGTTGCGCTGGATATCCCACATCAGGAACTGGACGTTGAGGTCAGCCTCGGACATGGTGCCGCGGACCCAGCGCATTCCCCAGACCCCGAGCTTTTGCACGACTTCCCCAAGTTCCCCGCCTGCCTCGGAGAGAAAGTACTCCCACCCGCGCTGGCCCGGAATACGTTTCCGCATGATCAGCCCGGCAGCCTCAAGCTCGCTGAGGCGCTTGCTTAGCATCGACGGCGAAATATTGGGCAGCCCGCGCTGAAGCTCGCTGAAGCGTGTGCTCCCGCACAGCAACTCACGAACGACGAGCATGGCCCATCGCTCGCCGAGCACCTCCAGGGCTTTTGCCACCGGGTAGTATTGGCCGTATTCCATCACTTTGTTTGCACGATAGTTTTTCCCAAGCTACAGATTCGCTAGTAGTTTACTACTGATATCGTAGCGTGTTGCTACGGTATTCGAAGTATTGCGATCGGGCTCAGGCCTCTAGGATGGTTTCCGAAGCTTCCGACGTTGCTACTTCAGACAATCGAGGAAGCCAAACTGAAGACCACACAACTGGAGGTGCCGATATGTCTACCTTGACGAGCAAAACGATTGAACAATTCCGCAGCGCTATCCGCGGACAGGTCATCGTGCCCGGCGATGCGGAGTACGAGCAGGCCAGGAAGATCTGGAACAGCACCATCGATCGGAAACCGGCGATCATCGCCCGCTGTCTCGGAAACGCAGACGTCGTGGCGGCGATCTCTCTGGCGCGCGAACAAGAACTACCTCTCGCAGTGCGTGGCGGCGGGCACAACATCGCCGGTAACGCGGTGTGCGATGACGGCCTGGTGGTTGACTTGTCCCTGATGAGATCGGTGCGGGTGGACCCCGACGCCCGTCTCGCGCGAGTCGAGCCAGGCGCGCTGCTCGGCGACGTGGACCAGGAGTGCCAGGCTTACGGCCTTGCCACGCCGCTTGGCATCAACTCGACGACCGGCATCGCAGGCCTCACGCTGGGCGGCGGCTTCGGCTGGCTGAGCCGCAAGCACGGCATGACCGTGGACAACCTGGTTTCGGTGGAAGTGATTACCGCTGACGGCCAGCGCGTGGTCGCCAGTGACAAGAAGAACCCTGAGCTCTTCTGGGCTGTGCGCGGCGGCGGCGGGAACTTCGGCGTAGTCACTATGTTCGAATTCCAGCTCCATCGCGTGGGGCCTGAGATCCTCAGTGGGTTGATCGTATTTCCCATGGAACAAGCGAAATCTGTGCTCGAGCAGTATCGCGAGTTCATCAAGACGATGCCGGAGGACCTCAATGTTTGGGTCGTGCTGCGCAATGCGCCGCCCTTGCCTTTCCTCCCGGAGTCCGTCCACGGGAAAGGTGTAATCGTCCTGGCGATCGTCTACCTGGGCGATGCTGACGTCGGGCGTCGCGCGGTCGAGCCGCTGCGCGGCTTTGGCAAGGCTTACGGCGAGCATATCGGGCCAGCGCCCTATGCGGCCTGGCAGCAGGCCTTCGATCCCCTGCTCGGTCCCGGCGCGCGCAATTACTGGAAGTCGCATAACCTGGCGGTGATCAAGGACGAGACGATCGATGCCGCTTTGCGTTGCGCGGGTACGCTACCGACCGGCGAATGCGAGATCTTCATCGGCCTGCTCGGGGGCGCGGCCAGCCGGGTTCCCGTCGATGCGATGGCATACGGTGCGCGCGACGCCGAAATGGTCATGAACATTCATGCGCGCTGGCAAACCATGAGCGATGACAAGCGCTGCATCGGCTGGGCGCGCGAGGCCTTCGAGGCAGTCGGCCGTCATGCCACCGGCAGCGTCTACGTCAATTTCCTCACGGCAGAGGAGGGTGCGCGAGTCGGCGCGGCGTACGGCGCGAATCATGCGCGGCTGGTGGAGATCAAGAACCGCTACGACCCGACGAACCGGTTCCGCCTCAATCAGAACATTCGGCCGTCCATCTGACGGCTTGCTGCAGGACGGTGCGGGCGCTGCCTGCGCCGTCCGAATGACGCGACGTTTTCCGCTTCGCGAAAAGCGTAGGCTGTCCCTGTTGCGCTTTGAGCTATGCTACGCCCATCAACGGAGGAAGCCATGCTGATCGTCGACTCGCAAATCCACATCTGGAAAAACGGCAAGATGAGCCCGCACCATCGCCAGATCCCGACCTTTTCGGCCGACGATGCGCTGGCCGAGATGGCCGCGGCCGGCGTCGATTGCGCCGTGATCCACCCGCCCAGCGCGCTCGGCGAGCCGACCAACGCGCTCGCCGTCGAGGCGGTGCGCCAACATCCGGAAAAATTCTGCATACTCGGGCATTTCGATCTCGAAAGCCCGGATCGCGAGAACATCGTCGCCCATTGGCACGAACGGCCGGGCATGCTCGGGTTCCGGTTTACCTTCAACCTGCCGAATCAGAAAGCGTGGTGGACCGATGGCTCGCTCGACTGGTTCTGGCCCGCTTGCGAGAAGGCAGGACTGACCATCGGTCTCCTCGCCACCGGCGAAAATATCAAGGTGCTGGGAAAGATCGCGGAGCGTCATCCCGGTCTCAAGCTGCACATCGATCACATCGGGCGCGGGGGCGGCCGAAGCGGGAAAAAGGACGACGCGGCCTATGCTGACCTGGCAGACATGCTCGCGCTCGCCCGGCTCCCCAATGTCGGGGTGAAGCTGTCGGGCGCGCCGAGCACCTCGAGCCAGCCCTACCCATACAAGAACATCCACGGCTATCTGCGCCAAATCGTCGAGGCGTTCGGGCCCGACCGCTGCTTCTGGGGCACCGACATCACCCGCATGCCGTGCTCTTACCGGCAATGCGTGACGATGTTCACCGAGGAGATGCCGTGGCTGAAGGGCCGCGACCTGGAGCGGGTGATGGGCGGGGCCATCGTCGACTGGCTCGGGTGGAAGCGTCCCGTTGCCTGAGCCAAGGCGAATGGCGGAAGGATGAAGGATGAATTCAGCCGCAGATAAACGCAGATTACTCAAACGCTGAACCGCCAAGACGCCAGACACGCCAAGAGAGTTAATGACAATATTTGAACCGCGGAGACGCGGAGAGAAGCAGAACTAAAATTGAACCGCCGAGACGCCGAGCCTGCCAAGGAAGAAAATGGTGATGAATGATGGTGATGAAAAATGGTGATGTACGACGGGCTTGTCGTCACCAGTTCCCGTCACTGGAGTCGCGACGGGTCACCGGCCACCGGTTTAGTCGGCTACTTTTGCCGTCGAAAGTGAGCTCTTAAGCGTCAAACGGGCGCTTCAGTAGTTTGATCGTCGTCCCGCCTCAACGGGTTGCGGAGGTCCGACCCGGATTGGGTCGGGACCTGATTTACGCCTTGGTCAAACGGTCATGCTCCGCTCGACCCGCTATGGAACAGGTTCAGCGCCGAGCCCTTGCGGAACCATTCGAGCTGAGGCTCGCTGAACGAGTGATTGAGCATCAGCGTTTCGGTCGCGCCGTCCGCGTGCTTGATGCGGCACTCCACCGGTTTGCCCGGCGCCAGGTCTTTAAGCCCGACCAGACTGATGCGGTCATCCTCGCGAATCCGGTCGTAGTCCGCCGGATTCGGGAACGTCAGCGCCAACAGGCCCTGCTTCTTGAGATTCGATTCGTGTATGCGCGCATAGCTGCGCACGATCACTGCCGCACCGCCGAGCAGACGCGGGCAGAGCGCGGCATGCTCCCGGCTGCTGCCCTCACCGTAGTTGGCATCGCCAACCACCACCCACCTGAGGCCCTTCCCCTGGTAGTGGCGCGCGATGTCCGCGATGGACTGGCCCGCCTGTCCGGTCAGGACATTCTTGCCCTTTCCCGCCTCGCCGGTGTAGGCATTGACCGCCCCCATAAACGTGTTGTCGCTGAATTTTCCCAGGTGTCCGCGGAAGCGCAGCCACGGGCCGGCCGGTGAGATGTGGTCGGTTGTCGTCTTGCCTTTCGTCTTCATCAGCACGGGCATGTCCGAGAAGTCGTTGCCGTCCCACGCCGGCCAGGGCTGCATCAACTGTATTCTCTCGCTGTCGGGATTGACCTTGAGCTCGACCTTGCTGCCGTCCCTGGGCGGCGCGATGTAGTTCGCCTGTCCGCGGTCGAAGTTGCGCGCCGGAACTTCCGGTGCCGGCTTGGGCGGAGTCAGCTTGAACGGCTTGCCGTCTGCGCCGACGAGCGGGTCCGCAAGCGGGTTGAACGACAACTTTCCCGCAAGCGCAAGCGCGGTGACGACTTCCGGGCTGGCGATGAAGTTCATCGTGGTCGGCTGGCCGTCGTTGCGCGCCGGGAAGTTGCGGTTGTACGAAGTGACGATGGTATTCGGCACGGCCGACGCCTCCTTCGACCGGCGCCACTGGCCGATACAGGGGCCACAGGCGTTTGCCAGCACGCTGCCGTTGATGTCCTTCAACGATTTCATCTGGCCGTCGCGCTCGATGGTAGCGCGCACCTGTTCCGAGCCCGGCGTGACCATGTAGGGAACGGCCGCCTTGAGGCCGTGCGCCTTCGCCTGCTCGGCCACGTCCGCCGCGCGGCTCATGTCCTCGTAGGAAGAGTTGGTGCAGCTGCCGATCAGCGCGGCCGAGATCTTGTCGAGGAAGCCGTTGTTCGAATCGGCCACCTCGGCTGCCAGCTTGGACAGCGGCCGCGCGCGGTCCGGGGAGTGCGGGCCGACGATGTGTGGCTCGAGTTTCGACAGATCCAGCCGGACCACGCGATCGTAGTGCTTCTCGGGCTCGGCTTCGACTTCCGGATCCGGCTCCAGCAGGAGCTGGTTCTTCTTGACGTGCGGCACCAGATCGCCGCGGCCGGTCGCCTTGAGATAGGTGGCCATGCGGTCGTCGGCGGGGAATATCGAGGTCGTCGCCCCCAGCTCGGCGCCCATGTTGGTGATCGTTGCTTTGCCGGTGGCGCTGATGGTGCGCGCCCCGGGTCCGATATACTCGACGATCGCGTTGGTGCCGCCGGACACGGTCAGCGCGCCCGCCACGTAGAGAATCACGTCCTTCGGCGCAGTCCAGCCGCTCATCTGGCCGGTCAGGTAAACCGCGATGTGCCTCGGGTACAGCACTTCCCACGGCAACCCGGCTATCGTCTCGACCGCGTCCGCCCCGCCGACGCCGACCGCGCACGCGCCAAGACCGCCTGCGTTGGGCGTGTGCGAGTCCGTGCCGATGATCAGTGCGCCGGGAAAGGCGTAGTTTTCCAGCACGACCTGGTGGATGATTCCCGCCCCCGGCCCCCAGAAGCCCGCCCCGTATTTGGCAGCCGCCGTGCGCAGAAAGTCGTACACCTCGGTGTTTTCCGCCAGCGACTCGCGCAGGTCCTGCACGCCCTCGCGACGCGCCTGGATCAGGTGATCGCAATGGATCGAGGCGGGCACGGCCACGTGGTCGCGCTTCGTCTGCATGAACTGCAGCATCCCGGTCTGGCCGAGTACGTCCTGAAACACCACCCGGTCGGGGCGCAGGAAGAGGTAGCTCTTGCCCGGCACCATTTCCTGATGTTCGGGATCGTCGAGGTGGCCCAGCAGCACTTTGTCCGCGAGCGTCAGCGGCCGCCCCAACCGGCGGCGGACGATCTCGAGATTGCGTTTCATGGTCTCGTAGATCTTGGCGGCCATTTCCGGAGTGGATTCGATCGTAACCATGCCTTTGCCTTTCTGAACCGATGTGGAAGATGGGATTCTATTACGTTTTTGGAGAGACGTCTTTGCGGTTTCGTTGCGGCAAGTGACGATTATAGATGACGAGCTCTGGGTGAACCGTGACGTGGTGATAGGTCGGCCCGAAGGCGAAAGACGAAGGAATAGAACTTAGCGCTGTTTCTCTTCCTTCTTTCGCTTTTCGACTTGCGGTTCCCCGGTCACGGCTCGGGCGGGGCGCCTGCGTCAACGCCGTGCGTTCGTCGCAGTCCTTTCGCTGAACAACACCCATTAACCAGGAGCCGAGAACAGTCAGGGTCACCTTGATGGGTGTATCGGGCAGCTTGCGGCCAGCTCGTACAACTCGGCGCTGTTGCGCGCGGCGGCAGCGATGATGCCGCCCGACAGCGAGCTTCACATCGAGTCGAAATGGTGATGTACAAACCGTTGTTCATCAGCAGTACACATCACCCGTATCTCCATCACCTGTTCCCATCATCAGATTCCTGTCGGGTCACCGGTCACTGGTGTTAGGAGGACGCGGAGGCAACGCCAAGGGAAAAATCGGAAGAGCCCTCGGTCTTCCTTTCCCGTTCCGCCATCCGTCATTCGCCATTCGCCATTCACCACTCGCCATGGCATCCTTGGTATTCTGCCCCCAAGGTCCTGGTTTCTAACGGAGAGCAATATGCCATCACTCGAACACAACGGCGCGACCATTTACTACGAGGAGTTCGGCAAGGGATTCCCGATTCTCACGTTCGCGCCGGCGGGCGTGAAGTCCACCATCGCCGTCTGGAGCACGCCGTCCGCGCCGATCAAACCCATTACCGATTTCGCCGCGAGCTACCGGGTGATCGTGATGGACCAGCGCAATGCCGGCGGCAAATCCCGCGCGCCAATCACGGCGAAGGACGGCTGGCACTCGTTCACGGCCGACCACATTGCGGTGCTCGACCGCCTGAAGATCGAGCGCTGCCATCTCTACGGTCAATGCATCGGCGGCTCCTTCATCATGAGCCTGCTGAAGGCGCAGCCGCAGCGCTTCGCGAGCGCCGTCCTCGCGCAGCCCATCGGGCGGGTCGGTCCTTTGAAGCCCGGCCGCGCCGCCCGCTTCGACGAGTGGGCCAGGGGCCTCACGGACCATCCGGAGGCGACCGAAGCCGTGCTCGATGCGTTCTACCAGAACCTCTACGCGCCCGGCTTCCTCTACAGCGTGGACCGCGCGTTCGTCTCGAGCTGCAGGACGCCCTGCCTGGTGCTGGCGGGCAACGATGAGGCGCATCCGTACCCGATTTCCGAGGAGACCGCGAGGCTGCTGCCCAACGCGGAGTTCATCCCGCAGTGGAAGGAGGGCGCGGCGCTGGAAGCGGCGAAAAAGCGGGTGAAAGAATTTCTGGCGAAACACACGCCCACCGCTTGAGAATGGCGGAAGGCGGAAGGAAAAGCCTCACCGCCAAGACGCCAAGCACGCCAAGGAAAAGAAGAGCTTTACCGCGGAGGGCGCAAAGGCCGCGGAGGAAGATGATGGTGGTGATGGAAGAGAGTGATGAAAAATGGTGATGAATAAATGGTGATGTACAAACCGTTGTTCATCACCAGTACACATCACCCCTATCTCCATCACCCGTTCCCATCACCAGTTTCCTGTCGGGTCACTGGTGTTAGGAGGGCGCGGAGGCAACGCCAAGAGGGAAACGGGGAGAGCCCGCGGTCTTCCTTTCGACTTTCGCCTTTCGACTTGCATGCTGTGCTACCCTCAGCCGCTTTCGTTCACCGCACCTCGGAGGGCCGCTCATGAAAACCATCGACATCCATGCTCACATCGTCCCGGAATCCCTGTGGAAGGCCATCGACGCGAAAAACGAATGGCATGGCTTTCGTCACGAGCCGGGCGAGGGCCTGGGCACGATGGTGGGCGGCGGCATGCGCACGGGCTTCAATACGCCGAAGGTGCGCTACACGGTCGAGGAACGCCTCAAGGACATGAACGAGCAGAAGGTGGACGTGCAGGTACTCTCGATTCACATGCCGTTCGTCGGCTATCACCTCGAAGCGGCGCAGGGACTCGCCCTGGCGCGCGAGGTCAACGACGAGATCGGGGCGACGGTACGCGAGAACGCGGGGCGCCTCGCCGGGCTGGCCACGCTGCCGGTGCAGGACGTGAAGTCCGCGATCCGCGAGCTCGAGCGCGCGGTGACGAAGCTCGGCCTGAAGGGGGCGTCGCTCGACACGCAGGTCAACGGCGAGCAGTGGGACGAGCCCAAATTTCTTCCGTTCTTCAAGGCCGCCGAGAGCATGGGCGCGGTGCTCTTCTACCATCCGCAGCCGCAGAACAACTTCCTCATGCAGAGGATCAAGCGCCACGGGCTCTTCAACAGCCTCGGCGTGATCCTGGATGACGCGATCGTGACCGCCGTGCTAATTTGCAGCGGCGTACTGGAGAAGTGCCCGGATCTCAAGGTCTGCATCGCGCACGGCGGCGGGCCCGCCTGCTATGCGATGGGGAGGCTCGACCGCAACTGGCACGGGCGGCCGCAGGTGCGCAGCACTTCGCAGCCCCCGAGCGCGTACCAGAAAAAACTCTATTACGACACCGTGGTGGGCAGCGAGGAAGCGCTGCGTTTTCTCCTCGACCGGGTCGGCGCCGACCGCGTCGTGCTGGGCAGCGACTGGCCGTTCGTGCCGTGGCATCCGTCGCCGGTCGCGTGGGTGCAGAATCTCAAGTCGCTGACGGCGGAGGAGAAGGAGAAGATCCTCTGGAAGAATCTCACGGCGCTACTGGACATCCGATGATGTCCCAGCATGACCGCTAAAGCCAAGACACAAAGGACACGACGGACACAAAGGAAGAACAACAACTGAACCGCCAAGACGCCAAGAGAAACAGAATCACAATTGAACCGCCAAGACGCAGAGGACGCCAAGGAAAAGAAAAGCTTTACCGCGAAGTGCGCAAAGGCCGCCGAGGAAGATGATGGTGATGAAAGATAGTGACGAAAAATGGTGATGTACAGACCGTTGTTCATCACCAGTACACATCACCCGTATCTCCATCACCCGTTCCCATCACCAGTTTCCCGTCGGGTCACCGGTCACTGGTCACCGGAGTGGGGTCGATCATCCGGCCTTGATGTTCCGCTCCTTGACCACCCGCCGCCATTTGCCCTGCTCGGTCTTCAGATAGTTGGTGATCTGTTGCGGCGACATGGGAATAATCTCCGCGCCGCCTTTTTCGAAGCGCTGCATGACTTTGGGATCCGCGAGAGTCGCCCGGATCTTCTGGTTCAGCGTGTTAATGATCCTGTCCGGCGTGCCCGCGGGCGCCGCGATGATGTGCCACGCGACCATCTCGAATCCGGGCATTCCGGACTCGGCCACGGTCGGCAGGCTCGGCATCGCGGAAGAACGCTTGAGGCTGCTGACGGCGAGCGCGCGCAGCCGGCCCGCCTCGTGGAAGCGCGCTGTGTTCGTGATGTTGGAGAAGCCGACCTGCATTTCGCCGCTTACCACCGCGGCGAGCGCGGGGCCGCCGCCCTTGTATTGAATTGCCCGGATGTTGACATGGCCCATCAGGTTGAAGAGCTCGCCGGTGAGGTGCGAGTTGGTACCGATGCCAGAGGAGGCGTAGTTGATCTGGTCAGGGCGCGACTTCACGAGCGCCAGGAGCTCCTTCACTGAGCGGGCCGGTACCGACGGATTCACCGAGATTGCCGTCGGAATCTTGGAAATCATCGCGACCAGCTTGAAATCCTTGAGGGGGTCGTAGCCGGCATTCTTGTAGACCATCGGGCTGGTGAGGAACGCGACGGTGTGGAGGAGCAGCGTATAGCCATTGGGCGCGCTCTCCTTGACGATTCTCGTGCCGATCTGGCCCGAAGCGCCGGGGCGGTTGTCGACCACGATCTGCTCCCCGAGAAGCTGTGTGAGCTTGTCCTGGATCGCGCGGGCGTTGAAGTCGGTGCTGCCACCTGCCGAGAACGGACAGACCAGGCGTATCGGCTTCGCCGGGTAGCGCTCTGCAGCAAGTGTGGGAACGGCGGTTGCCGCCAGCAGGGCGGTGGTCAATAAGGCGAACCGAATGGAGCTGAGGACAATCCTTTCCATCGTCTTCCTCCTATATCGTTGGTGAGCGGCATCGAGGCGCGCTGGGGGTCCAGTATCCCTCGATTTGCGGGCGACGTCACGCCGCGCCGCAAACCGGCCCGACGGCGCATGTCCATGGCGGATGGCATTAACCCGGTGACCCATGACCAGTGACCCGGGAAGAGCAAGTTCAGAAGCTTCACCGCCAAGACCGCCAAGGAAATTGAAAGCCTCACCGCTAAGGACGCGAAGGACGCCAAGGAAAAGAAAAGCTTTACCGCGGAGGCCGCAAAGGACGCGGAGGAAACGTATTCAAAAGGCCGCAACCCAAGGCCGTGGAAGTAACGCCAAGAGTGGGATACAAGGAGCGCCTTCGGTCATCCTTACAAGGGAAATCCGAACCCAGCCCCTTTTATCGCGTGGGCCCTTGTTATTGCGGGTGCGTCGTCTCGCTGAAGGATTTGCGCGCGAAGAGCCGCTCTGCGAGTCGCGCGAGATTGGGGTGCGTCTTGCGCCAGTCCTGCTCCGGCAATCCGAAGTCGAGGTAGCCGAGCGCGTAGCCGGTTGCGATGTCGGCGAGCGTGAAGCGCTCGCCGAAGCAGAACTCGCTCGCGCCGAGGTCTTTTTCCATGACCCCGAGGCCGCGGTCGATCTTGAGCTGCTGGCGGTCGTACCATTCCTTTGAGCGCTGCTTGTCCTTCGGCTCGCGCAGCTCGTGGTTGATCGCCACCGCCGCCTCGGTGACGCCGTCGCCCAGCGCTTCCCAGCGCTTGATCTCGATGCGGTCGGCGAACTTTTCGGGTATCAGCCTGGGCCCTTCACCCTGCGCGTCGAGATACTCGACGATCACCGGGGAATCGTAGAGCCCCTTGCCCGCGTCGGTCACCAGCGTGGGAACCTTGGCGAGCGGGTTGAACTCGGGCACGCGCGATCCCGGGTCGCGCCCGCGCTGGACGATGTACTCGTAGCGGATGCGCTTCTCTTCGAGGAAAATCCTCACCTTGCGCGCGAACGGGCTTCCCGGCGTGCCGTACAGTTTCATGTCGATCCCTGAAAACCAGCGAAATGGGGTCAGTGTAACGTTTCCTGGCGTAGGCCTATCACTTGGCGAAAAACTTACACTGACCCTATTTGTTTACACGAACCCGACAATCCGAGCGCCCCTGTGCGATGATGCTGGACGTTACCCCTGCTCTCGAGCGCGCGGCCGTAAAGTACAGCAAAGGAGACGATGACATGAGCTTCGTACTGGCAGTGATGATCCGCATCAAGCCGGAGAACGTGGAGCGCTTTATGGCGCAGGCGCTCGCCAACGCGCGCGAGGCGCGCAAGGAACCCGGCTGCCGGCAGTTCGAGGTGCTGGTGGACCCCGCCGACCGCACGAAGGTGATGCTGTTCGAGATCTACGACGACGACAAGGCGTTCGAAGCCCACCAGCAGACGCCGCACTTCAAGAAGTACGTCGCCGAGGCGGTGCCGCTGCTCGAGTCGCGCGAGCGGCACACGCTGCAACGGGCCCTTTCCTGACTCAGAAGGTCCGCTAGTCCAGCCCCTCGGGGAAGGGACTCGCCGCATTACATGGGGTCGGAACCCATCGAACTACAGATGGCGAATGGCGAATGGAGTTAAACCCCCGCGATCAGTGATGGGTCCCCTCAGGTCGCTGTCAGTCAGGTTGCGCCCTTTTCATTTCTGCGCAGCGCGCCGATTTCGCCAACCCAGGGCAGCGCCGACCGCGTCCAGTTCTGCATCTTCGGAACGAGCCGGTCGCGCTCGCGCAATATCCCGACCCGTACCATATAAGAAGCTGGCGGGGCGTCACCGGGGGTTGTCGAGTAGATCGGCGAGCCGCATCTGGGACAGAACGCTTGCGCCCGCGGATTCCCGCTGTCGGCCGTGGTCTTGATGTAGATCGAAGGGGTGCCGGAGAGCATCTTGAAATTCTCGCCTGGCACCCGAATGTTGATCCGAAACGCCGATCCGGTGCTCGACTGACAATCGGTGCAATGGCAGATCGAGACCTTCTCGGGATCGGCGTCGGCCTCGAAGGTGATGAATCCGCAGCTGCAGCTTCCGTGGAGCTTCATGACAGGACACTCCTTCGCGATGAATCAGGTTCAAGGTTCAAGGTTCAAGGTACAAGGTACAAGGTACAAGGTACAAGGTACAAGGTACAAGGATCACTGTGTCAACTCCATTTACCATTCACCGTTCCCCGGTCACTGGTAACTGGTCACTGTTGATATCGCCGCCGATGCACGCCCAGCCCGCACTCCTTCCCTCTCTCCCAAAGGGAGAGAGGGAAGCAATAGCCTCCCTTCTCCCGCTGGGAGAAGGGTCGGGGATGAGGGATTGAACGCCGATGCATCGAAAAGCTTCACCGCCAAGACGCCATCCCCTCATCCCTTCCCCTTCTCCCGAATGGAGAAGGGAAAGCTCGAGCCTTCCTCTCAGCTTGGGAGAGGGGCGGGGGTGAGGATTGACGCCAAGGAAAAGAAAGGCTTTACCGCAAAGGCCGCAGAGGCCGCCAAGGAAGATGATGGTGATGGAAGAGAGTGACGAAAAATGGTGATGAATAAATGGTGATGTACAAACGTTGTTCATCACCAGTACACATCACCCGTACCTCCATCACTCTTTCCCATCACCAGTTTCCTGTCGGGTCACCGGTCACGGGTCACAGGTCACGGGTGTAGGGAGGACGAAAAGATAACGCCAAGGGGGATCCAGGCAACGCTAGCGGTCATTCGGTCGGCCGCGTTCTGGTCGACAGAAAATCGACGATAACCGACCGAATCGATTATCCTATTAACGGGGTCTGACCTCATTGGAAACGGCATTGGCGCAGAAATAGCGGATTATGGGAAAGAATGGGTGGGGACTTATAGGCACGGGAAGAATCGCCGACGAGCGGATTCTCCCCGGGATCAAGTGTCACCCTGGCAACGATCTGGTCGCGGTCGTGAGCCGGGACAGAATGCGCGCGAATGCCTTTGCGGAAAAATTCGGCGCCCGGTACGCCTACACGAGCTACGAGGACATGCTGCGCAATCCTGACGTGACCGTCGTAGCGATCCATACGCCCAATTCTCAGCATGCGGAGCAGATCATTGCCGCCGCGCGGGCCGGCAAGCACGTGTTCTGCGACAAGCCGATGACGACGAGCACAGCAGACGCCGAACGCGCGTTGCGTGAGTGCGAGAAGGCAGGCGTCAGGCTAGGGATCAATTTCCACAACCGCTTCATGCCCGGCTTCATCGAGACGAGACGGATTACAGAAAGCGGCGAGATTGGCGAGGTTCGTCTCGTCCAGATGGAGGCCAGTCCCGGAGCGCGGCCTGGTGGAAGGCTAGGAACTTGGCGCATCGATTCCGCAATCGCCGGGCTGGGCACCACTTACAGCATCGGCGTGCATGTCTACGACATCCTGCGCTACCTCATCGCGGCGGAAGTCGAGATGGTGTCGGCGTTCTTTGATACGCCGCGCGGCGTCATGGAGGAGACCAATGTAGCGCTGCTACGCTTTAGCAGCGGCGTTCTCGCACAGTTGAGCGTCCACGAGAAGTCGCCCTTTCCACACAACGATTTCGTAATCTACGGCAGCAAGGGACGCATTACCGGGCGAGGACTGACCCGTAGCCGCGCAGGCGGCGTGCTGGAAGTCGTGAATGGGAGCGGCGAGTCGCGCACCGCGGAATTTCCCGCCATCAATGCCCACGCCGCGTGCATTGCAGCATGCAGCGATGCGTTACTTGAGGGACGCGAATTCATGCCGTCGGGAATCGATGGCCTGCGCAGCGCGCAGCTCACGGATGCCATGGCGCGCTCCGCCTACGATGGACTACATGTACGGCTGGCTTATTAGCGCAGATGGAATTTTATATTTATTGCCGCCGATGAACGCCGATGCACGCCGATGAAACGTAAAGCTTTACCGCCAAGACGCGGAGGACGCCAAGGAAAATAAAGGCTTTACCGCGAAGGCCGCAGAGGAAATCTACTCGAAAACCTTAAACCCAAGGACGCGACGACAACGCCAAGGGGGATGTAGGCAACGCCCGCCGTCATTCAAACGACTGCGTTTTGGCCGACAGCAATACATGGGGTTAGACCCCCTCGAACTACAGCTCGTAGGATTTCGTCCCTCATCCCTCAGCCGCGTCCGTCGCGGCGTTAGAGCGGCGGTTTTGCCGCCAGAACTGGCCGTCTAAACCTCAAAAGTGCGCCCAAAAAAGCCCTTTGCCGTATTGAGTCAGGAAGTTGGCTTGGTCCGACCCGGACTGGACGCGATCACCGAGCTTTATCGCTGCCGCTGGCAGGTGGAACTGTTCTTCAAGTGGATCAAGCAACATTTGCGAATCAAATCCTTCTTCGGTACTTCCGAGAACGCAGTCAAGACCCAAGTGTGGATCGCCGTGAGTGTCTACGTGCTTGCCGCCATCGTGAAGAAACGCTTGGGCCTGGATGCCTCTCTCTATGAAACTCTACAGATCCTGAGTCTGACCATGTTCGAGACAACCCCACTGGATCAACTGCTTAGGCTTCAACCACTGAACTCAATTTCGCTAAATTCATCCAGTCAATTGAATTTGTTCGAAAGTTAACCGGACACTACTGGCGTCCTTTGTGTCCTTAGTGTCTGTGCTTTAACGCTCTTGTTTTCCTCGGCGGGCTCGGCGCCTCGGCGGCTCAATCTAAGGTCTGGTTCTCTCCGCGTCTCGGCGGTTCATTTATTGTCCTTGCTTCTCTTGGCGTTCTTGGCGGTGAAGCTTTACGTTTGATCGGCGTTCATCGGCGTCCATCGGCGGCTAAATGAACGGGGTTCCGGGTTCTTGTATTAGTACATCTGCGTGTATCTGCGTTTATCTGCGGCAAAATCGTATTGGTTGTTCTCTGCGTTCTCTGCGTCTTGGCGGTGAAGCTTTTTCGTCACTCGTCACTTCATCACTGGATTATTCCGCCGTCTTTCCAATCGGCAAAACACCGAGATGTATCAGCAGCGCAATGACAATCGCGGTCATCGCAACGCCGCACACGGCGAGCCAGCCGTAATGCGCGAACGTCCAGCTCATCAAAAACGCGCCCACGGCGTTGCCGCCCCACACGTGCAATCCGAACAGGGTGTTGGCGCGCGCGCGCGAATCCGGCACCGCCGAATTGACCAGCGTCTGGTTGGCCACCATCGCCGTGCGCAAGCCGCAGTCGAGCAGTATCGCTCCGACGACCACCCCGGCAATGGACCACACGCCGAAACCCATGGCGATCCAGGCGGACAGCATCGATAGAATGCCCGCCAGCACCACCGGCATGAGGCCGGCACGGTCCATCCAGCGCCCCGCCGGACGGGTGACGAGTATGCCCGCCGAGCCGGGGATGCCGATCAAGCCCGCCGCTGTCGGCCCCGCTCGATGGAGCATCGCGAGCATGGGCGCGGCTACCGCCCAGAATCCGCCGTAGCAGATTCCGAACATGAACTGTATCGCCGCGGCGCGCCGTATGCCGCCATGCGTGCGCAGGAGCCGGTAGATCGACCATAACAAATCGCGATACGACGCCTGCGAGGTGGGGCGCGTGCTGGGCAGCCGCGCCCACAATACGGGGATGAGCATGAGCAGCATGCCCGCCGACAGCGCGTAGCTGTAGCGCCAGCCGATGTGCGTGGCGATCAATCCGCCGACAATGCGCGCGAACAGGATGCCGCTGAACATCGCCGTCAGCTGCGTGCCCAGCGCGCGCCCGCGATGCTCCGGGTGCGCGGTCTCCGCGGTAATCGCGATGAAGCTCTGCAGGAGCGACGTGCAAATGCCCGTCACCAGGCTGCCGGCCGCGAGCACCGCGATCGACGGCGCTATCGCCATCATCGCCTGCGCGAGCAGAAGCACGACGATCTTGCACAGCACCAGCCGGCGCTTGTCGATTCGATCCCCCAGCGGCACGAAAAACATGATGCCCACCAGCATGCCGCCGAAAGAGAGCGTGGGTATCCAGCCCGTTGCCGCGGCATCCGCCTCGAATTCCGCGGCGATCGCCGCCAGCATCGGGGTCTGATAGTGAATGCCGCCCGCCACGATGAAAGCGGACGCGATTAAAAGCGCGATGAGGCTGCGATGCTCGTCCACGGACGCGGGCAGATTGGAGATGAAAGTCGATAGTCGAAAGTCGGAAGTGTTGCATAGTGGGGTCGCACCTACGCAAGACGTTGATCGGAGAACGTATCTGCGTACCGGAAGGCCGCTCCAGGCGCTTAGCGCGACGTTTTTGAGGATAAAACCGGGGCTCTAAGCAAAGGCGCGTCGCCCTGCGTGAGTCGTATCATCTCGGAATGTTTCAATTTAATGGGTCTGTCCCCATTAATCCCCAGTCCCCATTAATCCCCATTAACGTTGCCCCATTAACCGTCACCGGCGTTCGTCTTCCACGGCCACACCGATCACGATGAGAACCGTATAGTCTTGCTTCTTGCAGCCCTCGACTGGAGGCATCGCCCCCCCTGGATCGACCGGAAACGCAGTCTTTTGCACGTTTGCCGGAGAACACGAACCATTACCAGTCGCCGGTGTATAGCGCGCGGAGCGGCAGGCCAAGTGCGTCACGTCGTGGAGGGTCGCGTGGTCGTCGAGCTCCCAGCGCCTGTCTCCTTTCTTGTCAGCGGGATGAATGGTCAGCACAGTCGTCACCTCGCGGGCACCCGTGACCAGGTATTTGCCAGGAGGCAGCGGAAACTCAGGCTGCTCCATGATCAAGCCGTGTTCCTCCAGCCACCAGTCCTTGCCGTCGAATTTCCAGCGTTCTGGGGCGACGCCGCCTGCTTTCTTCAACTGCTCAAAGTCGCTTAGCGTAACTCCCCGAGGGCCCGGGTCCAGAGGCCACAAACCCCACGTTTGCGCGCCGCTCCCGGAGTTCGCACCGGGGTTACCCAATGCCGCGATGTACTGCGCCGAAATGTACTGAAACCTCGTCTGACCTCCGCCTGCGGCGTGAACCGACTGACCCAAGACGGCCATCATCACAAGCAACGCCGTCGCAAGGCATGCGCGGATACTCAGCAGCATCGTTGCACGCATTGGCACCAACACCGTAGCTCGCTGTGAAGGGGTTCGCACTCCGAGTGTCCTGAATTCTGAAATCATCTTTCGCCCTTGTGTTTCCCGACGCTCCATCCCCGCTTCGCGAGGTGCTTCTCACCAATGCGGGCCGGTTCTTCTTCGAGCGGTGTTGCCATCGTGTCGTTCCAGCGGTTGAGAAAGCCGAACAGCGCGATGACGCCGGTGATCTCGACGATCTGGCCCTCCGACCAGTAGTGCTTCATGCGAGCGAACAGCGCGTCGGTCACGTCGTTGGGCTGGGAGGAGGCCGCGACGGTGAACTCGATCGCGACGCGCTCCGCCTCGGTGAACAGCGGGCTCGTACGGTATTCCCACACCGCCTCGAACTTCTCCTCCGGGATGCCGAGCCGGAGCGACGCCCCGGCGCTGTGCGCCATTCAGTAGCGGCACCCGTGGACGGTGCTCGAGACGTGGCTCAACAGCCGCTTGAAGCCGACGTCAACCTCGCTGTCCGGGCCCCAGAGGGACCAGGACAGCAGGGCAAACCCGCGCGCAAGCTTGGGCTTGTGCTGCATGATGAGCGCGGCATTCGGGACGAACCCGAGCGACCTCTTGAAATTGTCCAGCGCCTCCAGAACTTCAGGTTCCGACGTGAGCGGCAACGGCGCGATGCGGGGCATGAGTCCTCCAGTGTATGACGGGCCCTTCGACGCCTCTACGATACACCGAAGGAGCAGCGCCTACGCGGAAGGAGGAAGGTCGAAGGAAGGCGTTTCCTGTATGCCACTCTTCGCGTTGCCTCCGCGCCCATGGATTCTTGAGTATGTTTCCTTTGTGTCCTTCGTGTCTGTGCTTTAACACTCTTGTTTTCCTTGGCGGCCTTGGCGCCCTTAGCGGTAAGGCTTTTATTTTCCTTCGCGCCCTCTGCGCCCTCGGCGGTGGAGCTTTTTTTCTTGGCGCCCTTGGCGTCTTGGCGGTTCAAGTTCGATTCTGCTTCTCTCGGCGTCTCGGCGGTTCAATTTATTGTTGGTTCTCTTGGTGTGGTTAGTGGTCTGTCCCCTAAGCCCGCCCTGGCGACCGGTCACAGGTTTCTTCTCAGCGCTAGCGGAACGACGCGCTGCGACGTCCCCTTGCAGCACCTTGGCGCGATGTCGGCCATCCGCCACGCGGAGCGCGGAGCTGCCGCGCGACGCCGACGGCCGCGCAACAGGAGCAATTTTGCGCACCGTCGCGGCCGGCCGTCCGCCATCTCGGCGATCACCGGCACTGCGCGTAGCTGGAGTAGGTGCCGGTCTGGCGCCTTG
The DNA here is from genome assembly GCA_029863175.1 of Betaproteobacteria bacterium. The sequence goes on along the minus strand of JAOTVX010000002.1, from coordinate 13,795 downwards.
GGCTTGCCGGCCATGTCTGTTGCGAGCGGCAGCCGCACGGCGAGCGTCCGTGCGGAGCGTCGGAGCCCGCGGTGTGCTTCGTGACCGGAGGCGCAGCGTGTTACCGATCCCGTCCGGACGCCGAGCATTGCCCGTTGTTTTGGGTTGTGCGAGCCTCGAATCGCGCTTTTCAGCGTGCCGGTAGGGAGCGCCCTGGCGACGGCGGGGATCGTGTTGCCAGCGCACGGGTTTGCGGTCCCGCGCCACGGGTGCCCGATGAATAACCGTCACCTGGCGCTTCACGACCACTCTGGCCGGTTGCGGGTGGACGACAATCACCTGCCGGTGCGGCCAGTTGAAATGACCGAAGAAGAATCCCGTCCGGATAACGACTCCGCTACCCCATATAAATGCCGGCGCGTACGCCGTCCTCACGTAGTACCCTGCCCACGGCGCCCAATAGACCGGCTGGTATGCTGGCCACCACCACGGGCCGTAGACGACGGCCGGGTCGTAATATGGAACGTAGACCACCTGCGGGCTGGCAGGCTCGATCAGGATGTGCGCGCCTTCCCGTACGATTCGCATCTCTTCGCTCGGGCCGAGATTGCCGGCGGCCGCCGCCCGCCGCCGCAGGCCCTGTATGGTTTCCATCACCTGCGGCTCCTGCACGATCAATGCCTCGCCCAGCCGTTGTGTCCAGTCGAGCTGTTCGTCCATCCGCTGCAGGATCTGCGGGAACGCCACCAGCGACTTGACGCTGGGGTCCCAGTCCATCGGCTCGACGGCCCGCACGGCGTCCTCTCCTTTCACGTGGGCGTTCGAACGCGACCAGCGCGCGGCCTGCACCACCTCCACCGGGTACGTCGCGGCCATCAGGATCTGCGACAGCAGGGCATCGGGATAGAGCGCGATGGGCGCCAGCATCTGGTCGAGCTCCCACTGCGTGAATGCAGGACGATCCTGGGCGAACGCCGCCGGGCCCGTCAGAGCCAGGGCAAGCAACGCGGTGAACATCGACGTGAATAAAGTTTTCATGGCAGTGTCCTCCTGGCTATTAGAACGCGCCAGAGGCCCTGCCGCACGTTACAAAGTGTAAGGCTTTGTAATGGGCCCGCCCTCAATCGGTAGCAGTTGATGACCTGGTGATGAGGAGAGTAACGCGCCTTTCTTATCACCCTCTTTCATCACCATCTCTCATCACCGTCAATCATCACCACTTTCTTCCGGGGCGGTGAGGCTTTGGCCAGCGGGACGCAGCCGTTAGTGGTCTGTTCCCTAAGGCCAGATTCGCGCACAATCAAGGCATGTCAGAACCGTCCCGCTCTTCCGCCCAGCAGCGCGCCGATGAGATCCACGTCTTCGCGGAAGAGCTCGCGCGCCTGGAGAAGGAGGGCGTACTCGCCCTCGCGCCGGCGCAGCGCGAGGCAATCGTCACCCACCACCGGGGGCTGCTCGGGCAGTTCGCGCAGGACTACGACATAGACCGCGACTCGCGCGCGAAGCAGCTCTCGCTCGGCATGCGCATGGCATCCTTCCTCGGCGCGCTGGCCCTTGCCGCGAGCGTGTTCTTCCTGTTCCGCCAGTTCTGGGGCCGATTCCCGACCGAGGTCCAGGTCGTGGTGCTGATTGGGGCGGCCTTGGGCGGCTTCGGCGCGACGATGTGGATCCAGGGCCGCGACGCCTCGGGCTATTTCACCAAGCTGGCGGCGATGGTCGCGTTCGCCTGCTTCGTGATCAACATCGCGTTGCTCGGCCAGATCTTCAACATCACGCCGTCGGACAAGGCGCTGATCCCGTGGGCCGCGCTCGCGCTCCTGCTTGCCTACACCTGCGACTTGAGGCTCCTGCTGGCGGCCGGCATCCTCTGCATCATCGCCTGGATCTCAGCGCGGACCGGCACCTTCAGCGGCATGTACTGGCTCCACTTTGGCGAGCGCCCCGAGAACTTCTTTCCCGCGGCGGTTGTACTGTTCCTGGTCCCGCACGTCATCCCGCACGGCCGCTTCACCGGCTTCGGCCCGATCTATCGCATTTTCGCGCTGCTCACGATTTTCCTGCCGATGTTGGTGCTCGCCAATTGGGGCCGGATCAGCTACCTCGATCTCGATGAAGACCTGGTCGAGGGCATCTACCAGGTGCTGGGCTTCGTTCTGAGCGCGGGTGCGATCTGGCTCGGCGCGCGCCGGCACTGGAGCGAGGTCGTCAACACAGGGGCGAGCTTCTTCGTGATCTTCCTCTACACGAAGTTCTTCGATTGGTGGTGGGAGGTCATGCCCAAATATCAGTTCTTCCTGGTGCTCGGCCTTACCGCCGTGCTGCTTCTGGTGATCATGCGCCGGCTGCGGGCGAAGGGCCTGTTCGGAGGGGTGTTGCGATGACGGTCACCTGGTCTCGCGGGCGCACGCTCACCGCCGGCCTCACGCTGATCGCGCTCACCAACGCCATCGCGCTGGGCGGGGTCGCCTGGAACCGCAGCGGCGAGCCGGAGAGCAGACTGACGATGACTCAACGCGAGCTGCAGCAGCCAAACCATTACCGGTTCGACCGGGATGACGGCGGGATGGGGCTGCGCCTGCGCTGGCGCGTGCTGGCGGCCGACCCCCTCGCGGTGTCCTACGCGTACGACCGCGGCGCACCGGAATGGATGGACACGGCAAAGCTCGCGTCGTTGGGATTCGATGTGTCGGCGCCCCCCGCGGCGCGGCGCGCGGGCCGGCGCTATGAGCGGCAGCTTCCGAAGGACGCGCTGCTGGTGCTGGAACTGGACGGCCCGGCCTTCCGCAAGGCGCTGGAGCGCGCGCGCGATCGGGCGGAGAAAGAAGCGGCAAAGGCAGTGCAAAGCGGCAAGACTGGAAGAGGAACCCCGGCGCGCCGCGCGGCCGAATTCCTCAAACAGGAGCAAGAGAAGAACAGCCGACTCTTCGTGGTCGACGCGGGCCCGAGTGCGGAGGCGCTGCGCGCGAAGTACCCGGACCGGACCCGCTATGCCATCGTGCGCGGGAAAGTGCGCGCTTACTACAACAACCGCGGCAAAGAAACGGGCTGGATGGGGTATGTCCAGGTCGGGAATACTCGGGTCAACGTGCCGCTCGAATTTCAGAAGGTGATCGCATCTGCGCCCAGCGCGAGCCCAGGGGCGGGGGTGGCAAACCGAGAGTTTGCGATCGATGTGCTGGTGGCGTTCGGGAAGAGGCTCGAGCCGTGGATTGTCGCCGCCCGATTTCGGTGACGGGAAGGCGACGCCTCAAGGCGGAAGGCGGAAGGCGGAAGGCAGACGGGCATGGCGAATGGCGAATGGCGAATGGAAGTGACCCGTGACCGCCCCGGTGATGGGAACTGGTGATGAGTACTGGTGATGGGTACTAGTGATGAGAAGCGTGTGGTACATCACCCTTTTCCATCACCATTAATCATCACCATCATTCATCACCAATTTCCTTTATCAATGAGTCGATCGCTTCAAAGCGCTCAGCTCGATCTGCACCGTTTCCGCCGTATTGCTGAAATACATCTGCCCTTCCTGAACCGTGCATTGCAGCTGCATGCTGCGCCCTGCGAGCTGCTCCAGGGCCTGAACGACTGATGCCGGGATGCGCCACACCACCAGGTTTTTCGCCCGCTCGAGCTTGTCGGCGAGCGGCCTCCACCACAGTTCCGCCCGGTGGCCGTAGGCATAAACCGTAACCCGGGTTGCGCGGCCAGCGGCGCGCAGCAAGCGCTTGTCGTCCGGCTGTCCGACCTCGATCCAGTGCTCGATCGCGCCGGTCAGGTCCTTTTGCCAGAGGTCGGGCTCGTCCGTGTCGGACAGACCTTTGCCGAACGCAAGATGCTCGTGCGCGTTTAGCGCGAATGCGAGCAGCCGCACCATCATGCGCTCGTCGGTCTCGGAGGGATGGCGCGCCACTGTCAACGCGTGTTCGGCGTAGTAGTTGCGGTCGATGTCCGCGATTTGCAGACTGGCTTTGCAGATCGTTGCTTTCAGGGCCATGGCTGGAATTAAAGGGGCCAGGCTCAAGTTTTCGTAATTCGAGCCTGGCCCCTTTCACGAATTGCTCTAGGCGTATGGTATCCAGGAGTTGAAGCACTGCTCAGAAACCAATCCTTACGGATTACGACTGCGGCTGTTTGAAATGCTTGCTAAGAGCTATTCCTTGGCTTTGATACGAGGAATTTACGTTGCGCCCGTAAAGCCGTGTTGGTTTCGCAGTCAGTCGTTCGTAGGTTAAGCGGCCAACAATCTGGCCATCCTCGATGATGAAAGGAACCTCGTAAGATCGCACCTCAAGTACAGCGTGCGCGCCTTCGCTTCCGGCGTCAGGGTGGCCAAATCCTGGATCAAAAAAGCCCGCGTAATGCACGCGAAATTCACCAACAAGTGTGTCGTAGGCAATCATCTCCGCGGCATATGTTGGAGGGATCTTCACGGGCTCTCGCGACGCCAAGATGTAGAAATCCGCGGGATCGAGTATCAGACCGCCTTTGCGAGGTGTGTAGACCGGCTCCCAATAGTCTGAGATGTCGTATTGGCGGACCTTGTCGACGTCAATCAACCCCGCATGATTTTTCGCCTTGTAACCAATTACTCCTCCGGACCGGTCACCACGAACGTCAACCGTTATCGGTACGCCATTACGGATGTCATCGTCGCTGATTGCGGAATCCACGACGTTATGTTCGTGTTGTAACCGCCGCATTGCTTCGTCGGTGCTTGGTGGATTACCGCGCCGTATTCGTATCTGGCTAAGTCTTGACCCTTTGCGCACTAACACAGTAAAGGTTCGAGGAGAGACCTCCGCATAGAGTGGCCCCTTATATCCTTCTCGAATACGGTCGAACTCTGTACCGTTATCGGTAATCAGCCTAGTGAATATATCAATGCGTCCTGTCGAACTCTTGGGATTACCCATCGCTGAAGTTCGGTGACGAAGATTCAGTTGCTCGAGAAGCGGAACAATATACACCCCACCGCGTTCCAAAACCCCACCCTTGCTGATGTCCATTTTGTGCATCGTCAGGTCAGCCAGTTTTTGTTCCACCTTAACGTTCTTGCCCGGCAAGAAACTGGCGCGCACCCGGTATGCCACTGAGCCAAGCCGCAGGTCAAGACTTGCTGGTTGAAACTGATCATCGCAGATCTCCTCTACGGTAGAACTTTCCGTATCGAAACCGACGATTTCCTTCGTCACTTTGACGGCACGTTCGAGTTCCTGAGAAGGCAATATCCCCGTCGTGTGTCCCGTACCCTCGGGGTCACCCGCCAACTCTTCGATTACAGCCTGCCGGGGCACACCCACTTTAGTATGGTCCACCATTCCCAAGAAATCTTCTGAGACGCTCCCGAATTTCAAGCGCGTAGTGTCTTGCATAGCACTCTAGACTGCAAAATCCACCCTTTCTCTTCTCACCCGATCCGACCCGCTTGTCTGCTGGAAACGCCTTTGCGCAATAAGGGCATACTCCGCGCTCCCAGCAATTCAAAAGATCGGCTTCTTCTTGGATGGCCATTCGTAGCCACGTATACAGCGGTTGACGCCAACCAATGTCAAACGCATGCAGTCTAATGCCTGCATTCCGTGATTGTTCAGAAGTGTACCGCAAAGCACTGAGATCTCCGGCTATCGGGACAACACCGACAAACTTCCCGAGGCTACGCGAGCGAAACTGCAAATAAACAGGACTTTACGAGCACCTCCAGATTGCCGCATGACTGATCAACTTAGGCGTGCAGGGCTAGCGACCCCCAATCGCTGCCGACCAGCCTTTCCGCTCAAGCAACCGAGGAGCGAATAAATGGGGTCCTTCGCGCCCCCTGCGTCCTCGGTGGTGGAGCTTTCCTTACTTGGCGTGCTCGGCGTCTTGGCGGTGAAGCTTTACGGCGTTCATCACCCTTGCGAACGCGGGCGGATCCGGTTACGTTCCAGTTTCCGCCGATGCACCCCAACGAACAAGGAAGAATTCATGAGCAATGCAGCCCCCCAACGGTTCAAGCAGATCCCTCCTGAGAACCTGACCCCGGAGCAGCGCACGCTCGCCGACGCGATCCGTTCGGGCCCGCGCAGCGCCGTGAAAAATTCCTCCGCCGCCAAGCCGGGCCCGCTCGGCGGGCCGTTCAACGTCTTCCTGCGCAGTCCGGGCGTCGGCAACATCATCCAGAGCCTGGGCGCGGAGATCCGCTTTCGCAGCTCCCTGCCACCCAAGTTAAACGAACTTGCGATCATCGTGACGGCACGCCGCTGGACGTGTCAGTACGAGTGGTTCGCTCATCACCGTCTTGCCCTGGAGGCCGGGCTCGATCCGGCGATCGGTGAGGACATCGCGCAGGGCCGCCGGCCGGCGAAGATGTCGGAGGACGAGGCGATCGTCTACGACTTCTCCCGCGAGCTCCACAACACGCAGGGCGTGAGCGATGCTACCTACAAGGCCGCGCTGGACAGGTTTGGCGAGCGCGGCGTCATGGATCTCATCGCGGTGAACGGGTACTACGTCCTGGTGTCGATGACGCTGAACGTGGACCGCACCCCGCTGCCCGACGGGCAGAAACCGCCGCTGCCGCTGCTTTAGGATCGGCCGGCGATGGGTAATGGGTAAGGGGTGATGGGGCGGCTTCGCCTGAAGGATGAAGCCAGAAGGCAATAACCCAGTGAGCAGTGACCGGACCTGAAACCCAGTGACCTGTGACCCGTGACCAGAGCTACGGCGCTTTTTGGTTCTTGTTAAAGATGCTTGGCGGTCTTGGCGTCATGGCGGTTCAATTATTGTCCTTGCTTCTCCTGGCGCCCTTTGCGGTGAAGCTTTTTCGCGAGCCGCTCAACGCGCGACCGGATCAAAAGTCGCCGACGAAGTCCTTCTTGCCAACCTCAACACCGTTGTGCCGCAGCATGTTGTAGACGGTGGCGGAGTGGAAGTAGAAGTTCGGGTACGCGTAGTTGAGCAGGTACTGCATCCCCTTGAACTTGTATTCCTGCTTGCCGAGCTTCACTGTCAGGTCCTTGTCCTCGGAGCCGTCAATCTGCCCAGGCTTAATGGTATTGATGAAATCGATCGTTTTGGCGATGCGCGCCTTCAGCTCGGGGAACGTTTGCTCGGTATCTTCGTGTTTCGGGGCCTCGATCCCGGCCAGGCGCGCGACCGCGCCTTTCGACACATCGCACACAACCTGGACCTGGCGGGACAGCGGGAACATGTCCGGAAAGAGCCGGAAAGTAGTCAGCGCGGCAGGGTCTATATTCTTTGCTTCCGCATGGGCCTGCGCCTTGTCCAGCATCGCGGAAAGATTCGTGAGAATATGAACGAAGCGCGGCGCGCTTGCCTGGTACATGGAGAGGGCCATGATGGATCCTTGCCGGTGAGTGAGTGCAGAACAGCGAGTGTACTGGAAAAACGACTGGAACCTATTGATAGAATCACTACGTTACAGAAGATGACCAGCCATTGATCACGCCGCTCATCATCCTTGGGCTCCTGATTGCTTCCTGTCTTGGACTTCGCGCATGGGCGAGTCTCACGGGAAAGCCGGTAGACTTCCGGCTCGGTGGGGTCTTTCGTCTGAGCACCGTCTCAGAGAGCCTAACCGACTCAAAAGGAGGAAAAGATGAGTAGCGGATTACCGCCGCAGACAACAGTGACGATCGAAGGCCTGATGCGATGGGCCGGCATCTTGGGCATTATTGGCGGTGTCGCGCTCGCTGCCGCCTACTTGACGCATCCTGTTCCTTGCGGGATTTGTCCTGTTTGGATGGCAGCTCTATCGTACGAACACAGTGGCAAAAGGCGCGTCGCTGCTGACTATTGTTGGCACCATTGTGTTTGGCATGGGTCTTAGTGGCTTGCTTCCAATGATCGTCGTCCGGATCGGATCGGTGCTGTTTGGTGCAGGGCTCATCTGGCTTGGCATCAGCTTGTGGAAAAATCACCGAGGAAAACTCGGTGACCGGTGACCGGTCACGACCCCAGTGATGGGAACTGGTTATAGGTACTGGTAACGAAAAGCGTCTGGTACATCACTCTTTTTCATCACCATTAATCATCACCATCATTCATCACCATTTTGTTCTCTGGCGGCGAGGCTTTAGTCGGCTCGGTTTGCGGTAAACTCGTCAGCCTTGTCTCGTCACTTTTCCCACCCGGGAGGAGGTGTTTCATGACGTTGAAGCTCAATCACCTGCATCTGAAGACTCCGGATCCCGAGAAGACGGCAAAATTCTACGTCGACACGCTCGGCGCGAAGATCGTGAGCCAGTCTCCGAACGGGGGCTATCGCCTGGATCTGCACGGGCTGTCGCTCAATGTCACGAAATTTCTTGAGAGCCAGACGCGCGAACAGAGGTATGGCATGGAGCATCTCGCCATTGATACCGATGAGCTCGACGCCCTCGTGGAAAAGCTGAAGGCGCAGGGCATCAACATCCTCGAGGAAACCGTTGTTTCAGGCGGCCGGCGAGTGTGCTTCTTCGAGGGGCCGGACGGCGTGCAGCTCGAATTCATCGAAATGAAGCCCTAGAAGCTGTGACCGGCGACCGGCGACCCGTGACCCGTAACCGGCAAGGCGGAAGGAAGAAGGCGGACGGAAGGCGTTTCCTGGATGCCACTCTTCGCGTTACCTCCGCGCCTTGGGGTTTGGCTTGTTGATTATCATTGCTTCGTGTCCTTGGCGCCCTTAGCGGTAAGGCTTTTATTTTCCTTCGCGCCCTCTGCGTCCTCGGCGGTAAAGCTTTTCTCTTTCTTGGCGGCCTTGGCGTCTTGGCGGTTCAAGTTCGATTCCGCTCGTCTCGGCGTCTTGGCGGTTCAGCTTCAGGACTCTCGCACGTCAGCCACCGCTGCGACGATCACCGTAAGGCCGCGCGTCGCCTGGACCTGCACCGGTTCGTCCTTGTCGACCGGCCGGGCGCCGCGATCGAGCTCGGCGCGCCATAGCTCGCCGCGCACCCGTACGTAACCCGAGCGGTCGAGCCGCTCGGTCGCCACGCCGTGTTCGCCATCAAGGGAGTGCAGTGTTGCCGGGTAGCCGGGATCGTAGGAACGCCACACGAACGGGTAAAACGCCGCGTCCTTTGTCACCCACAATCCCACCAGGCTCCAGGTGAGCCACGTTGGGAAACCTAGCCACGCCTGCAACAATAGCAGGATCACGACGACCAGAGCGGCCTCCGGCAACTGCAGCGCCCAGTATTTGCCCAGGACGCTCGCAGACCACATGCGCCTTTCGGCGGCGTCCAGGTTGTTGCCTGCTCTGTGCATAGTGGCTGCTAGCTTCGGCATCTCCGGAGGGGCGAGTCGGGGACAGATCATGCTTTCCGTCGAAGTATCGCGCCAAAAGCCGTCCAATGCCACCTCCGGTGGTGATGATGATTAATGGTGATGAAAATTCGTGATGTAAGAAGGCAGGAGGCAGGAGGCAGGAGGCAGAAGTTAGAAGGCGGAAGGGTTTCGTAAGATCGTGAGATCGGCGGGGGTTTCCATCTCCCGCCCTGACGCTCTTACACCCTCTCGATGATATTCTTAGGGTTTCCCACCACCAGTACACATCACCATTATCTCCATCACCAGTTCTCATCACCAATTAAAGAAGGAAAAGAATGATGGCCACTACTAATCCTTTGCGCGTGGGCCTGATCGGCGCCGGCGGCCGCTGGGGACCGGGGGCGCACGTCCCGGCCCTCCAGGCGCTGCCGGAGGCGCAGCTCAACGCCGTCTGCACGGCTCACGCGGACACGGCGCAGGCGGCGGCCGAGAAGTACGGCGTGAAGCGCGCGTACAGCGACGTCAACGCGCTGGGCGCGGACCCGCAGGTGGAGGCGGCCCTCGTCGCCGTGCGCGTGCCGGCGCACTACGCGCTTGCAAAGAGCGCTCTCGAGGCGGGGAAGCACGTCTATTGCGAGTGGCCCCTGGGCGCGAACACGAAGGAGGCCGAGGAGCTCGCAACGCTTGCCCGCAAGATGAAATTGCACACGATGGTCGGCCTGCAGCGGCGCGCTTCGCCCGCGTATCTTTACTTGCGCGAGCTGGTCAAGAACGGCTACGTCGGGCAGGTGCTGTCGGTGAACATGATACTGATGAACAGCGGCGTGTTGACCCGCACCTCGGATCGCACTTGGCAGCGCGACGTTACTCTGGGTGCGAACACGCTGACCATCACGTTCGGACACGTTATCGATGCATTGTGCATGGTCGTCGGGGAGCTTACCGAAGTGTCGGCGCTGGTTAGCACACAGGTGCCGCAGTGGTTTGAGACCGACACGAAGAAAACCGTGGACGTGACCTCTCCCGACAACATCATGATTCAGGGCAGGCTCGAAGGCGGCGCGATCGTCAGCGCTTACGTGGGCGTCCATCCCTACCACGGCAGCGGCCACCGGCTGGAGGTCTACGGCAAGGATGGTACGCTGGCGATGATCGGGGGCGGGGAAGCCGGTCAGGAGGCGAACCGCAGGATCATGGGCGGCCACGAGGACGACCAGGCGCTGCAGGAACTGCCGGTGCCGGAGCGGCTCAAATGGGTGCCGGAGGCGGTCCGGAACGTGGGCCGCGCCTACGACGTCGGCCAGATGTGGGTCAAGTTCGCCGAGGCCATCCGCACCGGCGTGCACGTCGAGCCCGACTTCGATTCGGCGGTGCGCCGCCACAGGATGCTGGACGCCATCGTGCGCGCGTCCGAGACGGGGCAGCGACAGAAGGTCGTGTTGTAGCCTGGAGACCCGTGACTAGAATGTATCTCAAAAATCGAAAAAATATTAGCCGCAGATAAACGCCGATGATTCTGGAAATAGGAAAAGGGAAATAGGAACTGAAGGCGCGCGCGTTGCGCGGATTTTTCCATTCACCATAAGTCGAGCCTGACCCTTTTTCGCTAATTAATTCCCAACAACACTCCCGTCCCCAGAAACACTTCCTTCGGTACACCAAGAGCAGTTTTCAGCGCTACGTCCCGATCCCATTGGTTTTCGATTCCACCAACGTGATAAGCGTCCTTAAAGCTTATGTGATTGATATGGTACCAGGGTGAGATCAGGGGAAAAAACGCCAATGGCCAGTCACTCCCATAGATCATTTTTTTACTTACTCCGTCTTCCTGTAGAGCCCGGGCCAGGTAATTCAGCTTGTTAATCTGCGTCAGGCTGGAAATATCGACATAGAGATTCGGATACTGTCTGATCATCGGCAAGATACGAGCAAAATTGTCCTCGCCCTCGCTTTCTCCGGTGGTGGAAATATGTGCGGCGATGACGGTCACTCCCTGTTCCAGGGGCAACTTCAAGCGCATGGGGTCAGCGAGTTCATCACGGGCATTGGCAAACGATTTTTCCATCCCGGTATGGGTTAACAGCGGGATGTCCAGTTTGGCCATCATTTTGTAGAACGGAATGTAATCCTGTCGGGCAGGATCGATATTCATGATTGACGGGATCCACTTTACCAGCACCGCGCCTTTCCCCTTTGCGCTCTGCAGACGCTGTATAGCATCTTTTCGATTGGGGTTTACGCTGGCACCAAAGAGCAAGTTTTCATACTTTGCGGTTTCCCTGGCGACAAAATCATTTGGTACATAGATCTGTGTCTTGTCAGGGTTCAACTCACCAGTGTTGTCAACGTAGCCATCCATTGCGAGCACTACTGATTTTTTCACCGTCTCGGATTGAGCGATGTTATGGCTTAGTTTTTGAAGCAGAACACGATCACCGTGCTGAGCCAGTTCCTCCTCAGTTACGCCCATCGCCCACAAGAAGAACGGGAACCGAACGTTGTTGCGCATCTGCTCGTTGATAAAACAACCACTGTCCCCGTAGCCAAGGCCGGCAACATGAACATGCACATCAACAATGCTTTTGCCCACACCGGGATTCAAGTCACCCAAGGCATGCTCACGGGTAAACATAAATACGCTGAAGACGATCAAAAGCAATAAAAGTATAAGTTTTTTCATTTCAACGCTTCTAAACCGTTAGCACTACGCTGGCGCGAGCATATCAGAGCGACGGCAAACAACGCAGCATACGACTCCATTGTTATGCCCCGAATCCGAACGCCCACCCAAAGACCGGTTGTGTTCGTTCGCGGCTTTTGCGCCCTCCGCGGTGAAGCTTTTTGGCAGATAAGATCCGCCTAACCTTCCCTCGCGGTAGACTCACCACCCATCACCTATCAGCCATCACCCATCGCTCGTCATATGGCCCTCAAACGCCCCCAAGGCCCTGCCGGCACGCTCGTGGTGCTGGAGCACACCTCGAAGATTCTCAAGGACAACCCGCTCGGCGATCCGCACGTGCGCAAGCTTGGGGTATGGCTGCCGCCCCAATATGTCTACGCGGGCAGGCGCCGCTTTCCGGTGCTCTACGACCTCGTCGGCTTCACCGGCTCCGGTATTGCGCACACGAACTGGAAGCCATTCGGCGACAACGTTCCAGAGCGCGCGGCGCGGCTTATCCACGAGCAGAAGATGGGGCCGGCGCTCTTCGTCTTTCCGGACTGCTTCACGGCGCTTGGCGGCAACCAGTACGTAAACTCGCCGGCGATCGGCAACTACGCCGACTATCTCACGCGCGAGATCATTCCCCTTGTCGATCGCGAGTTCCGGACGCTCGCGGACCGCGAGCACCGCGGCTGCTTCGGAAAATCATCCGGCGGCTACGGCGCGATCCTGCACGGCATGAAGTACGCGAAACACTGGGGCGCGGTCGCGAGCCATTCCGGCGACGCCTATTTCGACTTTGTCTATTGGGCCGACTGGCCGAATACGCTCAACGAGCTTGCCAAGCATCGCGTGCCGGGGCGAAAGGCCGGCGCATTCAACGTGCGCCGCGAGTCAAGCCGACAGGGCCTCGCGGAGGGGCTGGACGACGGGCGCATCAAGCGCTTCCTCGCGCACGTGTGGAAGAAGGAGAAACTTACAACCGCGGAAGGCCACTGCATCATGAACCTCTGCATGGCGGCGACCTACGATCCGGACCCACAAGCGCCGCTCGGCTTTCACGTGCCGTTCAACCTCGAATCGGGCGAAGTGATCGAGCGCCGCTGGCGTAAGTGGCGCGAGCACGACCCGATCAATCTCGTTGCGAAATACCGCAAAAACCTCAAGTCGCTCTCGGGCATCTATATCGACTGCGGCTGGCGCGACCAGTACCACATTCATTACGGCGCGCGCATCCTCTCGAAGCGCCTCGCGGCGGTCGGCATCCGTCACACCTACGAGGAATTCGACGACAACCACTCGGATGTCGATTACCGGATGGACGTGAGCCTGCCGTTTCTATACAGGGCGCTAAAGCCGTAAAAGCTTTAGCCCTAAGGACGCAGAGGACGCCAAAAAGGATAAAAGCTTCACCGCCAAGGTCGCGGAGGAAACCAGGGCACAATAATTGGTACAAACTCCAAGGGCGCGAATTTGACGCCAAAGGTGGCAGACAGGGATGTCGGCGGTCCGGCCACGATGTTCGCCATGCCTTCCAATCAATGTTTGTAACCCTTTGTGCCCTTAGTGTCCTTTGCGTCCTCCGCGGTGAGGCTTCGCCGGCGCGCTCGACTTCACGTAGACTACCGCCGCGACCCAACCCGAAAGGACAAAACATGCTTTGCATTTACGGCGCCGCCACATCCCGTGCTCTGCGCGTATTGTGGATGGGGGGTGAACTGGGAATTCGCTACGAGCACAAAGACTGGCGGCCGCGCTCGCCGGAAACCCGGACGCCGGAATTCTTCGCGCTCAATCCCAACGGCCGCTTGCCGGTGATCGATGACGACGGGTTCGTCCTCTACGAGTCGCTGGCGATCAATCTCTATCTGGCCAAGAAACACGGCAGCGCGCTCTATCCCACGGACC
>JAOTVX010000024.1 GCA_029863175.1 Betaproteobacteria bacterium | reverse complement strand
CTGGTCGATCGCCACCGCTCGCCATCGACTGGCACGCGCCATCGCGCGAGGGCTCCCGCAGTGTCCGTGCTGCGGGAAAGCATACCGGCGGGCAGCGGCGCGTGATTAGCAAACACAGTACGACTAAGAACCCCCTAACATAATGAAACACACACTGCGCTATCGCGATCTTGGCTCGCAACGCGCGCGCTTCATTATGTTAGGGGCTCTGAGTCGCGCCGAAGGCCCTGATATTGCGTCCGGCGACGACACCGCTCCACCATGAAAAAGCGACTTCACAAACCCGTCGCCGAAGCGCACGATGCAGACCTCTTTCGAGCGTCTGTTTCAGACGTGACCCCGCTGCGCCATTCCAAGACTATGCTCGAGCGTCCCCGTCCGCGCCCGGTACCCGTTCAGAGGCTGCTGGACGAGCGCGCCGCGCTTCACGAAAGCCTCGGGCACCAGACGGCCTGGGAACTCGGGCTCGATACGGGCGAGGAACTGTCCTTCGTGCGCCCCGGCATCGGCGCCCCGATCCTGCGCAAGCTGCGTCGCGGTCATTGGGTCACTCAGGACGACCTCGATCTCCACGGCTCGACCAGCACCGATGCGCGTGAGCTTCTCGCGCAGTTTCTCGCTCACTGCGCGCGCCGGGATCTCCGGTGTGTTCGCATCGTGCACGGGAAAGGGCTGCGCTCGAAAAACCGCGAGCCGGTGCTCAAGCGCAAGGTAGCCGGGTGGCTGATGCGGCGGGACGACGTTCTCGCGTTTTGTCAGGCAAAGCCGCCGGATGGCGGCGGCGGAGCTGTGGTAGTGCTTCTCAAAGGCAGAAGTCAGAAGTCAGAAGGATGAAGGATCGCAAAGACGTCTTACATTTCCGCCTTCTGCCTTCCGCCTTCATCCTTTAGATGGCTGCCTCGTCGGTCTCGCCGGTGCGGATGCGAAGCACCTGGTCGACATTGCTGACGAAAATCTTGCCGTCCCCAATCTTGCCGGTACGAGCGGCCTTGACGATCGCATCAATTGCGCCCTCCAGCAGCTTGTCCGGGACTACGACGTCGAGCTTGACCTTGGGCAGGAAATCGACCACGTATTCGGCCCCGCGGTAGAGCTCGGTGTGCCCCTTCTGCCGACCGAAGCCCTTTACTTCCGTCACGGTTAAGCCGCTCACACCGATCTCGGAGAGCGCCTCGCGCACCTCGTCGAGCTTGAATGGTTTGAAGATGGCTTCGATTTTTTTCATGGGGCCCCTCCGCAACATTGGCGTCCGCTGTTTACGTTAAGGATAACACAGGCAGGAATTTGTCGGCTTTAGACCGACAAATTCCTTCATGCTGTTTTCCGGCGGGGAGTCCTGCCTGAGGATTTCGTCGAGCTATGGTTCGACGAAATCCTAATCGAATCGGTGCCGGAACTTGTTGGTGATCGGGAACCGCCAGTCCTTGCCGAAACCGCGCGGCGTTATCCGCACACCAACCGGGGCCTGGCGTCGCTTGTACTCGCTACCGCGCACCAGCCGTACCACACGCTCGACGTCTGCAGGGGCGAAGCCATGTTCAATGATCTTCTTCGGACTGATATCGCTCTCGACGTACGCCTCCATGATGGCGTCGAGCACCGCGTACGGCGGGAGGCTGTCCTGATCGGTCTGGTCGGGACGCAGCTCGGCTGACGGGGCGCGCTCGATCACCCGCTGGGGTATGACCGGAGCGACGCTGTTGCGATAGCGAGCCAGCCGATACACCATCATCTTGTTGATGTCCTTCAGCACGCCGAAGCCGCCGGCCATATCTCCATAAAGCGTCGCGTAGCCGGTTCCCATCTCGCTCTTGTTGCCCGTGGTGAGCACCAACGCTCCCGTCTTGTTCGAGAACGCCATCAGCAACGTGCCACGGATCCGCGACTGCAGGTTCTCCTCCGTGACATCCGCAGGCAACCCCTTGAACTCGCCGGCCAGCGCTGCCAGGAACGCGTCGAAAATCGGCTTGATCGCGATCTCCGTGTATCGGACCTTGAGCGCCCCCACCTCCGCCCGCGCGTCCTCCACGCTAATGCCGGCGGTGTATTGCGAGGGCATCATCACCGCACGCACGCGATCGGTCCCGAGGGCGTCGACCGCTATGGCCAACGTCAGCGCGGAGTCGATTCCGCCCGAGGTGCCGATAATCGCGCCGGGAAACCCATTCTTGTCGATATAGTCACGCACGCCGGTAACCAGCGCCCCGTAGACCTCAGCCTCGGTCGAGAGCTCGGGCGCGATCTCCCCGCGCTGCGGGTCGCCGTCGGTGAGCGTCACGAGTCCCAGCGCCTCCTCGAACATGGGCAGCTGGTGCGTGATCACCCCATCGCGGTTTAACACGAACGACGCGCCGTCGAAGACGAGCTCGTCTTGCCCGCCCGCCATGTTGACGTAGACCAGGGGCATGCCGGTCTCCGCCACGCGTTCACGCATGACGTCGTAGCGCACGGTCTGCTTGCCCACGTGGTACGGGGAGGCGTTCAAGACCAGCAACACGCCGGCGCCGGCGTCGCGCGTCGCTCGCGGCGCCTCGGCAGTCCACGAGTCCGCGCAAATATTGATGCCCACGCGCTCGTCGCGCAGAGAACTCCTGCGGCGCGCCGTGGCAGGACCCTCCGATCCCCACGTGTCCTCGCAAATATTGACACCGAAGCTGACCCCGTCGATGCCGAAAACGCATGGCTTCGCGCCCGGCTCGAAATAGCGCTCCTCGTCGAACACCGTGTAATTGGGCAATCGGAACTTGTCGTAGAGACCGATGACCTTTCCGCCCTGGATGATCGAAGCCGAGTTGTAGCGTTTGCGCTCCTCGGCGCGGGGATGGCCAACCACCAGCGTCACGTCACTCACGCGCGCCGCCAGGTCGCGCAGCGCCTCGTCGCAGGCCTCGAGAAAATCGTCGCGCAGCAACAGATCTTCGGGAGGGTAGCCGCACAGGGCTAGTTCGGGCGTCACCAGCAGGTCGGCACCGGACCGGCGCGCACGGTCGGCAAACTCGGCGATGCGGGCAACGTTGCCCGCCAGGTCGCCGACCGTCGCGTTCATCTGCGCAATCGCAATCTTCATTTCGCCAAGAGCCCCTAAGCTAACGAAACGCGCGTGTGTTTCGTTATCTTAGGGGCTCTAATATATCATTCGCCCGTCTCTTCCCATCTGCTCGAACGTGCCGAAAGACTTGGAACTCGAGGTCTGTGATTCGCTCGCCGCCGTGCCGGCCGATGAATGGAACCGGCTTGCAGGAGACGATCCGTTCCTGACGCACCAGTTCCTTTCGGCGCTGCACGAGACCGGCTGCGCCAGCGAAGCGACGGGGTGGGCGCCGGTCTATCTCCTGCTGAAGTCGGGGGCGCGGCTTTCCGGCGCCATGCCGCTCTACGTCAAGTCCCACTCATATGGCGAGTACGTGTTCGACTGGGCGTGGGCCGATGCCTACCACCGGCATGGCCTCGATTACTATCCGAAGCTGCTTTGCGCGATCCCCTTCACACCCGTCACGGGCGCGCGCATTCTCGCCGGAAGCGAACAGGACCATGACCGCCTGATCGGTGCGGCGCTCGCCCTGGCGCGCGAGCTGCGGGTTTCCTCGCTGCATTGCCTCTTTCCCACGCGCGGCGACGCGCAACGGCTGTATGCGCACGGCATGCTTGCCAGGACGACCGTGCAATTTCACTGGGTCAATCAGGGTTACGCGAATTTCGACGCCTTTTTGGCCGGGTTCAACCATACCAAACGCAAGAAGGTAAAGCAGGAGCGCCGCAAGGTGAGCGACGCCGGCATCCGCTTTAGCTGGCTCGAGGGAACGGACATCAGCGAACGTGACTGGGCATTCTTCAACCGCTGCTATCGCCAAACGTATCGCGAGCACCACTCGAGCCCGTATCTCAACCTCGAGTTCTTCTGCCGCATTGGTCGCGAGCTGGCGCAGCACATGGTCCTCATTGTCGCCGAGCGCGACGGCACGCCTGTCGCCGCCTCGCTGAACGTGCGCAACGGACAGCGGTTATGCGGGCGCTACTGGGGCGCGCTGGAATACCATCCGGCCCTGCATTTCGAGGCTTGTTACTACCAGGGGATCGATTACTGCATCGCGCGCGGGATTGAAACCTTCGAGGGCGGATCCAGAGGGGAACACAAACTTGCGCGGGGATTGGTGCCGGTCGAAACCTGTTCGGCGCACTGGCTCGCGCATCCAGAGTTCGCGAATGCAATCGAGGAACATCTGGTGCGGGAAGCGCGCGGTATCGTTGACTACGTCGACGAACTCAACGAGCGAAGTCCCTACAAGTCGCCGTCGAGCGGCGCCGCACCGCAGCCTTGACGACCTCGTGCTCGGATCTTGATCACTCGCGGCGGAAACGCGCGAAAAAAGTCCACATCTCGTTGTTAGCATTGATAACGCGCGTCCCGCTGCCAAGGAGCAACGGCAGGAAGTCCTGCTGCCCGCCGGGCCAGACGTGCCCGGCACCGGTTAGCTTCCACAAAACGACCTCGGTGCCCGCGCGGCATGGCCCATGGGTCGAGCGCGTTGCCGTATGTGCGGCATCAGCGGCACCTGGATGGCCTTTGACTGTTGCCGTTATGTCTGGCTTCGCGGGGCAACCATCGTGCGCCAGCCATTTCTCGAGCATGGCCGCGACCGGTGGGTGCAACACACGGGTATTGGTCCACGGGAAGGCTGGCGCGAGCCCTCCGCGGTAGAGCGCACGCTCGTCGTCGACGCTATGAATGTGCATGACTGGCATGGGACGCGCCGATTTGAATCGCGGCAGTGTCACTGCACCGGCCACGCCCGCCACGGCAGCAATGCGATCGGACGCCTCGGCCGCCAGCCGATAGGCCATCATAGAACCGTTCGAGAGACCCGTTGCGTAAACCCGGGTCGAGTCGATCCGTGTTCGCCGGGCAAGATCATCCAGCACCGCCAGAATAAAACCGACATCGTCCACGCGCCTTGCCGCCGCCGAGCCGCAGCACATACCTGCGTTCCAGGTAAGAAAGCGCCCGGCAAAACCCCCAGTGCCGTTCGGGTACACCGCGACAAAACCCTCGCGCGCCGCGGTTTCGTCCATCCGCGAATACCATTTCTGCGTCTTGGCGTTGCCGCCACCACCGTGAAAATTCAAAATGACGGGCAAACGCCCGCCCGCTGCGGTCTGCGGCGGGACATAGACGAGATAGGTCCGGCGCAGCCCATCGTGCCTGACCGAAAACTCGTGATCGCCCGGTGCGAGCGCCGCCTGTCCCGCGCCCGTCGCAATGAGCAGCGCAAACGCAGCAATGTATTGGAGTCGACTCACGAATCACCACTCACGACTCACGGGGTCTTAGTTGAGCTGAATGCGCTCGCCCCACGGCACCTTGCCCCTGCCTTCACCAGCCAGACGAGCGGATAATCGGGAGCCTGCGATGAAAAATCCCCGTCCGCATCGGTGAAATAAAACCGAAGGTCCGGCCGCGCTCACAATGCCGCTTACGCGCGACTGCACCAAGGCGATCTCGAACAGCCCGCGGTCGATGAAAGCGGATTCTTCAGGCGCTCCGCAGTCCGGTTTTCCCCGGCCCCGATGTTACCGTATAGTAACGACTCGAAGAAAATCCCCAAGCCATGAAGTTCTGCAGCCAATGCGGCGCCCCGGTGGCGCTGCGCGTGCCTCCCGGCGATACGCTTGAACGCCACGTCTGCGACGCTTGCCATGTCATTCACTACCAGAACCCGCGCATGGTCGTGGGCTGCATCGTTGAGTGGGATGACCGGGTCCTGCTGTGCCGGCGGGCGATCGAGCCGCGCCATGGCCTGTGGACGGTGCCCGCAGGCTACCTGGAGAAAGGGGAAACCGTCGAGCAGGGCGCCGAGCGCGAAACGCTGGAAGAAGCCAACGCGCGCGTCGAAATCGGACCGCTCTACGCGGTCTACAACATCCCGCACATCGGCCAGGTCTATATGCTGTTCCGCGCCCGCCTGCTCGACGCCAGCGTGCACCCGGGCGCCGAAACCCTCGAGGTCGGGCTCTACACCGAGGCGGAGATTCCCTGGGACCAGCTCGCCTTTGCCACGGTCCGCAATACTCTCCAGCACTACTTCTCCGACTGCCGCCGGGGAGAATTTCAGTTCCACATGGGCACCATCGAACCCCTGAAGCGGTGATGGGTGATGGGTGACGGACAAACGACCCTGCGGACGCAAACAATTCAGCACATCACCGATCACTCATCACTCATCACTCATCACTCGTCACTCGTCACTCAAATGGCGCGCGGGGCGTCAATGATATTCAGCCGCGCCGCACGACACCCGCGCGCGGGCTCCGGGACGGGCCCGAATCGGAATTCCAAAAAGGCTGATTGACGCGGAGCGCGGCTCAGCCGCCGAGGAACAGCCGCCCGACTTCCGGATTCTTGAGTAACTCTTTTCCTGGCCCGGCAATGGCGGTCACACCGTCGACCAGCACGTAGCCGATGTCCGCGAACTCAAGACCCTTCTTGGCGTTCTGCTCGACCATGATGATGGTCTTGCCTTCGTTGTTCTGCAGGTCATAGAGAATCTCGAACACCATGTCGATGAAGCGCGGCTCGAGCCCGATCGAGGGCTCGTCGACCAGCAGCACCTCCGGCTCCATCACGAGCGCACGCGAGATTTCCAGCAAGCGACGCTCGCCGCCGGAGAGCACCTTGGCCTGATTCGTGCGGCGCTGCGCCAAGCGCGGATACTTTGCAAAAATCTTTTCCGCAGCCTGCATGGCCGCGCCCCTTCCGTAAGAGGCAGCGGGATGTTGCTTGTGTTGCCATTGCTGGACCGGGAGCGATTCCCTTACTGGCGCCTCGTCGAGGTCCCGGGCGTCGGGCATGATGTCGAAGCCATGCATAAGAGCCCGCAGGCCGATCTCGCGCTATTCGGACCATAATAGGCGTCGCGCAGGCTTCCTTCTCGCGACCATGACGAGTCTCGAATGATCCAATCGTTGGCAGCGCAGCGGCAAGCCCGGACGCATCGTCACAGTTGAACAGGGAGGACGATACCGGTGAGTGAGCGCACGGAACTCAAGGACTGGATTGGAAACCAACGCAGCGTGACCGACGTGGTCACGCCATGGCCGCTCGCGGCGCTGGACGCAACGCTCGATCGCCGCGAGCCGGAGCCCCGCGCGGGTGATGCGGTTCCCCTGGGCTGGCACTGGCTGTATTTTCTCGAAGCCAGCCCGGCCTCCGAGATAGGATCGGACGGCCACCCCCGGCGCGGGGATTTCTTGCCCCCCGTACGACTGCCACGGCGGATGTGGGCGGGCGGCCGTATCGAGTTCGCGCGGCCTCTCAAGGTAGGGGAAACGGCACGGCTTGATTCGGAAATTGTGTCGGTCGAGAGCAAGCAGGGACGCACCGGCAATCTCGTGTTCGTCACCGTGCGCCACACCATCACGGCCTCGGGCAGCGCCGCGGTGATCGAAGAGCACGATATCGTTTACCGGGATGCGCCGCGGCCCGGCGACCCGCCCCCGCCGCTCAAGCCGGCACCGGCCGACGCCGCATGGCGCCGCGAGGTCATCGCCGATCAAATCATGCTGTTCCGCTTCTCGGCGCTGATCTTCAACGCTCACCGGATCCATTACGACATCGAGTATTGCCGTAACGAGGAAGGTTATCCGGGGCTGATCGTCCACGGCCCGTTGCAGACCGTCCTGTTACTCGATCTGTGCCGCCGCAATGACTCGCGGCCCGTGCGCCAGCTGGAATACCGCGCCTTGCACCCGCTCTTCCATTTCGAGCGCTTCACCGTGAATGGCGCGCCGACGGCGGACAGCTCCAAGGTTGCGCTATGGGTGGCGAACCCGGCCGGCGGATGCACCATGAGCGCCACCGCGTACTTCTGACGGTAGCGCATCGACGAACGGCTCAGGCGGTTTCCTCCCGCTCTTCGCGAAGGCTCTTGCGCAAATGCAGCGGCTCTACCCGCCTGCGTCTTTTCGCGCGCATCCGGATGTTGAGCATCTCGACCGCCACCGAGAAAGCCATTGCAAAATAGATGTAGCCTTTCGCGATGTGAAGGTCCCAGCCCTCCCCGATCAGGGCCACGCCAACGAGGATCAGGAACGACAACGCCAGCATCTTGATCGTCGGGTGGCGGTCGACGAACTCGCCGATCGGACGCGCCGCCACCAGCATGACGCCTACGGCCGCCACGATCGCGATGACCATGATCGAGATCTCGTCCACCATGCCCACCGCCGTGATGACCGAATCGAGCGAAAACACGATGTCGATAATCGCAATCTGCGCGATGACCGCGCCAAAGCCTGCGGCAAGGCGCCGCCCCGTCTCGTCCGTCGCCGTCTCCTCGCCCTCGAGCGAGTTGTGAATCTCGTGGACGCTCTTCCAGAGCAGGAACAGCCCGCCTCCGATCAGGATCAGGTCACGTCCGGAAATCTCCCGGCCGAAAAGGCTGAACAATGGCTCGGTCAGCGTCATCATCCAGGCGAGGGAGAGCAGGAGGCCGATGCGCGAAACCATGGCGAGCGTGATCCCGATCGTGCGCGCTTTCGCACGCTGGTGCTCCGGCAACCGTCCGACGAGGATCGAGATGAAGATGATGTTATCGATGCCCAGCACGATTTCGAGTGCCGTCAGCGTGACCAGCGCGATCCAGGCATTCGGGTCGAGGAGCCATTCCATGGGGTTTCTCCCTAAGCGAATTGTGGTTATTCTGCGGCCGGAGAGCCACTATTCAGACTTCGACGAAAATTCAAAGTTCTATACGGTTGCAGCCGTTGCTTGCGCGCCAATTAACAGGCCTGGCGCGTGCCGCGGCGGTCGGATAACTGTCTCAAACCGCACCGATTCTCGCTTCGAGTGCGACGGACGTCACACCCTCAGACTCAAGTCAGAAAGCTTTTCAAAACGGCCACTTACAGGTAATATTCAGAGAACTTATCGGGCCCATTCGCTGTCATTTAACTGATGACACAGCCGCTAAGTAAAAAGAGCGCAGCAAGGAGTACGTTTGAAACCGACAGATATCGGCGTTCCCGACTATTTTCATAAAGTTGTCGATTGTCAGTGGGCCTGTCCGGCTCACACCCCCGTTCCCGAATACATCCGGATGATCGCGGCAGGCCGCTACGGCGATGCCTACATGGTCAACTGGTGGTCGAACGTCTTCCCCGGAATTCTTGGGCGAACCTGCGACCGGCCGTGCGAGCCGGCATGCCGGCGCGGGCGCGTCGAGGAACGCAACACCGAGAAGGCAGAGCCGGTGGCGATCTGCCGACTGAAGCGCGTTGCCGCGGACCATAAGGAAGACATCAGCGACCGGTTGCCCAAGGCGCCGCAGCGCAAGAACGGCAAGCGCGTGGCCTGCATCGGCGCCGGTCCTGCCTCGCTCACCGTCGCGCGCGATCTTGCGCCACTGGGCTATCAGGTAACGGTGTTCGACCAGGATCCGCGTGCCGGCGGCATGATCTGGTCTCAGATACCGCGCTTTCGTCTGCCACTCGAAGTGATCGACGAGGAAGTGGGCTACATACTCGGCCTCGGTGTTGAGTTCCGGGGCGGCACGAAGATCGACAGCCTGAAGCAACTGATGTCCGAGGGCTACGATGCCATATTTGTCGGCTGCGGCGCACCGCGGGGCCGCGATCTGGATGTGCCCGGCCGGCAGGAGGCGGCGGCGAACATTCACATCGGCATCGACTGGCTCTCCTCGGTCTCGTTTGGCCATGTCACCAGCATCGGCAAACGCGTAATCGTGCTGGGCGGCGGCAACACGGCGATGGATTGCTGCCGCACGTCCCGCCGTCTCGGGGGCGAAGACGTGAAGGTCATCGTCCGTTCCGGCTTCGAGGAAATGAAGGCGTCGCCATGGGAGAAGGAGGACGCCATGCACGAGGACATCCCCATCCTCAACTACCTTGTGCCCAAGGCCTTCACCCATGACAACGGCCGCCTGACGGGAATCACCTTCGAGAAGGTGCGCGCGGAGTACGATGCAAAAGGCCGGCGCAAGCTTGTGCCAACCGGAGAGCCCGACCAGCATTTCGAGTGCGACGACGTGCTCGTCGCCGTCGGCCAGGAAAATGCTTTTCCGTGGATCGAGCGCGATGCCGGCATCGAGT
This sequence comes from Betaproteobacteria bacterium, assembly GCA_029863175.1. The sequence goes on along the minus strand of JAOTVX010000024.1, from coordinate 42,183 downwards.
TCGACCAGTGGGGCATGCCGAAAGTCGATACGGCCACCCTGCAGGCGAGCGTTCCCAACGTCTTTTTCGGCGGCGACGCCGCGTTCGGCCCCAAGAACATCATCTGGGCGGTGGCCCACGGTCATGACGCTGCAATTTCGATCGACAAGCTGCTCAACGGCGAGGACGTGCGCGAACGACCGGCGCCCGGGATATCGCTCATGTCCCAGAAGATGGGCATCCACGAGTGGAGCTACGACAACGACATCTCGCTCGCCAATCGCTACCAGGTGCCCTGGCGCGACAAGAAGCTCACGCTGAAGGACATCAAGGTCGAAGTCGAGCTCGGCTTCGACCCGAAGAGCGGCTTCGCCGAGGCGCAGCGCTGCCTCAACTGCGACGTGCAGACGGTCTTCACCGGCAAGCTGTGCATCGAGTGCGACGCCTGCGTCGACATCTGCCCCATGGACTGCATCACCTTCACCGAGAACGGAGAAGAGGCCGATCTGCGCAAGCGGCTCAATGCGCCGGCGGCCGACGCAACGCAGGATCTTTACGTCTCGGACGCGTTAAAAACCGGGCGCATCATGGCAAAGGACGAGGATGTCTGCCTGCACTGCAGCCTGTGCGCGGAGCGCTGCCCCACCGGCGCGTGGGACATGCAAAAATTCCTGCTAGACATGACGCACGCCGGCCCGGCATGCCGCACCCCGGCGCGCAAGGCGGCTTGAGGAAGACCGGAAATGAAACCAGTCGAGGCAGTCAACGATTTTGTCGTCAAGTTCGCCAACGTGAACGGATCGGGCTCGGCCAGCGCCAACGAGCTCTTCGCGCGCTCCATTCTGCGCATGGGCGTTCCGGTCTCGCCGCGCAACATCTTCCCTTCCAACATTCAGGGCCTGCCCACCTGGTACGAGGTGCGGGTCACCGAGCGGGGCTACCAGGGCCGGCGCGGGGGCGTCGACCTGATGGTCGCCATGAACCCCCAGACCTGGGACAAGGACGCGAAGGAGATCGAGGCCGGCGGCTATTTGTTCTACGACAACTCCAAGCCGCTGCCAAAATCGAAGTTCCGCGACGATGTGAACCTCATCGGTGTGCCGCTGACCGAAATCTGCAACGCGACCTACAGCGACCCGCGGCAGCGGCAGTTGTTCAAGAACATCATCTACGTGGGCGCGCTGTCGGCGCTGCTCGACATCGATGCGGGTGAGATCGAGCGGCTGTTCTCGGAGCAGTACAAGGGAAAGGAAACGCTGCTCCAGTCCAATATCAAGGCGCTGCGGCTCGGGCGCGACTATGCGACCGAGCATTTCTCCTGCCCGATCGGGATCAGGGTGCAGCGGGCCAACGCGGTTGGCAACCGGATTTTCGTCGACGGCAACAGCGCCGCCGCGCTGGGCGCGCTCTATGGCGGCGCCACCGTCTGCGCCTGGTATCCGATCACGCCGTCGTCATCGCTCGCGGAAGCCTTCGCGCGCCACTGCCAGAAGTACCGGGCCGATCCGGCGACCGGCAAACAGCGTTCCGCCATCATCCAGGCCGAGGACGAGCTCGCTTCCATCGGCATGGCCATCGGTGCCGGCTGGAATGGCGCGCGCGCCTTCACGGCCACGTCTGGACCGGGCATCTCGCTCATGCAGGAATTCATCGGGCTTGCGTATTTCGCCGAAATCCCGGTGGTGCTGATCGACGTGCAGCGTGGCGGGCCGTCGACCGGCATGCCAACGCGCACCCAGCAATCCGATCTGCTCTCGTGCGCGTATGCCTCGCACGGAGACACCAAGCACATCATGCTTCTCCCCGAGGATCCCACCGAGTGCTTCGAGCTCACCGCCCAGGCCTTCGATCTTGCCGACCGCCTGCAGACACCGGTCTTCGTCATGACCGACCTCGACATCGGCATGAATACGCGGCTGTGCGACCCCTTCCAGTGGGACGACACCCGCACCTACGACCGCGGGAAGGTCACGAGCTACGACGAACTCGAGGCCGGGAAGGAGTTCGGGCGCTATCTCGATGTCGACGGCGACGGCATTCCCTACCGGACCCTGCCGGGAACGCATCCCACGCGCGGCGCCTATTTCACCCGCGGCACCTCCAAGGACCGCTACGCCCGCTATAGCGAAACCGGACCGGACTATATCGACAATATGCAGCGCCTGGCGCGCAAGTTCGAGACGGCCAAGACGCTGGTCCCCAAACCGCTGCTCACGCCGGCGGCCAAGCCGGCCCGTTTCGGCGCCATCTACTACGGCTCCACGAGCTCGCCCATGCAGGAAGCGCTCGACGTGCTGTCCGAACGCGGCATTCACGTCAACGCGCTCCGGGTGCGCGGTTTCCCGTTTCAGGACGAGATCGCGGATTTCGTGGCATCGCATCCGTGGGTCTTCGTCGTCGAACAGAACCGCGACGCGCAGCTGAAGACGCTGCTCATCAACGAAGCCAAGGTGAACCCCGCGCGTCTCATCTCGATACTGCACTACGACGGCACGCCGATCACCGCGCGCTCCATCGTGGACCAGATCTCGCAGCATGCAAGGGCACGCACCGTGGTCCCGATCAGGAAGGCCGTGTCATGACATACCTCGCCAAGCCCAAGCTGCATCACCCGACGCTCGCCAAGAACCAGATCGGCTACACCCGCCGCGACTACGAGGGCGCGATCTCGACGCTGTGCGCGGGTTGCGGGCACGACTCGATCAGCGCAGCGATCGTGCAGGCGTGCTGGGAACTCGATATCGAACCTCACCGCGTAGCGAAGCTCTCGGGCATCGGCTGCTCGTCCAAGACTCCGACCTACTTCCTGGGCAATTCGCACGGCTTCAACAGCGTGCATGGACGGATGCCTTCGGTAGTAACCGGCGCCAATCTGGCCAACCACGAGCTGATCTACCTGGGTGTCTCGGGCGACGGCGACTCGGCTTCCATCGGCATCGGCCAGTTCGCGCACTGCATGAGGCGCGGTGTCAACATGGTCTATATCGTCGAAAACAACGGGGTCTACGGCCTGACCAAGGGCCAGTTCTCCGCGACTGCCGACAAGGGCTCCAAGTCGAAGCGCGGCGTGACCAACACCGACGAGCCGGTCGACATGATCGGGCTTGCGCTCATGCTGGGCGCGACGTTCGTCGGCCGCAGCTTCTCCGGCGACAAGCAACAGCTTGTGCCCCTGATCACGGCGGCGATCGAGCACCGGGGCGCTGCCTTCATCGACGTCATTTCGCCCTGCGTCGCCTTTAACAACCATCCCGGCTCGACCAAGAGCTACGATTACGTGCGCCAGCACAACGAGGCGGTGAACCGTCTCGATTTCATCGAGGGGCGGGAGGAGATCACGGCGGATTACGCGCCGGGTGAGGTCGTCGAGGTAACGCAACACGACGGCTCCGTGCTGCGCCTGAGAAAGCTCGCGCCGGAGTACGATCCGACCGACCGCGTCAGGGTGATGAACTATCTCCAGGAGCGCGCGGCCAAGGGCGAAGTGGTGACCGGATTGCTTTACCTCAAGCCGGACGCAGCCGATCTCCACCAGTACCTCAACACGGTGGACACCCCGCTCAATCAGCTCGCCGAGCGCGAGCTCTGCCCCGGCAGCGTGATGCTCGAGCGTATCAACGCATCCCTGCGCTAGAGAGTCCGCGCGTTGAGCGGCGCACCACGTCCGTTCGAACGCGCGAAGTTAATCCGGTGCGAAGCGTCTCGCATTAACGCTATTTGAGCTTTATTGCGAGTCCGGAGCAGAAATAGCCTGCGGGCGAAAACCACGCGCCGTCGTCGCGGAAACAGTACAGGTGGGTAACAGCGTTGGCGCCGAGCTTCGCGGCCTCGCGGGTCAGCATCGCGATCGCGACGTTCGAGGTGTCGTGGGTCGTCGTCCAGAAGGCCGAGCGCCAGGTCCCCGTCCAGAGGCGCTGCACCACCGTGTGGCTGAGAAGCGTGAGTTCCCCCGGTTCGATCACACGTACCGACGCCGGCGTATCCGCGCCAGGGGCTGCGCCTGCGGCAGACGTCAGGACACAAAAAAGCGAGATGTGAACGGCTTTGACTAGCAGCCTGTCGGACTTACGTGTCGGACAGGCTGTTAACAGCAAAACCGCCTGCGGATTTCGAATGAAAGCCCGGATAGCGACCCTTATTGGCCTGCAAAGGGCGGACGGGTAGGCTCGAAATGAAGTTTTCATTGCTTTTTGCCTCGATTTCCGTGCAAGCGGTTTTGCCTAAGGAGTTTGTCGGAGCTAAGTCCGACAAACTCCTAGGCGGGTGATCTTTTCCTCGCGGCAAATGCCAATCGATGGAGCGATTATAGCCTGCCGTCCCGCCCAACCGCCCCCCTCCTTCGTCTGCGTTCCGCGCGGCGACGTCCCCGCGTGCGGCGCCCTTCATCACCGCCACGAAACATTCCGGCGCGTGCCCGCGTACGCGTGGCTCGCTCCGGGCATCCGTCCGTCGCGTTGCTCGACGCGGACACTGAACAACCTGTGTCCAGCATAAGATCCGGACAGTATGCGAATCAAGTCTCAACTTCACTAGGTAACTCACTGATAGAATATGGCGTTATCGTCTGCGATGGCTCAGGATCGATCCGCCATGCCCACCATTAAGGCCGTGCAGCCGCAGTCCTCGGAGCGCCGTCTCGAGCTCGTGCAGGTGCTTGCGGATCTCGCGGCCGACGGCTTAGTGCCCAAGGACGTGGCCGACCAGCTTGCCAAGGACCGGCGGCTCGCGCGCACCGCCGTGCACCCGCTGATCGTCATTGCGGACCAGAAATGGAAGGATCCGCGCCACCCCACCAAGCTGCTCAACGTCGAGACGTTGACCCAGTGGCTCGCGGACAAGAGCGGCCTGCCCTACCTGCACATCGATCCGTTCAAGATCGATTTCGCGGCCGTCACGAAAGTGATGTCGAGCGCCTACGCCGAGCGCTACAAGATCCTTCCCATCAGCATAACCACGCGCGAGGCGACGATCGCAACGTGCGAGCCGTACGTGCGCGAATGGGAGGACTCGCTGCAACAGGTGCTGCGACTCGAGATCAAGCGCGTCGTCGCGAATCCCCACGACATCCAGAGCTACATCGTCGAGTTCTACAATCTCGCGCGCTCCGTGAAGGGCGCGACGAAACAGGACAAAGGCGCACTCAGCGACGTTACCAACTTCGAGCAGCTCGTTCAGCTGAGCCGCAGCGGCAAGCTCGACGCCAACGACCAGCACATCGTCCATATCTGCGACTGGCTCTTCAATTTCGCATTCGAGCAGCGCGCCAGCGACATCCACCTCGAGCCGCGGCGGGACGCGAGCAACGTGCGCTTCCGGATCGACGGCCAGCTGCACCAGGTCTACCAGATCCCTACGCCCGTGATGGGGGCCATGACGAGCCGCATCAAGGTGCTTGGACGGATGGACGTTGTCGAAAAAAGGCGACCGCAGGACGGCCGGTTGAAAACCGTGACGCCGGACAATGAGGAAGTCGAACTGCGGCTGTCAACGATGCCCACCGCATTCGGCGAGAAGCTCGTGATGCGGATCTTCAACCCCGAGAATCTGGTCAAGGATTATAGGGAGCTGGGTTTCTCCGAAGAGGACGAAGGCAAGTGGAACCAGATGGTGCAACAGCCCCACGGCATCATCCTGGTCACGGGTCCGACCGGCTCCGGCAAGACCACCACGCTCTACTCCACGCTCAAGCAGCTCGCGCGGCCGGAGGTGAACGTGTGCACGGTGGAGGATCCGATCGAAATGGTCGAGCCCACGTTCAACCAGATGCAGGTGCACTCCGCTATCGGCGTTAATTTCGCGAGCGGTATCCGCACGCTCATGCGCCAGGATCCCGATATCGTCATGATCGGCGAGATCCGCGACCTGGAGACTGCCGAAATGGCGATCCAGGCGGCGCTGACCGGCCACCTCGTGCTCTCCACGCTTCATACCAATGACGCGCCGTCGGCCATCACGCGCCTGCTCGACATTGGTGTCCCTTCGTACCTTTTGCAGTCGACGATCCTGGGCGTGTTGGCGCAACGGCTGCTGCGTACGCTCTGCCCTCACTGCAAACAGCCGCAGACTCTGGAAGACGCTACCTGGGAGCATCTCGTCTCGCCCTGGAAGGCGGCCAAGCCCAAGGGCTCGACCTACAATGCCAATGGCTGCCTCGAATGCCGGATGACCGGCTACCGGGGGCGCGTTGGCATCTACGAGACGATGGTGATGACGGGCGAGCTGAAGAAAGCCGTCACGCCGCAGACCGACCTCACGGTGCTGCAGGAGACGGCCTACAAGGAAGGCATGAAGCCGTTGCGTCTGAGCGGCGCGTTGAAGGTCGCTGCGGGCATGACCAACATGGAGGAGGTCCTGAAGGTTGCGCCGCCTTCGAGCGGCGACCGGCGCCAGCTATCCCGTTTACGTCGTGAATCGTAAATCGTAAATCGCGACCCCGACGCGCATCAGTTGACTTCCATTTACCGCTTACCGTTCACGATGAAAGACACTCTCCAGCCCGGTCTTACCTACCAGTTCAAGTTCGAGGTGCCCTCGACCAAGACAGTGCCGCACCTCTATCCCGAGTCGGAGATGTTCCAGCAGATGCCGGAGGTGCTGGCGACGGGCTACATGGTAGGCCTCATGGAGTGGGCCTGCCTCGAAGCGCTGCGCCCGCATCTCGATTGGCCCCGTGAGCAATCGCTGGGCACCCACGTTAACTTCTCTCACCAGGCAGCGACGCCGCCTGGCCTGACCGTAACGGTTGACGTGCGGCTCGACCGGATAGAGGGGCGCAAGCTCGCGTTCTCCCTCTCGGCGCACGATGGCGTGGATAAGATTGCCGAGGGCACCCACGAGCGCTTCGTCATCGACGCGGCAAGATTCAACGCCAAGCTCTCTGAAAAATCCCGCGCCGCAGGCGTGTGACCGTCAGAAGCCATCGCAAAAAACCCGGCCACGGAACCACACGGAAGCACACGGAAATTATCGGTTGGCTAGAGCGCACTTTCCGGTTCGGGTCTTTGTCCGTGTAATTCCGTGTGATTCCGTTGCTAATCATTCTCTCGTTTCACGGGTTTTCTGAAAGCACGCCCGCTCTACTCGCGAGTCACCGGTGGGAGCTTGAGCTCAAAGCAGTCGCTGCCGACGCAGCTGTTGTCGTAGTACGGCGCGCACGGCGAAAATCCCAGGGAAGCATAGAGCGAGCGCGCTTCCAGCATCGTCGGCAAAGTATCAAGGCATATTCCCGTTTCCTTCTTCATCGCGCGATCTGCGCGCCGCGCGCTGACCGCACGACCGGCTCGCCCCAGCCTGACCAAGTGCAGTACGCAGTCCATGATTCGCAAAACGTTCGAGCAGCCCGCGGCACGTGCAGGGAGAGACACGCGATGAATGTCATGCCTTCCGCTCGTAAAGTCCGTATCCCATTTTCGACGCGACCGGTTCAACAATCTGCAAATACCACTCTCGGTACTTTGTACCAAGCTGTTCCAGCACCTCAACCTCCGACAGCTCGGCTTGATTCGTTCGGGTATTGACCCTGCGCCTTAGTAATTGGGCGATCAATGCAGATGCATACTCAACCCCTGTAATGGCCCCAAGAACCCTGGATGCATAAAGTTCGTCCGAGAGGTCCTCCAATCGTATGACGGAATCAAATCGGAATGCTGCCGCCCCCATGCTTCGCCAATTGACGGCCGTCCAAAGAAAGTAAATGTCCTCCGCAGACATCGAAGAACCCGTGGTGAGCGCGTGGAGGCCCGCCGCCTCAAGCTGCGTTCGGAGCGCGATCTGGTCAACGGAGTCTATCTCACGAGGTTCCTCACGAAGCATTTCCATCTTTGTCCGGAGCATCCTTACCGGGTGCCGAAACAAGATGCTCCGGTGCGCCAGTCCTTGGGGAATGCGAAGAATACTATCCATCGCAAGAGAGCCGACGTCTCCAACTGTGTGATATGAATCGTGGAAGCGGTCTCGAAGAAGGTAAGCGGCGTACCTGTTTCGATCACGCTCCGATATGGGATATACGGGATAGGATTGAATTCGTACCCCCTCGTGAAAACAGAGTACCTCCGCGTGAGCGTTTAGTAGCTTGGCAAGGAAGTTGCTTCCCGATCGCCCCAAGGTAAAGACGAAAAAACGGCGACAGTTGTCGCGGCTGGTGAACTCGCTGAGATTGGCGTAAAGGGAGTTGGGAACCAGCACATCACGCGATTTCGTTAGGAGAAAATTTCTGCATCGACCTAGCAGCACATGCAGGTGAATCGGTAGGCGGCGCTTTACCTTTTGAAGCAAAAGCATCGTCCTTGCGCGTTATCAAACTCGGCCTGCTTGTGGATTTTAGGCTATCACAGTTTGGGCGGCTTTTCGTAAAATTGCGAGCGCAAATCGTCATGTCTGATCTAACACACCCCCCATAACAGCAGCCTCGGCAAGAGCGCGGCCCACGCCAGCTGCTCGTCGAAGCCGCCGACACAGGTGTTGAACCCGAGCGACTCCGCGTATTCGAGGAACAGATCGTACGACCGGCTCGCCCCGGCTTGACCAAGCGCAGTGCGCAGTCCATGATTCGCAAAACGCTCGCAGCAGCCGCGGCACGTGCAGGGAGGGGCACGCGATAAACCGAAAAAACACCGGGCGCGACACTCGACCATGGCACGTTGGGCATCGAGTTCGATGCGGCCGACTTGACGTCGGACAATTTTTGCATGCGGGTGGCTCCGCCGCCGCTGCCAGGTTTGGTTATACTTCCGGGCACAAGCACAAAAACGCCTGACTGGGATGGAGTTCGCCGGTCACCCCTTACGACATCCACATCGCTCGTTATCCCTATGAGAATCCAGCCGCGCTTCTTTCCTGTGACGGGTTTGCTGTTCGTATCGTCGCTCTTCCATGCGCCGCTGGCCGTGGCGGCGGAGCCGCCAACACTGGACACGGCGAATACCGCCTGGCTGCTCACTTCGTCGGTACTGGTGCTGTTCATGACTATTCCCGGGCTGGCGCTGTTCTACGCCGGACTGGTGCGCTCCAAGAACGTGCTTTCGATCCTCATGCAGTGTTTTGCGATCACCTGCATGGTCACCATCGCGTGGGTGGTGGTGGCCTATAGCATCGCATTTGGCGATGGTGGCGCGGCGAATGCGTGGTATGGCGGGTTCGGGAAATCCTTCCTGTCCGGCATCCAGGTCGAGACGGTCAAGGGCACGATCCCGGAGAGCGTGTTTTCGATGTTCCAGTTGACCTTTGCCATCATCACGCCCGCGCTCGTCGTCGGCGCCTATGCCGAGCGCGTGAAGTTTGCCGGGATGCTGCTGTTCAGCCTGCTCTGGCTGCTCTTGGTCTATGCGCCGGTCGCGCACTGGGTGTGGGGCGACGGCTGGCTGCAGGACATGGGGCTCATGGACTTCGCGGGCGGCACGGTCGTGCACCTGAACGCGGGCATGGCGGCACTGGTTGCCGCATTGGTGCTGGGGCGGCGGAGAGGCTTTCCCGAAACGCCCATGCCGCCGCATAACCTCACCATGGCCGTAACCGGCGCGTGCATGCTCTGGGTAGGCTGGTTCGGCTTTAATGCCGGCAGCGCGCTCGCGGCCGACGGCTCCGCGGGCATGGCGATGCTGGTCACGCACATCGGCGCCGCGACGGGATCTCTCGCGTGGATGTTCTGCGAGTGGATTCGCTACGGCAAGCCCTCGGTGCTCGGCATCGTGACCGGCATGGTCGCGGGGCTCGGCACGATCACGCCGGCTTCCGGCTTCGTCGGGCCGCTGGGTGCCCTCGCCATAGGAGGAGCCGCTGGCATCGTCTGCTTCACCGCCACCAACTATATGAAACGGTCCCTGCACGTGGACGATTCGCTCGACGTGTTCCCGGTGCACGGGGTCGGCGGCATCCTAGGCACGATACTCACCGGAGTGTTCGCCGCGACGGCGCTCGGCGGCGTGGGCTATGCCGAAGGCATGGGGATGGGCAGCCAGGTCCTGGTACAGCTTGTCGGCGTGCTGGCGGTCGGGGCGTGGTGCGCCGTGATCACCTTCGTGCTCCTCAAAGTCACCGATGCGCTGGTCGGCCTGCGCATGACGTCGGAGGAGGAAACGGAGGGCCTCGATACCGTGCTGCACAACGAGACCGGCTACAACCTGTAAAACCGGACGCTGACGCGCCGGTTTGCGCGCTGGAATTCGCCCAGGAGGAGAGCCCTCGCATTGACGAGTAACTCACGCGTGCAGGAAGCCCGGTGCTGCAACGGAGTTGCAATGATTCTGAACATTGTCACAATATGAGTCTGTCTAGTTTCAGGGCGCTCGCCGAATGTTCGGAAACGCGTTCAAGAAAAACGTAACGCCCGTCCCTGCTGCGGCAACGCCGCCGGACGGCACATCTGTCCACTCTCCGGGCTGTGTGCCGCATCAGCCCGGCGCACGGCCTTTGTCGGGGATTTCTGAAGCCGACCTGCGAGCCTGGCGGGAAAAGATACTCGCGGCAGAAGGGGACGACAAGGCGCTGCTGCAATTGGCACATCAGGCGCCCGGCGTCGACCTGAAGCTGACCGCGCTCGCGGGCCTGACGCAAGAAGATGCGCTCGGACGGGCGACGCGTGAATTTCGCGATCAGGACAAGCGCCTGTATCGCGCTGCAAAGTCGCGCTGGCAGGCAGCCGTCGCCAGACGCGAAGCCGCCGCCGAAGCCCGGGTTCTGATTGCAGGTGCTCACACCTTGATCGAGCAGGAAAGGATTCCCGCCAATCGTCTGGTGGATCTGGATCATGCCTGGGCGGCGTTGAACGTCGACTTGCTCGATGAAGCAGTGGTTGCCGAATTTGCAGCGGCGCGCGAGCAACTGGGCGCCAGATTGCGTGAGGGCGGCGAGGGTGAACAGGCGCTTGCGCGCTGGCTTGCCGCCATGGACGCCGCGATGCACGCCCTGACCGCAAGCCTCGCCGGTGTGGCTCGGGGCGGGACGGCGCCGACGTCGGCCATGCCGGCGACCGCGCCGGCGACCCTGGCGGCAGCCCTGCTGCAATTAGTGAACCAGGTTTCCGGTGCGAGCGACGCGGCAATCGATGCGCGCTACGTCGAAAAGACCGACGCCGCCAATCATGTCCTGGCACTCGCCTCAAGCGTGGTGCAGCGCGCCGAATTTCTGCAATCCTTGCCCGCTGCGGGCGTTGCGGATGAAACGGTCGAAAAGGCGAAGATCGAGCAATGGCGCGGTTTTCCGGAGGTTCGGGACGCTGACTTGCAGACCTTGCTTGCGCATCGTTTTTCCGGCTGGCGCAACGCATGCAGCGGGGAGCGGCAACGCGAACACGATGCGCGCCGGGTGCATGAGCGCGACGTGAGCGCCGAACGGAAGAAACGGCGCCTCGCCGCAATGCAGCGTCATGTCGAGTTGGCCGAAGCGGCGCACGCCGCAGGACAGGTGGCGGAGCTGACGCGCCTGATGGCAGCGATCGATAACGCGCTCAAACCCGGCCCGGTGGATGCTGCGCTTGCGAAGCGCATCGAATCCCTCCGCCAGGAACACGTGCGCCTGCGCGATTGGCAGCGCTGGAGCGGCGGACAGCGGCGCGAGGAGCTGGTGGCTGAGGCGCAGGTTCTCGCGAAGATGGCCGGCGAAAAAGTCGCGCTCAAGGCGCATGCCGATGCCATCGACAAACTGCGCGACCGCTGGAAAGAACTGGACAAACTCGGCGGCGCGACCAACAAGGCAATATGGCTCGCCTTTGACGGCGCCTTGACGGCCGCCTACGTACCGGTGGCGGCACATCTGGATAGACTTAGAATTGCGCGCAACGAGAATCTCGTCGCACGCAACCGGGTCATCGATGGGCTGGTCAACGCGCAGGCGAAATTTTTCCCCGCCGCGCAGGAAGAGGGGGACCCTCCTGCTCCTGCCTCAGCGGCAGGCGGACGGCGGGACTGGCGCACGATCGCCCGCACCCTTGAGGAAGCCAAAATCGCCTGGCGTAAATTGGGTCCGGTGGAGCATACCGTGCCGCGCCAGGCACAAAAGGGCGACAACGCGGTGACGACGCGTTACGCGGCGGCCCTCCAGGCGCTGGAGGCCCCGCTGACCCTAGCCTATCGCGAGGCAAGCCGAGAGCGTGAACAACTCATCACCGCCGCGAAGATCCTCAGCGAGTCGAAGCCGCTCGCGCGGGATGCCCTCGACAAGGTGCGCGAGCTGCAAGCGCAATGGCAAGCCCATGCCAAGGCCCTGCACCTGCCGCGGCGCGAAGAGAGTACGCTGTGGAGAGCGTTCAAAGCAGCTACGGATGCCGTATTCACCGCACGCGACGCCGCGCGCGCCGCCCGGGAAATTGAGGCCGGCGAACAGATCAAGGCGCGCGCAGCAATCATCGAGAACCTGCTCAAGCTTCCCGCGGCGGATTCCACCCGCAGCGCCTCGGAGATCAAGCGCGCGCTGGCGAACGCCGAGACGGCCTGGCGCGCCTGCGCCGAAGTCGCCAGGCCGCACGCTGCCGGGCTGGATGCTCGTTACCGCGCCGCGCGCGATGCGGCGACGAAACGGCTGCGTAAGATTGCCGAGCATGCGGCGCATTCGCGCTTCGATGCACTCATCGCGGCGATGCGGCTTTGCGATGAGCGCGAGGCGGCAGGTGAGGTCACGCCCAATCTGGAGGCGAGCTGGAGCGCCGTTGAAAATCTTCCCGATGCCTGGAAGCGCGCAATGGAGGCGCGTTTCCGCGGCACCGCCGTTCCCAGGGCCGGCCCCCGGTCCGGCACGGGCTCCGATGCAGGCCTGCCGGAGTCACTGTTGAGCCTCGAAGTCGCTTGCGGCATCGACACCCCGAGCGAGTTCATGGCCGCGCGGCAACAATTGAAAATGCGCGCGCTCAAAGACGTGATGGAAGGTCGCCGGGGCAGCGCGACGACGCCAGAGGATATGGAGCGCAGGTTGTTAGACGCCGCCGCCTCGCCCCGCCCCGACGCGGTGTCGCGCGGGCGACTGGAGAAAATCATCGCCGCAGTGCGAGTTCGCCCTCTCGGGTAAGGGAATAATAGGGGACAGACCGGGGTTTCCGTGCAATGAAATCATAGAGGAAGCCGGGCTTGCCTTGCGCGTTCGGTGTTTTTCTTCGGGCGGCCCGACACGCCCGGCTGAACGCGTCGGCCCAGCGTCGCCGAAATCTCCGCTTTTGAAGCGCTCGTTGCCGAGCGCAAATCCCCCGTTCACCGCCGTGCTGATGAAGATAGAGCGCGTAATCCTCATGCGCGTCGAAGCAAGCGCTGCGGTTGCCCTTCAGCAGTGGACGGTTTTTCGACGCCATCGCGAAAGAATCGCGACAGAATTTGATGGCTATCACCCTGATGCCCCCGGATTCGAGGTGGCATACCGGGAAGCGGCCAGGAAGCGTTCATAAAATATGACTATAAAACAGTGTGTTATGGTTTTTAGGTGCGCCGATCTCCGGTTGGTACGGAATATGCGTCCCTCAAACATGAAAGCTGATTCAGGGCGCAATCATGAGCCGAACGTTGACCGAACAGCATCTGCACCAGGAGAACCTGGCATTTGCCGGCACGGCCGGAGTCAGCGCCCATAATCGCCGCGCCGGCCTGATCCCGGCATTCCGGGACAGCGGAACGGGCCGAGTGGAAATCGCTCGTTTCGAAGACGGCCAACCGGCCCCAATGCACCTGATCTGTGGCTTGCCCGCCGAATGGGTAACCGCGCGCGACGACAACGGCCACGTCATCGCGGTGCGCGACAGCATCGAGCCGGGATTCATTCGAGATGACGTCTTCTACACCAGACAGCAGGCGGCTGATCTGGACTGAAAGAGTCACGGAAAAGGTGTCAAGAAACCTTTTCGCGGCAGCACGACCCGCTGACTGGGAGACGTTCTCTCGGCAGCGTCAAGGCCATCGTGGCTTCGAACACCACGATCATAACCCCAACAGGATCAGCCGCTTTCGCTTAAGGTAGTGCCATTCTGGTGTGTCCCCCTATTTTCCTCCTTACGAGAGTCCCTGCAAGAATACGGGAGCACACCGCGCGAATCCGAGCGAGTTACGAATCACCCATCAGGGGTGACTCGTTTAATGAGATTTCGACAGAAATCTCATTCCGCGGTCGAGCCCCTCGAGCGTCAGCGGAAACATCCGCTCACCCATCAACTGCCGCGTGATGCGGATCGAATCGTGGTAATCCCAGACCGCCTCCGGCTGCGGATTGAGCCAGATCGCGTTGTGATAGACAGCAAGTAGCCGCTCGAGCCACACCGCCCCAGCTTCCTCATTCGTGTGCTCGACGCTGCCGCCGGGATAGACGATTTCGTACGGACTCATCGTGGCGTCGCCGACCAGGATCACGGTGTAATCGTGCGGATAGGTGTGCAGTACGTCCCACGTCGCCACGCGCTCGGTCCCACGCCGGCGGTTGTCGCGCCATACCCGCTCATAGAGGAAGTTGTGGAAGTAGAAATACTCGAGGTGCTTGAACTCGACGCGCGCTGCGGAAAAGAGCTGCTCGCAAATGCGGATGTGATCGTCCATCGAGCCGCCGATGTCGAGAAATAACAGGACCTTCACGGCGTTGTGTCGCTCGGGGACCATCTTGAGGTCGAGCCAGCCGGCATTCTTGGCAGTCGAGCGGATCGTATCGTCGAGATCCAGCTCCTCCGGCGCGCCGATCCGCGCAAAGCGGCGCAGGCGCCGTAGCGCCACCTTGATGTTACGGGTGCCGAGCTCTACGGTGTCATCCAGATTGCGGTACTCGCGCCGGTCCCACACCTTCACGGCACGGCGATGGCGCGACTCAGGCTGACCGATGCGCACGCCTTCCGGATTGTAGCCCCACGCACCGTAGGGACTGGTTCCCGCAGTGCCGATCCATTTCGCCCCGCCCTGGTGCCGGCCCTTCTGCTCTTCGAGCCGCCGCCTGAGCGTCTCCATGAGTTTGTCCCAACCGCCCATGGACTCGATCAGTTTCTTCTCCTCGTCCGAGAGCGTTTTCTCCGCGAGCTTCCTCAGCCATTCCTCCGGAACGGTGAACACGATGTCCTCGGCTTCCACGATACCCTTGAAGTACGCTGCGAACACCCGGTCGTAGCGGTCGTAGTACTTCTCGTCCTTCACCAGGCAAGTGCGGGCGAGATAGTAGAAGTCCTCGAAGCGGCCAAAGATGACGCGCTTCTCCAGCGCCTCGATCAGGGCCAGGAACTCCTTGATCGAGACGGGGATCCCGCCCTCTTTCAGCTTCAGAAAAAACTCAATCAACATAGAAAATCGTGGGCCATGATTCTCATTTCTCGGTTATGCAATTTGACACAGCTCGGTACGCGAGCTCGCACGGGCAGGTGGTCGCGTCCCACGATTTTCTTAGTGCCAAGAGCGAGCAACAAAATCAGGAGACGCCCCCTCCCACTCTCCTATCTCAGTGACCGCATCGCTCATCTTGATTCAACCTGTAAAGAAAATGACGGCAGTCATTTTCTTCGGGACATGAACACCAGGCGCTCAAACAAATGGACGTCCTGCTCGTTCTTGAGCAACGCGCCGTGCAGCGGCGGGATGATCTTGTGCTGGTCCTGGCTGTGGAGCACTTCCGGCGGGATGTCCTCGGCCACGAGCAGCTTCAACCAGTCGAGGAGCTCGGAGGTGGAAGGTTTCTTCTTGAGACCTGGTACTTCACGGATCTCGAAGAACGCCTCCAGCGCCTCCTGCAGCAGCCGCTTCTTGATGTCCGGGTAATGCACGCGAACGATACGCTCCATCGTCTCGTGGTCCGGAAAGCGGATGTAGTGGAAAAAGCAGCGCCGCAGGAACGCGTCCGGCAGCTCCTTCTCGTTGTTGCTCGTGATCACCACCAGCGGACGGTGCTTCGCACTGATGAGCTCCTGCGTCTCGTAGACGTAGAACTCCATGCGGTCGAGCTCGCGCAGCAGGTCGTTCGGGAACTCGATGTCGGCCTTGTCCACCTCGTCGATTAACAGGACTGCCGGCGCGCCCGAGGCAAAGCCCTTCCACAGCATGCCCTGCACGATGTAGTTGCGGATGTCGTGCACCTTCGGGTCGCCGAGCTGCGAATCGCGCAGACGCGATACCGCGTCGTATTCGTAGAGCCCGTGCTGCGCTTTGGTGGTCGACTTGATGTGCCACTCGAAGAGCGGACGTTCGAGCGCCCTGGCAATCTCGATCGCCAGCATCGTCTTGCCGGTCCCCGGTTCTCCCTTGATGAGGAGCGGCCGCTCGAGCGTGAGCGCGGCATTTACCGCCATCATCAAGTCATCGGTTGCAACGTAGCTGTCAGTGCCTTCAAATCGCTTCATTACCATTTGCTGTTCCAAGTTCCAAGTTCCGAGTGAGTCTCGCATCCGGATTTGCGAGCGTCAAGAAAACGGCCGGCGCTGCGCGCACAGCGCCGGCCCGAGACAGGCAAATTTCATCGTGAGGCGCCCGGGCCGTTCAGGCGCGCGAGGTCGTCGCGCCGGTCGATGTCGATCAACGTTCCGGGGTCATTGCACTCGACGAGCGTCACCTCGTCGCGGTGGCGCTCTATGACTGCGCGCGCGCCCTGATCGCCGCCGAGCGCCAGCAGCTCGTGTCGCAGGGGCGCACCGAATCCCACGGGATGCCCGCGTTTTCCGTCGTACGTTGGCGCGGCGATCAGCGCCCCGCCCTCCAGCGCCGCGATGATGCTGCGGATGGTCTCCGGCCTGATGCTCGGCATGTCGGCAAGCGCGACCACCCAGCCGTCGGCGTCGCGCGCCTGCGCAACGCCATGCGCGAGGCTTGCGCCCATGCCCTGCGCTGCACCCTGAAAATCCGTTACCCGGCAGCCTTCCTGTTCCAGGAGGTCGTAAAGCGGGAAATCACCCCAGCGCACGACCGCCACCACCTCGGGCGCGACGGCGAGCAGGTTGCGCGCAGCATGCGCCGCGATCGCCACAGCGTCCGGAAGCGGGTGAAGGAGCTTTTCTCCGCCGAAGCGCGAACCGCTTCCGGCGGCAAGCAGGATGGCAACGATATGCTTCGGACTCTCGGCCATGGTCTCACGATATTATAGCGGCGACGCAGAACCGCCCCGTGCACCGCCGCGCGGGCCGCGGCTCATGGGCCGTCTATAATGCGGCTTCCGCGAAAAAGAGGAAGCCGCATATGCCGAAGTTCTGCGCCAATCTCACGATGCTCTGGAACGAGCTCGACTTCATGGACCGCTTCGCCGCCGCAGCGAAGGCCGGCTTCACCGGCGTCGAGTATCTCTTCCCCTATGACCACGACAAGAACCGTTTGGCCGAGCAGCTTCACCGCCACGAGCTCACGCAAGTCCTGCACAACTTCCCTGCCGGCGATTGGGGCAAGGGCGAGCGCGGCATCGGCTGCTACCCCGACCGCGTGGGGGAGTTTCAGGACGGTGTCGGCAAGGCGATCGAATATGCGAACGCGCTCGGCTGCAAGCAGTTGAACTGCCTGGCGGGCATCGCCCCGGCGGGGATCGCCCCCGAGAAACTGCACGAGACGTTCGTCTTCAACCTGAAATTCGCCGCCGGCAAATTGAAGGCGGCAGGGATCAAGCTGCTGACGGAGCCCATCAATACCCGCGACATGCCCGGCTTCTTTCTCAACTACAGCCGGCAGGCGCTCGACATCATCCGGGATACCGGATCCGACAATCTCTACGTGCAGTACGACATCTACCACATGCAGGTCATGGAGGGCGATCTTGCCCGCACCATCGAGGCGAATCTGAAACTGATTCCCCACATGCAGCTCGCCGACAACCCCGGGCGCAACGAGCCGGGCACCGGCGAAATCAACTACGGCTTTCTTTTCGACCACATAGACCGCATCGGTTATGCCGGCTGGATCGGCTGCGAGTACAAGCCAAGGACAACCACCGATGCCGGCTTAGGCTGGGTTAAGCCCTACCTGTAGGCAAACGCGCTCGGGCCGAGTCGCCCGGGACCGGCGCGAAGATGCGCCGTTCTTGATATTCTTGGGCCTCTCAGCGCCCCTGGCGCTTCCGCAATTCAACTCAAGGAGTGGACCATGAGCAATATCGGATTCATCGGCCTCGGCATCATGGGCAAGCCCATGGCGGCCAACCTGATCAAGGGCGGTCACAAGCTGTTCCTCCATTCACGCAGCGGCGTGCCCCAGGAGCTGACCGCTGCTGGCGGAATCGCGTGCGAGTCCGCCAGCAAAGTAGCTCAGCAATCGGAGATCATCATCCTGATGCTTCCGGACACTCCCGACGTCGAAAAGGTCCTGTTCGGCGCCGAAGGCGTCGTTAATGGTCTTTCCGCAGGAAAGACCATTGTGGATATGAGCTCGATCTCCCCAATCGAAACCAAGGCTTTCGCAAAGCGCATCAATGAGCTGGGCTGCGAGTACGTGGACGCGCCGGTATCCGGCGGCGAGGTCGGCGCCAAGAACGCCGCGCTCACCATTATGGTGGGCGGCAACGAGACGACATTCAACAAGGTCAAGGCGATTTTCGACCTCATGGGCAAGAACATTACGCTCGTCGGCGGCAACGGCGACGGCCAGACCTGCAAGGTTGCGAACCAGATCATCGTTGCTCTTAACATCGAGGCCGTGGGCGAAGCATTGCTCTTCGCGGCCAAGGCCGGCGCGGACCCTGCCAGGGTGCGCCAGGCGCTGATGGGTGGTTTCGCCGCATCGCGCATACTCGAGGTCCACGGCGAGCGCATGATCAAGCGCACATTCGATCCTGGATTCAGGATCGAATTACATCAAAAGGACTTGAGCCTTGCCCTTTCGGGAGCGCGAGCCATGGGGATGAGCCTTCCGAACACCGCCACCGCGCAGGAGCTGTTCAACGCCTGTGTTGCCAATGGCGGCGCAAAATGGGACCATTCCGCGCTGGTGCGCGCGCTGGAAAAGCTCGCCAATCATGCGGTCTCGAACTGACCGGCATGCACCGGCGTTGCCACCGGGCCGCGCCTCCCAACGACGGCGCCAGGCCGCGCTCGCGGAGGCTGTCCGCTGCGCTTCTTTCCGGGACCGGAAAAACCTCACGCTCAAACCCTGGCGCGCGCACGGGAATACCAGAAGGTTCATGGCCTTACGGCCAAAAAACCGGTAATCTCTTGCGCTAGATCAAACGCCGCCGGGCAAGGACCTAATAAATTTCTTAATATTACCGAGATGCCGGATTCTGGCGACGTCGGAACGGCGCCGAAACGAGGGAGCCAGGTTGATGATCGAGGCAAGCAGGGGATCAGGATTCGAAATCGTGGCCCGGGAGGACCTCTCGGACGTCACGTATCTGCTTGAAATCCATCACCCTCTGATGGCGAAAGCGGCCCGGCCGGGCCAGTTCGTCATCGTCATGTCGCATGAGCATGGCGAGCGCATCCCTCTGACCATCGCCGACTTCGATCGCGCCAAGGGCACCATCACGCTGGTCATCCAGGCCGTCGGCAAGACGACCCGCGATATGCAGCAGACCTGCCAGGTCGGCACACCGATCCACGGCATCGTAGGGCCGATGGGTATACCGAGCGAGATTAGCAACGCGAAGAAGATGGCGTTCGTCGGTGGCGGCCTCGGCGTCGCGCCCGTCTTTCCCCAGGCGCGGGCAGCCAAGGAAGCCGGTGCCTACGTGATCGGCATCCTCGGTTTCCGGAACAAGGACCTCATCTTCTGGGAAGACAAGTTCCGGAAATGTTGTGATGAGCTGATCTTGTGTACGGATGACGGTTCGGCGGGCGTCATGGGGTCCGTGACCAAAGGCATCAAGGTCGCCATCGCCGGGCATCCCAACATCGATGAGTTCGTGGCCATCGGCCCGCCCGTGATGATGAAGGCCTGCGCGGAGGCGACGCGCCCGCACAAGATTCGGACCGTCGTGAGCTTGAATCCCATCATGGTCGACGGCACCGGGATGTGCGGGGGCTGCCGGGTCAAGATCGGCGGACAGATCCGGTTTGCCTGTGTCGATGGACCCGATTTCGACGGGCACGAGGTCGATTTCGACGACTTGATGGCACGCCTGCGGCGCTTCAAGCAGGAAGAGCAGGCCGCGCTCGAGCGCTGGTCGGAAAACTGCCGGATGCGTGAGATCGTCAGCTCCGCCCCGTCCCGTGCCGCCGACGACAGCGGGTCCCTCCCCGATCCCTTCGAGGAAGTAAAAGGTGGCTAAGATGCTCGCATACGGTGCCGGCCGTCGCGCGTTGCCCTTCCCAGCCGCGGCTGCCCCATGGCTGCGAGAGCGAATCTGACATGGCCAAGAAAAAGACGATCCGCACCATCCCCCAGAAACGTGCGCCAATTCTCGAGCAGGAACCGGCCCAGCGCATCAAGAACTTTGCCGAAGTCGCTCACGGCTTTCGAGTCGAAGATGCGTTGCATGAGGCGGAGCGCTGCCTGCTCTGTCCGGATCCAGCCTGCATCCCCGGCTGTCCGGTCGGGATCGACATCCCGGGCTTCATCCTGAAGATCAGCGCCAAGGATTTCCGCGGCGCCTACGACGTCATCAGCGACACGAACCTGCTACCGGCCGTCTGCGGCCGCGTCTGCCCGCAGGAAACTCAGTGCGAAGGTGTCTGCCCTGTGGGCGAGACGCTTGAGCCCGTGGCGATCGGGCGGCTCGAGCGCTTCATCGGCGATAAGGCCATCCAGGAGGGATGGACCAGCATCCCCTACATCGAGCCGAAGGGCTTCAGGGTGGGGATCGTCGGCTCCGGGCCCGCGGGCATGGCCTGTGCTGCAGACATGGCGAAGGCGGGCTGCGAGGTCACGGTCTACGAGGCCTTCCATTTGCCCGGAGGCGTGCTGCGCTACGGCATCCCCGATTTCCGGCTGCCCAACGAAGTGATCGATGCCGAGATCGAGAACCTGAAGCGGCTTGGCGTCCAGTTCGAGTGCAACACCCTGGTCGGGCGGCTGTTCACCATCGAGCAGATGATCGATGAGCTGGGTTTCGACGCTGTGTTCATCGGTACTGGTGCCGGCTACCCGAGCTTCCTCGGCGTTCCGGGCGACTCGTTGAACGGCGTGCTCTCGGCCAACGAGCTGCTGACGCGCTGCAACCTGATGCGCGCCAAGGACGCCGACTACGATACCCCGATCCCGCTGGGCCAGCGCATTGCCGTGATTGGATCCGGCAACACGGCCATGGATGCCATGCGGGTATGCCTCAGGCTCGGCGCCGGCAAGGTGCACTGCATCTACCGCCGCACCCGCGCCGAATGCCCGGCGCGGGCGGAGGAGGTCCATCACGCCGAGGAAGAAGGCATCGAATTCCATTGGCTCACCAACCCGATCGAGATCCTTGGCGACGACAAGGACAACGTGCGCGGCATGCGCTGCATCCGCATGGAGCTTGGCGAGCCGGACGAGTCAGGGCGCCGCCGCCCGGTTCCCGTCGCGGGCAGCGAGTTCGAGTTCGAGGCCGATCTCGTGGTCGTTGCGATCGGGACCAATGCGAACCCCATCATCGGCCAGACCTCGAAGCTGAAACTCAATCGGCGCGGCTATATTGAGGCGGATGGAAATTTCGCCACCTCCATGGCAGGCGTGTTCGCCGGCGGCGATATCGTCACCGGCGCGGCGACCGTAATCGAGGCGATGGGCGCCGGCCGCACCGCTGCGCGCAGCATGAAAGCCTGGCTCGGAATCCGTGACACCGACCATATCTACTTGCCCGAACGTGCCGGCAGCGACGGGAAGCTGTTCGGCATCGATATCGAGGAGCGCAACTACGCGCGCATCCGGATCGGTTGAGCGGCAGGAGCACCAGACAGACAACTCAAAAAGGCCGGGCAGCAATCACGTGACAACCATGAACAATACGCTTGCATCGAATCGCTCCGCCAAGGCACCGGCAGCCGTGCGGCCCGCGGCCAAGAAGAAGACGGCGGTCACCCTCGCCGAGCACGTCGTCGAAGTGGTGAGCGATTCCGGCGAGGGCGCGCAACGCTGCGGCCAGTCGCTCGGCTCCATCGCCGCGCGTATGGGCAACGGGATCTGGACCGTTGAAATCATCCCGGCCGAGATTCAGCCCCCGGCACGCAGCATCGAGGGCGCCAGCGGCAATCGCATCCGGCTTGGCTCCAAGCGCGTGTCGAACGGTGGCAACGAGACAGATCTCGTCATCGCCTTCAACGAGCAGGTCCTCATCGGGCGCGTGCGCGCCGGAGAACTCAAGCCGGGCTGCATCATCCTGCTCGAAAGCGCATGGCGCGAGCATGCCGACCCGAAGATCGCGACTTCCTATACCGAGACTCACGATCGCCTCGTGGCGGACGGCTACAAGGTGATCGAGATTCCGATGGAGCACGAGTGCCGCAAATACGTGCCCGATCCGCGCCGCGGCAAGAACATGTTCGCGCTCGGCATGCTCTGCAGCATCTACAGCCTGGACCTGCAGCTGGCGCGCGAGCAGATTGCATTTGCGTTCGGCAAGAAAAACGAGAGCGTCGTTAAGTCGAATATCACGCTGCTGGAGGCCGGCCACGACTGGGCCGAGACGAATCTCGAATTCAAGTACCGCATACCGGCCGCGCCGGTCAAAGAGCCGCAGATCGTGGTCAATGGCAACACGGCTCTGGCGCTCGGCGTTCTCGCCTCCGGCATGGAAGTGTGCGCGATGTATCCCATTACGCCCGCGACCTCGGCCTCGCATTACCTGAGCGAGGTATTCGAGAACGTGGGTGGAATCGTCCACCAGGCTGAGGACGAGATCGCGGCCTGCGCCTTCGCGATCGGCGCGTCGTACGCCGGCAAGTGCGCGGTCACCATCACCTCCGGGCCGGGCTACTCGCTCAAGCAGGAGGCGATCGGACTGGCCGTCATGTGCGAGATTCCACTCGTTGTGGTGAATGTCCAGCGCGGCGGCCCCAGCACCGGGCAGCCGACCAAGGCCGAGCAAGGCGACCTGCTCACTGCCTTGTTCGGCAGCCATGGCGATGCGCCCAAGGTCGTCATGGCAGCGGCCACCATCGAGGACTGCTTCTACTCGATCATCACCGCGCGCAAGATCGCCGAGACGTTCAACACCGTCGTCGTCGTGCTCTCCGACGCCAATCTCGCCACCTCCCAGCAACCGTTCCCGCGACCGGTATTCGCGGAAACCTGGCTTGCGCCCCCGGTAGACCAGAGCGCCGTTGATGAGGGAACGAAACCTTACGACTGGGACCCCGTCACCGGCCTCGCCCGCCGCCTCGTGCCGGGCCAGCCTCACGGCATGCACACTCTGACCGGCCTGGCGCACGACAGAGCGAGCCGCGTCGCGTACGACCCTGAGATCAACGAAGAGGCGATCCATCATCGCAGCCTCAAGCTTGCCGCGCTGCAGAAAACGCTGAAGACGCCACCCGTGTTCGGCGGCGACAGCGGCGACCTTCTCGTCATCGGCTGGGGCAGCACGAAGGGCGCCATCGAAGAGATCGTCGAGCGCCTGCGCGAGGAAGGACACCAGGTGTCCTCGATGCACCTCACGTTCCTCCAGCCGATGCCGGCAGGCATCAAGGAAATCATGCAGCGGTTCCGGAAGGTCATGACGATCGAGGCCAACTGGTGCGACCGCCTCGAGGACGAGATCATCGACGAGACCAACCGGCGTTACTCGGCGCTGGCGTTGCTGCTGCGGGCGCGCTACCTGGTCGACATCGACTGCTGGAGCGAAGTAAAGGGCCAGCCGACCAAGCCGGGGACCCTCTACCGCGTGATCCGGGAGAAACTGGAGAAGGAAAGGCGGAAAACATGACGATGCGGGCCACTGAATGCGTGCTGCGGATGGTTCACGAGGAGGAGCACGACCTCGAAAGCTATCAGGCCAGCATACCGCGCTGGTGCACCGGCTGCGGCGACAATGCCATCCTCGCCGCCGTCCAGCGCCTGTGCCGCGACGAGAAACTGCGGCCTGAAAAAACCGTCTTTGTGTCCGGGATCGGCTGCTCGAGCCGCTTCCCGCACTACATGAAGACCTACGGGTTCCACGGCATCCACGGGCGCGCGCTGCCGATCGCCGAAGGCATCAAGCTTGCGCGGCCCGACCTGCAGGTCTTCGTGGCGACCGGCGACGGCGATTGCTGCAGCATCGGCGCCGCTCACTGGATACACGCGATCCGCTACAACATGAACATGACCGTGGTGCTGCACGACAACCACATCTACGGCCTGACCAAGATGCAGGCGTCACCCACCTCGCCCGCCGGTCTCAAGAGCAAGACGACGCCGCACGGCGCCTACCTCGAGGCGCTCAATCCGCTGACCGTGACCCTCGGTGTCCAGAACGTCTCCTTCGTGGCGCAAGCCGTGGACTGGATCCCGGAGATGGTCTACGACATTCTCGCGGCCGCTTTCCACCACAAGGGATTCTCGTTCGTTCGCATCATCCAGCGCTGCCCGGAATTCCTGCCACAGCATCTCGATCCGTGGCTGCACGATCCGAACCGGAATCTGCTGCTTACGCACGAGAACGGCCTCACGATCAGCCCCGCCCTCGGGAAAGCGTACAAGAACCAGCGTGTTCACGACCCCTCGGACCTCGATCGGGCGCGCGAAATCGCCTCGTCGAATGACCCGATTCCGGTAGGAATCCTCTATCGCAACCCCAACGTTCCCTGCTACGAGGAGACTCGCCACCCCTCGGCGCTGACCACGCCGGTCCGGATCCGGCAGGGGCTCGAGGCGGAGCTCGACAAATTCACGGTGTGGCCGCAGGAGGACCCGGGTGAAACGCGACGCGCCACGTGACGTCATCGTAGGCGCCAGCACGGCCCGCCCCGGCACTGCTGGCACCGAGGAAAGTCCGGCGTCGGCCACTGAAATGGGACCGGAGTTCAAAGCACATCTCGCCTTTCACCTGACCGGCCACCGGGTCGGCCAGGGGCTGGAAGCGCTCGAAGGGCGCGGCCTGCGCCCCGCCCTCCTGGCTGGATACCGTGACCTGACGCAACTGCGGTACGATTTTCCCCTCGTCCTCACGGCCGATTCTTCCGAGAAGGGCTGGGTGCGCTCGGTATCGGATATCGTCGATGACCTCCTGCGCCAGGTCGCCCCGCAAGGCCTCGACGGTGAGAAAACGAGGCGCAGCGTGCTACGCCTCGAAGGCGCGATGCGCAAACGGGTTGCGGATGGCGCCGCGGGTTCGCTGCTGTCGTTGTGGGACCAAACCGCACGCGTCCTCGCTTCGCCGAGTGACGACCCGCTTGCCGAGACCCTCAACCGGGCGCGGGCGGCTCTCAAGGAAAGTGGCGAGGTCATCGACTGTGACGCGGCGCTGCCCGGTCGTCTTTTCGTTCATGCCTGGAAGGCCGTGCAGGCGCGCAAGGCCCGCAGCCTGCGTGAGGAAATCGACCGGCTCGTTCTCAAGCTCTCGGACATTCTGAGCGCAGACTTCGCCCGGTCCGCAGCGGGAATAAGCAGCAAGAACCTGAGGTCTTCCATCGGGCCGGCTCACGAGCAGGCCTTCGACTTCGACGCCATGTCGCGCCTGCTCACGCGAAACGCTGCCAAGGATACCTTGCCCGAAAGCCGGCGCCAGCGCATCAACCGGGTGCTTGCCGTGCTGCAGTCGCAACGATTCGTGCTACCAGGTGGCCGCAGCGACGAGCCGGGCGGCGCGCAACCGCACGGATTCGTGTTCGAGACCTGCACCGACGCGCTGGCGGCTTTCCGTAGCCGCCTGCCGGAGCTGATCGAGCTCGTCAAGGCCATCGCCACCGCGGAACTCGAGATCGAGGGTCGCTACATCGAACCCGCTCACGACCTGCTTTTCGAGCAGTTCGATGAAAACGCGCTCGGTCCGAAAGACGTGCGCCTCTTCCCGGACTATCTCGTCTATATGCGGGCAGCCGAAATGCCCGACTCGGAACTCACAACGCTGATCGATGTTCTCGCGAGCGGCTTGCCGGTGAAAGTCCTGCTTCAGACCGATGATCTGCTGCCGCCGCTCACGAACGCCGGCGCCCGCTTCTCGCTCAACCTGCGCAGCCTGCGCCTCGCGAGCATGGCGCTCGGCCTGAGCGACGTCTTCGTGATGCAGTCGAGCGCTTCCAACCTGTACCAGGCGCGGGAGCACATCTTCAAAGGCATGGCACAGACCGGGCCGGCGCTGTTCAGCGTCTACTCGGGCGCCGCGGGAAGCGCGAACGGGCTTCCGCCCTACCTTGCTGCGGCAGCTGCGATGCAATCACGCGCGTTCCCGGCCTTTGCCTACGATCCGTCGGCAGGGCCGAACTGGGCGGCACGCTTCAGCCTGGACGGCAATCCCCAGCCCGAGCAGGACTGGCCCGTGGAGCGCTTCGCCTACGAGGACGAGGCGCATCAACGCATCGAGGAGAAGCTGGCCTTCACCTTCGTCGATTTCGTAGCCTGTGATCCGCGTTACGCCATGCACTTCGCGGCGGTCCCGCGGGCGGACTGGAACGGCAGCATGGTTCCGCTTGCCCAGGGCCTTGCGGAAGACACGGGCATGACACCGGATGAGGTTCCCTATTTGCCGATGGTTGACGAGCAAAACCGGCTCCAGCGCGCCATCGTTCACGACAAGCTGATGCTCGGTGCGAACCGCTGCAGCGAGATGTGGCACAGCCTGCAGGAGCTGGGCGGCATTCACAGCTCCCAGGCGGAAAAACTGCTTGCGCGCGAGCGCAAGGCCTGGGAAGAAGCGAAGCAAAAGGAGATCGAGGCGCTGTGGCGGGAGGCAAGATCGGCCACCCCGGCACCGACGGCTGCTATTCCCGTGGCTGCTGGTCCCGTGGCGGGCGCTGCGTCCGCGCCGGCCCCCGCCGCCCCCGCCACGGTCACAGCCGAAGCGGTGGAACCGGAACCGCCCTCAGACGAGCCCTCCATCGAAACCCCGCGCTGCACGACTTGCAACGAATGCACGATCCTCAACAACCGCATGTTCGCCTACGACGCCAACAAACAGGCTTATATAGCGGATATCAATGCGGGCACGTACCGCGAACTGGTGGAAGCGGCCGAGAGCTGCCAAGTTTCCATTATCCACCCCGGAAAGCCACGCAACGCGAAAGAGCCTGGGCTCGACGAACTGATCAAGCGCGCCGCGCCGTTCCTGTAGCCAAAAAGCTTCGCCGTAGCCGAGGCAACCGGACGGTGTCCACTTCAAGCTGTTCGATCGGTGCGCCGTGACCCTTTCGACCCACCATCGCGCCCGTCCTCG
Source organism: Betaproteobacteria bacterium (assembly GCA_029863175.1). Next base: position 15,096 of record JAOTVX010000024.1, on the reverse strand, counting down.
CGAGCTCCTACCCGAAGCGCTGCTCGGGGAGCTGCGCGTGCGCCTGGGTGATCGCTTTACCACCTCGGCCGCCGCGCGCGAGCAGCACGGAAGGGATGAATCGGCCCACCCGCCCGCGCCGCCCGACGCCGTGGCCTTTCCGACCAGCACAGCGGAAGTCGCCGAGATCGCGCGGCTGTGCGCCCGCGATGGCGTTCCAATGATCGCGTTTGGCGTCGGCACCTCGGTCGAAGGCCACGTGCTCGCGATCCATGGCGGGGTTTGCCTCGATCTCTCGCGCATGAACCGCGTCCTCGACGTTCATGTGGACGATCTCGACGCCACAGTCGAGGCCGGCGTGACGCGCAAGCAGCTCAATCAACACCTGCATGGGTCGGGCCTGTTCTTTCCGATCGATCCCGGGGCCGACGCCACCATCGGCGGCATGGCCGCCACCCGCGCGTCCGGAACCAACGCGGTGCGTTACGGAACGATGCGGGAGAACACGCTCGGGCTCACCGTTGTGCTCGCCGACGGACGGGTGATCCACACCGGCGGGCGGGCGCGCAAGTCCTCCGCGGGCTACGATCTCACGCGTCTTTTCGTGGGCTCTGAAGGCACGATTGGCATCATCACCGAGATCACGCTGCGGCTGCATCCCCAGCCCGAAGCGGTTTCCGCGGCCGTCTGTGCCTTTCCCACGGTGGATGCGGCGGTGCGCACTGTGATCCAGACGATCCAGCTCGGTGTGCCCGTTGCGCGCTGCGAGCTGCTCGACACGCTGACGGTGCAAGCCGTCAACCGCTACAGCAAGCTCTCCCTGCGCGAAGCGCCGATGCTGTTCATGGAGTTTCACGGCACGCCGGCGGGCGTGGAAGAGCAGGCGCGCACCGTGCAGGAGATCGCGAAAGAGCTGGGCGGAATGGACTTCGACTGGGCAACACGGCAGGAAGACCGCAACCGCCTCTGGCAGGCCCGGCACGACGCTTACCCGGCGTGTCGGCAGGTGCGGCCGGGAAGCCGCGCGTTCACCACGGACGTCTGCGTACCGATCTCGCGGCTGGCCGAATGCATCGCAGCAACCAACGAGGACATCGCGCGCGCCTCCATGCCGGTGGCGCTGTTCGGGCATGTCGGCGACGGCAACTTTCACCTGGTGATCCCGGTCGACGAGACGCGCTCAGCCGAGCTCGAGGAAGCCGAGGCCATCAACCGGCGCGTCGTATCGCGCGCGCTCGAGATGGGCGGCACGTGCACCGGCGAGCACGGCGTCGGCATCGGCAAGCTCGATTACCTCGACGCCGAGCATGGCGACGCCATGAGCGTCATGCGCGCGCTTAAGGAAGCGCTCGACCCGCGCGATCTCCTCAATCCCGGCAAGGTCATACGTTCCCGCGAATCGTGAAACGTGAAACGTGAATCGACTTCAGCCGCAGATAAACACAGATGATTGAACCGCGGAGCACGCGGAGAGAAACAAACCATTATTTACGGGTTACAGGGGTCAGTCCCATCACCCGTCACTCATCACGCTCTGGTCACTGGGGGAGCATCGGCGGCTATAATCCGGTTTTGGCGATAGCCCCGGGAACGTTCGAATGACGGCGCCGATAGAACAGATCGCAATCGACCTTGAGCGCCAGCGTGCGGTTGTGTCGGCGCTCCGCGCCTTCCTGCCCGAGGCAGCCGTGCTGTTCGCGCAGGAAGACGTGAAGCCCTACGAGTGCGACGGGCTTACCGCTTATCGCCAGGTGCCGATGGTTGTAGTGCTGCCGGAGACCGAGGAGCAGGTCTGTCGCATTTTGAAGGAATGTTGTGCGCGCAAAGTCCCGGTGGTTGCCCGCGGTGCGGGCACCGGTCTCTCGGGCGGTGCGCTCCCGCTCGGCAACGGCGTGCTTCTCTCGCTCGCAAAGTTTACGCGAATTTTTGATGTCGATTATCCGGCGCGTATTGCTCGCGTGCAGCCCGGGGTGCGTAATATCGCCATATCAGAAGCGGTTGCAGGCCACGGGCTTTTCTACGCGCCGGATCCGTCGAGCCAGCTTGCCTGCAGCATCGGCGGCAATGTCGCCGAGAATTCCGGCGGCATCCACTGCCTGAAGTACGGCCTCACCGTACACAACATACTCAAGCTACGCGTTGCGACCATCGACGGCGACATGCTGGAGATTGGCGCCGATGCGCTCGACGCCGCGGGCTACGACCTCCTCGCGCTGATGACCGGCTCCGAGGGGATGCTCGGCGTCGTAACCGAGATTACGGTGCGGTTGCTGCCAATACCGGAGTACGCGCGGGTGGTGATGGCCTCGTTCGATGACCTCGCGAAGGCCGGCGAGGCCGTGGCGAGCGTAATTGCCGCCGGTATCGTGCCCGCGGGCTTCGAGATGATGGACCAGGCTGCCACCCGCGCGGTGGAGGGATTTGCAAAAGCGGGGTACCGCACCGACGTTGCGGCCGTGCTGCTGTGCGAGTCCGATGGCACGCCCGAGGAAGTGGCGGACGACATCCGGCGCATTCAGGAGGTGATGGAGAAAAGCGGCGCCGTGCAATCGCAGGTCTCGCGTAACGAGGCCGAGCGGCTCCGTTTCTGGGCTGGGCGCAAGGCGGCGTTTCCGGCTGCGGGAGCGATCTCGCCCGACTACTACTGCATGGACGGCACGATCCCGAAGAGGCGAGTGGGCGAGGTCCTGCGCCGGATCACGGCGATGGAAGGAAAATACGGGCTGCGCTGCGCGAACGTGTTCCATGCGGGTGATGGCAACCTGCATCCTCTCATTCTTTACGACGCGAACCAGCCCGGCGCCCTGGAACGCACTGAGGCTTTTGGCGCCGAGATTCTCGAGCTGTGCCTGGAAGTCGGCGGCACGATCACCGGCGAGCACGGTGTCGGCGTCGAGAAGATCAACCAGATGTGCGTGCAATTCTCCTCCGCCGAGCTCGAGGCCTTCCACGCGGTCAAGCGGGCGTTTGACGAGGAAGGTCTTCTAAACCCAGGGAAAGCAGTGCCAACGTTGCGCCGCTGCGTCGAGTACGGGCGCATGCACGTGCACCGCGGGCAGGAGAAGTTTCCCGAGCTGCCCCGGTTTTGACTAACCGGTTCCAGGTTTCAGGTTTGAGGTTTAACGTTATAGAGCGTTGGTATTCGATGGTCTGACTTTCAACTGGGAACTTTGAACCTGGAACTTTGAACAGGACGCCGCTCGTCGTTCATTGCTATGCAAGATATTGTGGATAATCTCTCGCGGCTGATTCGTGACGCGGCGTCGCGGAGGCGGCCCCTGTGCATCCGTGGCGGTGGAACCAAGGACTTCTACGGCGGCGAGAGACGCGGCGATGTTCTCGACACAAAGCCTTTGCGCGGGATCGTTTCCTACGAGCCGACCGAGCTCGTGATCACCGCGCGCGCCGGCACGCCGCTCACCGAGATCGAAGCCGCGCTCCAGGAGAAAGGCCAGCTGCTCCCGTTCGAGCCGCCGCACTTCGATTATGTGCTCCCGCCCGCGGTCCCTTCGCCACCGGGAGCAGGAGAGTGGACCCTTGTGCCTGCTGCAACGGAGGAGAAAATCGCCACCCTCGGTGGCTGCGTTGCCGCCGGGCTGTCCGGGCCACGGCGGGCGTACGCCGGCGCCGTGCGCGACTTCGTGCTCGGCGTGCGGATCATGGATGGCAAAGGCTCCGAGCTTCATTTCGGCGGCGAGGTGATGAAAAACGTCGCGGGCTATGACGTCTCGCGCCTGACCGTCGGCGCGCTCGGCACGCTGGGTGTGATCCTCGAGGTCTCGCTCAAGGTCTTGCCCTCCCCGGCGGCCGAAGCCACGCTCAGGCTCGCGGCCGCCCCCGACCAGGCCGTTACGCTCATGAACGAATGGGCTGGCAAGCCACTCCCGGTCACCGCAACGGCTTACCGTGCGGGCGAGCTGGCGGTGCGGCTCTCAGGCGCGCCCAGCGCCGTGGATGCGGCCATCAAGAAAATCGGCGGCGACAGGATGGATGCGGCGAAGGCCGCTCAATTCTGGAACGGCCTACGCGAACAGAGCACCGCGTTCTTCGCGGGTAATCAACCGTTATGGCGGTTATCGGTAAGATCCACGACACCGCCACTCGACCTGTCCGGACCACAGCTGATCGAGTGGGGCGGCGCATTGCGCTGGCTCAGATCAGACGCTGACGCGAAGGTGATCCGCGAGGCCGCTGCACGCGCGGGTGGCCACGCCACCTTGTTCCGCGCCCCCAACAAGACGGCTGGCGTATTTCAAGCCCTCTCCCCCGGCCTGGCCAAGATCCACCGTCGTCTCAAAGAGGCTTTTGATCCCGCCGGAATATTGAATCCGGGCCGGATGTATCCGAATTTCTGATACATGGTGATGATTAATGGTGATGAAAACTGGTGATGGGAAATGGTGATGAAAACCGCACGGACCTTATACATCACCAGTACTCATCACTGGTTTCCGGTGACCTGTTACCGGTCAGCGAGTTGAGCCGTGGCGAACAATTTTCTTGAGCAGCTGGTGGCGGAGTGGTACGAATACCGCGGCTACTTCGTGCGCCGGAACGTGGCGGTCGGAAAGCGGCGCGTGGGGGGCTATGAGTGCGAGCTCGATGTCGTGGCTTTCAACCCGCTGAGTTCTCATCTGGTGCACGTCGAGCCCTCGATGGACGCAGAAAGCTGGCAGACGCGCGAGCGGCGCTTCCGCAAGAAATTCCAGGCCGGCCGGAAATACATTCCCGAGTTCTTTCCCGGGTTCGAGCTGCCGCCGGAGGTCGAGCAAATCGCGGTGCTCGCCTTCGGGAGCAAGGTCAACCACCCTACCCTGGGCGGGGCAAAAGTACTGCTCGTCTCCGACCTCATGCGCGAGATCCTCGAGGAGCTGTCCGACAAGAAGATCGCGGAGAACGCTGTGCCCGAGCACCACGCGCTGCTGCGCACCTTGCAGTTCGTGGTTGAGTACCGCAAGCGGGTTTTCGCGACTCTAACGTGATCGGCTGGTCGGGAAAGGATGAGGGATGAGGGATGAGGAATGAAGGATGAAGGACAACGGTTTAGGCAGTGATGAATTGATCGGCGTTCATCGACGTTCATCGACGTTCATCGGCGGCCAATAAACAATGTTCCGGGTTCCGGGTTCAGGGTTTTCTGTATATGCAGATCTGTGTTTATCTGCGTTTATCTGCAGCTTGCTCGGTTTTTCTTGCCGCCTTGGCGGTTGATTAACACATGCAAACCAACCTTGCTCCGTTCATCAAGAACACCGCCGAAGGAAAAGAGGCGGAAGCAATCCTGCGCAAGTGCACGCATTGCGGCATGTGCACGGCGACCTGCCCGACCTACCAGCTGCTGAACGACGAGCTCGACGGCCCGCGCGGGCGCATTTACCTGATAAAGCAGGTGCTGGAGGGCACGGCCCCGAGCGCGAAAACCCAGCTCCACCTCGACCGCTGTCTCACGTGCCGCTCGTGCGAGACCACGTGTCCGACCGGCGTGCGCTACGGCCGCCTGCTCGAGATCGGACGGCAGGTGGTGGAGGAGCGAGTCGGCCGCACGCCGACTGAGGCCGCCCAGCGCAAACTGCTGCGTGCGGTAATACCGAGCCGTTGGCTCTTCGATCCGCTCGTAGGCCTGGGGCAACTCGCCCGCCCGCTGCTGCCGCAGGCATTGCGGCGCAAAGTGCCCGCGCGCGCTGCTGCGCCCAAGCCGTGGCCTGCTGCCCGTCACGCGCGCTCGATGCTGCTGCTCGAGAGCTGCGCGCAATCGAGCGCATCGCCGCATACCAACGTCGCCGCCGCACGAGTCCTCGATCGGGTGGGCATCACGTTCGCGCACGTGCCCAACGCCGGCTGCTGCGGGGCCGTATCACTTCATCTTTCCGTCCTGGAGGAAGCGCTCGGCTTCATGCGCCGCAATATCGACGCGTGGTGGCCGCGGATCGAGGCCGGTGCCGAAGCCATTGTCAGCACCGCCAGCGGCTGCGGTGTGACCGTGAAGGACTACGGCCACCTCCTTGCCAGCGATCCAGCGTACGCCGACAAAGCAAAGCGCATCTCGGAGCTAGCGAAGGACATCAGCGAGATTATTTCCGCCGAAGGCGCGAAGCTAAAGTCCCTCATCCCTCATCCCTCATCCCTGATCCCTCGTCCGCGAGTAGCCTTCCATTCGCCTTGCTCGCTTCAGCATGGGCTGAGATTGAGAGGCACAGTGGAGTCGTTGCTGACTTCGCTAGGCTACTCGCTGACGGACGTTCCCGACGCACACCTCTGCTGCGGCTCTGCCGGCACCTATTCGGTTCTGCAGCCCGAGCTCTCACAGCGCCTGCTCGCCAACAAGACCGCAGCCCTCGCGAGCGGCAATCCCACCGCCATTCTCACCGCCAACATCGGCTGCCAGATGCACCTGCAGGGCGCGACCGCGCTTCCGGTGCGGCACTGGATCGAAGCGCTCGACGAAGGCCTGTCGAGCCTGTCGCATTCGAACTAATCAAGGATGTCGCATAGCGCATCCGTCGTCGCATTAAACGGGGGACGGGGGCGACAGGCTTAATTTGACCGCCTGATTTGACCCTAAGGTAAGTGGATGACTACATTTTCCTACTGTTACCTGCCGCGAATTTCGGCCTGCTGGATTACCTTGCTCCACCGCTCGCGCTCGGCTCGGATGTGAGCTGAAAAATCCTGAGGCGAGCTGCCGACCGCCTCCGAGCCCTCGGCGACGAGGCGCTTCCTCACATCGGGCAATTTCATCGCTTTCGCCGTCTGGACGCTGATCCGGTTGATGACGGACTTCGAAGTCCCCGCCGGAGCAATCAGGCCGTACCAGTTCATCACGACGAGATCGACCCCCGCTTTGGACAGGGCGGGAATGTGCGGCAGTGCCGGCGCACGCTTGCCAGGCGTCACCGCCAGCGCACGCAGGCGTCCGGTCTTCACGTGAGCGAGCGATGAAATAATGGTCGCAAATGACATCTGGATGCGCCCGCCGACGAGGTCGGCGTGAAATCGCGCACGATGTCGAAGCGCGACTTGTACAGGATCGGATGTATTACCGTCGTCGCACTGACCATCATGAGGGTGCGGCCGTCCGGCGTCGACCCGGCCAGGATTCCGAGGCCGATCAGGCTTCCGGCGCCGGGACGATTGTCTACGACGACGTTCTGTCTGAGGCTCTCGGCGAGCTTTCGCGCCAGGCTGCGCGTGACCGTATCCATGCCGCCGCCAGCGGCGAGCGGCACGATCACCCGCAGTAACCGGCTCGGGTAGTTTTGCGCCTGGGCCGGCAGCAGCGCGAGCAGCGCGACGAGCAGCGCAAGCCGGGGCAATTCCTTCCAGGTTTTCATCGACATTCCTCCCTATCCCAAACCGGTATCCGCATGCCGGTTCTCGTTAGAGTGCGCATTGTGGGCGTGCATAGCAAAACGACCGGATGCGCTGCTTTCCAACTCCCTGCGCCTCGATGCGGGTCGCCTCAGTTCGCGGATCCGAACTCGCGGCGTTTCTCAGCGCGCCAGTCCGCGAAGGGACGCGTTGTCGGATCGTCCGCGATCCTCTTGTGTGTCGCCTCCTCGATTTCCTTGTCGGAAAGCGAGAAGTCCAGCGGCACGCGATGCGGCTGCGCGACGTACCACGGCGTGTCGCAGAAGAACTCGAGCCGGTTACCCTCCGGGTCCAGGAAGTAGACCGACCACGCGTTGCCGTGGTCCACGGGATCGACCCCCTCGACTTTGTTGGAAACCGCCAGATCATGCATTGCCCTGACCTCCTTGATCGAGGCGACGCGGAAGGTGAGCTGGTTGATCGTGGACGGCGTTCCCTTTTGGCGCCCGGTAACCATCACGATCTGGTGATGGTCCTTCGGGTCCTTGCTCAGGAACGTCAGGCGCTGGCCGTTCCTGATCTCGCCCGCGTCCATTACCCTGAACCCGAGGAGCCGCGTGTAGAATTCGCGCATCTTGTCCATGTCGTTGACGAAGATGCCGATATGGCTGAGCTCCCATTTCGGTAGGTCGGTCATCTTTCCTCCGTATGCCAAAAGGTCGTGGCCTAGCTGCGATTTCCCACTCCCATGATACCGCCGCGCCTTATGCGGCGGAACTCTGATCTGTCAATGCTCCCGCCGCTTCTCCAAGGGCCGTATGGAGATCTCTTTGAAATAAACCGTTATGCCGAGAGCATGACCAGGATCAGCCCTGGCAGGATCGCGACTGCGATGAGCGGCCGATACTTGGGGGACGAATCAAGCCGGCAAGTTCCCGCCATGATGGCAATGCCGCCGCCCCCGATCAAGGCGCTTCCGGGCAGATTCAGCAACGAGGCCAGCAATGAATATCGGGAAAATTGCCCCGACTCCATTTCTCTTGATAAGGGTCAATACGCGGGTGTTGAAGACTTGCTACGGTAGTAACGTGCTTAGAACCACGAACGTAATCAAGGGGTTGGTGCATAAAGGCGGTGACCGGGCGGCAAGACGTTCGGTCAGCTGCCCAACAGTGTGAAAAGTATGAGCAGCGATGCGGCCCGGAACGCTTAGTTTCAAAGTGGGTGCCTACGTAGCAGTGACGCTCGTTGTCGTCATGCTGGTTTTCATCGTGCTCGTGATCGGTCACCAGCGCGATCAACTCCTGGACCAGGCGGCAAACCACGTCAGCCAGCTCTCCGGGGTGATCTCGAAGAGTACGCGTTTCGCCATGCTGCAAAACCAGCCGGCCTACGTCGACAGGATAATCCACGACGTGGTCAATCAGGAGCCAATTGACCGGGTGCGGATATTCAACAAAGACGGCCGCATCATTCACTCGTCCTACCCGCCCGACGTCGGCCTAATCGTCAACCGGGAAGCCGAAGCCTGCTTCCACTGTCACCAGAGCGAAAAGCCGCTCGAGCGCATCCCCCAGAACAAGCGGTCACGCGTGTTTGAGAGCCCCGACGGTACGCACCTGCTTGCCAACATGGAAGTGATCCGCAACGAGCCGTCGTGTTACAACGCCGCCTGCCACCAGCATACCAAGGCCCAGTCAGTGCTCGGCGTTCTGGACGTCGCCTACTCACTGGAAGCCATGGACCGAACCCTGCGCGATAACGCCATCACACTTGCCGTGTTGTCACTCGGCTTTGTGATCTTTGCGGCATTGAGCGTAAGCTTCCTCGTACACCGCCTGGTTCATTTGCCGTTGCGCGACCTCGAGACCGGCGCCAAGCACCTCTCTTCGGGAGACCTCGACCAGACCATCCCGGTCAGAAGCGCCGATGAACTGGGGCAGCTGGCCAATTCGTTCAACAGCATGACCGCGGCACTGCGCGATTCCCATCTGGAACGCAAGATGTGGGCTCAGACGCTCGAAGAAAAAGTGAAGACCAGAACGCAGCAACTGCGTGTTGCTGAAGCCGAGGCTACGCGCGGCGAGAAACTCGCTTCCGTCGGCCTGCTCGCAGCGGGCATCGCCCATGAGCTGAACAATCCGCTGACAGGAATACTCACGTTCTCGAATCTGCTGCGTAAAAAAATGCGGGACGGCAGCCCCGATGCGGAAGATATGGATCTCGTCATCCAGGAAACCAAACGCTGTGCCGTGATCATCCGCCGGCTGCTCGATTTCGCGCGCGAGAAGAAACCGGAGAAAAAATTCTCCGACCTCAATCAGATCATCGAGGAGACCGAACGGCTCATCGAACGCCCCGCCCACCTGCGCGACATCGAGATCCGGAAAGAACTCGACACTAGCCTGCCGCCGGTGTGGGTCGATGCCGACCAGATCAAGCAGGTTGTGATGAACATGCTGGTCAATGCACAGCAGGCGATCGATAAAAAAGGCACGATCAACGTGCGCACGCGGATTGCGCAGGAGCCGAAACGCGCCGACCCACTGGCCGAGCCCGTGCCCATGGTGGAAATTTCGATCACGGATACCGGCTGCGGAATTTCCGAGAAGAACCTGCAGCGGATTTTCGATCCCTTCTTCACCTCCAAGGAAGTGGGCAAAGGCACTGGGCTCGGCTTGTCGGTGAGCCACGGCATCGTCAGGGCACACGGTGGGCTGATCGAGGTCGACAGCACAGTCGGCGAAGGAACCACCTTCCGCGTCTATCTGCCGGTAAAACCCGACGCTGAAACAGCCGGGTTTCCCGGTGACAGGAATCCGGCATGAGCGCGCGCATTTTGATCGTTGACGACGAGGAGATCGTGGTCAAGAGCTGCCTGCGAATCCTGGCTGACACTGATTACGATGTAGATGTGGCCAGGGGCGGTCTCGAAGCGCTGAAAAAAATCGACGACACGCCCTACGACGTGCTCGTGGTGGATATCATGATGCCGCAAATCGGCGGCCTGGAAGTGCTGAAGCACGTGAAGCATACGCGCCCGGACAGCGAAGTGATTATTTGCACGGGGCTTTCGCAAACCGAGACAGCTTTGCGCGCGCGCGAACTGGACGCCTTCGGTTATCTGCCCAAGCCATTCGAACCGGACGAGATCCTTCAGTTGATCGCGCAGGCGCTGGCAAGGCGCCGGAGGCGCGAGGAGCCGCCTGCACTATGAGCGCCCGGATCCTGGTAGTCGACGACGAAGAGATCATCCTCAAGAGCTGCCTGCGCATACTTGACGGCGGCAATTTTGAACTGGAGACGGTGAACAACGGCCCCGACGCGCTGCGCCGAATCGAGGAAAGCCATTTCGACATCGTAATTCTGGACATCATGATGCCGGAGATGGACGGCCTAGAGGTGTTGCAGCGGGTAAAGGAATCTCACCCGGATATCGATGTCATCATGATCACCGGGCTCTCCCAAATCGACGTGGCCGTGCGCGCGATGAAACTCGGCGCCTTCGACTACCTGCCCAAACCATTCGAGCCGGAGGAGCTCAAACTGGTGGTCGAGCGTGCGCTGGAACGACGCAGACTGCTGCAGGAAAACCTCAACCTCAAGAGCGAGGTGAGCTCCAAGTATCGATTCGAGAACATCATCGGCTCGAGCCCGCCGATGCAGAGCGTCTACCGGCTGATCGCCCAGTGCGCGCCCACCAACAGCACGGTGCTCATCACCGGGGAGAGCGGCACCGGCAAGGAACTGATTGCCCGTGCCATCCACTACAACAGCCTGAGGAAAGACAAGCCTTTCGTTGCGGTTGACTGCAACTCGCTCAGCGAAACCCTGCTCGAAAGCGAGCTCTTCGGGCATATCAAGGGCTCGTTCACTGGCGCGGTGTCGAACAAGCGCGGCATGTTTGAAATCGCCGACGGGGGCACGCTTTTCCTCGACGAGATCGGCAATATCTCCCTCTCGACACAGGCAAAACTTCTGCGGGTGCTGCAGGAACGGGAGTTTCGGGCGGTTGGCGATACGCGCACCCAGACCACCAATATCCGCCTGGTCACGGCTACCAACAAAGATCTCAAGGCGATGATAGCGGCGGGAAGCTTCCGTGAGGATCTCTACTACCGGGTCAATATTTTTCCCATCCTGGTGCCACCGCTGCGGGAACGCCCCGCGGACATCCCCGCGCTGGCGTTCCATTTCCTCAATGTGTTCAGGAGCGAACTCGGCAAGGAAGTGACCGAATTGTCCGAGGGTGCCATGAACGCGCTCGTGAACCATGACTGGCCGGGAAACGTTCGGGAACTGGAGAACGCCGTGCACCGCGCAATGATCCTTGCCAGCGGCAAAGTCATACGCCGCGCGCACCTGGCTAACATCATCGACACCCCGGCCCTGTCCGAGATCGAGGTGCCGCGCACGAGCGAGGAATTGAAGCACCTGAAGAAAGTCGCGCGGGAAAAGTCAGTTGAGGAGATCGAGAAACGCTTCGTCCTCGAAGCGCTCAGGCGAAACGGCTGGAACGTTACGCGCAGCGCCGAAGAAACCGGCATGCAGCGCGCCAATTTCCAGGCGCTCATGAAGAAGTATCAGATCCGCATCCGCGGAACCACATCGGAACGCGACGCCGCTGCAGAACCCTGACCGAATGCAGGTCCGCCGCTGCACAGCTAGGCAGCTGGCGTATTGCCTTCAGGTTTCTCCCCGGCGTGCTCGCCCGGCACCTCTTCGTAGCCCGTCACGAACATCGCCTTGTAATGCGCTGACACCGTGTGCCCAAGGCTGCCCATGTAAATGTGAAAAATAATGAAGAAGACGCAGAAAATGTAGATCAGCACGTGCACCGTATCGATTACCCGCACCCCACCGAACAGTTCTACAAGCCCATAGAAGCGGGTCACGTCCCACAGCAGGATCCCGGTGAAGAACACCACCGGCACGAGCAGCATCATGACGACCTGGTACATCATGCTCTGCATCGGGTTGAATTTGTCGTAAGCGCTGACCTGATGCGGGTTCGGGCTGCCCCTGAAAATCCCGTAACCGTAATACTGCATCTGGCGAAAGCTCTTGCGGAAATGTTCGGTCGGGCTCAGCTCCGGATGATAGACCTTGATCTTGTCGGAGAAGAGATAAAAAAGCAGCCAGATGAAATAGTTTCCGATGAGGACGAAGCCGATCCAGTTGTGCCAGTTGACGGCCGTCTTGAACTCGAGGATGTCGATCAACCCCACGTAGCGGATCTGCGTGCCGGTAAGAATCATCAGCACGAACCCGGCTGCGTTGATCATGTGCCAGATCCTGACGGGCAGAGGATGAACATAAATTCTTTCCATGATCGCGTCTCCGTCTACGTGTTCTTGTTGTCGGCGCCGGTGCCGCTGCCCCCGGGCGAACCTGCCGCGGCGCTCGCTTTCTCGCGGCTTTGCACGATACGCTTCATCATTTGGTGACCGATCGGCACGGAAAGTCCGCCGATCAGCGCCAATATGAGGAGCACGTCGAGGAGTTCGGTGCGCGTGCCGCCGATGGCGTAGAAGGTGCGCAGAGTCTCGACCGAAAGCAGCGAACTCAGCACTTCCTTATGCGCGTTGTAGCGCAACGGCCGCCCGTCAGATGCGACCACGGATACAGCGACATTCTGGAACGGCTCGGCGCCGCCGCGATGGCAGTTGTCGCACGCACGCAGCGCCTGGGATTTCTCGGCAAGCCGGTGCGCCTCGATGTCAGCGCGCAATTCGATTCTGCCGCGCAGTGTCTTGGGGCCGGCGATTTCTCCGTCATTGACGTGGCGCACCAGGTCGCGCAACTCGCGCGCATCGAGTCCGTTGTTGTCGGCGTCCATGGACTTCGCCAGTTTCTCGAACTGCACGTTGTCCTCGGTCTCCACGATCCATTTCTTCGCGGCGCTGTCGTAGAACCTGAGATCCACCATGCGCTGCACCGTCGGTGCGTGGCAAGCGGCGCAGGAAACGGCCTCGAGATGCAGTGGGGCGTTTGGCAGCCACTGCTGATGGCCGTTCATGTCGGCCGCGTGGCAGCCGACGCACGTTTTATAGGCCGTCTTGGGTGTCACAGCGTGGGAGCCGTGGCAGTCGGTGCAGACCGGGGCGACGTTCCTGCCCTGGCGCTGCAGATTGGCATGCTTGCTGCCTTCGTAATGCTTGAATGCCTCGTCGTGGCACTGGCGACAGACCGCCGTCATGGCGATCGAGTACTCGCGGGAATCCTTGATTTCGCGCTGGACGCCGGGGTGCTTGCTTGGATCGATGCCGGCATGGCAGGCTGCGCAGCCGATCGCCTTGTGCACCGACTTGGCGAACGCCGGCGCAGCAATGTGCAATGACAGCTTCGCGCCGTTCGGCAGATCCTTTGTCATTCCTTCGCTGCCATGGCAGCCGAGGCACTGTTTGTCCGCGTCGGACAAGGCGGCTGCCGGATCGGGCTCTGCGGCCATCAGGCCGAAGGAAAGGAAAAGTAGAAGCGATGCTACGCTGGCAATCAAACCACCGGGGAATGTCGCTCTGCTCATTGTTGTTTTCTCCGGGCGAACATCGGGGATCTTCGTCGATTCCGGCCTGCTTCGTTTGCGCAAGGCCGGGGGGCTTACGCCCCCCGGTATGGTCTGCTCGAGTACCGTTCGAGATCGGCCTGCTGCGTGATACCTATCTTAGCGCTTTGCCACCGCTCTTCGCACTACCGTCTGATCAGAGCCTTGCCACCCATCCAGGCGAGCATCGCAAGCCCGGCCACCGGGAAGATCAGGATGTAGGCGAGCCCGATGAACGGCGCAGCGATGAAGAGGCAGATGTTTTTTGCAATGTGCGCGAACTTCCGCGCAACGTCATGCTTCATCAGCGCCTTGCCGCCCATCCACACCAGCATGCCGAGCCCGACGACCGGGAAGGCAATGATGTAGGCAAGACCCACGAACGGAGCCGCGAAGAAGAGCGCGATGTTCTTCAGGACGCGCCCAATCGAACGTGGCTCGGCCACTACTGCAGGCGCCTCTTCCGGGGCCGCGTGTGCCGCTTTCTCGAGCAGCGCGTTCTCGGTGCTGCCCTCGATCATCTCAGGAGACAGCGGCTTGCGCAGGAACCCCGACACCCCGGCTGCTTCCGCCTTGGCTTCGTTCTCGTCGGTGCCGTAGCCCGTCACGATGACGACTGGCAGCCACGGCTGACGCGCTTTGACCCGCTCGGCAACTTCCAGACCACTCATGCCCGGCATCTTGATGTCGGTGAACACCACGTCGTAGGCTTCTTCATTGAGTTTGCGCAACGCCTCTTCGCCGTCCCGGGCGGTGATCACTGCATACCCTTTGCCCGAAAGAACCCGGTCGAAACTCCTGCCGATCACCGGATCATCGTCAACGACCAGCACTTTTCTTAACGTTGTCATGGCGCTCTCCTTCGTCCAGTCAATAATTCGTGTTCACCCTTAGCTACGCAACTGCCGTGCCAAGCCGCGAAACCGAAAGGAAATCTCCATAATAGTCAGTGAGTTAACTACGATTTTTGCCTCTGGACGAAAGGCGCGTTGGCTCCAAAACTTAGCACGAAGTACATTGTTTCCATACACTCGCTCCAGTCCTAATCCTGTTTATCGTTTTTTTTCAATTTGTTACTGTCGAACATCGAGGAGCATTTTCTTTTTGTACAACTATCGCCTCTGCTTGGAAAGAGTGTGCTCGCTGGTTGCGCTCTGAAGATGCGATGGATCCCAACGACCGTCTAGCGACATCACGGAAAAACACTGTTTACCCGAGCCGCGCCCGGCGAAAGAATCATTCCCCACTCGCAGGAAAAAAAGGCT
>JAOTVX010000001.1 GCA_029863175.1 Betaproteobacteria bacterium | reverse complement strand
CGACGCCGCCCTCGTGCCAGAGCACGTTCGCAAGCTGGATGGGATGGTTGATGTAGGGCGACGCCTCCTTGTCCTTGCGGCGCTGATCGCGATGCTTTTGCGCAGCGAACTCGAGTGCCTTCAGGATGAGCGACACCCCGTCCGGCTGCAATGGGCGGCTGGCGGGGCTCATCGCTTGCTCACCAGCGGGGCGATGCCGATGAGCCCAAGCACCGGTCCGGGCAACAGCAACCACCCGATCTTTGCACCGAGCGTGTCCCACGCCGATGAGGCGACGGTGATCGCGACCACGGTGATGAAGAAGCCGATGCTGTTCTGGATCGCCAACGCGCTGCCGACCAAGTCCGGCGGGCAGGCGCGCGCCGACAGCGCAGAAAACTGGGGCGAGTCGGCCACAACCATGACGCCCCAGAATAGCAGTGCTGCAAGGAGCAGCGCCACCGGAGCTGCTTGCACCAGCGGAAAGAGCAGGCACATTGCGCCTGAACTGGCGAGGGCGATGGCGGCGACGCGGGCGCTGCCGAAACCACGGCTCAGCCGCCCGCCCAGTATGCAACCAAGGCCGCCGGCGCCGATCACGGCGAACGACCAGGCCGATACCTGCCACAACCTGGGCCCCGCGGCCGCCTCACGCGCCAGCACCCCGGCAATCAGGAACGGCACCAGCGTCCAGAACGCATAGAGCTCCCACATATGGCCGAAGTAGCCAAAAGCGGCGGCGCGAAAGGCTGGCACCTCGAACGCCCGGCGCAGGCCGCCCCACTGCCGCGGCCTGGGTCCGGTTACGAGATGGGGGCCGTCACCGAGCCGCAGCAACATGACCGCGGCGGCGAGCGCCAGTACCGATGAGGCGAGCACCACGTAGCTCCACGGCCAGGCCCTGCCCGCGGCGCGCACCGCGTGCGGCAGCGCGGTTCCGAACGTCAGCATCCCGACGAGCCAGCCGAGTACTTCCCCCGCGCGCTCGGGCGCCCAGCTCACCACAAGCTTCATCCCCAACGGATAGATCCCCGCCAGAGCCACGCCGGTCACAAATCGCCAGGCCCATGCGTCGGTGAGCCCTGTTGCCAGCAATGCGAATCCGGCATTGGCCGCCGCCCCGCCAACGGCGCAGACAGCAAATATTCGGCTCGCTGGAAAACGGTCCGCGAGCCCGGAGATCGCGAACAGCAGCGTGCCAGAAATAAAGCCGAGCTGAACGGCGTTGGTGAGCGTGCCCATATCCGCCGCGGCCAGTCCCCATGCTTGCCGGAGGTCGTCGGCGGCGGCATTCGCGCTGAACCACAACGAGGTGCCCAAAAACTGCGCGATCACGATGGTCGCCACCGCAAGCTGCGGCATGGCTTCCGGCGCGAACTGAGGGCGCGTCATCCCTGCGCGCTCATCCATAAGCGACCGATAAGCGGTCGCCCATGGATGAGCAAGAGGCGATGAATATTGGTGATGAGTGCTGGTGATGAAAACTGGTGATAAGTTGCACGGCGTAACGTCCCATCACCATTTCTCATCACTATTTTTCATCACCATCAAACATCACCATCATCCATCACTGCGCTCGGCGCGCTCGCCGAGCGCCTGCTGCAGAACGCAAGCGGCGTGCGTCGCCAGCCGGCCGCTGCCATCGTAGATCTGGTGGCGGCAGCTCGTACCGTCGGCGACGATGAATTCCTCCAAGCCCGCCTTTCGTACGCGCGGCAGTAGCGAAGCCTCCGCCATTTTCATCGAGACGTCGTAGTGCTCCGCCTCGTAGCCAAAACTCCCCGCCATGCCGCAGCAGCTCGACTCGATGGTCTCGACTTCGAGCCCGGGCACGAGCTGCAGCACCCGCTCCACATCGGGCATGACGTCGAAGGCCTTCTGATGGCAGTGCCCATGCAGCAACGCTTTCTTCTGCGGCAAAGGCTTCAGCGCCACATTGAAGCGGCCCGCTTCCGCTTCGCGCGCAATGAATTCCTCGAACAGAAAGGTCTTGGCCGCGAGTGCCGCAACGGTGGTATCCGGATTCAGCGACAGAAACTCGTCGCGCAGGCCAAGCGCGCAGGAAGGCTCGAGCCCGATGATTGGCACGCCGCGCTCGACGAAGGGCGCGAGCGTCCGGATCATGCGGCGCGCTTCGGCGCGGGCTTCATCCACCAGTCCACTCGCGAGGAACGTGCGCCCGCAGCACAAGGGACGCCCGCCGTCCGCGGGGCGGGGCAAATTAACCACGTAGCCGGCCGCTTTGAGCACCGCCAGCGCCGCGCGGGCGTTATCAGGTTCGAAATAGCGGTTGAACGTATCCACGAACAGCACCACTTCGCGGCCGCTCGCGGCTGGGGCCGCGTCGGGTGCCGTCATCTCACGGAAGGGATCGGTGTGCCAGGCCGGCAGCGAGCGCCGCCGCGCGAGACCGAGCAGACTTTTCGTGCCGGCCTGCATCGCGTTCATCATGGGCGCGAAGCGGGAGGCCCACGGAGCGTAGTGCGGCAAGTACGCGACCAATCGGTCCTTGAGCGTGAGGCCGTGGCGCTTGCGGTAGTGGTAGAGGAACTCGATTTTCATCTTTGCCATGTCGACGCCCGTCGGACACTCGCGCCTGCAGCCCTTGCACGAGACGCAGAGGTCGAATGCGGCATAGAGCGCGTCCGAAGCAAGCGCATCGGGACCCAACTGCCCCGAGAGCGCGAGCCGCAGCGTGTTGGCGCGCCCGCGCGTGAGATGCTGCTCCTCGCGCGTGGCCCGGTAGGACGGGCACATCACCCCGGCGTCGAATTTGCGGCAGTGGCCGTTGTTATTGCACATCTCCACCGCCTTGGCGAAGCCTTCACCACGGGGTGTTGTGCCGTCTTCGTGTTCCGACCAGTCGAGCGCGGTGCGGATCGGGATCGTCCGGTAGCCCGGCGGGTAACGGTAAAGCGTGCGGTCGTCCTGCTTCGATGGGCGCACGATCTTGCCGGGATTGAGCAATCCCTTCGGATCGAACAGATCCTTGATCTCCTCGAAGGCGCGCGTCAGCCTGGGCCCGTAGAAGGGCTCGATCCACTCCGAGCGCACGAGACCGTCGCCATGCTCGCCGGAGTAGGAGCCCTTGTAGTGCTTCACCAGCTCGGCGGCTTCCTCCGCAATGGCGCGCATCTTCTGCGCGCCGTCCTCGCGCATGTTGAGCACCGGGCGCACGTGCAGGCAGCCCACCGAGGCGTGCGCGTACCACGTGCCCTTCGTGCCGTGCTTCTCGAACACGCGCGTCAGGCGGTCGGTGTACTCGGCGAGATGCTCGAGCGGTACCGCGCAGTCCTCGATGAAGGAGACGGGCTTGCCGTCACCCTTCATGGACATCATGATATTGAGCCCTGCTTTGCGCACCTCCCACACGGCGCGCTGCAGCCGCGCGTCGGTGATCTCGACCACACCGCCTGGAAAACCGAGCTCGCCCATCAGCTCGCCAAGCTGCCGCAGCTTGCGCAGTTGCTCGTCACGAGCCTCGCCCGCGAATTCGACCAGCAGGATCGCCTCCGGCTCGCCTCTGATGAACCGCTCGACGGTCGGACGGAACGCCGGGTTGCCGCGCGCGAGTTCGATCATCGTGCGGTCCACCAGCTCCACCGCAACGGGTTTTAACTGCACGATGTGCCGCGGCACCTCCATCGCAGCGTAGAACGTCGGGAAGTGGCACACGCCCAGCGTCTTGTGCGGGGGCAGCGGCGAGAGGTTGAGGTGGAGGCGGCGAGAGTACGCGAGCGTGCCTTCCGAGCCCACGAGCAGGTGTGCCATGTTGAACGGCTCGCCCACCATCATGTCGAGGTTGTAGCCGGCGACGCGGCGCAGGAGCGTGGTGGGCACGCGGTGCTCGATCTCCTCAGCCTCGCGCGTCGCGATCCCGCGGATTTTCCTGACGAGCTCGACATAACCCCCGGGCGCGTCGAGCTCGTGCAGATCGCCGGGCACGGCACCGAACCGGTACTCGGAGCCGTCGGCCAGCGCCGCGTCGATCGCGCCCACGTTGTGCACCATGTTGCCGTAGTAAAGCGAGCGCGAGCCGCAGGAGTTGTTGCCGGCCATGCCGCCGAGCGTGGCCTGCGCGCTGGTCGAAACGTCCACGGGGTACCACAACCCGTGCGGCCGCAGATACGCGTTCAGCTGATCGAGCACGACGCCGGGCTGGACCTCGGCCGAGCGCGCCGCCGCGTCGAAGTCGACGATCTGGTTGAGACAGCGCGAACTGTCGATGACGAGCGCGGCGCCGACCGTCTGGCCGCACTGCGACGTACCGCCGCCGCGCGGCAGGACTGGCACGCCTTCCTCTAGCGCGATGCGAAACGCGGTGAGCGCATCGTCCTCGGTGCGCGGCACTACCACGCCGACCGGTTCGATCTGGTAGATCGAGGCGTCCGTGGAGTAGCGCCCGCGCGATGCCGGGTCGAACAGCACCTCGCCTCGCACCTCGCGCCGCAGCCTTGTGGCAAGCGCCGAGTCACCAGGATGAATGGAGCGCATCGCCATCTCGGGCATCACATAAAGAGGTGATGATTATTGGTGATGGATACTGGTGATGATTACTGGTGATGGGTAAATCGTTGGGTCATTCCGGGCGGTTCATCACCATCATTCATCACTTCTTGTCCTCCAGATATCGAGCCTATAATAACGCAGCCAACCCGGAGAAGAACCATGACACACCAGAGCGGCCGCCATTTCCTGCAGATTCCCGGCCCCACCAACGTGCCCGAGCGGGTGCTGCGCGCGATCGACAGCGCGACGATCGACCACCGCGGCCCCGAGTTCCAGCAGATGTCGAAGGAAGTGCTGGCCGGGTTGAAGCAAGTGTTCAAGACGAAGGCGCCCGTGGTGATTTTCCCGGCGTCGGGCACCGGCGCGTGGGAGGCGGCGCTCGTCAACACGCTCTCGCCCGGCGACAAAGTGCTCATGTATGAGACCGGGCACTTCGCGACACTGTGGTGCAACATGGCCAATAAACTCGGGCTGACGCCCGAGTTTATTAAAGGGGATTGGCGACATGGGGTCGATGCCGAGGCGCTAAAGGCACGGCTCGCGCAGGACAGGAAACACGAGATCAAGGCCGTGTGCGTGGTGCACAACGAAACGTCCACCGGCGTCGTCACGCGGATAGGCGAAGTGCGCAAAGCGATCGACCGCGCAAAGCATCCGGCGCTATTCATGGTCGACACGATCTCCTCGCTTGCCTCGATCGACTATCGTCACGACGAGTGGGGCGTGGATGTGACTGTGGCCGGCTCGCAGAAAGGCCTCATGCTCCCGCCGGGCCTGTCGTTCAACGCTGTCTCCGACAAAGCCCTCGCGGCCGCGAAGTCCGCCAAGCTCCCGCGTTCCTACTGGAACTGGGAAGAGATGATCGGCGCGAACAAGGACGGCTGGTTTCCTTACACGCCCGCGACCAACCTGCTCTACGGCCTGCGCGTCGCGCTCAAGATGCTGATCGAAGAGGAAGGGCTCGAGAACGTCTTCAAGCGCCACGACCGGCACGCCGAAGCGACGCGACGCGCGGTGCGGGCCTGGGGCCTCGAGATCCTGTGCGCGAATCCCGCGGAATATTCGAGCTCGCTCACTGCGGTGCTCATGCCGGAAGGCCACAGCGAGATCGCCTTCCGCCAGGTCGTGCTGGATCATTTCAACCTTTCGCTCGGCTCGGGGCTGACCAAGCTGCGCGACAAGGTGTTTCGCATCGGGCATCTCGGCGACTTCAACGATCTCATGCTGCTCGGCACGCTTGCCGGCGTTGAGATGGGGCTCGCGCTCGCCGGCGTGCCGCACCAGAAGGGCGGCGTGGACGCAGCCATGGACTACCTCGCGTCGCAGCCGGCCGCTGCCAGCGCCAACAAACGCGCGGCAGCTTGAGCGCTGCCGCGCTCGACCAGCGGCGCGGGGCGGTGATGAGTGACGGGTGACGGGTGACGGCTTCTTGATAGAGCATGACTGAGGGTTCGGGCTGCAGCGCATCTTCTTAGTCACCTAGTCACTTAGTCACTAGCATCATCCCTTATCCTCGCTCGGCCCGTTTCCGCGATCCGGAATAGCGTCGCCACTTGTGGAAACCGGCGGTACGGGCTAAGTTAGCCCCCCGCCCCGCCCACGCCGATACCGACTAAATCGGTCAAGTCGGGGTCCCTTAACAGGAGGAGTGTCATGAAGCATCTTCACGTTTTGCGATTTGCGCTGCTGATCGCGCTTTTTTCGGCTGGCTCCGCGCTCGCCCAGATGGAGCTGAAATTCGGCCACGTCGGCAACCCAGGCTCGCTGTTCGAGAAATCCGCCAATGAGTTCGCCACGCGTGCGAACGCCAAGCTCGGCGGCAAGGCCAAGGTGGTGGTCTTCGGCTCGAGCCAGCTCGGCAACGACCGCGAGTTGATCCAGAAGCTCAAGCTCGGGACGGTGGATTTCTCGTTGCCCTCGACCGTGATGTCCTCGGAGTCGGACGTCTTCGGGGTGTTCGAGATGCCGTACCTGGTGAAGGACCGCGACCACATGAAACGCATCGAGAAGGAGTTGTTCTGGTCCAAGCTCGAGCCGGCCGTCAAGAAGAAAGGTCTGAAAATCATCGCGGTCTGGGAAAACGGCTACCGGCATATCACCAACAACAAGCGCCCGATCAACGTACCCAGCGATCTGGACGGCATCAAGCTGCGCACGCCCAAGGGCAAGTGGCGCGTCAAGATGTTCAAGGCCTACGGCGCCAATCCGAGCCCGATGGCATTCTCCGAAGTGTTCACCGCGCTGAAGACCGGCGTCATGGACGGTCAGGAAAATCCTTACGCGCAGATCTACAGCGGCAAGTTCCAGGAGGTGCAGAAATACCTCTCGATCACCGGCCATGTCTACACGCCCGCCTACGTCACGGTCGGCGCCAAGAAATGGGCATCGCTGCCCACCGATGTGCGCAAGACCCTCGAGTCGGTCGCCAAGGAAACCCAGGCATTCGTCTACGCGACCGCGGTCAAGGATGAAGAGGATCTGCTGGGCAAGATCAAGGCCGCCGGCGTTCAGGTAAACAACGCCGACAAGGATGCCTTTATCGCCGCCTCGAAGCCGATTTACGAGGAATTTTCAAAGGACGTTAAAGCCGCGAAACCGCTCATCGACCGCGCGATCGCGCTTGGCAAGTAACCCGCAACACGGAGCGGCCAGCGGCCGCTCCGGCTTCCTTACGTACATCGATCCGTGACGCTGTCATCCACCGACAGGCTGCGTCGAGCGTTTGAGCGCCTGCTCGAGGTCATCGTGTTCGCGCTGATGATCGCGCTCGCCGTGATCGTTACCGTGGCGGTGATTTACCGCAAAGCCGGCGAGTCGCTCGTCTGGTACGACGAAGTTGCCGAGATCGTGCTCGCGTGGATCACCTATTACGGCTCCGCGCTCGCGGCGCTCCGGGGCGCCCATATCGGCATGTCAGCCCTCGTCGACACTCTGCCGCGGCGCCTGCGGGTCGCCACCGTCCTCGTAGCCGAAAGCTTCGTGATCGCGTTCTTCGTGCTGCTCGGCTGGGCGGGGTGGGCGGTGCTCGAGGTGCTCAGCACTGATTACCTCGTGAGTCTGCCGGAGGTTTCGACCCGTTACACGCAGTCGGTCATCGTGATCGGGGCGTGCCTGTACGTCATCGCGGAGCTGCTGCGCCTGCCCGAAGCGCTGCGCGCCGCGGCCTCACCTGCCTCACCCGGAGGGCCCTAGATGGCGATGCTGCTGCTCTTTCTCGGCATGCTGGCGCTGGTGCTGATCAACGTGCCCATCGCCGTCGCGCTTGGCATCGCCGCCATCATCGCGATGCTTACCGCGGGGGGCCTGGACTCGCTGCCCAACCTCGCGATCGTGATGTTCACCGGCGCGACCAAGTTCCCGTTGATCGCCATTCCGCTTTTCATCCTGGCCGGCGCCATCATGAACACGGGTGGGATCTCGCGCCGGCTGATCGCGTTCGCCTCCGCGCTCCTGGGATTCATCCGCGGGGGTCTCGCGATGGTGAATGTCGCGACCTCGATGTTCTTTGCCGAGATTTCCGGCTCCGCCGTCGCCGATGTCGCGGCATTGGGCTCAATTCTCATGCCCGCGATGAAGCAGAAAGGCTACCCCGGACCGTTCACCGCCGCGATCACCTCGTCGTCGGCATCGCTTGCGATCATCATTCCGCCGTCGATCCCGATGATCCTCTACGCGGTGATGGCGGATGCTTCCGTCGTGCAGCTTTTCGTCGCCGGAATCATCCCGGGCGTCATCGGCGGGCTCTTGCTTATGGCGCTGTGCTACTGGTACGCGGTGCGCTACGACTACCCGGTCGAGGAGGTATTCCAGCTGCGGCGAGTATGGCGGACGTTCAAGGAGGCGTCGCTCGCCTTTCTGCTGCCCATCATCATCCTCGGCGGCATCTTTGGCGGCATCGTCACCGCGTCCGAGGGCGCCGGGCTTGCGGTTGTCGCGGCAATCGGGATTGCGGCATGGTACCGCGAGATCAACTGGAAGCAGCTCTGGACTGCCGTAATCGATGGCGGCGTGCAGACCGCGGTGGTGATGCTGCTCGTCGCTTCGAGCGCGCTGCTCGGCGTCTACCTGACGGAAGCACAGGTGCCGCAGCGCCTCGCCCAGGCCATCATCGATTTCACGAACAGTCCGTGGCTGGTGCTGCTGCTGCTGAACATCTTTTTCCTGGCCGTAGGCCTTTTCCTGCACTCGGCCGCGGCCATCATACTGGTCGTGCCGATCGTGATGCCCGTCGTGAATCAAGTCGGGATCGACCCGGTCCACTTCGGACTGGTCGTCACGCTCAACCTCGCAATCGGCCAGCAGACCCCGCCGGTCGCGAGCGTGCTCATGACCGCCTGCTCGATCGCCAAGGAGAACGTCTGGGACGTCAGCAAAGCCAACGTGCCGTTCATCGCGGTGCTGGTCGCTGTGCTGATCCTGGTGACTTACGTGCCCGCGGTCCCGCTTTTTCTCGTCAACCTCTTCTATGGCTAAGCAGCGTGACCGGTGACTCTTAATTAGAGCCTGTCTTAAGAATCAGAAAACATCAAAAGCCGCAGATAAACGCAGATACACGCCGATAGGCTCCAACATTGAACCGCCAAGACGCCAAGAGGGACGAGTCTCCCCTTACGGTTCACCGCTCACCGTTCACCGGTGTTAGGCCGATTACCCATCACGGGATCTAAGGCCCTTCCGCCTTCAGCCTTCTGCGTTCTGCCTTTGTCAGGTAGTGGCGTCCTCGCCGCCGCCCGCTGCGGCGCGCGACAGGCGGTCGTTGATGGCCATCCACTCCGCGGTCTGCGGGGGCTGTTCCACCAGGATGGTTTCGCAGCCGGCCTCATCGAGTTCACGCAGGCTGGCGTAGAGCTTGTGCGCGTAGGCGGCTGGATCGGTCGGCGCGGCGATCCACGTGAGCCTTTCGTGCACCGGGCGCCGCTCGGTCAACGCGAGCGCCGCGACCCGCTTGCCGACGCGCGTGAGGGTGGCAGCGAGTTCCATCAAAAGGTCGAACTCCATGACGATGAGCGGCGTTTGCGGCGCATAGTGTTTTGCCAGGTTCCCGGGCGCGCGCGGTGCATCGGCCCCCGGCGCTGCGAGCGGCGTGCCGAGCGCCTGCTCCAATTCCGTCGGCCCGATCCATCCCGGTCGCAGCAGCGTTGGCGCCGCGCCCGAGAAATCCACGATCGTGGACTCAATGCCTACGGCAGCCTCGCCGCCATCAAGTACGCAGTCGATCGACTCCCCGAACTCGTGGCGCACGTGCTCCGCCGTTGTCGCCGATACGCGTCCGTGCCGGTTCGCCGAGGGAGCCGCGATGCCGCCGCCGAAGCGGGCGAGCAGCTGCAGCGCCACCGGGTGCGAAGGCACACGCAGCGCCACCGTTTCCTGACCGCCGGTCACCGCGTCGGAGACACGCTGCGCGCGCCTGAGAATCAGCGTAAGCGGCCCCGGCCAGAACTTGCGCGCGAGCTTACGCGCTCCTTCCGGAAATTCACGCGCCCAGTTGGCGACCTGCACGGCGTCAGCGACGTGAACGATAAGGGGATGACCGGCCGGGCGGCCTTTGACTGCAAAGATTCTCGCGACCGCATCCGCATTGGACGCGTCGGCCCCCAGCCCGTAGACGGTCTCGGTCGGAAAAGCGACCAATCCTCCCGCCTTGAGGATCAGCGCTGCCTGTTCGATATCCTTATCGGAAACCACTGACTGAGGAAGTGATGATTACTGGTGATAACTAAAGCAGCGACAACCTATCACCATTTCTCATCACCATTATTCATCACTATTTCTCATCACCCGTCTACTGCGTAAGAAGGCGTAGGGCCTCCTTGTATTTCTCAGTGGTCTTCTTAAGGACATCCGCGGGCAGCCTGGGCGCCGGCGCCTTCTTGTTCCAGGGTTGCGTCTCAAGCCAGTCGCGCACGAACTGCTTGTCGAATGAGGGCGGGCTGGTTCCCGTACGGTACTCCGCGACCGGCCAGAATCGTGACGAATCCGGCGTCAGCACTTCATCTATGAGCACCAGCCCGCCCTTATCATCAACCCCAAATTCAAACTTGGTATCGGCGATGATGATGCCGCGCGTCGCTGCGTATTCGGCGGCCTCGGCGTAGATCCGGATCGAGACGTCGCGCACCCGTTCCGCGAGCGCCCGGTCACCGACGATGTCGACCGCCTGCTCAAAGGAAATGTTCTCATCGTGGCTGCCGATCGGCGCCTTGGTTGCCGGCGTAAAGATCGGCTGCGGCAGCTTCTGCGCCTGCTTCAGTCCCTTGGGCAGCGGGATGCCGCAGACGGCGCCCGTGCGCTGATAGTCGCTCCACCCCGAGCCGATGATGTAGCCGCGCACCACGGCTTCGATCTTGAGCGGCTGGAGTTTCTTCACTACCATCGAGCGCCCTTCCACCTGCTCGCGTTCCGCGGCGGCGACCACCGTCTCCGGATTCACATCGGTCAGGTGATTGGGCACGATGTGCGCGAGTTTCCGAAACCAGAAGAACGACATCTCTGTCAGCACACGCCCCTTTTCCGGGATCGGGTCGGGCAGGATCACGTCGAACGCCGAGAGGCGGTCCGTCTGGATCACCATCAGCTTGTCCTCGCCCACGGCATACAGATCGCGAACCTTGCCGCGGTGCAGGAACTTCAGGCTCTTTAGGCTCGACTCAAATAGAGTGGAAGAATTTGTCGTCATTTTCTTGCGTGACTAGGTGACTAAATGACTAGGTGACTAAGTGCCCAAGTTTCAGAGTAACCACGTAGTGGTTGACTGCTCGCACCCAGTCACTCAGCCGTCAAGGCCGGGAAGTTTCGCGGCCTTGACGGCTTCGGCCTGCTTCTTGCGAAAATCCACGAGTTTCGTCGCGAGCGTTGCGTCCCCAAGCGCAAGCATCGAGACGGCGAAGAGCCCCGCGTTCGCCGCGCCGGCGTCGCCGATCGCGAAGGTGGCAACCGGAATGCCCTTGGGCATTTGCACCATGGACAGCAGTGAGTCGAGACCCTGCAAGTGCCGCGATGGAATCGGCACCGCCAGCACCGGCAGTGTGGTCCTGGCGGCGACCACGCCCGCAAGGTGCGCCGCGCCGCCAGCACCGGCGATGAAGCATCGGGCGCCTTGGGCAGTGAGGCCGTCGATCCACTCGATAAGGAGATCGGGCGTGCGGTGGGCCGACAGCGCGCGTGCCTCGTAGGCGACCCCGAAATCCTTCAGGGCGCGCGCGGAATGCTGCATGACGTCCCAGTCGTTGCTGCTGCCCATGACGATCCCGACCAGTGGTGTGCTCACGATATGCCTCCTGGGTCCTGAGCGCGTTATTCTATCGCAGCCTGTCGCGCCCCGGATGCCGCGGCACTGCCCGTTCTCACTTTGGTATCATGACGGTCCCTCGGCCGCGTCGGTACCGCGCCGAACAGCAGGGCTGCGTCGGGGGCCGGATGCGGTCACGCAACGGTGCGCGGCTCGGAAAGCGCACCCGAGCGGCCCGAATATCGGCGCTCACTACCCCCGCTCGGGCGCCGGGGCGAGCCCGGAGAGATCGCGGCCATGGTGCGCCTGCTGTGTGGCCCCGACGGGCGCTACGTCACGGGGCAGTCGATCCAGTTGAACGGGGGCGGCTTTATGCCCTAGGAATTTGCGCGACTTTCGTCCCGCAAATTCCTTATGAGGGACAACTCAATAACAACCCGGAGCAGAAGATGAATAAGTATTATTCTTTAGGAAATTTCAGATGAAGCCGAAGGCGAAATCTGAAATTTCCTCGTTGATGCAAGAACTCGCCGCCTATATCGCGGGCGCGTTGAAGCGGCCTCTGCCCGCGAACGTCGTCGAGAAAACCAAGCATCACGTGCTCGATACCTTCGCCGCAATGGTCTCGGGCGCGCCCCTGCTGCCGGGGCGCAAGGCCATCGCCTTCGCGAAAACACGCAGTGGTGGAAAGGAATCGTGCGTCGCCGGTTCACGCATCGTCACCATCGCCGAGTTCGCCGCGCTCGCGAACGGCATGCTTGCCCACGCCGACGAGACCGACGATTCGCACGCGCCTTCGCTGTGCCACCCCGGCTGCGCCGTCGTTCCCGCGGCGCTGGCCATGGGCGAGCGCGAGGGCCGCAACGGCACGCAGCTCCTGCGCGCGGTAGCACTCGGCTACGACATCGGCACGCGCGTCAATATGGCGCTGCACGCGTACGACTTCCGGGAAGCGGGCCACTCCACGCATTCCTTCGGCCCCATGTTTGGCGCCGCGGCGGCGGCGGGCGCGCTCGTGAACGTGAACGCAGACCGGGCGCGCTGGCTGCTCTCGTACACCGCCCAGCAGTGTTCGGGCGTCTCGTGCTGGATGCGCGACGAGGAGCATATTGAGAAGGCCTTCGATTTCGGCGGAATGCCCGCGCGCAATGGCGTTGCCGCGGCGGCGATGGTCGCGGCCGGTTTCACCGGTGTCGAGGACGTCTTCTCCGGCGAGCGTAACTTCTTCGTCGCCTACGACGAGACGCGGCGCATCGGCAAGGCGCCGGAGCCCGAGCGGCTCGTGCGCGAGCTGGGTTCTACCTACGAAATTATGAACACCAACATCAAGCGCTGGTCCGTGGGCTCCCCGATCCAGGCGCCCCTCGATGCGCTGCTCGATCTCATCCGCACGCAGTCGATCAAGGCGGCGGATGTCGAGAAAGTCGTGGTCCGCGTGGCGCACCAGGGCGCCAATACCACTAACAATCGCAACATGCCGGACATCTGCATGCAGCACCTGTGCGCGGTGATGCTGCTCGATGGCATCGTCACCTTCAAATCGGCGCACGACGAGAAGCGCATGCACAACCCGAAGGTGCTGGCGCTGCGCAGCAAGATCGAGCTCTACGGCGACGACGAGATGACGCGCGCCATGCCCTCGCGCCAGGGCATCGTGGAGATCCGCCTCACCGGCGGGCGCGAGCTCCGGCACCACGTCAAGGCGGTGCGGGGCACGGCGCAGAACCCGATGACGCGCGCCGAAGTGGATGAGAAGTCCTACCATCTGCTCGCGCCAGTCCTGGGCAAGAACAAGGCGCGCGCCCTGTGCGATGCCGTTTGGAACCTCGAGAAGTACCGAGACGTGCGCAAGTTACGGCCCTTGCTCCGCGCCTGACTCGCAAGGGGCGGGTAAATGGTGATGAATACTGGTGATGAGCAAACCGTTGCAAACTGTGGTTTGGTTTTTCATCACCATTTTTCATCACCAGTTCTCATCACCATCTCCCATCACTTCTTCAAGAGCACGAGTAAGCGATGAACTTTGAGCTGACGGAGGAGCAGAAACAGTTCCAAGAGGCAGTGAGGGGCTTCGCCGAGCGCCATCTGCGCGCCGGCGCCCTCGCTCGCGCGCACAACCAGCATCATCCATGGGACGTGGCAAAGCTCATGGCGCAGCAGGGGCTCCTCGGGATCACGATCGCCGAGAAGGATGGCGGCCAGGGCGGAACGCTGATGGACGCGGTGATCGCGATCGAGACCATCGCGCAGGTGTGCCCACGCAGCGCTGATGTGATCCAGGCGGGCAATTTCGGGGCAATCCGCGTGCTCGCCGAGTACGGGACGGAGGACCAGAAGAAACGCTATCTCTCGCGCTTGCTCTCGGGCGAGGCCGTCATCTGCGTCGCCATGACCGAGTCGGATGCGGGCTCGGCTGTAACCGACCTCACGACTACCGCGACGCCCGAGGGCGAGGGCTACCGCGTCACCGGGGAGAAAATCTTCACGACCCACGCGCAGTACGCGGACGTGATACTGGCCTACGTGCGCTACGGCCCCGGCGTGGATGGGATCGGCTCGGTATTGATCGAGCGCAGCGCGCCCGGCGTGAAGCAAAGCAAGCCTTCGCGCTTCATGAACGGCGAAGAGTGGGTAACGACCTGGTTCGACAACGTCTACGTCCCGCCGGAGAACGTCGTGCTCAGGCAGGGCGGGTTCAAGAAGCAGATCGCGGGCTTCAATGTGGAGCGCATCGGCAATACGGCGCGCTCGCTTGCGCTGGGACGCTACTGCTACGAAACGGCGCGGCAGTGGGCCCTGCAACGCAAGCAGTTCGGACGCCTTCTGGCAGAGTTCCAGGGGCTGCAGTGGAAATTCGCGGACATGAAGATCAAGCTCGACGCGGGCCAGCTCCTGATCTATCGCGCCGCCTCGAACGCGGATCGTGGCTTTCCCTCGGCCGAGGAAACCTCCATCGCCAAGGCGTTCTGCAACCAGGCCGGCTTCGAGATCGCCTCCGAGGCGATGCAGGTAATGGGCGGGATGGGCTATACCGAGGAGACGCTGGTCGAGTGGTGCTTCCGCAAATGCCGTGGCTGGATGATCGCGGGCGGCTCGATCGAGATCCTCAAGAACCGCATTGCCGAATCCGTTTTCGAGCGGTCCTTTTCCCAGCGGCCTCCCGGGGCTGAGAAGAAGTGATGGAAAATGGTGATGGGAACTGGTGATGAGAAGTGGTGATGGGCAAAAGGTCATCGGCGCTTTTCGAGCTTTTCATCACCATTTTCCATCACCAGTAATCATCACCAGTCGTCATCACGTCTTGAGCAATCCCGACCTTTGAGGAGTTGTGCCATGTTGCTAAAGACCATCGCTGAATACGCTGTCGCCGAGCAAACTGCCAAGCTGCGCCCGGAAGTTATCCACCACGCCAAACGCGCCGTCATCGACTGGTACGCCTGTCTGCTGCCAGGCAGCGGGGTCGCGCCGGCCGTGCTGCTCGAGCAGGCGCTCGCCGAGGAACTGGACCGCGGCCGCGCGCGGCTTGCCAGCGGCCGGCGCGCCACGCTGCGAGCCGCGGCGTTGATCAACGGCGCCGCTTCGCACTCGGTCGAGTTCGACGACATCTACCGGGACGCGGGCTACCACCCGGGCAGCCCGATCATTTCCGCCGCGCTCGCCGCGGCACAGGTACAAGGTGCAGGCGGCGAGGCATTCCTGCGCGGCGTCATCGTGGGCTACGAGACCTCGACGCGCATCGGTGAGGCCGTGATGCCCTCGCACTACAAGTTCTGGCACATCACGGGCACGGTCGGCTGTCTCGGTGCCGCCGCTGCTGTCGCCACGGTCCTCGGCTGCACGCGCGAGCAGTTCATGAACGCGTTGGGCAACGCGGGCACCTTCGCCGCCGGGCTGCAGCAGGCATTCCGCTCGCAGGCGATGGCGAAACCGCTGCACAGCGCGCATGCCGCGGAAGCCGGCGCGCTCGCCGCAATGGCGGCCGCCAAGGGTGTCACCGGTGTGCATGACATCCTCGAGGGAGCGGTCGGTTTTGGCGCGGCGATGAGCGTCAACCCGGACTGGAGCAAGGCAACCCGCGGTCTGGGCACGGATTACCACATTGTTCAGGTCACTTTTAAAAATCACGGCTGCTGCGGCCATACCTTCGCGCCGATCGACGCCGTGCTCCACCTGGTGCACGAGCACCAGCTTGCCCCGAAGGACATCCGGAAAATCCGGATCGCGACCTACAAGGCCGGCCTCGACATCGTCGACAACGCCAAGCCGGAAGGCGACTATCAGGCCAAGTTCAGCGTGCAATACACCGTCGCGCACGCCGTGGTGCACGGCAGCGTGCGCCTGAACGCGTTTCTGCCCGAGCGGCTGGGCGACGCCGAGGTGCGCTCGCTCATGCAGCGGATCGAATGCATCGCCGATCCCGAGCTCTCGAAGGGCTATCCCAACCAACGCGCCGCGCGCGTGGAAATCGAGACCGCCGACGGCCGCAAGCTCGCGCACTTCCAGCCCACGCGCAAGGGCGACCCCGAGTTGCCGCTCTCGGACGCGGAGTTGAATGGCAAGTATCTCGAGCTGGCTGTACCGGTGCTGGGCGAGCCCGCCGCGCGCGCGTTGCTCGACGAGTTGTGGCGGCTCGAGCGCCTGCCGAATGTGGAGTTCGAGCGGGCGGCCCGCCAGCCTACTCTCGCTGCGGGCTGACAGCCCCCGAGTCGTGACTCGAAACCGGTTCAGGACCTGAAGCTGGCGGCAGATAACCCTCTATACAAACAGACAAAATCCGCAAAAAGTCCGTCGTGTATCGGGAAGATCGTCGAATCGACCGCAGCCCTTGGACGGCCGACGGATTGGTCGCCCTGCGCGCTGGGCTGGCGCCATCGGTCACCGGTTCGCATGCGCGGAACACGGGTCGCTTTCCGCACCTGCCGAATCGGACTAGACTTGATCCGACTCGAACTGCCGGGTGGTTGCGAGGAGACGCCCGGGGTCGGATTCGGTACGCGCCGGATTTCGACCGCTCAGTGCGCGTCCGGCGGTGCGTGCGCCGTCGCGCCAAACGAGGAACAGCTTGATTCGTAAACCCCAAAGGAGGAGAGATCGTATGAAACCAACGTTGAAAATCATGTCGCTCGCCGGCTGCCTTGCGCTAGCTGCCCCGTTTGCCAATGCGGAGACGTTCGTGCGCATGGTATCCGGCCCTTCCGGCGGGAGCTGGTATCCGCTGGGCGCGAAAATCATGCAGATCATGCAGAAGGAGATCAAGGGAGTCGCCGCCTCGAACGGTCCCGGTGGCGGCGTGGGCAACATCAAGGACGTCAGCGAGGGCAACGCGGAGATCGGCTGGAGCTACGGCCACACGGCCTACAACGGCTACATCGGGCGCGGAAAATTCGACCGTCCCTACAAGAACGTCACGTTCTTTGCGACGTTGTATCCGGGTATCGTACAGATTGCCGTCCCCAAGAATTCGAGCATCAAGTCGATCAGCGATTTCAACGGCAAGAATCTCAGCCCCGGGAAGGCGGGATGGACCGGTACGGCGTTCGCAGAAACGGTGCTCGCTGCCTATGACCTGAGTTTCGCCAAGATCAAACAAAACGGCGGAACCGTCCACTATGTCGACTACTCCGATTCGGTGGCGCTCATGAAGGACGGCCACATCGACGTGTTCCTCGCGGTGACGTCGTTGCCGCAGGCCTCGTTCATCGACCTGAACTTCAAGCCGGGCATCCGTTTCATCGGCATCGACCCCCAAAAGATGGAGGGCATCATCAAGAGCAATCCCGGCGTGATCGCCACCAAGATCCCGATGAGCGCCTACGAAGGGATGACCGCCGACGTGCCGACGCTCGCCACGGCGACGGTCATGGTGGTGAACAAGGACCTGCCGGCGGACCTCGTCTACAACATGTGCAAGGTCTTCTGGAAGGAGCACGGCACCTTCGCGGCGGTGAAGAAGGTGTGGAATAAGGTCAAGATGGAAGACGCGCTGGCGGCAGCCGCCATACCGGTTCATCCGGGCGCGGCGCGCTGCTACGCGGAGCTGGGCGTCAAGAAGATGTAGCCACGGACGCGAACGCGCATCGGTCCGGGCGACTTGCACGGGCCGATGCGCGTACGCTCGCGTGTTCTGTGACCTGCGCGCGCCATGGCGCAATCGTTGCGCCGAGCGGGCGGTGCCCGTCCCCGCTGCATAATCACGGACCCCTTTTTGGTAGACCCGATGGTTGACGCCACGGCCCAGATCGTAGAAGAGCGTCTCGAGTATCACGAGGTCAAGGAAGCCTCGTTGATCGAGACGGTGATGCGGGATCGCGGTGTGCGCCTGCCGGTCGTGATTGCCACCGTCTGCGCGGTGTTCGCAATCGCGCTGGCGCTGTTCCATTTGTATACCGCCGTCTACGGCACGCCGGAGACGCGCTCCTTTCGCGGCACGCACCTGACCGTCATGCTGGTGCTGGCCGTGCTGCTTAACCCGCTGTTTCGCCGCTCGTACCGCGATCCCCTCATCTTGCCGGGCGGCCGCGGCAATGCATGGCGCGTTTTCGGCTTCCTGATCGATCTCGTGCTGGTCGGCTTCGGCCTGTTCGTGCAGGGCTATACGTTGTGGGACATCGACGGGTTCAACATGCGCGGTGGCGACATCACACCCCTGGATCTGTGGGTCGGGGCGGGTTTCATTCTGCTGGTGCTCGAGACGACCCGGCGCGTGGTCGGATGGGCGATGGTCTTCGTCACCGGCTTCTTCGTGGTGCACAGCCTGTATTCGAATTACTTCTTCGGCTTTCTGTACGGTCCGCCGACCTCGTTTCGCAAATACATCGACGTGATTTTTATGCGAGCCGACGGGATCTTCGGCATCCCGCTGATGGTGGTCGCGACCTACATCCTGTTGTTCATCATCTTCGGTGCCCTGCTAATCCGCTCGGGCGCAGGACGCTTTTTCATCGATCTCGCCATCGCCCTGACCGGGCACCGTACCGGCGGGCCGGCGAAAGCCGCGGTGGTGGCGAGCGCGATGATGGGGACCGTTTCGGGCTCCGCCGTGGCGAACGTCGTCACGACGGGTGCGTTCACGATTCCGTTGATGAAGCGGCTCGGTTACCGGGCGCGCTTCGCGGCCGCGGTCGAGGCCTGCGCGTCATCGGGCGGGCAGATCACCCCGCCGATCATGGGTGCCGCGGCCTTCATCATCGCCGAATTCCTGCGCGTCAACCTGCTGGTCGTCATCGTCGCAGCGACCATTCCAGCCATCCTGTACTACGCGACCGTGTACTTCATGGTTCACATGGAAGCCGAAAAGCATGGCCTGGTCCGCATTCCGAAGGAGAAACTTCCGAGCTTCGGCGCAGTCCTGAAACGGGGTTGGCATTTGCTGTTTTCGCTGGTGGTGCTGATTACGCTGCTGGCGATCGGCTACAGCGCGATGATGTCCGCGTTCTGGGGGATCGTCACCATCGTGACGCTGAGCTTCATCAACAGTAACACCCGGATGAGTTCGGTGGACCTGTTCGCAGCCCTGGAAGGCGGCGTGCGCAGCACCATACCGGTGACCATCGCCTGCGCCTGCGCCGGCATCATCATCGGCTCGGTGTTCGTCTCCGGGCTCGGCCTGAAGTTCACCCAGTCGGTGATCGACCTGTCGGGCGGCTACCTGTTGGTGCTGCTCGCGCTGACCGCGTTTGCCTCGATCCTGCTCGGCATGGGACTGACGACGACCGCGGTTTACATCACGCTCGCGGCGCTGATTATCCCGTCGCTCGAGCAGATGGGGGTGACGCCGATTGCGGCGCACCTGTTCGCGTTCTACTACGGCGTGGTATCGACCATCACGCCCCCGGTGGCGCTCGCGTCGTTTGCCGCCGCCGCGATCGCCGGTAGCCCGCCGATGAGCACGGCGCTCGAATCCGCAAAGGTGGGGATCGCGAAGTATCTCGTGCCGTTCATCTTCGTGTACAACCCGACGCTCCTGTTTGAGGGCCCGCTGTGGTTGACCGCGTTTTCCTTTCTCACCGCGCTCGCGGGCGTATGGGCGCTTTCCGCGGCGATCGAAGGCTGGTTGTGCGGCCGCCTCAACGTCGCGTTGCGCGGCGTGTTGATGGGCTGCGCGATCCTGCTGCTGTACCCGCCGCAGCTTACCCTGCTCGGCCTTTCGGGTTACCTGGTCACGATCGTGGGCGGCGCCTGCGTTGCGCTACTCTACTTCGCCCGCTACCGGGCGCGCGGTACCCTTGTGCCAGCCGGAGGTTGAACGCCATGAAGCTGCGCAGCGTCTTTCTCGGCAAGCCGATTCACTGGCTGCCGTGGCCCATCATCGCCGGATTGTTCATATGGATGAACTCGCTGCACCTGCACGTGACGCAGTTCAATACCTTCGCCTTCGTCGTGCTGGGAATCGCCGCAGCAGTCGTCGCATACGTCGTGTTTACCACGGGGCGGGATGAACAGGTCACGAGGGAGCCGATCCCGCAAGATGGCGGCCCAGCGGGGACCGAGAGCGAGCACTGAGCTGGGCAGGCGGCGCGCCAGCCCGCTCTCGCCGCGGGCTGACAGCCCCCGAGTCCTGACTCGAAACCAGTTCAGGACCCGAGGTTGGCCGCAGATAAACCCATATACAAACAGACAAAATTCGTGAAACGTCTGTCGTGAACCGGGAAGACCGCGCATCGCGCGACGAGTCACGAGTCACCCGCCACGAGTTACGCCGTATCAAGCTCTCGTCAGTTATCGCTTCTTCACCCGTAGTGAAGGCGGGCGGCAAGGCGCCTATAATATTCCTTCCCACCCCACCCTTCCCACCCCACGGAGGCACTCCGCCATGAGACCGACCTCCCGTATGCGCGAGTTGATCGTGCGTCCCGTCTGCACTATTGCGCCCGGCGTTGCCGACGCCCTCGCTGCAAGGCTTGTCGCCCGCGAAGGATTCGAAGCCGTGTACATGAGCGGGTTCGGCACGAGCCTCACGCGCCTTGGCATGCCTGACGTCGGGCTCCTCACGGCTTCCGAGATGGTGGACAACGCGGGGCGCATCGTCGACTCGTCGGGGCTTCCCGTCATCGCCGACGCCGATACCGGCTACGGCAACCCGGTCAACACCTGGCGCACCATCCGTGACTACGAGAAAGCGGGCGTTGCCGGCGTGCACATCGAGGACCAGGACTGGCCCAAGCGCTGCGGCCATTTTTCAGGCAAGCGCGTCATCGCGACGGCCGACATGGTGGCGAAGATCAAGGCCGCATGCGACGCGCGCCACGACCCGGATTTCCTCATCATCACGCGCACCGACGCGATCGCCGTGGAGGGGCTCGACGCGGCGCTCGAGCGCGGCATGCGCTACCGCGAAGCGGGTGCGGATATGCTCTTCATCGAGGCGCCGGTCGGACGCACCGACGTCGAGCGCATCGCGCGCCGCTTCAAAGGTGTCCCGCTTCTCTACAACACGGCGGCAAACTGCAAGACGCTTGACCTGCCCGTGGAAGAGCTGGGCCGGCTCGGATTCCGCCTCGTGATCTTCCCGAACTGGGTAATCCTTGCGGCGATTCCTGCCATGGAAAACCTCCTGCGTGAGCTCAAGCGCTCCGGCACCGTTGCCCACCTGCGCGACAAGGTCGCGAGCTTCAAGGACTTCACGGACATCGCGGGATTGCCGGAGATCCAGAAGCTCGAGGAACGCTATGACGTCCCCGAGCGCTTGCGCGCGGTGCGCTGATGATCGCAACTGCTCACCGCGTGATGAGGGGATGAAATGACGCGTGACGGGTGACGGGTGACGAAGTGATGAAAGAGGGTGACGAGAAATGGTGATGAGAGGTGGTGATAAAGAAAAGTAACAAGGAAATTCGTGTACATCACCAGTTGTCATCACCAGTATTTCATCACCAGTATTTCATAACCATTACTCATCACTTCGTCAATGGTCACTTGACAAGCAGATTAACGAGCACCTGCTCGTAAATCTTCGGGAGCTCCTCGAGTTCCCGAAGATTTATGCATTCGTTGACCTTGTGGATGGTGGCGTTGGTCGGGCCGAGCTCCACCACCTGCGGGCAGATGTCGGCGATGAAGCGGCCGTCCGAGGTGCCGCCAGTGGTGGAGAGCTTGGTCTCGATGCCGGTCACGCTCTTGATCGCGCGCCCGACCGCCTCCACCAAGTCGCCGGGCCGGGTCAGGAAGGGCCTGCCATCGTAGCGCCAGTCGAGCTCGTAGGTCAGCCCATGCCGGTCGAGGATGCCATGCACGCGGGTCTGCAGCGACTCGAGTGTGCTCGCGGTCGAAAACCGAAAGTTGAATTTGACTTGTGCCTCGCCTGGAATCACATTGTTCGC
The DNA here is from genome assembly GCA_029863175.1 of Betaproteobacteria bacterium. The sequence continues at coordinate 151,479 of JAOTVX010000001.1, read as the reverse complement.
CCCGGTGCCGGCGTTGAAGTTCGACACCTGCCAGGTCGTCGGCGGGAAATATTCGTTGCCCCGGTCCCACTCGATGGCAGCGAGCTCGGCAAGGGCCGCCGCGATTTCATGCACGGGATTCTTCGCGAGATGCGGATACGCCACATGCCCCTGCACGCCCTTCACGACCAGGTGCCCGGAGAGCGAGCCGCGCCGCCCGTTCTTGATCACGTCGCCCAGGCGGGCAACCGAGGTGGGCTCGCCGACGATGCAGTAATCGAGCTTTTCGCCGTGCGCCTTGAGCGCTTCGACGACCCGCACCGTGCCGTCCACGGCGGGCCCCTCTTCGTCCGAGGTAAACAGCACCGCGATCGATCCGGCATGGTCCGGGTGCGCTGCCACGAAGCGCTCGATGGCCGTCACGAACGCGGCGAGCGAGCTCTTCATGTCCGAAGCGCCCCGTCCGTAGAGTACGCCGTCCCGGACGGCGGGCGTAAAGGGGTCGCTCTGCCAGTGTTCGAGCGGGCCGGCCGGCACAACGTCAGTGTGCCCGGCAAAAACGAGCACCGGAGCCGACGTGCCGCGGCGCGCCCAAAGGTTGTCGACCCCGTTCGCGCCCATGCGCTCGCAGCGGAACCCGAGCGGGGCGAGCCGGGCCGCGAGGATGTCGAGGCAGCCGGCGTCGTCGGGCGTTACCGAGCGGCACGCGATGAGCTGCCGGGTGAGTTCAACGGCGTCGTTTGGCATAGAGCTAAGATGCGTGACTAGTGAACAGTGACTCGTGACTGGGATCTTAGCAGAGCGGGTAGAATAACCAGAAAACATGCCGGATCGTAAAGGCCTCGCCCTCCACCCGAAAACTCACGTGACCGCCCTGCTCGTTTCGCACCGGTTCAGCGCCGACCACGGCAGCCGCATCGCCGCGGCTGCCGGCGGCGAGCCCGTCGACGAGCTGCACCCACCGCAGGCGCTGAGGGCGCTCCTGCCGCGTTGCGACTGGCTCGTCATCGCCTGCCCTCTCACGCCCGAGACGCACGGTCTGTTAAATGCGGAACTGATCGCCCGGCTGCCCAGGGGCGCGCATCTGATCAGCATCGCGCGCGACGAGATCGTGCGGGAGCCGGCCCTGATCGAAGCGCTGCAGAACGGGCATCTCGCGGTCGCGTATCTCGACGTTTTCGAGCAGGAGCCGCTGCCGCCGGAATCGCCGTTGTGGGACCTGCCCAACGTGGTCATCTCGCCGCACAACTCGGGCGCGGCGCGCGGCAATGAGGGGCGCACGCTCGAAATCTTCCTCGAAAACCTGGCACGCTGGCACCGCGGCGCGCTGCTCATCAACGAAGTAACGGGCGCGTGAAGCGCCATGGAGGAGAAAACCATGAAGCCATGCAACCTGCTGCTCACCGTTCTGACTGCCTCGCTGCTGGCCATGCCGGCAGCCGGCCAGAGCTACCCCACCAAGCCCATCCGCGTGATCGTGCCGTACGCGGCCGGCGGCAACACCGACATCACGGCGCGTGCAGTCGGCACGAAGTTGAGCCAGGTCCTGGGCAAGCAAATTGTGGTCGAGAACCGCCCTGGCGCCGGCACCAACATCGGCACGGTGCTGGTCGTACGGGCCCCGGCCGATGGCTACACGCTGCTCATGGGCGGCGCTGCCAATGCCGTCAATATGAGTCTCTTCGCGAAACCGCCCTATAACACGCAGCGCGATCTCGCCCCCGTGGTGTGGTGCGTTCAGGGCGCGAACGTGCTTTCGGTCCACCCCTCGGTCCCGGTGACCACGTTGAAACAGCTCATCGCGCTCGCGAAGGCCCGTCCGGGCGAGCTGAACTTCGCTTCCTCCGGCATCGGCGGCTCCAACCACATGGGCGGTGAGCTCTTCAAGGTAATGGCCGGGATCAACATCGTGCACATCCCGTACAAGGGCAACACGCCGGCGCTCGCCGATGCCGTCGGGGGCCACGTTGAGATGATCATCTCGGGCGTGCCCGCGCTGTTGCCCCACATCAGGTCGGGCAGGCTCCGGGCGATCGCAATCGGAAGCCTCAAGCGCTTCGCCGCGATTCCGGAGGTGCCGACATTTGACGAGGCCGGCCTGCCCGGTTACCAATCTACCAATTGGTTTGGCCTGATGGCCCCGATCAAGACCCCGCGCGCCATCGTCGCCCGGCTCAACAGCGAGGTCGACAAGATCCTGGCGAGCCCGGACCTGAAGAACCGGTTTCTCAACTCCGGCCTGGAACCGCGCGGGGGCTCGCCAGAGCACTTCGCAAGGTTTATCCAGGAGGAGATCGAGAAGTACGCCAAGGTCGTGAAAATGGCAAAGGTGAAACAGCTGTGATGCCGGCGCGCCGGCACACTCTGTCAACTCGGAGGTTCGGTGCTCTTCGAGCGTGTTGACTTTTCCGCGCTCGAGTTGCCGCCCGCCGCGCGCGACCTGCGCGAGCAGGTGCGCGCATTCCTCCAGGCAGAGCTCGCCGCCGGCGCGTTCACGCCCCACCTGGGGCACACCGAGTTCGACGCCGCGTTCACACGCAAAGTAGCGGCCCGCGGCTGGATCGGAATGACCTGGCCCAGGCGCTACGGAGGCGAGGAACGCTCGTACCTCGAGCGCTTCGTCGTCACCGAGGAGCTGCTGGCCGCGGCCGCGCCCTGCGCCGCGCACTGGTTCGGCGACCGCCAGACCGGCCCCAGTCTGCTGCGCTACGGCAGCGAAGAACTCAAGCAACACTTCCTCCCGGCAATCGCGCGCGGTGAATGTTTTTTCGCCCTCGGCATGAGCGAGCCCGGCTCGGGCTCGGATCTCGCTTCGGTGCGCACCCGTGCCGAGCGCGCCGCAGGCGGCTGGCGCGTCACCGGGCAGAAAGTGTGGACGAGCTGGGCGCACCGGGCGGACGCCTTCTTCGTCCTGTGCCGCACCGCGCCCGATACCGGCAATCGCCACGAGGACCTGTCGCAGCTCATCGTGGAGCTTGCGGCGCCCGGCGTCACCGTGCGCCCAATCCGTTTCATGAATGGCCACCATCACTTCAACGAGGTCTTTCTCGACAACGTCTTCGTTCCCGACGAGAGGGTGGTCGGCGAGATAGGCCAGGGGTGGCGGCAGGTGACCTCCGAGCTCGCGCTCGAGCGTAGCGGTCCGGAGCGCTACATGACGACGTTCCCGCTGCTGGTCGAGCTCATCCGCCGGCTGGGCGCCGCGCCGGAGGCCCGCGCACGCGAGATGGTGGGAAGGTTGACGGCACGGCTCTGGTCTTTGCGACGCATGTCGCTCGCGATCGCGCTCACGCTCGATCCCGGGCCGGGCGCGCAGCAGGACGTTGCGCGCGCCGGCCCCGACCTCGGGACCGAGGCGGCACTGGTCAAGGACATGGGCACGTTCTACGAGCGCGAAATCATCGATGCGGCGCGGCTGCTCGTGGCAGTCGAGCCTACCCCGGATGCCACCGACACGTTCGAGCGCTATCTTGCCGAGACCATCGTGTGCTCACCCGTTTCCACCATCCGCGGCGGCACGACCGAGGTATTGCGCACGCTGATCGCGCGGCGGCTATTGGGTCGCATGTGAGCGCATTGCAGTGAATTACGCCGCGTTACCCTCACCCCCGCCCCTCTCCCGGAAGGAGAGGGAAGGTGTGTGGTGCAAAGGGTCGAGCGACCATTTGCACAAGGATGAGTTTTGAACGCACCGAACGACGTCCGCTCGATGCTGGTGGAGTCGGTGACGCGGCTCCTGCAGGATTACGTCGACCAAAAATTGCTGGATGCCGCGAAACAAGACGGATGGTCGCAGGAACTGTGGCAGAATCTGGATCAGGCGGAGTTTCCGCGTGTCTCGCTGCCAGAGGAGGTGGGCGGCGCGGGCGGCACGCTCTCGGATCTCGCTGCTGTCCTGCGTATTGCCGGGCGTTTCGCGGCCCCGGTGCCGCTCGCCGAGACGGCCATGCTCGCCGGCTGGATGCTCGCCGCGTCGGGTCTCTCGATCCCGCGCGGCGCGCTCGCCGCGGGTCCAGTGCATGAGGAAACGGTGACGGCGCGGCGCGAAGGCTCGCGTTGGATCGTCAGCGGAAAGCTCTCGCGTGTGCCGTGGGCGCGGATAGCCTCGCGCCTGGTACTGCTGGCGCAGACGGCCACGGAAGCGATCGTCGCGAGCGTCGATCCGGCGCGGTGCCGGATCGTAGCCGGCCGCAATCTCGCCGGCGAGCCGCGCGATGCCGTCGTGCTCGAGGACGTTCCCGCGGAACAGGCCGCCCGTGCTGGCGCCGGCGTCACCCGCGATGCGCTCAGGCTGCGCGGCGCGCTTGCCCGCTCGCTGCTCATGGCGGGCGCGCTTGAACGCACGCTCGAGCTCTCGGTGGAGTACGCGCAGCAGCGGGTTCAGTTCGGGCGCAAGATCGGGCAGTTCCAGGCGATCCAGCACGAGATCGCCCGTCTGGGTGGAGAGACCGCCGCGGCGGTCGCGGCGGCGCTATCCGCCGCAGGCACCATGGAACGTGGCGGGGACGTGACTCTGGCGGTCGCTTCGGCCAAAATCCGCACTGCAGAGGCGGCGCGCGAAGGCGCGCTCATCGCGCACCAGATCCATGGCGCGATCGGCGTGACGGACGAGTACGCCCTGCACCATTCCACGCTGAGGCTGTGGGCGTGGCGGGAGGAGTATGGCAACGAGGCCGAGTGGACAGCGGCGCTTGGCGGAGCCATTCAGAGAGGCGGTGCGGAGCAATTTTGGCCCACCATCACGGCACAGTGAAAGCAAGAGAGGAAGTCGGTAAAGGTCGCGTCGTATCCGTCACCTTCAACGAAGAGACAGACTCATGGCAGAAGTGGTCCTGCTCGAGCGCCCGGCGGAGGGTGTGGCGCTCCTGCGCATCAACCGGCCCGAGGCGCGTAACGCGCTCAATCTCGAGGTGCGCAAGCAGCTCGCGCGGCATTTGACGGAGCTCGGCGAGGACGCCGCCACGCGGGCGATCGTGCTCACGGGCAACGAGAAGAGCTTCGCCGCCGGCGCCGACATCAAGGAAATGGCGGATGCCGGCACGATCGATATGCTTCAGCGCGGCGTGCACAAGCTTTGGCGCACGATCGCCGCCTGCCCCAAGCCGGTGGTCGCCGCGGTGAACGGCTTCGCGCTCGGCGGCGGATGCGAGCTTGCCATGACCTGCGACATCATCATCGCGGGCGAATCGGCGAAATTCGGCCAGCCCGAAGTAAAGATCGGAATCATCCCCGGCGGCGGCGCGACCCAACGTCTTACACGCGCCGTCGGCAAGTACCAAGCGATGAAATACATCCTGAGCGGTGAGCCCTTCGGCGCCAGGGAGGCGGTCGAGATGGGGCTGGTGTGTGAAGTAGTGCCGGACGCCGATGTCGAGCAGCGGTCGGTGGCGCTTGCCCGGCAGATTGCTGAGATGCCGCCGCTGGCGGTGCAGCTCGCCAAAGAAGCGGTGCTCGCCGGGATGGAAGCCCCCCTCACGATCGCGCTCGCGCTCGAAGCAAAGTCGGCGCAGATGCTCTTCTCCTCGCATGACCAAAAGGAAGGCATGCGCGCCTTCATCGAGAAGCGCAAGCCCAAATTTTCCGGACGCTGACGCCATCCGGAAAATTTAATGGGAAGATTAAGGCATCGACCCATCCCGGTCGTCAGTTGCCCGGATATCAAGCTGTGCCAGTGGTTTGCGCTCTAACCGGCGTGCTTTTAGATGGCTGACGGCGCGGTGTTGTCGCGACGTCACGATCGCCGGCGTGGCGTGGCGGTCGCCGCGCTGCTCGCCGGTGCGCTCGCTATTGCCACGTCAGCGCTGTTCGTCAAGGTCAGCGAGGCCGGGCCTGTCGCCACTGCCTTCTGGCGCGTTTCGCTCGCGCTCCCGTTCCTCTGGGCTTGGGCGATCATCGAGCAACGCGGAGCGCTGTGGTCCGCTTTCGTCGCTCATCGCGGGCTCATCATCGCTGCGGGCTTCTTTTTTGCCGGAGACCTTGCGTTCTGGCACTGGTCGATCGTGCTCACCTCGGTCGCGAACGCAACACTCCTCGCAAATCTCGCTCCGATCTTCGTAACGCTTGCGACGTGGCTCCTGTTTGCGAGGCGCCCATCCGGACTATTCGCGCTGGGCCTCGTTACCGCGCTGACAGGTACTGCGACGTTGCTCGGGACGGATTTCCGCGTCGGCGGCTTGGCGGTGCTTGGCGATCTGCTCGGCGTGGTGACCGCCATGTTCTACGCGGCCTACCAGCTCGCGGTCACGCGCCTGCGCGCTCGCGTCCCGACCTCGAGTATCATGGCCTGGAGCTGCACGGTGATGGCGGTGCTGCTGCTGCCGGTTGCGCTCGCCTCGGGCGAGCAGATCCTGCCGTTTACTGCGATGGGATGGGTCAAGCTGCTCGCGCTGGCTATCATCGCGCAGGTAGCGGGCCAGAGCTTGATCGCGTACGCGATGGCGCACCTGCCGGCGACGTTTTCTTCCGTCGGCCTGCTTTTTCAGCCGGTCATGGCCGCGGTGTTCGCCTGGATTCTGCTGGGCGAGACGCTGGGCGCAACCGGGATCATCGGGGGCATCGTGGTTCTCGTCGGTATTTTCATCACCCACCGCGCCGAGCTGGCGCCAAGCGCGCCGGAAAGGTCTGATACGATTTAGCCACAGATACACACAGATTATTCAACGGGGGAACCGCCGAGACGCCGAGAGAACCTGGATTAAACTGAACCGCCATAACGCCAAGCACGCCAAGATGAAGGAAAGACGATTCACCATTCACGATTCACGCTTTTGAAGGAAGAGAACGATGCCCTATGCTGATTCCAATGGCGTAAAGCTTTACTACGAAGAAGCGGGACGCGGCACGCCGATCGTGTTCGTGCACGAATTTTCCGGCGACATGCGCAGCTGGGAGCCGCAACTGCGGCACTTCAGCCGGCGCTACCGCTGCATCGCCTACAACGCGCGCGGCTACCCGCCCTCAAACGTGCCGCGGACGCCCGCCGGCTATTCCCAGAACATCGCAACCGGCGACATCGCCAACGTGATGCGACACCTGGGCGTGCGCAAGGCCCACATCATCGGCTGCTCCATGGGCGCGGCGGCAACGCTGCATTTCGGCATACGCTATCCGAAAATGGCGCTCTCGCTCACCGCGGTCGGCGCCGGGTCGGGTTCCGACCCCGCGAAGCGCAAGGAGTTTCTGCGCAACAACGAAGCGATGGCGCGGTTGTTCGAAGAGCGCGGCATTCTGGCGGCGAAGAAGGTCTACCAGCTCGCGCCCAACCGGGTGCAGATGCAGAACAAGGACCCGCGCGGCTACCGTGATTTCTGGACGAAGTTTGCGCAGGGCTCGGCTGCCGGCCACGCCAATACGCTGCGCGGGCTGCAGGCACGGCGGCCCAGCATCTATCAGCTCGAGGCCGGGCTGCGCCGCATGAACGTACCGACTCACATCGTGGTCGGCGACGAAGACGAAGGCGCGCTCGCCCCCGGCCTCTTTGTCAAGCGCATGTGTCCTGCTGCGCGCCTCACCGTGGTCTCTGCCAGCGGTCACGTGGTGAATGCCGAGGAGCCGGATTTCTTCAACCGCATCACCGACGAGTTCCTCGCGCTCGTGGACTCGGGGCGCTGGCGGCCGCGCGATCCGCGTTCGCTTAATCCGTCCACCATGGCAAAGCGGAATTGAGCCGCAGATAAACGCGGATCAATACATACAAAGAAATAGAGAACCCAGAACTTCGAACCCCGAACAGATCTGATTCGCCGCCGATGAACGCCGATAAGTTTCCGGACTGAACCGCCACGGCGCCATGCGCGCCATGCGCGCCAAAAAGAGAGAAACACGATTCACCTTTTACGATTCACGACTCACACATCTATAACGGAGTAAGTGATGCCTTTTGCTGATTCCAACGGGGTGAGGCTTTACTACGAAGAAGCGGGCCGCGGCACACCCCTCATCTTTGTGCACGAGTTCGCCCACGATATGCGCGGCTGGGAGCCGCAGATCCGCTACTTTAGCCGCCGTTATCGCTGCATCGTGTTCAACGCGCGCGGCTATCCGCCCTCGGAAGTGCCGAAGGCGGGTTCCCAATACTCACAGGCGATCGCGACCGACGATATCGCCAACGTGCTGCGGCATCTGAAGATCCGCAAGGCGCACGTCATCGGCTGCTCGATGGGGGGTTTTGCGGCGCTCCACTTCGGGCTGCGCTACCCCCACATGGCGCGCTCAGTCACGTCGATTGGCGTCGGCTATGGATCAGACCCGGACAAACGCCACCAATTCCAGCGCGACACCGAGGTGATGGCGCGTCGCTTCGACGAGCTTGGCACGCCACAAGCCATCAAGGTCTACCAGATCGGGCCGGCCCGGGTGCAGCTGCAGAACAAGGACCCGCGGAGTTTCCGCGAATTCTGCATGATGTTCGCCACGCACTCGGCGCTCGGCTCGGCGAACACCCTGCGCGGTGTCCAGGCGCGCCGCCCGACGCTCTACAGCCTGGAGCGGTCACTGCGGCGGATGAAGGTGCCGACCCACATCATCACGGGTGACGAGGACAACAACTGCCTGGATCCCGCGATCTTCATCAAGCGCGTCTGCCCCGCGGCACGCCTGACGGTCGTGCCCGCGACTGGCCACGCGGTCAACGTCGAGGAGCCGGATCTCTTCCACGGCATCACGGATGAATTCCTGTCCCTCGTGGACTCGGGGCGTTGGCGGCCGCGCGATCCCCGGTCGCTTAATCCGTCCACCATGGCAAAGCGGAAATGAGCCGCAGATGAACGCGGATAAAGTCAAAAGCAATTGGCCACAGAGAGCACAGAGAACACAGAGGAGGAACAAAGATTCGATTCACGATTTACGGTTTTTTTCGCCGCCGATGGACGCCGATACACGCCGATAAGAACCAGAACTGAACCGCCAAGACGCCAAGCGCGCCAAGATATCGTCGATTTACGACTCACGATTCACGGAAGTTAATGTAGGAAATCGACATGCGAACGCGATTGACTGATGCTTTCGGAATCCAGCACCCAATCATTTGCGCCCCCATGGCACTCATTACCGGGGGCCGATTGGCGGCGGCTGTGTCTGGTGCTGGTGGGCTCGGAATCGTCGGTGGAGGTTACGCCGGTATCCTTGGCGGCGAACCTGATCTCACGCAGGAACTCTCACATGTCCAGGGGCAGAAGTTCGGTGTCGGCTTTATCACCTGGGCGCTGGCACGCGCTCCCCACGTGCTCGATGAGGTGCTTAGCCATTCCCCCTATTGCGTATTTCTCTCTTTCGGTGACCCGAGGCCGTTCGCTGAACGGATCCTGCGGAGCAGCGCCAAGCTGATCTGCCAGGTGCAATCGCTGCGACATGTGGACCAAGCGATTGAGGCTGGCGCCGCCGCGATCGTTGCCCAGGGGGCAGAGGCCGGAGGTCATGGTGCCCTTCGCTCGACCCTGCCGTTCGTGCCGGAGGTGGCCGACTATCTGGCCAGGAGAGCGCCAACCACACTGCTCCTCGCAGCGGGGGGAATTGCGGACGGTCGAGGGCTTGCCGCGGCGTTGATGCTGGGCGCTGACGGTGTCGTTGTCGGCACAAGATTCCTGTCTTCCGAGGAAGCTCTTATCCCGGTGGCCGCATCGGACAGGGCGGCACGCGCCACTGGCGACGACACGGTGCGTACGAAGGCGATTGACGCTCTGCGGGGCGTTTCGTGGCCCGCAGAGTTCTCGTACCGGGTTCTCAAGAACAAGCTGACGGAGCAGTGGGCGCACCGTGAAGCGGACGCAACCGCGGCGTTCGGATCAGTCGCCGCAGCTTACGCGGAAGCGAGGTCGCGACAAGATTTCGATATGGTCGCGGTGGGGGCCGGCGAATGCGTCGGCCTCATCCACGACCGCCCGAGTGCGGCGAGCATCCTAGACGCCATGGTGACACAGGCCCAGAGACTTCTCGCGCGTGGGGCGACGCTCAAATTCGCTGACAGCACGGCTGACTTTAGTTCGAGCGGCCGCGCGACAAGCGCGCGCCGCTCAACATGACGTTAGGCTTTTGACAAAACAGTTCGCAATGTGAAAGAGGTGAGCTATGGCCGCTGACACGCAAAAGGGCTCGGGAAAACTGGGTTGGCTGCCGGGTGCCGCGGCTATTCTGGCGTTCATTGCATGTAATGGCCTGTTTATAGTCGTCGCTGTTCTTTCAGTTTTTGGCATCACCATCGCCATTAACCCGCACATTCAAGCAGCGGTGGTCAGCCTGTTTGCGGTGCTCACGCTGGGTTTCGTTTTTCTGGGATATAGAAAACATCACGTTCTTGGGCCAATGATTCTGTCGGTTCTCGGCGCGGTTGTTATCGTCGGGAGCATGTACATCTTCTTCAACAAGATCGTCGAGACCCTTGGACTTCTGGCTTTAATTGCGTCAGCCATCTGGAGTTGGCGTACCAGTAAGGCTTCGGTTCGCTCGACCGCTACGTCTTGAGGCCGCTGGAATAACGGCCTTAGCGCCGCCTAACATGCCGATCGAGAGGAACTGCGTGACGCGCTGCGCGGTCCCCGCAGCCCCTCATCGGGGGCGTTAAGCCATTTAATTCTTGAATTCCTGGCGTGCTTCGCGTCTTGGCGGTTCAATTAGACTTCTTGTTTCTCTCTCTATCTCTTCGGTTCGAGTTTCTTCCTTAACCGCTCGAGGTACTTGTCCATATCGATCACGAACCGCGAGGAGTTTGTCGGACTTTGGTCTGACAAACTCCTGAGGCAAAACCGCCGGCATTACAACGACAAGAAAGACTTAGAGGAACATGAATTCGATCCGACTCCAACGGAGCGGGGCAAGAGGAGGTCATTTGGTTCAGATTCATGCCAAATCCTCAGGCGGTTTTGCCCTAAGCAGCCTGTGGACCGTCGAGTCCGACAGGCTGCTAGTGCTCGGCTTCGCCCACCTGTTCGACGTCGTCGAACACCTTGACCTTGAAGGCGAGCCTGCGCCGGTCGATGCCGATCAGCTCCACGTCGGCCCGCACGTTCTTGCCGATCGGAGTGGGCGCGAGATGCCGGATGTTGACCGAGATGCCGACCTGCCCCTGGCCGGGCTTGAGATGCGGCGCGGCGAGGCTCTGGGACGCCATCTCGACGAACTGCGTCATCGACGGCGTGGAGAAAACTTTGTATTCGCCTCGGCTCGTACAAAGTTTTTCCGTGACTTCCCACTCCACGGTGTGCCTCATCCCGACTTGCAGCGTGTCCACGCTCTCCTCACGCGCCTGGCTGTATTGACCGCCGGTCATTGTACATGAGGCAGAGCTCGCCAATCAGAGCCTGGTAAGAACCAACGGTGAATACTCAGCGCCATAGCGATGAGGATCCGGCTGCGCTTTGGCGCGGCCGATAACAAACGGCGAGACAATCACTTTCCCGCCGTTGCTCAGTCGTGCTTTTAGCGATAAATGTGCTTGCTCGCCTGGTCCTGCCGGTGCTCGATTCGGGCGCGTTCCTTTCTGGTCAACTTGCCATCGCCCAGTGCCCGGTGCTCGGCTCGCTCGATGCGCGCCTGCTTTTGCTGCAGGCGCGCCGCTTCTCTTCTGGTGAGCGCGCCCGAGGCAACGCCGTGGCTGATGCGCTGCTGCTGCCATTCCTGCCGGTGCTCGATGCGTGGAGTGGAAAAAGTTTCGGAATGAGCGGGCCCCGTCGCCGGAAGCGCGCCCAACATGAGCACGATCAACAAGTTCGTCGGGTCCATCATGGGTGTCTCCTCGTCCATCGGTCGGTTGGCAACATTGCCGACTCGATCGTAGCGAGGCGCCGCCGAAAAGGAATGATTAAGGCGTAAGGAAGTGTAAGAACGTGTAACGCCGAAGCGGCCATCTGAAGCGTGCCGTGAAAAACGGCGCGCTCGCGGCTGTTACCAGGCCGCCTCCAGCACGCGCGTGAGAAGCTCGCGCTCCCGCGCGAACTCCCGCTTGGGATCGGCGTTGAAGTTCCGCAGCGAGTGCTCGATGACGCGGAGCAGCCCCTCGCGCTCGATGCCGAGTGCCGAGAGCCGGGTGGGCATCCCAAGGGAGCAGAGCACTTCCTCGAGCGCATCGGCAACGCGCAGCGGCGCCTCCTCGACCGGCATGCCGTCGCGCCACACGTCGAGGGCCTTGCCCATTCGCACCATGGCTTCCGGATCCCGCGTGCCGAGCTGGCGCAGGACGGTCCCGGTGACAGCGCTCGTTCCCTCTCCTTGCCCGACGTGAGGAAACACGCTGAACAGCGCGGTCGAGAACGCATAGATCACGCGCCCCGCCCAGTGGCGCTCGAATTGCGTGCCGCCGTCATCGGCCTCGCGGTTCTGGAGCAGTGTCGCCGCGCAGAGCTCGAGCCGCGGCCCCGGATCAGCCTTGTCGCCAATGCGCGGCAGTGCGCCGGCAGCGAGGCGAAACGCCTGCAGCCGATTTCCTTCCACCAGAGGATTGACCGCCAGGCCGCCGAGGTTCATTACGCAGCGGCAGTAAGTGGTCGCTGCGCCCGTGCGGATGAGGCTCGCCGGCGCCGTCGAGAGCGCATCCGCATCCCAGAAGATCGCGCCTGGGCGGGTCTTCGGATCGAAAAATTCCATGCCGCGCCCCGTGGCGTCGTCCTTGATCCGCGAGCCGGCCCGATTCTGCGCTGTAGTCGGGGCCGTGAGCACGTTGATGATCGGCAGTTTCGGCGCCATGAGCCGCGCGCTGATTGCCGGGCCGTGCTCCGGGTACTTCGTTATCAGCTCCTCGAGCGGACGCTTTTCGGCAAGCAGTATGGTGACCACCCGGGCACCCTGGATCACGCTGCCCGCCCCCACGCCGATGATGAGATCCGCCTGCGCGGCGCGTGCGGCGTCGGTAGCGCGGAGCACCGATGACAGCGTCGTGTCCTTGTCGATTTCATCGTACGAGCCGGCAAGCTTGTCGCCGAGCAGGGCGCTCATCTGGCGGATCAGCGGCGTCTGGCGCGAAACGGTGCGGCCGCAGACGATAAACGCGCGGCTGGCGCGATGACGCGCAATCTCGTCGGGCAGCTTGTCGAGCGCATTCTTGCCGCTATAGAGCCGGAAGGGATACCCGACTGCGCGAAAATCGTGTGCGTACTGCATCACTAAAACCTATGTCGAGAACAACACAGCCACGGAAGCACACTGAAATTGTGGATCGCCTACGGCGCGCCTCCCGGTTCAGGTCATTGTCCGTGTATTTCCGTTTGATTCCGTGGTTAATGGTCTTCTGGTTTCACCGGTTTTTAGAAAACGCTGGTCACGGGTCACGCATTTCGAGCATGAATAAAGCGCTCGTGCGCCGCCAATGCCGCGAGCGCCACGCCGGCATTTGCCATCTCGTCGTAGACCGGAATACCCAGCGCAGTGGCCGTGCTGCGGAATGCGCGCTTGCGCTCTTCGAGCGGCGGGTCGCCGTCGGAACGCAGCACCAGCACGAAATGCGCCCGGCCCGGGTGCCGCGACTGCACCCGGAGCACCACCTGCATGAGGTTGTCGAGCACCTCGTCCTTGGTTCGACCGACGAAAGCTGAGAGATTGAGATGCATCACGAGCACGTCCGGGTCGCCCTTTTCGTAGATGATATCGAGAATCTTCTCCGCGACCCGGCCGTCCTCCTGCTGCAGCGTGCCCACCGGGCAATCCACGGGATTCGTGATGCTCGTTCCCGGAGGCAATTTCAGGTCGGCCAACGCGGCGATCGCGGCACGGTCGAATGGCAGCACGTCGAGACCGAGGCGTGCATAGTAGTCCGTCGCCAGAACGCTAGTGCCGCCGCCATTGCCGAACAGCACGACGCGACGCATCGGGCGCTGCGCGTGCGGCGCAAGGGCCTGGAAGATGAGCAGCGCGTCGATGAATTCGTCGAGGGTGTTCACCAGCACGCAGCCCGTCTGCCGCGACAACGCCACCCACACCCGATCGTCGCCGGCAAGCGATCCGGTGTGCGAGGCGGCGGCAAGCAAGCCTTGTTGCGTGCGGCCGCCTTTGAGGATCACGACAGGCTTCTTCGCTCGCGCCTCGCGAAGAATCTCGAACAGCCGCCGGCCGTCCTTTGCGGTTTCGATGTACATGCCGACGACCCGGGTCTCGGCATCGGCCAGATAAAACTGAAGCAATTCGTGCGGCTCGACGTCGGCGCAGTTGCCAACGGTAATCAACCCGGAGTACTTCAAGCCGCGCGCATAGCCGCGGCGAATGATGTCGGTGCCGAGGCCGCCACTCTGCGAGATGATGCCAATGGACCCCAATTCCTTGGGACCGATCTCGGTAAAAGTTACGTGGCCGCGAGGCGTGTAGATGCCAAGACAGTTGGGGCCGATGAGCCGCATGCCGCCGGCGCGAGCCGCCGCCGCCAGTTCTTCCTCCAGCGTCTTGCCCTCGTCGACTTCCCCGAAACCACTCGAGATCACCTGTGCGAAGCGCACCCGCCCCTTGCCAACCGCGAGCAACGGCGCGACCTGCGCCGCCCCGATGGCGATGTAGGCGTAGTCTATCGGCCGCGGCGTCTCGCCGAGGCTCTTGTAGGCCTTAAATCCGTCGATCTCGGCGGCCGAGGGGTGAATCGGATAGATCTCACCGGTATAACCGAATTCCCGTATACGGCGAATGAACACATTGGGCAGCGCCGTTCCCTTCGTTGAGGCGCCGACGACTGCCACCGTCTTCGGTGCGAATAACGGTCCGAATTCCTGGAGGATGCTCTCGCTCATTGAAATCCGAGATGGTGATGATTAATGGTGATGATTAATGGTGATGGAAACTGGTGATGGAAAACCGCTCGCATCGGTGCAGGTTGGAGAAAGCTTCTCATCACCATCTCCCATCACCATCTCTCATCACCAGTACTCATCACTCTTTCGAAAGCACGAAGCGGGCGTCCACCGCGACCGCCCCGCGTTCGGAAACGATGAGGGGGTTGATGTCCGCCTCCTTGATGTCGGCCGCGTGATCCATGAGAAGCCCCCGCTCGCCACCGATCCGGAGCAACGTCTCGACGATCGCCTCGCGCGAGACCGGCTTTCTGCCGCGCGCGCCTTTGAGAATTGCCGCGCCCTTCAACTCGTCCAGCATTTCCTCGGCGTCGCGCCGCTCAATCGGGCAGATGCGGAAAGCGACATCCGCCAGCACCTCGACGAAAATTCCGCCCAGCCCCACCATGACGAGGGGGCCGAACTGCGGATCGCGCAGGCCGCCGATCACCATCTCCTGGCCAGCCGGCGCCATCTCCTCCACCAGGAACCCGTCGATTCGGGCATTGTTTTTGTAAGCGCGCGCGTTCGCAAGAATCTCCTCGCATGCCGCCGCCAGTTCCACAGCGGATGCCACGTTGAGCCGTACCGCGCGCGCTTCGCTCTTGTGCAGGATGTCGGGAGACATGACCTTGACCACCACCGGCGGCTTGAGGCACTCGAACGCTGCAGCGGCCCCCGCAGCGCCCGGCACGATCACCGACGCAGGAACGGCGACGCCGTAGGCGGCGAGCAGCCACTTCCCGGCTTGCTCATCGAGCGTCGCCCGCCCCCGCTTGCGTGCTTCAACGATCAGGTCCCGCGAGTCCATTCAGAATCCTCTCGGAATAGGGTAGCCACGGAATAAAAATAGATTCATCAGATCAAAGACATTGGCCACGGAATCACACGGAAATACACGGAAGAACGAGCAATAGCAACCACCGCTCAATCCGAAAGTAACCTTCATCGCTTTGATTTTCATTCCGTGTGCTTCCGTGTGTTTCCGTGGCTAAGATTTCTTTCGATTCACGATTCACGATTCACGATTCACGTTTTACGATTCACGGCTTCTTGCCGAGCACTTGCGGGATCAGTCCCGTATGCACCTCGCCGGAGCGGAATGCGTCCGATCGCAGGACGGCCAGCACCGCTGGAATGTTGTTCTTGGGGCCCTGAATCTCGAACACCTCCAGCGCCTCGATCAGCCGCTCGATCGCCTGCGCCCGCGTTGCGGCATGCACGATCACTTTGGCGATCATCGGGTCGTAATGGGGCGTCACGTCACGGCCCTCGGCATAGCCAGTCTCGACCCGAATTTCCGGATCCTGCGGCGGCCGGAACACTTTCAGCTTTCCGGGCGACGGAAAGAAGCTTGTCGGGTCCTCGGCGTAAACCCGCGCCTGGATCGCATGGCCTTTTAACTCGATGGCCGGCGGAAGGATCTCTGCCAACGACTCGCCCGCGGCGCAACGTACCTGCGCCTTGACGAGATCCACCCCAGTCACCTCCTCGGTCACGCCGTGCTCGACCTGGAGGCGGGTGTTCATTTCCAGAAAGCTGAACGAGCCGTCAGGGCCGTAGAGCATCTCCACCGTACCGATGTTGTCGTATCCTATCTCGCGGACGATGGATGCCACGCGCGCAGCCATCGATTCCACGTCGCTGCGAAGGATTGCCGGTGCCGGCGCTTCTTCGATCACTTTCTGGTTGCGCCGCTGTGTCGAGCAGTCCCGCTCAAAAAGATGCACCGCGCCGCCGTGCGTGTCGCCCAAAACCTGGAACTCGATATGGCGCGGCCGCTCGATCAGGCGCTCGAGGTAAACCTCGGCATTGCCGAAGCCGCGCGACGCCATCGACCGCGAGCGCTCGACGGCCTCGAGGAGCTGGCTTTCGTCCTTGGCGGGCAGCATTCCGATGCCGCCGCCCCCACCGGCGGGCTTGACCAGCACCGGAAACCCGATTGCGCGCGCCGCCGCCAGCACCGCGTCGCTCTCCGCAGGCAGCACCTCTGAGCCCCGCGCGACCGGCATGCCGTAGTGCGCCGCGAGCTCGCGCGCCCTGGTCTTGTGACCCATCGCCGAGATCCACTTGGGAGAAGGACCGATGAAGCGCGCCCCGGCATCGAGCACACGCTGCGCAAACTCGGCGTTCTCCGACAAGAAACCGTAGCCCGGATGCACGCCCTCCGCCCCTGAACGCCCGATCACCTCAAGCAGTGCGTCCTGGTTAAGGTAGCTTTCGCGTGCTGGCGCCGCCCCAATCGCGTACGTCTCGCTCGCGAGTTCGAGATAGGGCGCGCCATAGTCCGCCTCGGAGTACACCGCCGCGCTCTTCACGCCGAGCTCGTAGAGCGCGCGCAGCACCCTTGCCGCCACCGCCCCCCGATTCGCCACCAAAACCTTATTGAACATGGATACGCATATACGTGTTGAGGATTGCGGCTCGCGCCCGCCGACCGCCAAGAGTGACGAGTACTGGTGATGGCCAACCGTTAAGTCGGCGGTGCGGCTTTCTCATCACCATTTTTCATCACCATTTCTCATCACCCTCTATCATCACTTCTCGATTAGTAAGAAGTGGGCCAGGCGCGCATCAAGTGCTGCCCGACGCCTTTCGTGATCCGCAACCGGTGCACATCGAGCATGCGAATCAGGTAATCGCGCGTCTGTTCGGGCCGGATCACCGCCTGCGCAGCGTAAACGGCGGCAAGCCCCCAGACATCGGCGCCCTTCCGGATCTTGGCCAGCGCCTCTTCGAACCCCGGCTCGCCCGCTCCCACGCCGTGGACGATCTTGGTCGCGAACTCGGGGCTCATGAAGCTCACTTCGGCCGTGGGCCACGCTGCGATCTCATCGGAGTGCCGGCCACCTCCCATGCAGACGTAGGCGCGGCCATAGCTTTTGCGAATGATGACGGATACGCGCGGCACCGTGACCAGTGTCATCGCGTTCATGAAGTTCATGATCTTACCCGGCGCCCCCGCCTTCTCGGCTTCGGTTCCGATCTGGAAGCCCGGCGTGTCGGCCAGGATCATGAGGGGCACGTTGTACGAGTCGCACAGCACGAGGAAATCCACGATCTTGCGGCAGGCATCGCCGTCGAGCGCCCCGCCCCGATGTAACGGGTTGTTGGCGACGATACCCACGCTTTTCCCGCCGAGGCGCGCGAGCGCCGTCACCGCACTCTTGCCAAAGCGCGGTTTCAACTCGAAGACGGTATCCTTGTCGGCGATCGCCCGGATGATGCGCTTCATGTCGTACACCTGCGTGCGACTCTCCGGCAGCACAGAGAAGACCTTCTCCATATCGGCACCCGAACCGGCCAGCACCGCCGCATCGGGTGGCGCTTCCATGTGATGGCTGGGCAGGTACGAGAGAAACTTCTTTATCGCGTCGAAAACTTCTTCCTCGGTATCCGCCGCCTGGTCAATGAGGCCGGTGGTCTCGGCATGCAGCCGCCAACCGCCGAGCTCCTCCGCGTCCACTTTTTCGTTAAGGGCCATCGACACGAGCCCCGGGCTCGACACGGCCATCGTCGCGCCTTTTTTCATCACCGCGAAATCGGCCTGACACATGAGCCAGGTCGACGAGCCAAACGAGGGCCCGAACGCCGCGGCTGCCATCGGCGTCTCGCGCAGGCGCCGGAATTGCGTGATGTCATTTCCAAGCAGCTGACCCATGCCGCGCGAGCCCATGGCGTCGGGCAGCCGCGCACCGGTGGACTCTCCGATGACAACCAACGGCATGCCGCGCTCGGTCGCAGTGCGCTTCATCTGTGCGATCTTCTTGCTGTTGGTCGAGCTGGTGGAAGCGCCCTTCACCGTGAAGTCGTTCACCACCACGCACGCGTCGCGCCCGCTGATCTTCGCGTAGCCCGCGAGCTTGCCATCGGTCTGGGTTTCGTTTTCCTGCTCCGGATAAACGCCCGAGGAGCCGAACAAGCCCGACTCGATGAATGTTCCTTGGTCGACGAGATAGTCGATCCGCTCACGCGCGTTCCAGACGCCAGCCGCCTTGCGTTTGGCGTACTTCTCAGCGCCGCCGCCCGCGAGCGCCTTTGCGCGCCGCGCTTCGTACTCTGCCAATAACGATTCAAATGCCATGCTAAACCCCCAAGAAAATGGCCGCAGATAAACGCCCATGAAACCAACTCCCGATTGTGCGTCTGGAGCCAGAATATCTGTTTCTATCTGCGTGTATCTGCGGCTTCACTCGCTCTTCTCCGCGGCTGAACGAATCGCGCGGATTGCCTCGACAAGCGACGGAATCACCTTGCGATAGTCGCCGACTACGCCCCAGCGCGCGTCCTTGTAGATTGCGGCCGCAGCGTCGGTGTTGATCGCGATGATATTGCGCGCGTTGCCGCAGCCTGCCATGTGTTGACCGGCGCCGGAGATTCCAACGGCAATATAGAGCTCCGGTGTCACCGTCTTTCCCGTGAGCCCGATCTGCATCGAGTGCGGGCACCAGCCCAGATCGCACGGAACACGGCTGGCGCCGACAGCTCCGTGCAATTCGCGGGCGAGCTCCGCGAGGACTTCGAAGCCCTCCGGGCCGTTCATCCCGCGCCCGCCCGCTATGACGACCCGCGCCTCCTCCAGCCGCACATCACTGCCGCTATCGCGCTGGCGCTCGAGCACTCGCGCGCGCTGGGCCGTCTTGTCGAGCTCGATTGTCGTGGTCTCACCGGCGCGCTGTGGATCGCGCTGGAGCGCGTCGTAGCAGCCGGCGCGAACCGTGGCAACTGCAAAAGAAGTTTTGAAGGACACCGTCTCGCGCACATTTCCTCCGTAACACGGTCGGGTGAAGCGCAGCGCACCGCCTTCAACCGCAACGGCAACACAACCCGTCGCAACCGCGGCCTCGAGTCGAAACGCGAGCCGTGGTGCCAGATCGGCACCGCTCGTGGTTTGGCCGATCAATACGGCAGCCGGACGAGCCTCGCGCGCTGCCGCGGCCACGCAGGCCGTCCAGCCGTCGCTGTCGTAATCCGCCAATGCCGGCTCGCCTGCCGCATAGACCCGGTCCGCCCCATGCGCAATCAGTTCCACCGCCGCCCGCTCGTCTGCGCCGGGACAGACCGCGCAGACCGGCCCGCCGATCTGCTCTGCAAGCCGCCGCGCCAGCCCGAGAAGCTCACAGGAGAGCCCCGTCAGGTTTCCGGCGGCGAGCTCGGCAACGACCGTGACGCCGTTCGCGCTCATAGCAGTTTCGCCTGAAGCAGCCGCTGCGCGAGGTTCGAACCTTGTTCCTCCGGCGTTGCCCCGTCCACCAGCTCGCACGCGCCTTTCTTCGGCGGGATGAACAACCGGTCCAGCACGCGCCGCGCACCAGCCGCGCCGACTTCGTTCAGCTCAAGACCCAGGTCCGCGGCAGACCAGATCGCGATGGGTTTGCGGGCAGCCCGCATGGTTTCGCGCAGGCTCGGAGCACGGGCCGCACCAAGCTCGTTTGAAACCGTCACCACCGCCGGGAGCGGCGCCTCGACCACGTCAAAACCGTTTTCCACAACACGCTCGACGCGCGCGACGCCGTCGCTCACTTTGAGGTCGCGAGCGAAGGTGATGACCGGCAAGTGCAAGAGCTCCGCGATTCCACAGCCTACGATGCCGGCGTCCCAATCGGCCGCCTGCCGGCCGGTCAACACCAAATCGCAATCACCGAGCTTGCCGATTGCCGCGGACAGAACACGGGCGGTGCTGCAGGCATCGCCATCCTGGAAAGCGGCGTCCCCGAGCAGCACGCCGTCATCGGCACCCATGGCAAGGCCATGCTTGAGGACCGAGCGCACGGATTCCGCCCCAAGGGTCATGACGGTGATCCGCGTGTCGCTTCCTGCATCCCGGATGCGCAGTGCCGCTTCGAGCGCCTGTTCGTCGAACGGACTCATGACCATCTGCAGACCAGAGGCCGGGATTACCTTCTTCCCCTGCTCGTCGACCTTGAACATGCTGAAGGCCGCCTCGGGGTTCGGTACCTGTTTTACGCAAACAATAATGTGCATCTCAAGACCTAACGGCGTGATGGGTGACGGGTGGCTCGCAAACCGCGCGGGGCGCTTCGATTCACAGGCCACCGCTGACGGGTCGCCAGGGCTTGTCTCAACAATACTCCTCGTCCCGCGGCAGCGGGGAGAGGGGATTAATGAGATGACTTCTGCGCACCACTCACTCGTCACTGGTAACTGGTCGCTGGTCACTCGTCACTCGTCACTCGTCACTCGTCACTCGTCACTCATCACTCATCACTCATCACTAAACGATAGTGATCTCAGTGGGCACGATCCAATCGAAGTGCTTGCGCTGGAAATTCCACGGGGTCTGCGGCTGGACGCGGCCGGTCTCGTCAGTGGCCCGGGCCATGATCTTGTACTGGCCGGGCTTGTCTACCTCCCACAGAAATGACCAGCGCCGCCACAACCACCGCTCGCGCGGCTCCTCCAGATGAGCGTCGGTCCAGGTCTTGCCCTCGTCGAAGCTCACCTCCACGCGCGTGATCGCACCCTTTCCGCTCCAGGCACGCCCGCGAATCATGTGGGAGCCGCGCGGAAGCGGTGAGTCCTCGTCGAGCGGCTCAGTGATGATATTGCGCACCCCCATGGCCATCAGCGGTGGCTTTTCCGGATCCTGCGCCGATTCCCCGTAAACGAAGTACTCCCTCTGGTAGAAGGGCGTGGGCATGGTGCTCATCACTTCGAGCTCCTCGACCCACTTCACCCACCAGTTGCCCGACCATCCCGGCACGATGAGACGCACGGGCGATCCGTGTACATGCCACAAGTATTCGCCGTTCTGCGCCCAGGCAAGGATCGTGTCCGGATCGAGCGCTTTCTCGAGCGGCAGCGCCTTCTCGTAGTGGATCACGCCGGGATCCGGAATCTCGAAATCTCGAGTCCCCACCGAGCGATAGATCACCGCCGTGTCCGGATGACCGGTATCGAATCCCTGCGCGCGCACGCAGACGGCACCCGGCTTCATGCCGGCACGCTTGAGCACCTCCACGAGGGGCACGCCCGTGAACTCGCCCGCGCTCACCGCGCACGTTGTCGTCGACTCGGAGCTGATTTCCTCGCTGGACGGGAGCTCGCCCTTCACGCGTTGCTCGGCGCGCTTCTGCATGTCTTGCTGGTTGACGCGCGAGGGCTTCTTCGCGCCTTTGCGCAGATAGTCGAAGAAGCCGGCGTCGTTGCCAGCACATTCGGTCACCCCACGCACGCTGCGGCCAGGCAGTTTCATGAGGCTTTCGAAATCGAGCTCGAACGGGCGCTCGACCTCACCCTTGATCGAGAGCTTCCAGTCGTCCGGATGCACCGCATCCGGCGCCTCGAGTTGATTGACGATGTAGTACGCCTCATTCGGGGTGATCAAGCCGGCGAGCTCAGTCACCGGCGCACGGCCATTGATCACGCGGCCTTCGGCATCCTTGCCCGGTATGATCGCCGGTCGTTTCCGGTCCGGCCAGCCGAGAACCCAATCGCCTTCGATTTCCCGCTTTGGCATCTACGCCCTCCCTTTACTTGCTCACGCCTCACCAGTCACTCGTCACCCATCACGCTCTTGAACCTAAGGCCGGACGCCCGCCTTGTACTTCGGCCCCAGCTGCATTCTCAACCGCGGCTGTAACGCGTCGATGAATTTCCTTGATCTCGGGCATCGAGCTCATGGGATTGGAAACGCGAGGCTGCGCAAGGCGGCGCGGGGAAGGTCATGGTAGGCATAGCCCTTATTGTTGTCAATAATATTGTTGACAATATTACAAGCGGCCAGTATCGTCCCCTGCATGGCGCACCCCCTTGAGGCGCGCGGCAGGAGCGAGCCGGCCGGCGCGACCTCACTCACCCAATCCTTGTCCGAGCAGATCGCCGCGGAGCTTTCGCGACGCATCGCGAGCGGTGCTTACGGACCGGGGCAGCGCGTACTCGAGCAGGCAGTCGCCGCGGAGTTTGCAGTGAGCCGCGGGCCGGTGCGCGAAGCGCTGCGCCTGCTGGAGAAAGAAGGCCTGGTCACCATCCTGCCGCGCCGCGGCGCGCAGGTCACCAATCTCTCGGTCGATGAGGTGCGAGAGATCTTTGACATTCGGGCGGTGCTCAACGGATTGCGTGACCGCCAGCTCGCCGATCACCCGGCGCGGCTGAACTTGCTGCCGGTGATCGAGGCCGAGGTCGGCAAGCTCACCCGTCTCGTGCGCGAGGCAGGGGACGGCGCGCGTTACGTCGAAACGGTATCCGAAGTGAACCGGCTGCTCAACGAGGCGACACCCAACAAGCGACTAAGCAGCATCCTCGGCTCGCTCGCCCTGCAAACCCTGCGTTACTCGCGGCTCGGCCTTTCCACTCCGGAACGGCGACGTCAATCTCTCAAGAGCTGGCAGCAGCTGGTGCGAGCCATCCGTGAGGGAGACGGGGAAGCGGCCCAACAGGCCGCGGAGCGACGCGTCCGCGATTCGCGCGACGCCGCAATCAAGCTACTGGAAAAAGCGTCCATCGTGAGTCGTGAGTGGACTGAAACCGCTAACCCGCCTACTCAGTGCAACCGCCGATCGCCGCCAAGCAGGTCAAAAACCCGATTTAGCCGCAGATAAACGCGGCTAGGAATGTCTTTCGGTTTTCGACACACGTTCTAGCCATCAAGGACGGCGACCACCTGGCCTTCGGCCACAGCTTCCTTCTCTTGGACGAGGATTTCCACGACCGTTCCTGCATCTTCCGTAATCACCGGAATTTCCATCTTCATCGACTCTATGATGAGCAGCGCGTCGCCGGAGTCGACCTTGTCTCCAGGCCCCGTCGTGACCTTCCAGACCGTCCCGGTGATTTCGGACTTGATATCGATACGTGCCATGCGTACGTATGTGAAATCTTACGATGTCCTGCAAAAAATGCCGCGGCGAGTATAGCACGGCGGGTTGTGCCTGCCGCGTGCGCTGCGTAACATAGCGCGCTTGCAACAACAGCCTTTCTTCTCGCTATCAAATGAGCACCACAAGCCTGCCAACCCTCAAGGATGCCACGCTCGCTCGCGACGGGCGCGTGGCGGTACTCACGTTGCGACGCGACGACGTACGCAACACGCTCACTGGGACCGGCCTCGTTGACGACATTTGTGCGGCGCTGGAATGGGCGAATGCATGCGAGGGCCTCTCGGTGCTGATTCTGACCGGCGCCGGCAGCGCGTTCTCCGCCGGAGGCAACATTAAGGTAATGCGCGAGCGTTCCGGTACCGCAGCGTCTTTTGAGCTCGAGCAATACTACCGCCGCGGCATTCAACGCATTCCAGTGGCAATGCGCCGCTCCGAAATCGCCATTATTGCCGCGGTAAACGGCCCGGCAATGGGCGCAGGCTTCGATCTCGCGAATATGTGCGATATCCGTATCGGCTCGACTCGTGCGCAGTTCGGCGAATCGTTCATCAACCTGAGCCTGATTGCCGGCGACGGTGGCGCCTGGTTTCTCCAGCGCCTCGTCGGGACACAACGCGCCGCCGAGCTGACCTTGACCGGCCGTGTCATTAAAGCCGAGGAAGCGCGCGCCATCGGCATCCTGCTCGAGGTGACCGAGCCCGAGGCGCTCATGCCGCGCGCGCAGGAAATCGCCGCGCAGATCGCGGCAAAGCCGCCGCTAGCCGTGCGCTACGCCAAGCGCACGCTCAAGCTGGCTCAGGAACAGAGTCTCGAGGACCATCTCGAGACCTGCGCGTCGTTTCAGGCGATATTGCAGAAAACGGGGGACCACCTCGAAGCGCTCGGCGCGTTCTTCGAAAAGCGCGCCGGTGACTTCAAGGGCAAATGACCGCAAAAATCGCGCTGCCCTTCGTTCTGGTGGCCATGCTGGTTGGCCCGCCCCCGGCGCCCGCGCTCGGTCAGGAGGGCCGGCTCGAGCCCGTGGACGAGGCCGCGCGCGACCCGTCCTGGGTCAGCTTCCGTAACCGGCTGCTCAACGCCGCGGAGGTGCGCGACCGTAAACACGTGATGGGGATCCTCGCGCAGGACGTGCGCACCGGCCTCGAAGCGCCCCGCGGCGCCGCGGAATTCAGAAAGCGATGGGAAGTCGATGCCGAGAAGGGTCCCCTGTGGCACGCGCTGCGCTCCGCGCTCTTTCTCGGTTCCGCGTACCTCGAGCGTGAAAATGGCCGCCGCGAGCTCTGCGCACCGTACCTGCTCGCGAAGTGGCCGCAGGACGTGGATCCGTTCCAGCACGGCGCGGCGGTCGCGCGCGAGGTCCTGGTAAAAGCGGGGCCGTCGTCGAGGTCGGCGACGGTGCAGGTGCTCTCCTACGACATCGTCACGATCTCCGACTGGGAGGTCACCGATAAGGCCGCGGACGTGAAGCAGCGCTGGGTCAAAGTCAAGGTAAGGAACGGCGAGGGTTATGTTCCGGAAGAACAGATCCGCAGCCCGATCGAGCACGCCGCCTGCTTCGTCAAGACCGAAGGTGGATGGCGGATGACAGGGCTTGCGCCCGGCGGCGGATAAGATCCGTGAGAACGGGAGCGCGTCAGAGCGTGAGAGGGAGACTGCGTTTTTTCCATCTCCCGATTTCCCGATCTCACGATTTTCCGATCTCACGATCTCCCGGTTTTCCATCTCCCGATCTCCCAACTTCACGGGCTCCCTCGACCCATCGGGCATGCGCTTCGCGATAATTTGTGCAGCATTCACCATGGCCGCCACTGGCACATACGCGCTTGATTTGCAGGGCCACCGTGGCGCGCGCGGGCTCGCACCCGAGAACACGCTGGCGGCCTTCGCCCGCGCGCTCTCGATCGGCGTCACCACGCTCGAGATGGATTGCGCGGTCACAAAGGACGGCGTGGCCGTAATCGGTCACGACTCCGTCCTGAACCCGGACCTGACTCGCGGGCCAGACGGGAACTGGCTGACGAACCCCGGTCCCCGTATTCGTGACCTCACTTACGAAGAACTGCAGCGCTACGACGTAGGCCGCATCAACCCGGCGAGCGCCTACGCGAAGCGCTGGCCGGAGCAGCAGGCGGTCGACGGTGCACGCATCCCGCGACTATCAGACGTGTTTAATCTCGTGCGCAAGGCCGCCAACGACACGGTGCGCTTCAACATCGAGACGAAGACATCCCCGTTGGCGCCGGATGAGACGGTCGCCCCAGAGGTCTTTGCCCGTGTACTCATTTCAGCCGTGCGGGCGGCCGGAATGGCCGATCGCACGGCTATCCAGTCGTTCGACTGGCGCACGCTCGCCGTCGTGCAGGCGGACGCGCCGGAAATCGCGACCGTTTATCTCACGACGGTCAGCGACTTCATGGACAACATTCAAGCCAGCCGTCCATCCTCACCTTGGACGGCTGGCTTACATGTAAGTCAGTTCGAGGGGGCCATTCCCCGGATGGTCAAGGCGGCGGGAGGGGCCGTGTGGTCGCCGTATAGCGGCGATCTCACGCGCGAAGCGGTCAAGGAAGCACACGCGTTCGGTTTAAAAGTCGTGGTATGGACGGTGAACGAGCCCGCCGACATGCGGCGCCTCATCGACTGGGGAGTCGACGGCATCATCAGCGACCGTCCCGACGTTCTACGCCGCGTCGCCGGTGAGAAGGGCGCGGTTTTGCCGCCGCCGACGCCCGTCGCTCCCTGATTGGCGTGGCGCCGGGCAATAACGCCGCTACGAAACGCCGCGTGCTGCTCAGCTCGCGAGCACGCGCACCACAAACCAGAGCGCGGGAATGGCGGCGGCCAGCGTTGCGGTAGCCATAGCGGCCAGCGCGCGACCCGCTGCGGCCTCACGACGGCAGATCGCGACGCCGAACACGACCAACACCGCGCTCAAGATGACCGGCAGCAGAAACAAGGGTGCGGCCGCCCACCGACCCCAACCATCGAACTGGCGCGCGTAGAGTTGGACTCCAAGCAGGAGGGCGAGCGGCAGCCAAGCGATAACGTAGAACAAGCGCGGCTTCATCGCGACAACCTCAGGCGTCACTACGCGCCGCTGTGCGCCGCCACGCGGAACTCTCAGCGATAACGGCGAGCCGTCGGGAGATCAACCGGCGAGGTGCACGGCCCGTACAGGACCCGCCCTTGGTCCTCCAACATCGCGCGTTCATCATGCAGGTACAGGGCGTAGGTTCCATTGCTGTACTTTTCCTGCGCCGCGCTATCGGCGCGCGCCAGCTTCACCCACTTTCCATCGAGGAGGACTGCGGCGTGCTTCTGACCGGGCGCGCGCGACACCGGCAGGACCTTGTTTCCCGCGCATGAGTAATCGATGCGGGCCGGGAGAACGGATTCCCGCACATCGTCAACGTAGACGCAGCCCGCCACGAGCGCCACGATCAATGCCAGCCCCAGCGCTGGGCCTGGGCGCGCCGGTGCGTCGCCGGTATCGGCGCCAGCATCACCGGACCTCGTACTTGTCAGACACCCGCACTGCATTTCACACCCTCCCTGGACTGGAAACGATTTCGCGCAAGCCTGCCAGCTCACCCTCTAACCACTTATTGATCTAATCGGCGCTTATCTGCGGCTAAATCCTGCGTGATTCTGGCAGCCGCTGCTAATAGCTCGTCGGCCAGTTGCGCAACAGGTGCTCGCCCACGCCTCTTTTCATGCGCATGCGGTGGACCTGCAACGTGCGAATCAGGAATTGACGCGTATCGCGCGGATCGATCACGTTCTGTGCTTCGTAGAGTTCGGCGAGACCCCAAGGCGCCGTGTCGCGCTCGACCTCGGCCACGAGTTCCTTGAAGCGCTCCGGATCGTCTTCGCGCTTCAATCCGTAGAGCACGTTGACGGAGACCGCCGGATCCATGAATCCCAGATCCGCCATCGGCCAGCACGCCACCTCGTCGGTGTTCTTGCCGCCGCCCATGTTGATGAACGCCTGGCCATAGTTCTTGCGCATGATGACCGTGATCCTGGGCACGGTAACCTGCGTCAGTGCATTCATCCAGTTGATCACCTTGCCGGGCATGCCGCGCATCTCGCCCTCAAGCCCGATCAGGAATCCGGGCACATCCACCAGGAACACGAGAGGGATGTTGAAGGAATCGCACAGCACCATGAAGCTCGTGACCTTCTGGCACGCGTCTGCATCAAGCGCCCCGCCTTTGAACAGGGGGTTGTTGGCGACGAAGCCCACGCTCTTGCCGTCGAGGCGCGCGAACACAGTCGACACGGAACGGCCGTAGCGCTCTTTCAGTTCGAAGGGCGACTCGAGATCCGCGATCGCGGCGATGATCTTGCGCCCGTCATAGACCTTGTTGCGCGACTCGGGCAGGACATCGAGAACCTTGCGGCACGGCTCATCCGAGCCGGCCGGCACGGGGTACTCCGGCGGCGGCTCCATGCTGTGGCTCGGCAGGTAGGACAGGAATCGCCTGATGGCGTCGAGCGCCTGCTCGTCAGTGTCGACCGCCAGATCGGCCAGCCCGGAGATACCGGTCAGGAGCTTCCAGCCGCCCAGGTCCTCCGGGTCGATCGGCTTGCCAATCGCGATGGAGGTAACGCTAGGGCTGGCGATCGCCATGATGGCACCTTTGCGCATCACGACGAAATCGGACATAGCCGAGTACCACGTTGAAGAGCCGTAGCACTGGCCGAGCAACGCAGAAACCCAGGGGGTCTCGCGCAGCCGCTGGTACTCAGTGGAATCCTGCGCGATGATCGCGCGCCCGGCCGCGCCCATGCGGTCCGGCATGCGTGCGCCCGAGGACTCGCCAAGCAGGACCAGCGGCAAACCGCGCTTGGACGCGGTCTGCTTGACATGCTTGATCTTCTTCATGTTGACCACGCTCGACGAGGCGCCGAGCACGGTGAAGTCGTTCGAGACGAGCGCAACTTCCCGCCCGCCGATCCGCGCGAAACCCACGACCTTGCCGTCAGCCGGCGTCTTGTGCCTCACCTCGGGGCGGATCGCGCGGGCAAAGCGGCCCGATTCGACGAAGGACCCCGGGTCGACGAGATAATCGATGCGCTCGCGCGCATTGAGCAGCCGCTGGGCCTTGCGCTCGGCGAGTTTCTCGGGCCCGCCCATCGCAAGCGCGGCGGTGGTGTTCTCCTCGAGCTGCCTCAGGAGGTCTTCGTGGGACACGCCGGCTGGACCTAATCGCGCGGGCCGTAGCCGCGCTCGTAGAGCGGCCCCGCCATCGTGCCGTCGACCGCCTTTCCGATAATGCCCTGCGAGAGATCCTTGATGGCGATGAAGATCACGTTCTTTTCCGGCGTGGCGACGAGCGTGTGCGGCACGTTTGCCGGAATATAGATCAGCGTGCCAGCGGGTGCCAGCACGCGCTTGCCATTGACCGAGCCCTTCAGTGTGCCCTGGACCACGAAGTTGAACTGCTCGTTCTTGTGCGTGTGCATGCGCGAGCCGGTGCCGCGCGGCTTGTGGATGTAGCCTACGAGCATCCGTTTGCCTTCCACAACGCCGCCATGCGACGTCGAGTAGCCAGTTCCGGCTGGAACCTTCTTCAGGCCCGCCAGCTTGAACTGGTAACGCCCGTTACCGCCCTTCGTCGCGCCCTTAGTTTTCGTCGCGCCACGCGACGAAAACTGACCACCGGCGCGCTTGCGCGCGCCGACATTGGAGGATTTCCCGGCTGAACTCTTGCGCATCGCCATGTGCCTCACCCTGAGTTAAAAGTTACTGTTCGTTCCGTTCCCTCATTAATCTGTAATTCGCAGAGCGAATTACAGATAATCAACGATCTTCCACTCCCCCGGCTTTACGTTGACGACATTCTTGTTCTTTCCCGGGCGGCGATCGGCGTAGATCTTGCCTTCCTTCATCACCAGCTGGATGTTTTTCTTGTCCTGAATGCAACGGATGTTCTTTAGCGGATCGCCGTTGATGGCGATGATGTCGGCGAGCTTCCCGGCCACAATCGTGCCGAGATCCTTGTCCATCTTCAGCGCCTGCGCCGCGTTGCGAGTCGCGGTCAGAATCGCGTCCATCGGCTTCATCCCGAGCTTGACATAGATTTCCAGCTCCGCGCCGTTCGTCCCCATGTGGGGCTCGAAGCCCATGTCGGTTCCCATGGCGATCTTGACGCCAGCCTTGTACATCTTCTGGAAGGTCTGGAAGCAGAAGGGCTGCAGATACTTCATCTTGCGCAGCACGAACTCCGCAGTGCCCTGCTCGCGCCGCAGTTGGATCGCGTGATCCGTGCGATGCGACAGGGTGGGCGTAACGGGCACGCCCACCTCGGCAATCAGGTCGATGGTCTTGTCGTCGTGAAAAACCATGTGCTCGATCGTGTCGGTGCCGGCCTTTATCGCCATGCGTTGCGCCTGGGTGGTGAAGCAGTGCACCGCCGCGTGCTTGTGCAGGGCGTGCGCTTCGTCGACGAGCGCATCGAGCTCTTCCTGCGTGAGATTGCGGATGTCGGGCTCTTCCTTGTCCGTGCCTCCGCCTCCGGACGCGCACGTCTTGATGACGTCACAGCCGGCGAGCATGTTCTTCCGCGCGAGCTTTCTGAGCTCCCAAGGCCCATCAGCCGTGTTGAAGCCCCAGCGATGCATCGCCCGCGGCTGGATGAGATCCAGGTGCGATCCGGTCATGGTCGTGAAGCCGGCGACCAGCATGCGCGGGCCTTCCACGATGCCGGCATTGATGGCGTCGCGCACCGCGCACAGCTCGTTGACGAGCAGGCCGTAGGGTCCGTTCATGCCGAGATCGCGCAGGGTCGTGAAACCCATGTCGAAGCAGTTCTGCGCGTGGAACAACGAGTACATCTGCTGCAAGTGCGGCATGATCTCGAACTGCGCGACCCGGTGGTTGTGGAAAGTCATGCAGTTGTACATGGCCGTGTGGATGTGCAGATCCATCATCCCCGGCATGAGCGTGTTGTTGCCGCAATCGATCACGGTGGCGCGCGGCGGGATCCTGATGCTCGCCTTGGTGCCGACGCGCTTGATGCGACGTCCGTTCAACTCGATGACGGGATCCTTGATCGGCTTCTTGCCCGAGCCGTCGATCAACGTTCCGCCCTTGACGAACTGCTGCGGGCCCTTCTCCTCCGGAAACTTCATCTCCATTTCCCGTATACCTCCCTCATCACTTACTGCCCTGGTTCACCGGAAATTTCCCGCCACTGCGACGAAGCGCTCGTAGGCGCGCGGATCGAAAGCCCCCGATTGCTGCGCGGCGCCCGCATCAAAACCCAGCGCGTCCAGGGTCCGCTCGATGTCAGCGCGCGCCATGTCGCGCGTGATGAAGACCAGCCGCGACCGGCGGTCCTCATCCGGCCACCGCTCCAGCGGAACCGGCTCGTCGATCAGCGTCTGCACCGCGTGCACCGTCACGGGGCGGCCCTCGACATTGAGGAGGCCTTTCATGCGCAGCAAGTTGGCACCTCGGAGCGAGGCGAGCAGATGAAGCCACGTGACAAGCCCCGCGCGCGTGACCGGCTGGTCGAGATGCACGCTGAAAGCATCGATGCCGTTGTCGTGCCGGTCAGCCCCGATGTAGCCACCGCGACGCGCACCAGTCGCAACATAGGCCTCCTGCCGCAGCCAACGCGCAAGTCCTTTGGCGCCACGATCTTCGAGCGCGACGCCGAACAGTTCCTCCGGGGATATTTCCCCGCGTGTTATGCGGTAACGCTGCGCGGCCGGATTGAGCGCGCCCAGCCTGCGCTCGAGCGCCGCGATCGATTCATCTGGCGCAACGTCGCATTTGGTGATCAGCAGCCGGTCGGCCAGCGCGGCCTGCTTGACGGCTTCGCGGTGGGCGTCGAGCTGCGCGGCGCCATGCACACCATCCACGAGCGTCAGGACCCCGTCGAGGCGGTAGCGCGGGCCGACTTCCGGATCGGTTATGAGGGTCTGCAGAACCGGGACCGGGTCGGCCAAGCCGGTGGTTTCGATCAAGACACGATCAAAGGGGGGTGTTTCGCCGCGTGCGCGCTTGTCGGCAAGGTCGCCCAGCGTGCCGACGAGGTCGCCCCGCACGGCGCAGCAGATGCAACCGTTCGCGAGCAGCACCATGTTCTCGCTCGGCGCCGCGACCAGTAGATGGTCGAGCGCGATCTCGCCAAACTCGTTGATGATGACCGCGGTGTTCGCGAGTGCCGGATGGCGCAGCAGCCGATTGAGCAGCGTCGTCTTGCCGCTGCCCAGATAGCCGGTAATCACGGATACCGGCGGGCGCTCGGGTGACTTGCCGCGCTTCATGCGAGCCGAGTGGTCCTGCCGGCGCATCGGCACATCGTCGCGCGGCGGGGAGCCTGCAACAAAACCGCCAGCCTAGGCGGCACGCGCCTGACGTTCGAGGTCCGCGGTATAGCTCCCGCTGCACGCCAGGCTGTTCATCCGCGCACGGTGAAGCAACGCCGCCTGCGCCGCCGCAACGTTGGCGCTCGAACCCTTCCAACCCTTCAGCGCGGGCTGCTGAAGCGCCCGCCCATACGAGAAGGACAAAGGCCATGGCAGCTGACCCTTGTACATCTTGTTCATAGCGTTAAGGTGCTGGGTCGCCCGCTCATCGCTCTGGCCACCCGACAGGAACACGATGCCCGTGACCGCGGCCGGCACGCACCGCTTGAGAACGCGTACCGTGCGCTCGGCCACCTCCGCGACCTCCGCCTGTTCTGGGCAGTCCTTGCCGGAAATCACCATGGAGGGCTTGAGCACTGAACGTTCCAGAATGACGCGATGCACGTAGAGCGCCTCGTATACGGCGTTCAAGGTCCACTCCGTAACCTCTTCGCAGCGGTGGATGATGTGGTTGCCATCCATGAGCACTTCGGGCTCCACGATCGGCACCAAACCAGCTTCCTGGCAGATTGCGGCGTAGCGGCCCAGCGCGTGAGCGTTCGCCGCGATGCACGTCGAACTCGGCATGTCGGTGCCGATCTCGATGACCGCGCGCCACTTGGCAAATTTGGCACCCAGCTTCACGTACTCGGCGCAGCGCTTTGCGAGATTGTCGAGTCCCTCGGTGACTTTCTCTCCCGGGCATTGCGCGAGGTCCTTGGCGCCGGTATCCACCTTAATACCGGGAATGATCCCGGCCCCGCCAAGCAGCTCGACAAACCGCGTGCCGTCGGCGGATTTCTGGCGGATCGTCTCGTCATAGAGGATCACGCCACTGATGTATTGCCCGAGGCCTTTGGCCGAGAACAAAAGGTCACGGTAGGCGCGCCTGTTCTCTTCTGTGTTCTCAACCTTGATACCGGTGAAGCGTTTCTCGATCGTGCCGGTGGACTCGTCGGCGGCGAGTATTCCCTTGCTGCCCGCGACCATGGCGCGGGCGACGGCTTCCAATGGATGAATGGACATATGAACTCCTCGGAATTGCGTGACGGGTAGCTTGTGACTGGTGAAGAACGCTACAAACCCTGAGCCCTTTATTTTACCCCTTTCGACTCATCATTCACCATTCACGCTTCACCATTTACAGCCATTAGGCCCGCCGATGCTCGCCGACCTGGACGATCTTCATCGTGTTGGTGCCGCCGACCTTGCCGAAAGGCTCGCCGATCGTCAGCACCATGTAGTCCCCGATCTGCACGGCGCCACGCTTGAGGAGCTCATCCTCCGCCATGTGAAGCGCCTTTTCGGGATCGCGAGCGCCTTTGAACTTAACCGGGTAGACGCCCCGGAACAGCGTGACACGGCGTCGCGTCTCGACCCCCGCGCTCATCGCGTAGATCGGCACGTTGGTGGACATTCGCGACATCAGCAGTACCGTGTTCCCGCTCTGGGTCATGGCCGATACCGCCTTGATATTCAGGTTATTGCAGGTGAAAACCGTCGCCCGTGCGATTGACTCCTCGACATTCGCCGGTGGCCGGTTACGCCGCCGGTCGGTGGCCGGCTCGTCCTCCTTGTCCGCTTCCGCGCAAACACGCGCCATTGCGGCCACCGTCTCGACCGGGTAGCCGCCGGTCGCCGTCTCCGCCGACAGCATCACCGCGTCGGTGCCGTCCAGGACGGCATTGGCCACGTCGGACACCTCGGCGCGCGTCGGAATCGGATTGCTGATCATCGACTCCATCATCTGCGTTGCGGTGATCGTGATCCGGTTCTTTTCGCGTGCCAAGCGGATCATGCGCTTCTGCAGCGCAGGCACTATGGCGTCTCCCACTTCGACGGCTAGATCCCCGCGCGCCACCATGATGCAATCTGCGGCGTCAAGAATGTCCTCCAGCGCCGTAATGGCCTCCGCGCGCTCTATCTTCGCCACGGTCAGTGCGCGGCCGCCGGCTTTGTGCATAAGATCCCGCGCCCAGCGGATATCCGACCCCGAGCGCGGGAAGGACACGCCGAGGAAGTCGGCTTTCAACTCAGCCGCCAGCTTGATGTCGCGCATATCCTTTTCCGTCAGCGCCGGCGCGGTCAGGCCGCCACCCTTACGGTTGATGCCCTTGTTGTTGGACAAGACACCGCCCTGCTCCACCACACAGTGAATGCGCGAACCGCGAACGGACGCCACGCCTAGCACGATGCGCCCATCGTCGAGCAGCAGCGTATCGCCGGCGTCCACGTCTTTAGGAAGGTTGCGGTAGTCGAGACCGACGCGGTGCCCATCCCCAAGCTCACACTCCGCATCGAGCATGAATGTCCCGCCCATCTTCAGGTTCACCTTGCCGTCGCGGAAACGGCCGATGCGGATCTTCGGGCCCTGCAAATCGACCAGAACGCCGACCGCGCGGCCCGCCCTGCGCGCCAGCGCGCGCACCAGCTCGACGCGCTTGCGATGTTCGTCGGGGGCGCCGTGCGAGAAGTTGATGCGCACGACATCAAGCCCGGCATCGATCATGCGCGCAAGCGTCTTCTTGTCGCTCGAAGCGGGGCCGAGCGTGGCGACGATCTTGGTGCGGCGGGGCATCAGCCTGTTCCGAGTTCCGGGTTCAACGTTCCAAGTTCCGGGTTTGTAGTCTAATGGCTTGGCGGGTCGCGTGGAACGTCAAGCCCAGAACCTTGAACTCGGAATCCGGAACATTGAACGGCGCCGCTAGCCGGCGGCCCGCCGCTCGAGGACCTCGATCGCCGGAAGCGTCTTGCCCTCGAGGAACT
This sequence comes from Betaproteobacteria bacterium, assembly GCA_029863175.1. Next base: position 116,795 of record JAOTVX010000001.1, on the reverse strand, counting down.
CGAGAAACGCGCCGCCGCCAGTGGAAATGTAGGAGATCTTGTCGGTTATGCCGTACTTCGCGATCGCCGCGAGCGTGTCGCCGCCCCCGGCAATCGAAAAAGCCTTTGACTCGGCGATGGCCTCGGCAATGGTGCGTGTGCCCGCACCGAACTGGTCAAACTCGAAAACCCCGACCGGCCCGTTCCAGACGACCGTGCCGGCGCGGGCGATGATACCGGCAAGCGTCGCCGCCGATTTCGGCCCGATGTCGAGGATCATGTCGTCGGCCTTAACCTGGTCCACGGCAACGCGGTTCGCGCGCGCCTGGGCCGAGAGATCGCTCGCGACCACCACGTCCACCGGCAGCGGGACCTGCGCGCCGCGCGCCTGCATCATGTCCATGATGGCCTTCGCCTCTGCGAGCAGCGCGGGCTCGGACAGCGACTTGCCGATGTTTGCGCCTGCCGCGGCGAGAAACGTGTTCGCGATGCCGCCGCCCACGACCAACTGGTCGACCTTGGCGGCGAGCGACTTGAGAATCGTGAGCTTGGTCGAGACCTTGGAGCCGGCGACGATCGCGACCAGCGGGCGCGCCGGATGGCCGAGCGCCTTGCCAAGCGCGTCGAGCTCAGCGGCCATCAGCGGACCTGCGCAGGCGACCTTCGCGTACTTCGCGATGCCGTAGGTCGTCGCTTCCGCGCGGTGAGCCGTGCCGAACGCGTCGTTCACGTAGACGTCGCACAGCGCGGCCATCTTGCGCGCGAGCGCCTCGTCGTCCTTTTTCTCTCCCTTGTTGACGCGGCAATTCTCGAGCAGCACGACTTCGCCCGGCTTCACCTCGAAGCCACCGTCGACCCAGTTCGCGATCAGCCGCACCGGCTGGCCCAGCAGCTCGCCCATACGGGCGGCGATCGGCGCGAGGGTATCCTTCGGCGCGAGTTTGCCCTCGGTCGGGCGGCCGAGGTGGGACGTCACCATGATCGCGGCGCCCGCCGCGATCGCGTGCTGAATCCCCGGCAGCGACGCGCGGATGCGCGTGTCCTCGGTGATCCTCCCCGCGTCGTCCTGCGGCACGTTGAGGTCCGCTCGGATGAAGACCCGCTTACCGGCGAGCGGCAAGTCGGTCAGGCGGCGAAACGTCATTTTTTCGCGACAACGCGGAGCATTTCCAGCACCTTGCAGGAATAACCCCATTCGTTGTCGTACCATGCGACGACCTTGACGAACGTCGGGTCGAGCGCGATGCCCGCCCCCGCGTCGAACACCGACGTGCAGACCTCGCCGCGGAAATCGGTGGAGACAACCTTCTCCTCGGTGTAGCCGAGTATGCCCTTTAGCGCGCCAGCCGACTGCGCCTTCATCTCGGCACAGATTTCGGGGTAGGCCGCGGGCTTGCCGAGTTCGACCGTCAGGTCCACCACGGAGACGTCCGAAGTCGGCACGCGGAACGCCATGCCCGTCAGCTTCTTGTTGAGCTCGGGGATCACCACGCCCACCGCCTTCGCCGCGCCCGTGGACGACGGAATGATGTTCTCGAGAATCCCGCGCCCGCCGCGCCAGTCCTTGTTCGAAGGGCCATCGACTGTCTTTTGCGTCGCGGTCGCTGCGTGGACGGTCGTCATCAACCCGCGCTTGATACCCCACTTGTCGTTTAACACTTTCGCCACCGGTGCGAGGCAGTTGGTCGTGCAGGACGCGTTGGAAATGATTGCCTGCCCGGTGTAGCTCTTGTCGTTCACGCCGTAGACGAACATCGGCGTATCGTCCTTCGACGGCGCCGACATGATGACCTTCCTCGCGCCCGCGGCGACGTGTTTCTGGCACGACGCCTTGTCGAGGAAGAGGCCGGTGGATTCCACGACGACGTCCGCGCCCACTTCGTTCCACTTGAGCTCGGCCGGGTCCTTGACCTGCGTCAGGCGGATCCGGCTGCCGTTGACGAGCAGCGTATTGCCATCCACGCCGACCTCGCCCCTGAACGGGCCGTGGACCGAATCGTGACGCAACATGTACGCGAGATACTCCGGCTCGAGCAGGTCGTTGATGCCCACTATCTCAATGTCCGGAAAATGCTGCACCGCGGCCCGGAACACCATACGCCCAATGCGACCAAATCCATTAATGCCCACCTTGATTACCATATTGCTCTCCGCTTATTCCCGTTGATTGCCAAGCTTAAAGCGCCGCCTTCACCACGGCGGCAACGTTTTCTGGTGTGAAGCCGAAGTACTTGAAAAGTTCCCCCGCCGGCGCTGACTCGCCGAAGCGGTCTATGCCGATTACCGCGCCGTCGAGACCGACGTACTTACGCCAATAATCGGGCACGCCGACTTCGACCGCCACGCGCGGCACGCCGCGCGGCAAAACGCTCGCGCGATAGGCCTCGTCCTGCCCATCGAACACGTTGGTTGAGGGCATGGATACCACCCGTGTCCCGATGCCTTCGGCCGCGAGCTGCCGGTGTGCTTCGAGCGCCAGCGCAACCTCGGAGCCGGTCGCAATGATGATGCAACTTGGGGGCACTCCGGCCGCGTCCGCTAGCACATACCCGCCGCGCCGGATGAGGTCGAGCTGTTCCGGTGCGCGCTTCATGAACGGCGCGGCCTGGCGCGTGAGCAACAGGCTCGTCGGGCCATCTTTGCGCTCTAGCGCGGCAGACCATGCCACGACCGACTCCACCGTGTCGCACGGCCGCCACACGTGCATGTTGGGCATGAGCCTGAGCGTTGCGGCATGCTCGATCGGCTGATGCGTGGGCCCATCCTCGCCCAAGCCGATCGAGTCGTGCGTAAATACATAAATTACGCGCACCCCCATCAGCGCCGCCATGCGCAACGCATTCCGCGCGTAGTCCGAGAAAACGAGGAACGTGCCGCCGTACGGAATCAGGCCTCCATGCAGTGTCAGCCCACTCATGATCGCGCACATGCCGAATTCACGCACGCCGTAGAAAAGATAATTGCCGCCGCCCTCGTGCCCAACCACTTTCGATGCATTCACCATGGTCAGGTTTGAAACTGTCAGGTCGGCCGAGCCGCCCACGAGTTCCGGCAGCATTGCCACCAGGACTTCGAGCGCATTTTGCGATGCCTTGCGCGTGGCAAGCGTTTCCGCTTTCGAGTCCGTTTCCTTGACCAACGCCTCGACCCGCGCCGCGAAATCGCTCGGCAGCTCGCCCGCGCTGCGCCGCCAGAATTCCCCGGCCTCGGCGGGATATTGCTTCTCGTAGGCGGAAATCAGGCGTTTCCAGCGCCTTTCGGCGGAGGCGCCGCGCTTGCGCGCGTCCCAGCCTTCGTACACGGCTGCCGGCAGCTCGAAAGGCGGGTGCCCCCAGCCCAGTGCCTCGCGGGTCGCGGTAATCTCCTTTTCGCCGAGCGGTTCACCGTGCGCGGCGCCGGTGTTGGCCTTGGACGGTGCCCCTTTCGCAATGATCGTCTTTGCACAGATCAACGTCGGCCTGGATTTCTCGCGACGCGCCTTCCTGATCGCCCGGTTCACCGCGTCGACGTCATGACCATCGACGTTCGGGATCACCTGCCAGCCATACGCCTCGAATCGCCGCTTGACGTCGTCCGTGTACCATTGCCGGATCTGGCCTTTTCCCGAATCGATGGAGATGCTGTTGTCGTCGTAGATGGCGACGAGCTTGCCCAGTCCCAGAGTTCCGGCGAGCGCGCAAACCTCGTGCGAGATGCCTTCCATCATGCAGCCGTCGCCGAGAAAAGCGTAGGTATGGTGGTCGACGATGTCGAACCCCGGTCGATTGAACTCGGCTGCGAGCAGGCGTTCGGCGAGCGCCAGGCCCACGGCATTGCCGAGGCCTTGTCCGAGCGGGCCGGTCGTCGTCTCGATCCCTGGCGCACAGCCGTACTCGGGATGACCCGGCGTCTTCGAGTGCATTTGCCGAAAGCGCTTGAGCTCCGCCATGGGCAGGTCGTAGCCCGTGAGATGAAGCACCGAGTACAACAACATCGAGCCGTGCCCGTTCGAAAGGACGAAGCGGTCGCGGTTCGGCCAGGACGGATTGCCCGGGTTGTGACGCAGGTGATCGTTCCAGAGGACCTCCGCGATCTCCGCCATGCCCATCGGCATGCCCGGGTGCCCGGATTTGGCCTGTTGCACGGCGTCCATCGCCAGCGCGCGGATCGCGTTGGCCAGTTCAGCGCGGGAACTCATCCTGTCTAGTCCTTGCGGGGGGCAAAGCGGAAGTGCACCAATTATAAACCGGGGTCGTAGGGCTGCCTCGCTGAATTGAAAAAACCCGGGGCAAGAACCCGGTGAGCGCGACCTGGCTCGCTCCCTTTACCGCCTAGGCCGCTTCGCCGTTCTTTCTTGCGAGCCGGATGCCAAGCTGCTTCAGCTTGCGATAGAGGTGGGTGCGCTCCAGGCCGACACTGTCGGCGACACGGCTGATGTTGCCGCCTTCCCGCGCGATGTGATACTCGAAGTAGACGCGCTCAAAGGCGTCGCGCGCATCCCGCAGCGGCAGGTCGAATGGCAGGTCGTGGGCAACATTCGCGGCCGGGGGGGGTTGCGGGAGACCTTGGCTCACGTCCTCGAGAGAGATCTGCTCTGCGGAGGCCGTCGTCGCCAGCGTGCGCACCACACTTTCGAGCTGAGTGAGGTTTCCCGGCCAGTCGAAATTGCGCAACGAATTTAGCGCGCCGGTCGAAAACTGCCGCGGCGGGATTTCCTTCGCCTCTACCATCCGAGTTAGCATCAGGTTTGCGAGGTCAGGCACGTCCTCCCGGTGCTCGCGCAGGCTCGGCACCCGGATCATGGTCGCAGCGAGCGCGCCGAAGAGGCGGCTGTCAAAGACACCACTCGCCACCAACTCGGCCAGGTCACGGGAGGCGCCGCAGATGAGCCGCACGTTGTAGCGCTCGAGCTTTGAGACGGCCAGCAAGAGGCCCTTCTGCTCGACGCGCGAAAGGTCCGCAATCTCGTGCAGGAACACGTTGCCCTCGCGCGCCTGCCCGAGCAGCTCGAGCGGCGCCTCGGCCAGCACGCCGTGATTCTCCGGCGCAACCCACGGCGTATTGCGTTGGTGAAGAAAGCGCGCGGCCAGCTCGATGCCGCAGCCGGGCTCGCCAGTGAGGAGAAGGGGCGTGCGCAGATTCGCGACCCGCTCCAGGCGCTGTTTGAGCTCGGTAATCAGGGCGCCCCGCCCGAGACTCGCAAGCGACAGGGCGGGCCGTGACTGCTCGCCACCGTGCTTCAGGGCGCGGCCGACCGTCGCGAGCAGCTTTTGCAGGGCGATTGGCTTCTCGAGGAAATCGTAGGCGCCAATGCGCGTGGCCTCGACCGCCGTGTCGATCGTGCCATGCCCCGACATCATGACGACCGGCATCGTGAGGAGGCCGGCGCTCGACCACTCCCTGAGCAGGGTGATGCCATCAGTATCCGGCATCCAGATATCGAGCAACACCAAGTCCGGGCGCGCGCGCGTTCGCTGCGTGCGTGCCTCACTCGCGTTCTCCGCCAGCCGCACCTGATAACCCTCGTCGCCGAGGATCTCGGAGAGCAGCTCGCGAATACCGACTTCGTCGTCTACGACAAGTATGTGCTGCATAGAGTGCGAGCGCTTAGTTTACACCTTGGCTCGGGCGCCCGAGCGGCGCGCCGAATCTTGCGTGATTGCGGTGGGCAGCCGGACGGTGACCTGCGCCCCGCGGGGCGCCACGTTCGCGATCGCGACCGTGCCCCCATGCTCTTCCACAATCTTCTTGACGATCACCAATCCCAGGCCCGTGCCCTTGGGCTTGGTGGTGACATAGGGCTCGAATGCCCTCTGAATCAATTCCTCGGGAAATCCGCAGCCATTGTCGGTGAAGGTGAGCTGCATGGCGCGGTCCACGAAGCTGCTCGCTACGACCACCTGCGGTTGCGGGGTGTCCACCAACGCGTCCTGCGCGTTCTGCAGCAGGTTGTGGATGACCTGGCGCAGCTGACCAGCATCGCCCAGCACCGGCGGCAGGCCCGGCATGAGCTCCAGCCGAACCGCCTGGCCCAGCGAAGATTCGTACAGCACGAGCACCTCCTGCGCGAGCGCGTTGATGTCGAGCTCGCGCATCGCGGCCTCGGGGCTACGCGCGTACTGGCTGAAGGCGTCGACCATGTTCTTCAGCGCCGCGACCTGGTTGACGATCGTCCGGGTCGAGCGCGAGAGGATATCGGCGTCTCTGCCCCCGAGCTTGCCCTCGAGCTTCAGCTGCAACCGCTCGGCCGAGAGCTGTATCGGCGTAAGCGGGTTGCGGATCTCGTGCGCGAGCCGCCGCGCGACTTCGCCCCAGGCCGCCGCGCGCTGCGCCTCGGCAAGATGGGTAATATCGTCGAACACCACCACGTAGCCCCGCTCCGTGCCCTGCGGCAGCTGCGTGCCGCGCAGGAGCAACAGCTGATTCGAGCGGCGCGAGCGGCGCTCCACCTGCTGCTCCCATTCCTGGCCGCCCGCTTCCTCGAAAGCAGAGGAAATCTTGCGGGCCAGCTCGGAAAGGCCTGGAGCGATCGCGGGCCAGCGCTGTGGGGTAGCGCCCATGAGAGGCGTAAAATCGACGCCGAGGATCGTACCCGCGCTGCGGTTGGCCGCGCGCAACTCCAGCGCCTCGTCGAAAGCGAGCACACCGGCCGATAAATGGGCCACGATACCCTCCAGGTACGCCATCGCTTGCGCGAGCTCGGCCTGATGCCGCTCCGCTGTGGCCCGCGCTTCTGCCAGTTGCAGCGTCATGCTGTTAAACGATTGCGTCAGCACACCAAGCTCGTCGCTCGATGCCACCGCCGCGCGTTGGCTGTAGTCGCCTTGGGCCACGGCCCGCGTGCCCTCGACCAGCGCGCTGAGCGGTGCCGAAAGACGATCGGAGAGTAGAAACCCGAGCGCTGCAGCAGAAAGCAACGCGAGCAACAACGTGAGCGTTAGCGTCAGCCCGTAGAGCCGTTTCAGCCCCCTCCGCGATAGCGCGAGCTCCTGGTACTCGCGGTATCCCGACTGCACCGCTTCCGCATCCTGCGCAAGCCGCATGGGCACGGGCTGCAGCAGCTGGAGTACCCGCACCTCATCCGCGAGGCGCAGCATGGATATCGGCACCAGCACGCGCAGGTAGAGTCCCTTGCCCGGGATCGATTCGACCGCGCTATAGCTGCGACGCGAACGCAGTTCTCGCAACGCCGCGGCCCCGGGCAGCTGCGGCATGAGGCCAACCTGTTCGTTGCCCGCGACAGCGAGTACCTTGCCGCGCATGTTGAACAGCGTGACCTCCTGAACCGCAGCCTGCTCGCGAAGACTGTTGAGCACCGCAAGATGTTCCGCGGGCGGGCGCGTGGAGAGAGTGAGCGCCATCGTGTCGGCCTTAGCATCGAGGTCTCTCAGCATGGCGTCGAGCATCCCGCGGCCGAGATTGATACCCCCCTCCAGTGCCTTGTCCACGGGAACCTGAAACCACGCTTCAATCGAGCGCCCCAGAAACTGCACTGACATCCCGTAGATCAGGGCGCCGGGGAGCACCGCCATTAACGCGAACAGCAGCACCAGCCGCAGCGTCAGCCGGGCCCCAAAAACCCGCGCCTTGAGCTTGCCCCGGAGCCTGACGAGCTGGTAGATCACCAGCCCCGTCAACATGACGGCGACGCCGCCGTTCAGAACCAGCAGCAGCGGGTAAAACTCGGCGAACAGGGCGGGGTCGCTACTTGCTGTGGCGAGCAGGAACAGCGCAATGGCGCCGAGCCCCACGCTGAGGATCAGCAGATAGCGGACCGCGGCGCTCGCGAGCGGCGGGCGAATTCTCGGCGCCGCAGCCATCACGGTGTCACTGTCCAGCGGAACCAGTCGGAGCTGACACTCCACTGGCGCGAACCCACGGCGCTCACTTGAAATGGCCGCGGCAATTGCGCGTCGTCCAGGCGTAATCGCACGCCGGCGATATAGCTCGTGCCCTTGCTCAGACTTTCGGTCCCCGCAATCTCACCGACACGGACCTTACTCAGGAACCCCATTGCTTCGCGCCGCGTGGCGAAATTCTGATAGAGCGCGCCGACGGCGACGCGGTACTGCCGGGTCAGTGAATTGAACGACAGACGGAATTGCTGCCGGCTGTCGGCGATCTGCTCGTCTATCCAGTACCAGCGAGGCCGAATGAGCTCGAATTCGAGCAGAAAATAGAGCGGAACGCCTTTGCTCAGCGCCTCTTCCAGCGTGCGCGTAAGTGCAATCTCGAACTCGGCCTCGAGAAAATAGCCCTTCTCCGAGGCCACCAGCGCTCCCTTCCGAACCTCGACCCCCCCGGCAAGTACCGCAACGGGGGCGGCGATAAGCAGCCACAGCACTGCCAGCACAAAAAGCCAGCTATGCCTTCTGCAGTAGCGCATAGAAAAAGCCGTCATGCCGCGGGGTTTGGAGGAGTTGCCCCGCGGGTAGGCGTGGATCGTCATCGAGTGCGGGCAAGGTCAGACGCGTCGCGTCGGGGTGGCGCTCCACAAAGTGCGCAACCTGCTCACCGTTCTCTTCCAGGAAGACGGAGCAGGTCGCGTACAGCAATTTACCACCTCTGCCAAGCAGCTGCCACAACGCATCCAGCATGTGCCTTTGCACTTGCGCGAACTGTGCAACGTCGGCCGCACGACGCAGCCACTTGATATCGGGATGCCGCCGAGCGACACCCGATGCGCTGCACGGTACGTCGGCAAGAACGCGCTCGAATGGTTTTCCGTCCCACCATGTCCCCGACTCAGCCGCATCACCGCAAACCACCCGTGCGTTCAGACCCAGCCGCGCAAGGTTGGCGTGCACCCGCTCCAGGCGCCGCTCGTCACTGTCCAGCGCGACGAGATCGACGTCGGCCAACTCCAGCGCGTGCGTCGTCTTGCCGCCCGGCGCGGCACATGCATCCAGCACCCGCATCCCATCGCGCAAATCGAGAAGCGGCGCGGCAAGTTGAGCCGCGGTGTCCTGCACGGACACCAGCCCGTCGGCCAGCCCCGGTATCCGATCGGCGGGGAGCGGCGATGCCAGGACGACACCTGTTTCACCGATCGCCTCTGCGCGGATTCCTTGCTGCGCGAGCAGCGCAAGGTACGTCTCGGTGGCGACTCGACGCTGGTTCACCCGCAAAGCGAGCGGCGGGTGTAGGTTGTCCGCCTCAAGTGCCGCTGCATAATGCGACGGGTACTGCGCGCGGAGCTTTTCGATCCACCACTGCGGATGGCAAAAACGCGCGGTTTCCAATCGTTGCACGCGCGCCCCAAGCGCGGTGCGGTCGCGCAGGAAGTTCCGCAGCACGGCATTGGTAAGCCCCTTGGCAGACGCCAGCCCCAACACCTCACACGTGCGCACAGCGTGGTCAACCACCGCATGAGGTGCGGCGCGTGTGTGTTCGAGCTGATAGAGGGCGACCAGCAACAGGGCGCGCAGGCGCGTATCGCGGAGCGGTTTCTGCAGCAATGCCTCGAGCACAGCTTCCAGCCAGCCGAGAAAGCGCAGCGTCCCATAGGCCAAATCCTGGATGGCACTGCGGTCGCGCGCAGCGCTTTGCGCCCGTCGGCGCCACAGGGCCGCCAGCTCGGCGTTCAGGCTGCGCCCGGCCAGGACGCCGCCGACTAAGCCGGCCGCGAGCCGCTGGACTTCAACCATCGCTGCCTCCCAAGCACATGCCCGGTTCGAGGTTGAAGCCCGCAAGGAAAGCCTCGGCCGAGAGGCGCTTGCCGCCGGCACGCTGCAGTTCGGTGATACGCAGCGCGCCGTTGCCGCACGCCACCACGACGCTATCGGCCGCCACAGCACAGACAGTGCCAGGCGCGCCGGAGATTTGTGGTTCAACGCGCGCACCCCAGATTTTGAGTGCTGCAGGGCCGAGTTGCGTATAAGCGCCCGGGGAGGGATTGAAGGCGCGCACCTGCCGCTCGAGTTCGCCGGCGGGGCGCCGCCAATCGATTTCCGACTCGCCCTTGCCGATGCGCGCGGCATAGGTGGCGCGCGCGGTATCCTGCGGGCGCGGGGCAGGGCGTTCCGTCAGGGCACGCACGATCAAACATGCACCGAGCGCGGCCAGTTCGTCGTGCAAAACACCCGCCGTCGCATCGCCAGCGATTGGAACGCTCTCCTGCAGCACGATCGGCCCCGTATCGAGTCCCGCATCCATCTGCATGATGGTGATCCCGGTCACCGCATCTCCCGCAAGTAACGCCCGCTGGATCGGGGCTGCGCCGCGCCAGCGCGGAAGAAGCGAGGCGTGAATGTTAAGACAACCGAGCGGCGGCAGGTTGAGCAAGGTTTCGGGCAGGATCAGCCCGTAGGCAGCGACGACGATCACATCGGGCGAGGCAGACGCGACCGCGCGAACAACGTCCGCACTGTTAAGGCTCGACGGCTGCACGACTTTCAGCCCGCGCTGTTCGGCGAGCCGCTTGACTGCGGGCGCTTGCGGCTTGAGCCCTCGCCCAGCCGGACGATCGGGCTGGGTGAGGACCAGCGTCACTTCATGACCGCTGTCGAGGAGCGCCTTCAGCGCAACGGCTGCAAACACGGGTGTCCCGGCAAAAACGATCTTCATGAAACTGGCGCGACCAGGCGCATAGGGCTGGGCCGAGACGCCGCCCTGACAGGGAGTCCAGCGGCGACCACTACGGAGTGGCTCGAGACGCGCCTCAGAGCACCGCCCGGCGCGGCGTCTCCGGCTCCGATGCGCGCTGGTCCTGCTTCTTCAGCTTTCTCGAGATGCGCTGTTGCTTCAGCCGGGAGAGGTACTCCACGAACACCTTGCCGTCGAGATGATCCATCTCATGCTGGATGCACACCGCGAGCAATCCATCTGCTTCCAGCGTAAAGCGCTTGCCCTCCGCATCGAGCGCACGCACCGTAATGCGCTCGGCGCGGGAAACTTTCTCGAATATTCCGGGCACCGAAAGGCAGCCTTCCTCAAAATCGGATTCGCCGCTCGTCGCCACGAGCTCGGGGTTGATGAACACCTTGAGTTGGTCGTGCGTCGCTGACACATCAATGATGATCACACGCTTGTGAACATCAACCTGTGTGGCAGCCAAACCAACACCGGGCGCGGCATACATAGTCTCAGCCATGTCCTTGATTAGCTGACGAATCTCATCGTTGGCCCGCTCTACGCGCGCAGCCACCTTGTGGAGCCGCTCATCCGGATAGCGCAAAATGTGCAAAAGTGCCATGAAAAAGCTTGCGAATTTAGGCAGCTAGATGCAGAATTTAAACCAATCTCTCGGGCGCAGCCTTGGTATTGAGGCTGCGCCTGTTAGTCTTCTAAATTGGGGGCGTTCCATGAAGAAAGTAATTATATCCCTGATTTTACTGCTAACTCCGCTGGGAGTGGCAGTCGCCGCCGAGGCCGACGCGATCAGGGCCGATGCGCCGGATCGCTACACGGTGGTGCGAGGGGATACCCTCTGGGGAATTTCCGGGCGCTTTCTGAGGGATGCTTGGCGCTGGCCGGAGGTATGGCGACTCAACCGGGACGAGATTCGCAACCCTCACTTGATTTTCCCGGGTAATGTGATCGTGCTGGATCGGGCCACAGGCCGTCTCTCTATCGAAGGACGCGACGGCGGCGCGACTGCCACGGCGCGTGCAGGGGGTACAGCAGGGGCTCCACAGCTGGCAACGGTGTCCGTTTCGCCGCGAGTCCGGCTCGAGGCGCTGGACGCGCAAGCGATCCCCACAATCAAACCATCCGATATCGCAGGTTTCCTGTCCAAGCCTCTCCTCGTGGGCCGGGACGAGCTCGACGGTTTTCCGTCCATCGTCGCGACCGAAGAGGACCGCATCTCGATTGGCGCCGGTGGCAAGGCCTACGCGGAGGGCATCAAGAAGGAGGCAGGCCTTTTTTGGCAGGTGTACCGGCGTGGTGATCCGCTGGTTGACCCCGAGAGTAACGAAGTACTGGGCTATGAGACGTTCTATCTCGGTGAAGCACGCGTCATAAAGTATGGCGAACTGACCACGCTCGAGATCACGTCCTCCACTCGCGAAATCAACCGCGGCGACCGCCTGCTGCCGGCCTCGCAGGAAAAACCTGTCTTTGCCTACGTGCCGCGAGCGCCAGAAAAGCCGGTTAAAGCGTACATCGTATCGGCCTACGGCAACCTCGGGGAGACCGGCCCGCTCGGGATCGTAGCGCTGTCAAAAGGCAGCCGCGACGGCCTTGAGGTCGGGCATGTGCTGGCGATTCATACCAGTACGGCCATCGCCAAGCGTCTTGGCCGCTACGGCCTTCGTACCTCAGCCCTCTACGGCCGCGAGGGCCTCAGCGGCAGTGACTCGCCGCGCACCTACTATAGTCCCGAGTTGTCGCCGAGAGACGGTCCGCTCTACGGGAGCGTGGAAGTCATAGACGAGGCGCTGATACGGAAACTGCCCGATGAGCGCTACGGGCTGGTGATGGTCTTCAGGACCTTCGAGCGCGCGTCTTTCGGTCTCGTCATGGAGGCCTCGCGGCCGGTCGCCCTGTACGACGCCGTGATGAATCCCTGAGAATTTGACGGAGCTTCAGCCGCGTCCGCGGTGTGCGACGCGGGTCGCCGACTGCCATGCCGCTCGATGAAGAGCTCACCGCGTGGCTCAGGCTCACGCTGATTCCGGGTCTATACGGCGACCGCCTGCGTCGCCTGCTAAGCGCGTTCGGTAGACCGCAGGCGGTGTTTTCGGCCAGCGCCACCGCTCTGTCCCGGCATGTGCCTGACGCGGTCGCTGCGGCGATCAAACGCGGTATTGACGACGAGGCTATCAACGCTGTCGCTGGCTGGCTCCAGGACCCCGCGAATCAGGTCGTCACGCTCGCTGACCCGAATTATCCCCAACAGCTCCTGCAAGTGCCCGATCCTCCGCCGCTGCTCTACGTCAAGGGCAGCCTGGATCTTTTGCGCCGACCCGCGCTCGCGATCGTAGGCAGCCGCAACGCAACCGCGCAGGGCGAGGCGAACGCCGAGGCTTTCGCGCGGATTTTGAGCGACTCCGGTCTGACCATCGTCAGCGGGCTCGCGCTCGGCGTCGACGCCGCAGCGCATCGCGGCGCGCTCGCCGGCTCCGGAAGCAGCATTGCGGTATTGGGCACCGGCGCCGATATCATCTACCCCGCTCGCAATCGGGCACTTGCTCATGATCTCGCCGAACGCGGCGTCCTCGTTTCGGAATTTGCGCTGGGCACGCGGCCTATTGCAGCGAATTTCCCGCGCCGCAACCGCCTGATCAGCGGGCTCGCTCTCGGCTGTCTGGTCGTCGAAGCAGCGGCTGAAAGCGGCTCGCTCATCACGGCCCGGCTTGCTAACGAGCAAGGGCGGGAAGTCTTCGCCATTCCCGGCTCAATCCACTCTCCTCTCGCGAAAGGCTGCCACGCGCTGATCAAGCAAGGCGCGAAACTTGTGGAAAGCGCTCACGACGTTCTCGAGGAACTGCGCTGGCCAGCCCACGCACGATCGGAGCCCGCCCCGCGGAATTCGCCAATTGATGCGCACACACGCCGCCTGTTAGACGCGCTCGGCGAAGATCCGTGCGAACGCGACACCCTCGCTGCTCGCAGCGGACTCAGCGCCGCCGAGATCTCGGTTCTCCTGACGCAACTCGAGCTCGATGGCACAGTGGCAACGCTGCCGGGTGGATCAATCCAGCGCATACATCGTTGACACGTTTCAGTTTGCGCCTCGATTTAGGTCACCCTTCGGCAGGCGCTTAAATGGCGCGCTTGCGCCAGCAAATGTTTGTTCTTATCATCTGGCGCTCTTTTTGCCTCCGCGAGCGGGAACGCCAAGCGCATGGGAAAACGCCTGATCATTGCCGAGAAACCCTCAGTCGCTGCTGACATCGCGCGCGCGCTCGGTGGATTCACGCGGCATGGCGATCACTTCGAGAGCGAGCACTACGTGCTGTCTTCCGCCGTCGGGCATCTTCTCGAATTGCGTGCGCCGGAGGAGCACGATCCGCGCTCGGGACGCTGGACGTTCAAGCACCTGCCGGTGATCCCCCCAAAATTCGAACTTGCGCCCATCGACGAGAGGGCCGGCACGCGGCTCAATCTTCTGCTGCGTCTTATCAAGCGCAAGGATGTCACCGGGATCATCAACGCGTGCGACGCCGGGCGCGAGGGTGAGCTCATCTTCCGCTACATCATCCAGTACTCGAAGACCTCGAAGCCCATCGAACGGCTTTGGCTGCAATCGATGACGCCGGCCGCGATCAAGGCTTGCTTTGCGGGTCTGCGCACGGACAAGGAACTGCTGTCACTGGCAGACGCGGCGCGTTCGCGCTCGGAAGCCGATTGGCTGGTCGGCATCAATGGCACCCGCGCCATGACGGCATTTAACAATCGCCTGAGCGAGGGCGGCTTCTACAAGACCACCGTCGGCCGGGTCCAGACCCCGACGCTTGCGATCCTGGTAGAGCGCGAGGAACGTATTCGCGCCTTTCGGCCCCGGGATTACTGGGAGGTCCATGCGCGCTTCGCTGCGCAGGCTGGCGAGTACGCGGGGCGCTGGTTCGATCCAAGGTTCAAGAAGGACGAGGACACCGAGCGCAGGCCGGAGCGGATCTGGGCGGCGACAGATGCGGAAGCGATCGTTGCCGCCTGCGAAGGAAAACGCGGACGCGTATCCGAAGAGACCAAGCCTTCAACACAGCTCTCGCCCCTGCTGTTTGACCTGACCAGCCTGCAGCGCGAAGCCAACAGCCGCTTCGGCTTTTCGGCAAAGGGAACGTTGGGGCTCGCACAGGCCCTTTACGAGCGGCACAAGGTGCTCACCTATCCCCGCACCGATTCGCGCGCGCTTCCAGAGGATTATCTCGGAACGGTCAAACAGGCGGTCGAGCTGCTGAAGGGCGCCAATGAGTATGCGCCCCACGCCAAGAACATATTAAAGAACGGCTGGATTCGCCCGAACAAGCGCGTGTTCAACAACACCAAAATAAGCGATCACTTTGCGATCATTCCTACGCTTCAGCTGCCCAAGCATCTGAACGAACCGGAACAGAAGATCTACGATCTCGTCGTCCGGCGTTTCCTGGCGGTTTTCTTTCCGGCCGCGGAGCACCTTCAGACGACCCGGATTACGCACCTCGACGGCCATCAATATCGCACCGACGGCCGCATCCTGCAGAGCCCGGGCTGGCTGGCGATCTATGGCAGGTCAGCGCAGGAAGAAAATGCGAACCTTCCGCCGGTTGGTGCCAAAGAGTCGGTGGAGACCGTCGAGTTGAAAACGCTCGCGAACCAGACCAAGGCGCCTGCGCGTTACACGGAAGCGACCCTGCTCTCGGCCATGGAGGGCGCCGGCAAGCTGGTCGAGGACGATGAGTTGCGCGCCGCGATGGAGGCCAAGGGACTTGGCACCCCCGCAACACGCGCCGCGATCATCGAGGGGTTGATCCAGCAGGACTACGTGCACCGTAACGCCAAGGAACTGGTGCCAACGCCTAAAGCGTCCTCCCTGCTCTTCGCGCTCACGCATTTCGGCGCTACCGAAATCACCTCACCGGAGCTCACCGGAGACTGGGAGCAAAAGCTCAAGTTGATGGAAGGCGGCCGGTTGCGCCGCGGCGAGTTCATGGATCACATCGAGCAGGTCACTCGCGACCTGGTCGACCGTATCAAGATGGGCGACATTCCCGACGAGGCATACGCCACCGTCGAGGCCCCGTGCCCCAAATGCGGCGGGGTGGTGCAGGAAAACTACCGCAAGTTCCAGTGCCAATCGTGTGAGTTCTCCCTGTGGAAGGTCATCGCAGGCCGGGAATGGGCGCCGGAAGAGGTGGCGGATCTGATCAGCCGCCGTTTCGTCGGGCCGCTCACCGGATTTCGCAGCCGCATCGGCCGGCCGTTTGCCGCCGGCGTGCGGCTGACGGACGAGCTTCGAATCGAATTCGATTTCGGTCAGGCTCGCGCCGACGAGGAACAAAACGCCCCGGACTTCACCGGGCAAGAAAGTCTCGGGCCATGCCCCAAGTGCGACGCCCGCGTGTTCGAGCACGGCGCGGTCTATGTCTGCGAGAAAGCGGTGGGGGCGGACCGGAGTTGCGATTTCCGCTCCGGCAAGATGATCCTCCAGCAACCGATCGAACGCGAGCACATGCAAAAACTTCTGGCAACCGGTCGCACGGAACTGTTCACGCGCTTCGTCTCCAAGAAGGGCCGCCGCTTCAAGGCCTATCTCGTCAAAACACCGGAGCGAAGGATCGGTTTCGAATTCGAGCCCCGCGCTCCACGAGCCGCTGCGGCTCCTCGGCAACAACAACCCGCGCAAGCGCCCGCCGCGCCACCGCCTGCGGCGCGGCAACGAGCGCGGTCCGCGAAGAAAATGGCCCGCACGAAGATCGCCAAGGCCGAACCGAAGCCGAAACGAAAAGTAGCCTAACAGCCTGTCGGGACTAAGTCCGACAAACTCCTAGATATCGAGGTTACGCGCGCCGAGCGCGTTGGCCTCGATGAAATTGCGCCGCGGCTCCACCTGGTCGCCCATCAAGGTGGAGAAGATTTCCTCCGCGATGATGGCATCTTCTATCTGCGTCCTGAGCAGACGCCGCGTGTTCGGATCCATGGTCGTGTCCCACAGCTGCGCCGGATTCATTTCCCCGAGGCCCTTGTAGCGCTGGATTGACGCCCCGCGCTGAACCTCGCTGAGGAGCCAGTCGATCGCCTCGCGGAAATTCTTGACCGGCTGTTGATGCTCACCGCGCTTGACGTAAGCACCCTCACCCAGCAGGCCGTGCAGCACCTCCGCAGTGCGCCGTATCTGCTCGTAATCCCCGCTCTGCACAAAGTCGCTGTCGATGTAGCAATGACGCACAATACCGTGTTGGGTGCGGGTGACGGCAAGCATGTAGCGCTCGTTCTTTTCATCGACCCTTGGATCGACGCGGACCGCCTGCCCCTTGAGCAGGGTATTGAGGACAGCTGCGCTCTCCTGCGCCGTCTTCTCATCGCTCAGATCCAGGGCTACCGGCTGATGCAGCAGCGTGTGGAGTACATCCTCGTCGATAAGTCGGCTCACGCGCTCGATCACGGCCTCCGCGAGGAGATACTGCTTGGCCAGCTGTTCGAGCGCCTCGTCCTTCAACGGCGGCGCCCCGGCGCTCGTGTAAAGCTCGGCGTCCACGAGCGCAAGGCCCAGCAACATTTGCTTGAGCTCGTGCTCGTCCTTGAGATAGCGCTCGGTCTTGCCATGCTTCACCCTGTAGAGCGGTGGCTGCGCGATATAAATGTGGCCGCGCTCGATCAGTTCGGGCATCTGCCGGTAGAAGAACGTCAACAAGAGCGTCCGGATGTGCGAGCCGTCGACATCGGCATCCGTCATGATGATGATGCGGTGATAGCGCAACTTCTCCGGTGCGTATTCCTCCTTCCCGATGCCCGTTCCCAGCACGCTGATGAGCGTGATGATCTCCTGCGAAGAGAGCAGCTTGTCGAGCCGGGCCTTCTCCACGTTTAGGATCTTGCCTTTGAGCGGCAGGATCGCTTGGAACTTGCGATCGCGGCCCTGCTTGGCCGAGCCGCCGGCCGAGTCGCCCTCCACGATGTAGAGCTCAGACTGCGCCGGGTCGCGCTCCTGGCAATCTGCCAGTTTCCCGGACAGCCCGAAGGAGTCCAGCACGCCTTTGCGCCGCGTGAGTTCACGCGCTTTGCGCGCAGCCTCGCGTGCCCTTGCCGCTTCCACAATCTTCCCGCATATCACCCGTGCGTCGGAGGGTTTCTCCAAGAGAAACTCATTTAGCTTTTGCGCCACGATCTCCTCAACCACCGGGCGTATCTCCGAGGACACCAGCTTGTCCTTGGTTTGCGACGAGAACTTCGGCTCCGGCACCTTCACCGATAGCACCGCCGTGAGCCCCTCTTTCATATCATCGCCGGTGGTTTCGACCTTGGCTCTTTCCGCAAGCTTGTTCGCTTCAATGTACTGATTGAGCGTCCGCGTCATCGCCGCGCGCAGGCCCGTGAGATGTGTCCCACCGTCGCGTTGGGGAATGTTGTTGGTAAAGCACTGAACATATTCCTGGTAGGAGTCGTTCCACTGCATCGCGATCTCGACCACGACACCCTCTTTCTGGCCGACGGCGTAAAAAATGTTCGGGTGCAGGACGCGCTTGGTGCGGTTGATGTATTCGACAAAGCCCTTGACCCCCCCGGTGAACGCAAAGGTCTCCTCCTTGGCGCTGCGCTGGTCGATGAGAACGATCTTGACCCCGCTGTTGAGGAATGCGAGCTCGCGCAGCCGTTTCGCGAGTATTTCATAGTGAAATTCGACGTTCCCGAATATCTCGTGGCTCGGCAGGAAATGAACCTCCGTGCCGCGCCGCTCGGACTTGCCAACCGCCTTGAGCGGGGCCACAGCCTCGCCCATTCTGAACTCCATTTCGCAGACGGAGCCGTCACGCCGGATCGACAGCCGCAGCCACTCGGACAAGGCATTGACCACCGATACCCCGACGCCATGCAGCCCGCCGGCGACCTTGTAGGAGTTGTTGTCGAACTTGCCGCCGGCATGGAGCTCCGTCATGACGACTTCCGCGGTCGAGCGCCGCTGCTCGTCGTCCGGATACACCTCCGTCGGTATGCCGCGCCCGTTGTCTATGACGCTGACGGAGTTGTCTGGATGGATGGTGATCGTGATCTCGTCGCAGTAGCCGGCGAGCGCTTCATCGACGGCATTATCAACGACCTCGAAGATCATATGATGCAGCCCGGTACCGTCAGCCGTGTCGCCGATGTACATGCCCGGCCGTTTGCGCACTGCCTCAAGGCCCTTGAGGACCTTGATGCTGCTCGCATCGTAATCGTCTGCCGAGGTGTGTTCTTTCGCTATGGGCTGCTGCGCGGCCACCGAATATCCCTTCAGATTCTCATGGGCATCACCACGTACCGGAACTCGCTGTTCTCCGGCACCATGATAAGCATGCTGCTATTGGCATCGCCGAGCGCGCACTCCACCTCTTCCGTGTGAACATTGTTGAGGACATCCAGCAGATAAGTGATATTGAAACCAATGTCGAGTGCCTCGCCGCTATAGGCGATTTCCAGCTCTTCCTGGGCCTCTTCCTGCTCGTTGTTGGTGCAGGAGATACGCAGGCTATTGGCGGTCATCATCCAGCGCACGCCCCGGAATTTCTCGTTAGAGAGAATGGCCGCCCGCTGCAACGACTGCAATAGCTGGACTCGGTCGATGGTAAAACGATGTTGGTACCCGCTGGGGATAACGCGGGTGTAGTCGGGAAACTTGCCGTCGATCACCTTACTGATAAGAACCACGCTGCCGAATGCGAAGCGCACCTGGCTCGCGAAAATCTCAACCTCCACAGGCTCGTCGCTCTCGTCGAGCAGCTTGGCCAGCTCGATGACAGCCTTGCGCGGGAGGATCACTTCGCGCTTCTCGTGCTGCTGGCCGAGCGGGCGTGCGGCATAGCTCAGGCGATGACCGTCCGTTGCCACGACCTTGATTTCACCGCCGTCGAGCACCAGGAGCAAACCGTTGAGATAGTAGCGAATATCCTGCTGTGCCATCGAGTATTGAACCAGCAGCAGCAGTTCGCGCAGCGCTTTCTGCGGCAAGATGATCTTGCCCTGAGCCTGTCCTGGGTCGGCAAGCAGAGGAAAGTCTGCCGCTGGCAGGGTCTGCAGGTTAAAACGGCTCCTGCCCGCACGGATCTGCAGCCGGTTGTTCTGCGCGTCCAGTGTCGTCTCGGATGCCTCCGGCAAAGCTCGCAGGATGTCTTGAAGCTTGCGCGCCGACACGGTCAGGCTGACGTCCTCTCCCGCGGCCGCAGCGATGTCGGCGCTAGTCGCCACCTGGATCTCCAGATCGGTTGCAACAAAATGCACCCGCCCCTGTTTACGTTCGATCAGAACGTTGGACAGAATTGGCAGGGTGTGGCGTTTTTCCACGATACCGGTCACCGCTTGCAGTGGCCGGAGTAACGTGTCGCGTTCGAGTTGAACAAGCTTCATAGGTTATAAGTACTTCTTAGTAGGAGGTAGTAAGACCGCTGTAAAGGTGTGAGTAACCCCGAAATCTCTGTTCCGGCAAGGAGTAGCACGCGCTCGACCATGTGCAAAGGTGGGTAGATGACGTGTGGGAGATTTGTGGACAAAATCTCTGCATCCTCGCGTCGCGCTTTTTATCCACAATTAATAACGTGATGTTCAACTCCTGAGAACCTTAAGCAGGGAGTTGAAATCACGGGTCAGATCGCTGTTGGTTGATTTCAGCAGCGCGACCTTGCGGCAGGCATGCAAGACGGTCGTGTGGTCCCGACCACCAAACGCATCACCAATATCGGGCAGGCTGAGTTGGGTAAGCTCTTTCGCCAGAGCCATTGCAACCTGACGCGGTCGGGCGACATTGCGAGAGCGCCGCTTGGAATACATCTCGGAGATCTTGATCTTGTAGTAATCAGCGACGGTCTTTTGGATGTTCTCAATGGAGATCTGGCGATGCTGGATCGCGAGTAGATCACGCAGGGCGTCCCGGCAGACTTCGACGGATAGCGGATGGCCAGTGAAACGCGCGTAGGCGAGTACGCGTTTCAAGCCGCCTTCGAGCTCGCGGACATTCGACTGAATGTGCCGCGCGAGAAAAAAAGCCACATTCTCGTCGAGCCTGACCCCATCGGCCTCCGCCTTCTTGAGGAGAATGGCAACGCGCATCTCCAATTCGGGCGGCTCGACCGATACCGTAAGGCCCCAGCCGAAACGCGAGATCAGGCGATTCTCTATGCCCGAAATCTCCCGGGGATACGTATCGCAGGTGATGACGACCTGGCGGTGCGCCTCGATGAGTGCATTGAAGGCGTAGAAGAATTCTTCCTGGGTGCGGTTTTTCCCGCTGAAAAACTGAATATCGTCGATGAGCAGCAGATCGAGCGAGTGATAGTAGCGCTTGAAATCGTCGAAGGCTTTGTGCTGATAGGCGCGCACCACGTCCGAGACGTACTGCTCAGCGTGGATGTAGCGGATCTTCGATTCCGGTGCGCCCGCCCGCAGCTGGTTACCGATCGCCTGGATGAGGTGCGTCTTGCCGAGGCCGACGCCGCCATAGACGAACAGCGGGTTGTAAGCCGCACCTGGCCGCTCGCCCACCTGCATCGCTGCGGCGCGCGCGAGCTCGTTGGCTTTGCCGGTGACAAACGTATCGAACGTGAACGCCGGGTTCAGGCGGGAAATTTCGCGGCTGCTGGGTTTCGCCGGCCCGGGGGTGATGGCGGGGGCTGCCGGGCCAGGGCTCGGCGTAGGGTGGTCGCGCTCGAGCAGGACCAACCGCACCTCGAGCGGGCGCTGAAAGTGTTCGAGCGCAAGTTGCTCGATCCGGGCCAGAAACCGGTCCCGGATCCACTGTTGCACGAACCGATTCGGAGCCACCAAGGTGAGCGCGTTGCCCTCGGTCCGAACCTGCAGGGGTTTGATCCAGGTGGTGAACTGCTGAGGCGGGAGTTCCTTTTCGAACCGTGCCAAACAGAAGCGCCAGAAGCTATTCATCGGCATCGCATCGGAGTTTGAATTTGCACCTGGGCGCGAGCGTGTATTGCAGGCTCAGATTTTATCCGTTTTAGGGGGGGTTATCCACAGCTTTGAGAGTCGGAGCTGATGATTGTCGCGGCCGCGCCGAGGTTGACACGACAGTGTGTTAAAGGTTGTAATAGCGCGCTTTTCGACTGTGAGGGCCAGCACATGAAACGGACTTATCAGCCATCGGTGATACGGCGCAAGCGCACGCACGGATTTCTCGTGCGGATGCGTACTCGTAGTGGGCGCGCCGTGTTGCGCGCGCGCCGGGCAAAGGGACGCGCGCGGCTGAGCGTCTGAACGCCGCGAGTGCGCCTGCTCCGGCGGGTTTGCCGCGATCAGCAAGACTGCGGCGTCCGGAGCACTTCGCAGCGGTCCTGGCCCATGGCGCAAGTGGCGCGCGCCGTCATTTCACCGTGTTTGCCAAGCCCAACGCCTTGGAGCAGGCGCGTATCGGTATCGTCACCGCCAAGAAAGTGGCACCGCGAGCTGTCGACCGTAACCGGTTTAAGCGTATGGTACGGGAAGTGTTTCGTGGTTGGCGTGACCGCCTGAGCGGCCTCGATGTCGTCGTCCGTTTGCGGCGCTGCCCGACTCGTGGCAGCGGCAGTCAAGTCCGGAGCGAGCTTGCGCGCCTGTTGGCAGAACTCGTTACACGGGCGACGGTTAACGGGCGTTAAAGGCCGCGTGATAGCGGCGAAGCATGGCTATGGACTCGCAACGCCTGATATTGTTTTTTGTCTTCTCCTTTTCCCTGTTCCTCTTGCTGGACGCGTGGCAGCGTGACCGGCAGACCGAATCGGCACCCCTCTCGACGTCCGCGCCGGTAGCAGGGGGAAAAGCCGAAAAGGCCCCGCCGCAGGCGGCACAGGTTCCGATCCCCAGCGAAAAGCTCATCGCGGCCCAGAGCGGCGTGCCCCAGCAGGCCCAGCCACGGAGCGAGCCCGGTGGCCTGGTGCATGTCGAGACCGATGTGCTGCGTGCCCAGATCAGCGCGTCCGGTGGCGACCTGACACGCCTGGAGCTCAAGAATCATCGCGACACGCTCGATCGCAACAAACCTTTTGTGCTGCTGGATCGGAACGCGGAGCACACTTACGTCGCGCAATCCGGGCTGATTGGTCGCGAACTCCCGAACCACCGGACACAGTTCAGCATCGCGGCCCGACGCTACCAGCTGGCCGAGGGCGATAAAACTGTCGACGTCCGGTTGAGCGCACCGCCCAACGACGGTGTGCAGGTGACGAAGGTGTACCGCTTCCACCGAAACAGTTACCTGATCGACGTGAGCTTCGAGATCGCCAACCAGGGCACGGCGGCAATTCAGCCTTACGCCTATTTCCAGATGGTGCGCGACGACAAGCCGCTAGCGGGTTTTTCAACGATGGTGCCGACTTTCACGGGCATCGCGGTCTATACCGACAAGGACAAATTCCAGAAGGTGTCGTTCGAGGACATCCAAGAGGGCAAGACGTCGTATCCAAAGAATTCGCTGGACGGTTGGATCGGAATGTTGCAGCACTATTTTGTCGGTGCTTTGTTGCCCCGCAATGATGCTCCGAGGGAGTTCTACACGCGACGCCTGGACGACGGGCTTTTCGCCGCAGGCACGATCGTTCCGGCGGGCAACGTTGCCCCGGGGGCCAGCGGGACTGTGACAGTACCGTTGTACGCCGGGCCCCAGGAGCAGGATAAGCTCGCCAAGATCGCGCCGGGACTCGACCTCACGGTTGATTATGGCTGGTTGACCGTGATCGCCGTGCCGTTGTTCTGGGTGCTCAACTGGCTGCACAAATGGGCGCAGAACTGGGGCGTGGCGATCATTCTGCTCACGATCATCATCAAGCTGATCTTCTATCCGTTATCCGCCACAAGCTATCGCTCGATGGCGAAAATGCGGGTGGTCGCACCGAAGCTGCAAAAGCTCAAGGAACAGTACGGCAGTGACCGTCAGCGGTTGCAGCAGGCAATGATGGAGCTCTACAAGACCGAGAAGATCAATCCTTTGGGCGGGTGCATGCCGATTGTCGTGCAAATCCCTGTTTTTATTTCACTTTACTGGGTTTTGCTGGGTAGCGTCGAGCTCCGCCACGCGCCATTCATGCTCTGGATCGACGATCTGTCGGCGCCGGATCCATACTACATCTTGCCGATCCTGATGGGCGCAACGATGATCATCCAGACTTGGCTCAATCCAACGCCCCCCGATCCGGTGCAGGCGAAGATCATGAAGATCATGCCGATCGCCTTCAGCATTTTCTTCTTCTTCTTTCCCGCGGGGCTGGTTCTCTACTGGCTGGTGAACAACGTGCTTTCGATCACGCAGCAATGGCATATCACGCGGATGATCGAACGCGAGGCCCGCGCGGGAGCGCGCAAGAGCCGTCGCTAGCATGGCTCGCTGAGCCTGAGCCGGCGGTTGCTCGAGCGCGATGAGCCGTAGCGACATCATAGCGGCCATCGCCACCGCGCCTGGCCGTGCTGGCATCGGTATCGTGCGAGTGTCGGGACCGCGCCTGGGCGAATTCGCCGTCGCCTTGGTTGGGCGACGGCTACCATCGCGACACGCGATACTTGCCGACGTCCTTGACGCTCGTCAGCAAGTGATCGATTACGGGCTTGCGCTCTATTTCCCGGCGCCCCATTCCTATACCGGGGAAGATGTGCTCGAGCTCCAGGGTCACGGCGGACCGGTGGTCCTGCAGCTCGTGCTGCGACGATGTCTCGAGTTGGGCGCGCGGCTCGCCGAGCCTGGAGAATTCACGCGCCGCGCATTCCTCAACGACAAACTCGACTTGGCCCAGGCCGAGAGCGTCGCTGATCTCATCGATGCGAGCACAGCGCGGGCAGCGCGCTGCGCGCTGCGTTCTCTGCAAGGTGCGTTCTCGGAACGGATCGAGACGCTGGTGCGTGGCCTCACCGAGTTGCGGCTGTTGGTTGAAGCAACGCTCGATTTTCCCGAGGAGGATGTCGAAATTCTCGAGCGAGCGGGTGCCGAACAGCAGCTTGCCGCTCTGCGCGTCGAGCTTTCCAGGATTGAGCAAGCGTCGCAACAGGGCAGTCTTTTGCGCGAAGGCATGCACATTGTGCTGGCTGGACAGCCCAATGTCGGAAAATCGAGCCTGCTAAATCGCCTCGCCGGGGAGGAGCTCGCGATTGTGACGGAAATTCCGGGAACCACGCGCGACGCAATTCGCCAAAAAATCGATTTGGATGGCGTTCCGGCACATATCATCGATACGGCAGGGCTGCGCGAGTCATCCGACCCGGTAGAGGGCTTGGGGATCGCCCGAACTTGGGCCGCAATCGAGAAGGCCGACCTCGTGCTGTTAATCATGGATTGCATAACCGGCGAAACGGCCGCTGACAGGCTCATCCTG
This sequence comes from Betaproteobacteria bacterium, assembly GCA_029863175.1. The sequence goes on along the minus strand of JAOTVX010000001.1, from coordinate 91,938 downwards.
GACCGCCTGCCATCCGCGCTTCCCCGGGTAAAGGTCATGAACAAGATCGATTTAACTGGACATCACGCCGCCAAGGAAGGGCAGGATGGCACCGCCGTCGTGTGGCTCTCGGCGAAGACCGGGGAGGGCGTGGACCTATTGCGAAGCTCATTGCTGGAGGCGGTGGGGTGGAAGGGTGGCGCGGAGGGCCTGTTCATGGCTCGTGAACGCCATCTGGGCGCCCTTTCCGTGACCCGTAGGCATTTGGAACACGCGCAGGCCCAGTTGGGCCAGAGCGAGCTGTTTGCGGAGGAACTCAGGTTGGCCCAGGCTGCCTTGGGGACCATAACCGGGGAAGTTACGCCGGACGACCTACTCGGAGAGATATTTTCCCGGTTCTGCATCGGAAAATAGCGCTCTGTTCCACGTGAAACCATTGTGTGCTGCGCCGCACCATCAAATGGCGCTTTTTGCGTCTGTTCCACGTGAAACCTACCGAAATAGCCGCCATCAGAGTTCTCCTGGACAAGCTTTTGCGGTATGATCGCGTCCGGCCGGCAACGCGATTTTAATATGCAAGTTTCTGAATATTATGATGTTATTGTAGTTGGCGGCGGCCACGCAGGCACCGAGGCCGCGCTTGCCTCTGCCCGAATGGGGTGCAATACGCTACTGCTCACGCATAGCGTGGAAACACTGGGCCAAATGTCGTGCAATCCTTCGATTGGCGGAATTGGCAAAGGGCACCTCGTAAAGGAGATCGATGCGCTGGGCGGCGCGATGGCGGCGGCGGCGGACGACGCCGGCATCCAGTTTCGCGTCCTGAACGCACGCAAGGGCCCCGCAGTTCGCGCAACACGCGCGCAGGCCGACCGTGTTCTCTATAAGCAGGCCATTCGCGGCCGTCTTGAGCGTCAGTCGCATCTGCGTATATTTCAGCAGGCCGTGGACGACTTGCTGCTAGAGGGCGATCGAGTCGTCGGCGTCGTGACTCAACTTGGCGCGCGCTTTGGCGCGCGCGCGGTGGTGCTTACGGCGGGCACTTTTCTCGGCGGGCGGGTCCACGTCGGTCTGCAGAACCATCAAGCAGGCCGCGCCGGCGATCCGCCTTCACTAATCCTGGCGCAACGGTTGCGTGAGCTCGAACTCCCGGTGGGCCGTCTTAAGACCGGCACGCCGCCCCGAATCGACGGGCGCACCATAGATTTTTCTCTCATCACCGAACAACCCGGAGATGTTCCGACGCCGGTTTTTTCGTTTCGGGGCGGGCGTGAGCAGCATCCGCCGCAGGTGTCGTGCTGGATTACGCACACCAACGCGGGCACGCACGACATCATTCGCAACGGTCTCGGGCGCTCGCCGCTCTACACTGGTGTGATCGAAGGTATCGGTCCGCGTTATTGTCCGTCGATCGAGGACAAGGTGATGCGGTTCGCCGAGAAGACGTCCCATCAGATTTTTCTCGAGCCGGAAGGGCTGACGGTTACGGAGTTCTACCCGAACGGGATTTCAACCAGTCTGCCGTTCGACGTGCAGTACGAGCTGGTGCACTCGATCAAAGGGCTCGAGCACGCGCATATCACCCGTCCCGGCTACGCGATCGAGTACGATTATTTCGACCCGCGCGGTCTGAAGAGCTCGCTCGAGACCAAAGCGTTCGCCGGCCTGTTCTTCGCGGGGCAGATCAACGGGACCACGGGTTACGAAGAGGCGGCAGCGCAGGGCCTGCTCGCGGGAATCAACGCGGGGTTGCTGGTGAAGGAACAAACACCCTGGTGCCCGCGGCGGAACGAGGCTTATCTGGGCGTGCTGGTCGACGACCTCATCACGCGCGGCGTCTCCGAACCCTATCGCATGTTCACGAGCCGCGCCGAGTATCGGCTTAGTTTGCGCGAGGACAATGCCGATTTGCGTTTGACCGAGACTGGGCGGCGTCTCGGCGTCGTGGACGACGCGCGCTGGGACGCGTTCTCGCGCAAACGCGATGCGATCGGGCGCGAGCAGGAACGGATTAGCGGGACCTGGGTGAATCGCCGGCTCTTACCGGCGGGCGTTGCCGAGGCGCTTCTCGGTCAACCGCTGGGGCATGACTGCACGCTCGCCGATTTGCTACGGCGCCCCGGTATCGACTATGCGCGGCTCATGACGCTGCCCGGCGCAGGACCGTCCGTCAGCGACGCGGATGTGGCAGAGCAGGTCGAGATTCAGACCAAATACCAAGGCTACATTGAGCGGCAGCGCGAAGAGATCGCACGGCACGAGCATTACGAAACGACACCGTTGCCGGTTGACGTCGACTACACCCGGGTGCGCGGCTTGTCCGTCGAAGTGCAGCAAAAGCTCAATCGCCATCGCCCGGAGACCTTGGGCCAGGCGGCGCGCATCTCCGGAATGACCCCGGCTGGGATATCGGTGTTGCTGGTGCATCTGAAGCGCGGCTTTGCTACCGCGCGCGCAGGAACGGAGCCGACCCAAGGCGCGTCCAGGCGCGCGGCGGGCGAGAGCGTGTGAATCTGGCCGCGCAGCTCGCCGAAGGTGTCGCGCAACTTGGCTTGAGCCTGCCGCCACAAACCCAACAACAGCTGTTCGACTATCTGGCACTGCTGGACAAATGGAATCAGGTCTACAACCTAACGGCCGTGCGCGATCCATCGGATATGGTGAGCCAGCACCTGCTCGATTGCCTCGCGGTGGCGCCGCATGTCTCGGCTGTGACAATTCTGGACGTCGGCAGCGGCGCGGGCCTGCCGGGAATTCCACTGGCATTGGCGCTGCCGCATGCGCAAGTAACATTGCTCGATTCCAGCCAGAAGAAAACGGCCTTCCTCCGGCAGGCAGTAATCGAGCTTGGCCTCGGAAACGCGACGGTCGAGTGCGCGCGCGTGGAGACCTGGCGGGCCGCGCAGCCATTCGAGCTCGTTATTTCGCGCGCGCTTTCCGACCTGGCGGAGTTGGTAACGCTTGCCGGCCAGCACATGGCCGCGGGCGGTACGCTGGCGGCAATGAAAGGGGTTTACCCGCACGAAGAGCTGGCGCACCTGCCACACGATCTCGGTTTCCGGCTGCGCCGGGCGCAGGCGCTGTCTGTTCCGGGACTGCGCGCCGCCCGGCACCTGCTGCTCCTCGAGCGGACCTGAACCCATGACCCGCATCGTCGCGATTACCAACCAGAAAGGTGGCGTTGGCAAGACGACCACCGGCGTCAATCTTGCCGCGAGCCTCGCGGCTTCCCAGCGTCGCGTGTTACTGGTGGACCTGGATCCCCAGGGCAACGCCACCATGGGCAGCGGGGTGGACAAACGCATGCTGCCAGCGACGGTCTATCAAGTGCTCCTCGGCTCGCGTCGCATAGCGGAAGTGCGCGTGCGCGCGGAGAACGGCGGCTATGATCTAGTTCCGGCGAATCGAGAGTTAGCGGGCGCCGAAGTCGAGATGGTCGAGCTCGAACATCGGGAATCACGCCTGAAGGAAGCGCTTGCGGAGATCGCATCCGAATACGATTTCATCCTGATCGACTGCCCGCCGGCGCTCAGTTTGCTCACGGTTAACGGGCTCACTGCTGCGCAGGCCGTGATGATTCCCATGCAGTGCGAGTACTATGCGCTGGAGGGGCTGAGCGATCTGGTCGAGACCGTTAAGAAGGTTCGCTCGCACCTCAATCCCGGGCTCGAGATCGAGGGCCTGTTGCGCACGATGTACGACTCGCGCAATACCCTGGCGCAGCAGGTTTCGGAGCAATTGCTGTCGCATTTTGGCGAGAAAGTGTATCGAACCGTCATTCCGCGCAACGTGCGCCTGGCCGAGGCCCCAAGCTTTGGGCTGCCAGCCATCAAGTTCGACGAGAGTTCCAAAGGGGCCCAGGCCTACCTGGCGCTTGCGGGCGAGATGCTGAATCGCGCCGCCGGATGAGGAGAACACCATGGTGAAGGTGAGAGGATTGGGCCGCGGACTGGACGCACTGCTCGCGACCGAGGGCGATGCGGCTGCGCGAGACGCCTTGGCCATGCTCGCGGTCGATACGCTTCAGCCGGGTCGCTTCCAGCCGCGCACGCGCATGGATCAGGACGCGCTTGCCGAGCTCGCCGAATCGATCCGCTCGCAAGGCGTCATGCAACCCATACTCGTGCGGCCGCTGGCAGAAGGCCGTTACGAAATCGTCGCCGGGGAACGGCGTTGGCGCGCAGCGCGGATGGCTGGCCTCGACAGCGTCCCTGCCCTTGTGCGCGACGTACCCGATAGTCACGCGCTCGCGATGGGGCTGATCGAGAACATCCAGCGCGAGGATCTCAACCCGCTCGAACAGGCGGCGGGTATGAAGCGCCTGATCGATGAATTCGGAATGACGCATGCGCAGGCGGCCGAGGCGCTGGGCCGCTCGCGAACGGGCATTACCAATACGTTGCGTCTGCTCGAGCTTGCCGCGCCGGTCCAGGAGTTGTTGCGCGCGGGCAAGCTCGACATGGGCCATGCCCGCGCGCTGCTCGCGCTCCCGGCACTCAGGCAGATCGAACTTGCCCGCGAGGCCGTGGCCAAGCAGCTCTCGGTGCGGCAGGTTGAGTCCCGGGTCAACGTACTGTTGACTCGGCATGGGCCGCGCGCGAGCAAGCGGGTTGATCGGGATATCGCGCGGCTCGAGGAAGAGGTCTCCCAGCGACTCGGGACGCGAGTCGAGATCAAAGCCGGCAAGGGGGGCGCCGGCAAGCTCGTCCTGCATTACTCGAGTCACGACCATCTCGATACCTTGCTCGGCAAGCTGGGCGGGGGTGGCTGATAACCTCAGCGCCGGGGGCTTTGCTGCACTGCGGAAAATTGACCGGGCAGCGGGGAAAAGGCTATACTCCTACGCCCTTGCTCGCTGCGGAGACCATGAACGCCAAGCTTCGCAAGCTGAGCAGGCCGATCCGAACCGTTCTCCGGTGGCAGGTGATGGCGACCACCGGATTGACCCTCATTGCAGGGAGTTTGGCGGGCGCCGATGGGGCGCTCTCCGCAGCGCTCGGCGGCCTCGTAAGCATCTGCGGCGGCCTGGGATTTGCGGTCGCGACTACACTGGGCAAGGCGGAGTCTGCAGGGGTAACGTTGTTAGCCGCTTTCAGGGCCGAAATGATCAAGATCGGCCTTGTCGTGATCCTGCTGTGGCTCGTGCTGGCGACATACCAGAGCGTCGTGGTGGCCGCGTTCATAGGCTCATTCGCGGCGACCTTACTCATTTCCGCCATGGCGTTTTTTGTCCGTTAATACTAGAACAATCGAGCGATGGCAGCCGGTAAAGCGTTAACTCCCTCCGACTACATCCAGCACCACCTGACCTTCCTGTCGAAGCCCGTCGGTGACGGTGCGTTCTGGATGCTGAATGTCGACTCGCTGGTGACCAGCATCGTGCTGGGCTGCATCGGTCTCGGTCTCATCTGGTGGGTAGTCAAAGGCGCGACCTCGGGCGTGCCGAACCGGCGACAGGCTTTCGTCGAACTCCTGATCCAGTTCGTCGATAACCAGGTGAAGGGAATATTTCACCATGGCGATCGCAACCGCTTCATTGCGCCGGCGGCCCTCACGGTGTTCGTCTGGGTGCTGCTGATGAACGCCATGGACTTCGTGCCCGTGGACCTCTTCATGGGGCTCATTGGGGTCGTCGGCGTTCGTGACTGGCGGCCCGTTCCAACCGCGGACCTCAATACGACCTTTGCGCTATCGATCTCAGTGCTGCTACTGTCGCTCTATTTTAGCGTTGCCGTCAAGGGGCTCGGCGGCTGGATCCACGAAATCTGCTGCGCGCCGTTTGGCGCTCACCCGCTGTTGTGGCCGGCGAACCTATTATTGAACCTGGTCGAGTACATTTCGAAGACGCTATCGCACTCGCTGCGCCTGTTCGGCAACATCTACGCGGGTGAGATCATTTTCTTTCTCCTATGGGTCTGGGCCGCGACCGGCCTCCTCGGGACATTTTTCGGTTTCTTCTTCGGGCTCGGCTGGATGATCTTCCACATCCTAATTGTCGTGCTGCAGGCTTATATTTTCATGATGCTCACCATCGTCTACATCTCGATGGCCCACGAGCACCACTGATTTCCCTGATTAACCGTCTTTTCGCACAGGAAAGGAAACCGCAATGGAAAAACTTCAGTATGTGGCGATGGTCCAGGCCTACACCGGCATCGGCATCGGCATCATGGTGGGGCTGGGCGCTCTCGGGGCGTGCATCGGCGTGGGCATCATGTCGAGCCGCTTCCTGGAAGCCGCAGCGCGCCAGCCCGAGCTCATGCCCCAATTGCAGGCGCGGGTCTTCCTGTTGCTGGGCCTAATCGACGCGTCGTTCATCATCGGGCTGGGTATCGCGATGTTCCTTGCGTTCGCCAATCCCTTGCTGAACGCGCTGCAATAAGGCCGCGGGCGACGCACCCGGCGGATCCCGAAAGGGCAGAACATGAATATTAACCTGACGTTGTTCGCGCAAGCGATCACGTTTACTGCCTTCATCTGGTTTACGGTGAAGTTTGTATGGCCACCGCTGTTGCGTGTGATCGAGTTGCGGCAGAAGACCATTGCCGACGGACTTGCCGCCGCGGAGCAGAGCAAGAAATCGCTCGAGGAGTCGAGCAAGCAGGCCGAGGAGAAGGTCCAACAGGCGCGCGACCGCGCAGCCGAGATCCTCGGCCAGGCCGAGAAGCGTGCTGCCGAGCTGATCGAGGAGGCGAAGGCGGCCGCCAAAGAAGAGAGTGCCCGCGAGAAAGCGGCGGCAAAGGCCGAAATCGACCAGGACGTCGCACGGGCGCGAGAACAGTTGCGCGACCAGGTGGCGATGCTGGCGGTGGCGGGCGCCGAGAAGATCCTGCGGCGCGAAGTCGACGTCAAGGCGCACGCCGAGCTGGTGGGTTCGATCAAAGGCCAGCTCTAGCTCAGTATGCGAGCTCAGCGCAAATGGCGGATTTGGGGCCGGTCATTGAAAACTTCCTACGAGTGAAGCGATGGCCGAGACCGCGACCATAGCGCGTCCCTATGCCGAGGCGGCCTTCAAGCTCGCCGATGCCGCTGGCAAGCTCGCCGACTGGTCGGCGATGCTCGGCAACCTGGCCGGGGTTGCCGCCGCCGACGAGGTGCGCGCGGCGATCAATGATCCTAACCGGTCTTCTGCGAGCGTCGCGGGCCTGTTTATCGCCATTTTGGCTGGCAGGCTGAGCGGCGAGGCGGAAAATTTCGTGCGCGTTCTGGCGGAGAACGGGCGGCTCGAAGTTCTGCCCGAAATCTGCACCCAGTACGAGGCGCTCAGAAACGAGCGCGAGAACGTGGTCGATGCCGATATTTATACCGCGTTTGACCTGGATGATTCACAGGTCGGCCAGCTTGTAGCCGGGCTTGAACACAAGACCGGCCGCAAGGTGAAGGCGCGGGTCCAGCTCGACAAGGAGCTCATCGGCGGCGTCAAGATTGTTATCGGTGATCAAGTGATCGATGCTTCCGCGCGCGCGCAACTCGCCGCGCTCGAGAGCGCACTTAAAGCGTAGCGAGCCTGAGGAAAAGCCATGCAACTTAATCCCTCCGAAATATCGGAACTCATCAAAAGCCGGATCCAGAATCTCGATGCGGGCGCGCAGACGCGTACGCAGGGCACGGTGGTATCGGTGACCGACGGCATTTGCCGCATTCACGGGCTGTCCAACGTCATGCAGGGCGAGATGCTGGAGTTTCCGGGAGACACCTTCGGCCTCGCGCTCAACCTCGAGCGCGACTCGGTCGGCGCCGTGATTCTGGGCGAGTATGAGCACATCACTGAAGGCGACACGGTCAAATGCACGAGCCGCATTCTCGAGGTGCCAATCGGTCCGGAATTGCTCGGTCGCGTCGTCAATTCGCTGGGTCAGCCAATCGATGGCAAGGGACCCATCAACGCCAAGATGACGGATGTCATCGAGAAGGTTGCTCCCGGCGTCATTTGGCGCCGCTCGGTGTCCCAGCCGGTGCAAAGCGGTCTGAAGGCGATCGACGCGATGGTGCCGATCGGTCGCGGCCAGCGCGAGCTCATTATCGGCGATCGCCAGACCGGCAAGACCGCGGTGGCAGTGGACACGATCATCAATCAGAAGGGCAAGGACCTTATGTGCGTCTATGTGGCAATCGGTCAGAAGGCCTCGACCGTTGTCAACGTGGTGCGCAAGCTCGAGGAGCACGGCGCAATGGCCTATACCGTCGTGGTCGCGGCGACCGCCTCCGAATCGGCGGCGATGCAATACATTGCGCCCTATTCCGGTTGCACCATGGGGGAATACTTCCGCGACCGTGGCGAGGACGCACTCATTATTTACGACGATCTGACCAAACAGGCCTGGGCTTACCGCCAGATCTCGCTGCTGCTGCGCCGCCCGCCTGGCCGCGAGGCCTATCCGGGCGATGTCTTTTACCTCCACTCGCGCCTGCTCGAGCGTGCCGCGCGGGTAAATGAAGAATATGTCGAGCGCCTTACCAAAGGAGAGGTCAAGGGTAAGACCGGCTCACTGACCGCGCTCCCCATCATCGAGACCCAGGCCGGCGACGTGACCGCGTTCGTGCCGACCAACGTAATCTCGATCACCGACGGGCAGATCTTTCTCGAGACGGATCTTTTCAACGCCGGGATCCGGCCTGCGATCAACGCCGGCATATCGGTTTCGCGGGTGGGCGGCGCGGCGCAGACCAAGATCATGAAACGTCGCGACACCGGAGGCGGCGTGCGGCTGGCGCTGGCGCAGTACCGCGAGTTGGCCGCCTTCGCCCAGTTCGCCTCGGATCTCGACGAGGCCACCCGCAAGCAGCTCGAGCGCGGACGCATGGTGACTGAACTCATGAAGCAGGCTCAGTACCATCCGCTCCAGGTCTGGGAGATGGCGTTGACGCTCTTTGCCGTCAACAACGGCTTCTTCGACGATATCGATGTGAAGAAAGCGCTGGCAGCGGAACGCAGTATGCGTGACTACGTCCGCGGGAAATACGGGGATCTGATTGTGCGCATGGAGGAAAAGAAGGACCTCTCTGCGGATGACGAGAAGGCGCTGTCGGGCGCGATCAGCGACTGGAAGAAAAACGGCAGTTTCTAGGCACGCATCGCGCTGAAACTGCCGCGCGCCGAGCGTCAAGGAAAGGGCTATGCCGGGCACCAAGGAAATACGGGTGAAAATCCGAAGTGTGCAGAACACCCGGAAAATCACTAAAGCGATGGAGATGGTCTCCGCCTCGAAAATGAGGCGCGCGCAGGAGCGCATGCGTGCCAGCCGTCCTTACGTCGAGAAGATCCTCAACGTTGCCGCGCACATGAGCCAGGCGAACCCTGAGTACCGCCATCCGTTCCTTACCGCGCGCGACACGGTGAAGCGCGTGGGGATCATTGTCGTTACGACGGACAAGGGACTGTGCGGGGCGCTCAACACCAACCTTCTTCGCCTGGTGCTGCAGCAGTACAAGGATTGGCAGGCGCAGGGCGAGAAAGTCGACGTGTGCTGCATCGGTACGAAGGGGCTCGGATTCATGCAGCGGCTGGGCGCCAACATCGTGTCGCAAGTGACTCAGATCGGCGACCGTCCCTCGCTCGAGAAGCTGATCGGGGCGTTAAAGATCATGCTCGACGGCTATATGCAGGACCGCATCGACCGGCTCATGATCTTCGGCACGCGCTTCATCAACACCATGAAGCAGGAGCCCGTCATGCTGCAGCTCCTGCCGTTGGCCGGCGAGACGCTCGGCACGCAAGGGGGCGTGTGGGACTACATCTATGAGCCAGACGCAAAGGCGGTGCTCGACCACGTGCTGACACGCTACATTGAGTCTGTGATTTACCAGGCGGTGGTCGAGAACGGCGCTTCGGAGCAGTCGGCACGCATGGTCGCAATGAAGGCCGCCTCCGACAATGCCGCCACGCTGATCGACGAGCTTACCTTGATCTACAACAAGAATCGCCAGGCTGCGATTACCAAGGAGATCTCGGAGATCGTCGGAGGCGCCGCCGCAGTATGAGGTTATGAACCGCAAAGGCGCGAAGGCGCAAAGAGCGCGCAAAGTTGTTTTGATTCGGTTCGTCCCTTTGCGTCTTTGCGGTCAAATAGTTGATAACAGTTAGGATAGAACGATGGCACAAGCACAAGGCACGATTGTCCAGTGCATCGGCGCGGTGACCGACATCGAGTTTCCGCGCGAGGCGCTGCCCAATATCTATCATGCGCTCAGGCTGGAGGATACCGGCGATGCCGGGCTGGCCGAGAAAGGACTCACGTTCGAGGTCGAGCAGCAGCTCGGCGACGGTGTCGTGCGCTGCATCGCGCTGGGTTCTTCCGACGGCTTGCGCCGCGGCATGAAGGTGGTGAGTACCGGGGCGCCGATCTCGGTTCCCGTCGGGGAGGGTACTCTGGGCCGCATCATGGACGTGCTTGGTCGTCCGATCGACGAGGCCGGCCCGATCAAGTCGGAAGAGCGGCGGCCCATTCACCGGTCTGCGCCCAAGTTCGACGAGCTCTCACCTTCGGTCGAGCTGCTCGAAACCGGCATTAAGGTAATCGATCTTATCTGCCCGTTCGCCAAGGGCGGAAAGATCGGACTGTTCGGCGGCGCCGGTGTGGGCAAAACGGTCAACATGATGGAACTCATCAACAACATCGCCAAGGCCCATTCCGGCCTTTCCGTGTTTGCCGGCGTGGGCGAGCGCACGCGCGAGGGCAACGACTTCTATCATGAGATGAAGGACTCGAACGTGCTCGACAAAGTCGCGATGGTGTTCGGCCAGATGAACGAGCCCCCCGGCAATCGCCTGCGCGTGGGCCTGACCGGACTGACCATGGCTGAGGCGTTCCGCGATGAGGGCCGTGACATCCTGCTCTTCATCGACAATATCTATCGCTACACGCTGGCGGGCGTGGAGGTGTCGGCGCTGCTTGGGCGCATGCCTTCAGCGGTGGGCTACCAACCGACCCTAGCGGAGGAGATGGGGCGGCTGCAGGAGCGCATCGTCTCGACCAAGGTCGGCTCGATCACTTCAGTGCAGGCGATTTACGTGCCGGCGGATGACCTGACCGACCCCTCGCCTGCGACCACCTTCGCGCACCTCGATGCGACGGTAGTGCTCTCGCGCGATATCGCATCGCTTGGGATCTACCCCGCCGTGGATCCGCTCGACTCGACTTCCCGCCAGGTCGATCCGAACACGATCGGCGAGGATCATTACGGCACGACGCGTGCGGTGCAGGCGACGCTCCAGCGCTACAAGGAGCTGCGTGACATCATCGCCATTCTGGGGATGGATGAGTTGTCCCCCGAGGACAAACTGGCGGTCTCGCGCGCGCGCAAGATCCAGCGTTTCCTCTCCCAGCCGTTCTCGGTGGCAGAGAACTTCACCGGGCAGAAGGGCAAATACGTGGCGCTAAAGGACTCGATCAAAGGCTTCAACATGATCGTCAATGGCGAGTGCGACCAGCTCCCCGAGCAGGCCTTCTACATGGTCGGGCCGATCGAGGAAGCGTTCGAGAAAGCGAAATCATTCTAGTGAACAGGTAATAGGAAATAGGGAATGGCAACTCGAAAAACCAGCTGCGTAGCGCCTGTTTCCGACTTCCCGTTTCCCATCCTCCGGGATCCCAATGGCTGAAACCATACACGTCGACGTTGTCAGTGCCGAAGAGAACATCTATTCGGGCGAGGCTAAATTCGTCGTGCTGCCGGGTGAGGTCGGCGAGCTGGGCATCTATCCCCGGCATACGCCGCTTATCACCCGCATCAAGCCTGGCACGGTCCGCATCCAGCCCGCCGACGGCGGCGAAGAGCAGCTGATCTTCGTGGCGGGTGGCGTGCTCGAGGTGCAGCCCCGGGTCGTGACCGTGCTGGCGGACACCGCGATCAGGGGCCACGACCTGGACGAGGCGAAGGCGCTGGAGGCGCAGAAGCGCGCCGAGGAGGCGCGTGAGAAGGCGCGCGACAAGCAGGAAGTCGCAACGGTCGAGGCCGAGCTGGCCTCGATCGCAGCGCAGCTGGCGGCGATTCGGAAGCTGCGCCAGAAGAGGTAATGAATCCGGACGCCTGACGGCGTTGGTTTATATCCACGGGTTCGCGAGGGCGCGATCGCCCTTCAAGTTGCGGAGCGAGCAAAATAGGGGCAGCCGAAGCTGCCCTTTTTCATTCATGGAACGCTACGATCTCCTGATAGTCGGTGGTGGCATCAACGGCGCGGGGATCGCGCGAGACGCCGCCGGCCGCGGACTCAAGGTGCTGCTGGTCGAGCGGGGAGATCTGGGCGGGTCCACCAGCTCGGCGAGCAGCAAGCTCATCCACGGGGGCCTGCGCTACCTGGAGCAATTCCAGTTTCGCCTGGTCGCGGAAGCGCTTGCTGAACGGGAGGTGTTGCTGAGAGCGGCACGGCACCTGATCCGACCTCTTCGCTTCGTTATGCCGCACGTACCCGCGCTTCGACCGGCGTGGATGATCCGCGCGGGTCTTTTTGTCTACGATTTTCTCGCTCGCCGCCATGCCCTCGAGGCATCGCGCGCCGTCGAGCTGCGGGGAAGTTCATACGGGGCGGGGCTCAGACAGGCGTTCAGCAAGGGCTTCGTCTATTCCGATTGCTGGGTGGACGATGCGCGTCTCGTACTGACGACCGCGCGCGCGGCGTCCGATCTCGGCGCCGCGATCCTGCCCCGTACGGCCTGCGTTGCGGCGGATCGTCACGACGGTATGTGGCAGGCCACGTTACGTGGCGCGGACGGGCGTGCGTCACAGGTGGAAGCGCGCGCAATCGCCAACGCCACGGGACCGTGGGTCGGACAGTTCCTGGCCGACGTGATCGGGCGGCCAGCCGGATTCGGCGTAAAGCTGGTGAAAGGCAGTCACATCGTCGTGCCGCAGTTGTACGAGGGGAATCACGCGTACATTCTGCAAAACGAGGATGGCCGGGTGGTGTTTGCGTGCCCGTACGAGGGTTGTTACACGCTGATCGGCACAACGGACGTTGAGCTTCGCGGCGCGCCGGCAGCATGCGATGCGAGCGCTGAGGAAATCGACTACCTGTGCCAGGCAGTCAATCGCTACTTTACCCGTGCGGTGACACCCACCGATGTCATCTGGAGCTATTGTGGGGTGCGCCCGCTTTTCGACGACCTCGCTCCGAATCCTTCAGCGATCACGCGTGATTACGTCTTAAGCGTCGATGCGGAAGATAGCGCTCCGCCGGTGCTCTCGGTCGTCGGTGGCAAGATTACGGTGTTCCGCCGCCTCGCCGAGCAGGCGCTTGCTGCGCTCGCGCCGTGGTTCCCGGCGATGCCGGGCCCCTGGACCCGGGGCGCGACGCTGCCCGGCGGTGACCTGCACGGTTCAAGCTTCGAGCAGTTCGCAGATTCCCAATTTCAGGGCGATTTCCCGTGGCTGCCGGCGGGTTTGCGGCACGCCCTGGCCCGACGTCATGGCGCGCTGGCCTATGAGGTGCTGAGCCAGTGTGCATCCCTCGCCGACCTTGGTGAGCACTATGGAGCTGATCTCTACGCGCGCGAGGTCGATTATTTTGTCGAGCGCGAGTGGGCGCGCAGCGCCGAGGATGTGTTGTGGCGGCGTACGAAGGCGGGACTCCACTTGAACGCGGGTCAGCGCGTGGCCGTGGCCCAGCACGTCGAGCGACGCTTAACTTGATGTTTGTGCGATAATTTCATCATGCAACCGGTCAACGTCGTGATTCTTGCCGCGGGTCAAGGCAATCGCATGCGCTCGCCACTTCCCAAAGTCCTGCATCGGCTCGCCGGACGACCGCTTATCACGCACGTCCTGGACGTCGCGCGCGCGCTCAAGCCGCAGCGCATTTGCGTGGTCTACGGGCACGGTGGCGAGGCGCTACCCCAGGCGGTTCGCGCGCCGGACCTCGCTTTCGTGCGCCAGGAGCCGCAACTGGGCACCGGTCATGCCCTTGCCCAGGCGTTGCCCCAGCTGAGCACGGCCGACGTGACGCTGGTGCTCTACGGCGATGTGCCTCTGATCGAGCTCGAAACGCTCCAGGCCATGCTCGACACCAAGCGCCAACGAGTGACGATCTTGACGACCGAGGCCGAGGACCCGGCCGGCTACGGCCGTGTCGTCCGCGACCGCCGCGGCGCGGTCCGCGCCATCGTCGAGGACAAGGATGCAAGCGCGGCGCAACGGTGCATCCGCGAGATCAATACCGGCATCATGGCGCTGCCCACCCGCCGGCTGAAAGGCTGGCTGTCGCGAATCGGCAACCGCAATACGCAGCGCGAATATTACCTGACGGACATCGTCGCTCTAGCGCTGAAGGACAAGGTTCCTGTCGCGACCGTCTCGGCTCATGCAGCCCGGGAAGCGCTGGGAGTCAACAGCAAGACGCAGCTCGCGCAAGTCGAGCGGGCCTGGCAGTGGCGTCATGTGCAAAGACTTATGGACCAGGGTGTGACGCTGGCCGACCCGATGCGCGTGGACGTGCGCGGCGAGCTCACGTGTGGCGAGGAGGTGCGGATTGACATCAACTGTGTTTTCGAAGGACGGGTAAGTTTGGGCGATGGCGTCGTGATCGGCGCCAATTGTGTGCTGAAGGACTCCGAGATCGGCGCGGGCACGCGCATTGAGCCGTTCACCCTGATGGATGATGCCAAGATCGGCGAACGCTGCCGTATCGGTCCGTACGCACGGCTGCGGCCCGGCAATCGAATCGGCGAAGAAGTCCATATTGGCAACTTCGTGGAAGTTAAGGCGAGCGAAATCCGGGCGCGCTCCAAGGCCAACCATCTCGCCTACATCGGCGACACAACCGTCGGCCGCGACGTCAACATTGGCGCGGGGACCATCATCTGTAATTACGACGGTGCGAACAAGCACCGCACCGTGATCGAGGACGAAGTGCATATCGGATCGGATGTACAACTGGTTGCTCCGGTCACCGTCGCAAGGGGTTCTACCGTCGGCGCCGGCACCACCGTGTGGAAAGACACGCCGCCGGGCGGGCTGGTGATCAATCCGAAGAGCCAGGAGTATCGGCCGGGCTGGAAACGACCCAAAAAGGCGGTAAAGGGTGATGAGTAATGGATAATACGCTCCAGGCACTTTCCTGCGAGAGCGGCACCGCTTCAGCGAGCTGTTTCTACCCATCACCCATTACTACTCACTGAACTAACATGTGCGGCATCGTGGGAGCCATCGCCAGGCGCAATATCGTGCCGATTCTGCTCGAGGGGCTGAAGCGGCTCGAATATCGCGGCTATGATTCGGCGGGCGTTGCGGTGGTGAACGGCACGCTCCAGCGCGTGCGCAGCACCGGACGGGTCGCGGAGCTCGAGCGCCTCGTGGAGGCGCAGGGCCTGAGCGGCGCGCTGGGCATAGCCCATACCCGCTGGGCTACTCACGGCGCGCCCTCGGAGCTCAACGCCCACCCGCACATCTCTGGTGGCCTTTCGGTCGTGCACAACGGCATCATCGAGAATCACGAAGCGATGCGGCGGCAGCTGCGCAAGCAAGGCTACGAGTTCCTCTCGGATACCGATACGGAAGTCATCGCGCATCTCGTTCACGCCCACCTTGCCTCACGCGGCAACCTGTTCGAAGCGGTGCGTCACGCGATGGGCGAGCTCGTTGGCGCGTATGCGATAGCCGTGGTCTGCGAGAGCGACCACTCCCGTCTCGTCATCGCCCGCCACGGCGCGCCGCTGCTGATCGGTTTGGGCGAAGGCGAGAATTTTGTCGCCTCCGATGCCTCCGCCCTGGTGCAAGTCACCCAGAAGATGGTCTACCTTGAAGATGGCGATTGCGCCGATATCACGCTCGAGCGCGTCCGTATCGCGGACGCGAAGGGCGATAGCGTCGAGCGACCCGTACAGGTGAGCCAGCTCAGCGCCGCAGCTGTGGAGCTAGGGCAGTACCGGCACTACATGCAGAAAGAAATCTTCGAGCAGCCGATGGCGGTGGCGAACACGCTGGAGCTCGTGACCAGCGCGCAAACCGTCCTGCCGCAGCTCTTCGGCACCGATGCCGAGGGTGTTCTGCGCGCGGCAAGTAGCGTGCTCGTGCTCGCCTGTGGCACGAGCTACCATGCCGGCATGGTTGCGCGCTACTGGCTGGAAGGCATCGCTGGCATCGCCTGCAACGTCGAGATCGCGAGCGAATACCGTTATCGCAGCTCGGTGTCGGACCCAAGGACACTCGTGATCGCCATCTCCCAATCGGGCGAGACCGCGGACACGCTTGCAGCCCTGGAGCACGCAAAGCGGCTCGGTCACGCGCATTGCCTCGCGATCTGCAACGTTCCTGAATCGGCGCTGGTGCGCGCAGCCGCCTTACGCTTTCTTACTCGTGCCGGGCCGGAAATCGGCGTCGCATCCACCAAGGCGTTCACTACACAGCTCGCCGCGCTTGCACTTCTCACGACGGTGATGGCAAAACTGCGCGGACGTCTCACGCCAGAGCAGGAGGCGGCACTTCTGCAAGCTATGCGGCATCTGCCCTCAGCTTTGTCCACGGTGCTTCAGGTCGAGCCTCAGATCAGGATGTGGTCCGAAAAGTTTGCGCAGTGCCAGCACGCGCTTTTCCTCGGCCGCGGTATTCACTGGCCCATTGCGATGGAGGGCGCGCTGAAGCTCAAGGAGATTTCCTACATCCACGCCGAGGCCTATGCCGCGGGGGAACTGAAGCACGGGCCGCTCGCGCTGGTGGACAGCGACATGCCGGTGGTGGCGATCGCACCCAACGACGCCCTGCTGGAAAAGCTCAAGTCCAACCTGCAGGAGGTGCGCGCACGCGGCGGGGAGCTGCATGTCCTGGCCGACCAGGATACCAAGATCACGCATGGCGACGGCCTGCACGTGATTCGCATGCCGGATCACGCCGGAATGCTATCGCCGATTCTGCACACCATACCACTGCAGCTGCTTGCCTATCACGCAGCCCTGGAGCGCGGCAACGACGTCGATAAACCGAGGAATCTGGCAAAGTCCGTCACTGTTGAATAGTCAACCCTTGCGACGCTGCTTGCACGGGGCGCGGGCGAAGACCCGGTCGTAAAGCCAGTTCGGTATGACGCGTTGAGTTGGCGGCACGATGCGCGGCGCTGGATTGACCGCCTGCCGCGCCCCGCCTATCTGGCGGCGCGCCCGCGGCGTGCTAGCCGAACGAGGTCGTCGAGCACGGGAATCATGCCCTGCAGGCTCGGGGCGAGCTCGCCCGACGTAAGATAGCGGCCATCGACCACGAGGGTGGGTGTGCCCGCGACGGTATAGGCCTTGGTCAGCTCCTTGGCGCGCCCAACTTTGTCATCGACGTCCTGCGAATTGTAGGCGTCGAGCCAGCGCTGGCGGTCGATGCCGTTTCTGACTGCCCATTCGACCATGACGTCGGGCTTGCTCATGTGCAGCAGCTCGACGTGATAGCCGTGATAGATCTGCAGGTGCAGGCGCGCCGCCTCGTTCAGCCGTTCGAGCGTGTAATAGATACGCGCGTGTGGTTTCCACGAGTCGTTCAATATAGCCGGGATCCGGCGCAGAACCACGTCGGCCGGATTGCGCTTGTGCCAGGCCTCGAGCGCCGGCTGCAGCGCGTTGCAGTACGGGCAGCCGTACCAAAAGAAATCGATCACCTCGATGCGGTCGCCGGTTTCGACAGGCTGCTCGGCGATGAGACGGTACTCGATATTCTGGCGCGACCGTACCAACTCCTGCGCTGGCGCCGGAATGGTTGCGCATGCTAGGAGCAGCGCAAACCAGGCGCGGGGCGCTATGCCGGCCACCCCTATTTTCCTGCGCGGGCTTTACGGGCGACCGCGACGACGTGGTCGACTAGTTTGAAGTAGCGCTCGTAGCTGAGCGTCTGGCCTTGCCCGAGGCCCAAGTGGGGCGCGGTCAGGTAACGCCCATCGATGACGAGCGCCGGCGTGCCGGGAATGTTGTAGGTGCGGCTCATGTCGATCGCGCGCTGCACCCGGCTGCGCACCCCGAACGAATTGTAAGTGTCCTCGAATTTCTTCTGGTCGACGCCGTGTTTGGCGACCCACTCGAACAAGGTCTTGGGGTCCTGAAGCCGTACTTTGTCTTTGTGGATGGCGGCGAACACGTCGTGGTGAAGCTTTGCAGTAAGCCCGAGCGCTTCAAACGTGTAGAACGCCTGCGTGAGGGGCATCCAGCTCTGACCGAGAACGGCCGGCACGCGCCGAAACTCGACGTCGGCGGGCTTTCGTTTGACCCACGCGTCGAGCGAAGGCTGCAGCGCGTTGCAGTGGGGGCAGCCATACCAGAAGAACTCGAGCACCTCCACTTTGTTCCCGCTGTCGGTGGGCTGCGGCGGGTTGATGATCAGGTAATCCTTGCCCGCGATGAATTGTGCAGAGGCGCTGGAGGCAATGACCAGACCGGCAAGAAGTGTCGTGAATAGCAGAAAGCGACGGCGCGGATGCATGGTTTTCTTTTCTCCGATCAGTTCTTCGCCCCGGCGTCGCGCACGCGAATAAGCGTGGTCTCGACGCCGTTCTGTTTCAGAGTGTCCCGGGCATGGTTGAGTTCCTCGATGCTGGTGTAGGGTCCCGCGCGTACACGGTGCCATACGCCCTTCTCGGGCAGCGTCGTGGTCTGGATCGCGGCTTCGACGCCAAGCAGCGCCAGCCGCGCCTTGAGAGTGTCGGCGTCGGGGGCATTCTGAAAGGCACCCGCCTGAAGGTAAAACGCCTCGCGCTCGGACGGCTTCGACTTGCTCGCTTCGCGGAACTGTTTCTCGGTCGCCGGCTCTTCCTGGCCAGGGAGGATCTTGTAGAAATCGAAGCGGGGTTTGGTCTCAACCGCCTTCGCTGTCCGCTCCCCGGCCTTGCCCGCAGCCGCACTGCCCTGTGCGGCCCCATCCTTCGCCGAAGGCGTCGAGCGAAGCAGGAACGGGCTTGGCATTCTGTTGACATACCATGCCACGCCGAGCGCGATCCCGAGCCCGAGCACGAGCCCGATCAGCATGCCGATTAGAAAAGAGCTGCCACCGCCGCGGGGGCTGGCCCTGCGCTCGGGTTTCTTGTAATCCCTGGTCATAACGATATGTTACATCCTCTCCGGCGTGGAGACACCGAGCAACGCCAATCCGTTACGCAGCACCCGCCGAACCGCGGCGGCGAGTGCCAGGCGTGCCCGCTTCGTGTCCTCGTCCTCCACCAGAATACGCGTTGCGTTGTAGTAGCTGTGAAATTCCGCCGCAAGCTCCCTCAGGAAGAATGCGATCACGTGCGGGGACAGATCGCGTGCCGCGTCCTCGACGGCCTGGGGATAGTCCATCAAACGCGCGAGCAGCGCCAACTCCTGCTCTGAGACCAGCGTAGCGGTTGCGGTGTCGGTGAGTTCCGCGGTTTCTCCGCCCCATTGCTCGAGCACGCTGCAGACCCGGGCGTGCGCGTACTGGACGTAATAGACGGGGTTTTCGTTGCTTTTCGACTTTGCGAGGTCCAGGTCGAAGTCGAGGTGCTGGTCGGATCTGCGCAAGACGTAGAAGAAACGCGCCGCGTCGTTACCCACCTCTTGCCGCAGCTGACGCAAGGAAACGAACTCTCCGGCGCGGGTCGACATCGATACTTTCTGGCCATTGCGGTAGAGCACGGCGAATTGCACCATCGCGATCGTGAGCTGCTCGGGATTAAGACCGAGCGCCGCGAGCGCGCCTTTGACACGAGCGACGTAGCCGTGATGGTCCGCGCCCCAGACGTCAATGACGAGATCGGAGCCCCGCTCGAACTTGTTCAGGTGATAGGCAATGTCCGACGCAAAGTAGGTGTACTGCCCGTTCTCACGCTGCACCACGCGATCCTTCTCGTCGCCGAAAGCTGTGGAACGAAACCACTTGGCTCCATCCTGCTCGTAGAGGTGGCCGCGTTCGTCGAGGGTGCGCAGCGCACGCTCGACCAACCCCGAATCGTAGAGCGAGCGTTCGGAGAACCAGTGATCGAAGGTGATGCCGAACTCGGCAAGAT
Organism: Betaproteobacteria bacterium; assembly: GCA_029863175.1. The sequence goes on along the minus strand of JAOTVX010000001.1, from coordinate 72,032 downwards.
CGCTGCGACAGTCCTCAAGCTGCTCATTTAAGGCGAAATCGTGAAAATACGTGTAGTCGCCTGCAAGACGTTCTTTGGCATGTTGGATCAAGCGGTCGAGCTGCGTTTCCTCGTCCGGCTCGGTGAGCGCCTGCCTGAACGCATCCCTCGTCACGTCGCGCGTGAACTTCGCGCCATGCTGCTCGTGGATGGCGTTTGCCATCGTGCGGACGTAGTCACCTTGATAGGCGTTACCAGGAAAATCGACCGCTACGCCGCACCGCTCCAGGTAGCGCAGCCAGGTCGATAGCGCCAGGATGTCCATCTGGCGGCCGGCGTCATTGACGTAGTACTCCCGCGTGACCTCGAATCCCGCGGCTCTCAGGATATTGGACAGGCTTGCCCCGTATGCCGCGCCGCGGCCATGGCCGACGTGCAAGGGCCCGGTCGGGTTGGCCGAAACGAACTCGACGTGCACGCGTTTTGGTCTACCCAACATCACGACGCCGTAGTCGGTGCCCGCCCGCAGCACGCGGTTAACCGTTTCCTGCTTGAAACTGCGCTTCAGGAAGATATTGATAAAACCTGCACCGGCGACCTCGGCCCTCTCGACGCACGGCGAAGCTGGCAAGGCGGCGACGAGTCGAGCAGCGATTTCCCGCGGCGCGCGCTTTAGCGCCCTAGCCAACTGGAGCGCGACGTTGCAGGCGTAGTCACCATGCTGCGCCTGCTTGGGCTTTTCGATAAGGATCCCGGGGTCGGACACCTGCGGCGCTGCTTCCCGGATCGCCTCGGACAGCAACGCCGCAAGATGGGCGCGTAGGTCGGAAAGCGGGGGTGCAGGCATCGGGATCGAGGAAAAAACGGCTTATTATAAGCGAGCCTAGAACTCGAGCGGATCGACATCGATGGCCCAACGCGCCGATGCCGACCGGTTTTCGGAGAGTTTCCTGTGCCACCCGCCCACGAATTGTTGCAGCCGAGCGCGTGATTCGCATTGGACCAGAAGCTGCGCTCGCTCGCGGCCAGCGCGACGCGGCATAGCTGCCGGCACGGGATCGTAAAGGGTGACTGGGGCCGAAACGCTGCGGGCGCTAACCGCCGCCGCGCGCAGGAAATCGAGCGCCGCCGCCAGGCGCGGGGCCTCGGCGCGCAGCAGCGCCTGGTAAAGAAATGGCGGAAAACCCGCCTGGCGCCGTTCCTCGAGCAAGCGGTCGGCGAAGGCTCGGTAATCCTGGAGCTTCAGTGCCTGGTAGAGCGGATGGTTCGGAAATTCCGTCTGAATTAGCACCCGGCCCTGGGTCGTACCGCGGCCGGCGCGACCAGCGACCTGCATAAGCAGCGCGAGCAGACGCTCGGAAGCGCGGAAATCGGCGCTATAAAGCATGCTGTCAGCGTTGAGCACCCCGACAAGATTGAGGTGCGGGAAATCGTGGCCCTTCGCAAGGATCTGCGTACCGACCAGGATCTTGACGTCGCCCGCGTAAATACGGCGGCGCATGGCCGGCCACGCGTGGCGCGGACGCATGCTGTCGCGATCGATGCGCAACACACTCGACTCGGCGTAACGCTGCGCCAGCGCGTCTTCCACGCGTTGTGTGCCCTGCCCCAGCGGCGCGAGCTGGGGGTTGCCGCAGTCCGGACAGGCGGGCGGTATGGCTGCGATGTGCCCGCAATGGTGACAGCGCAACTGCCGCTGCTTGAGGTGCAGCACCAGCTGAGCGGAGCAACGGTGGCACCCGGAGATCCAGCCACAACTGTGGCACATGAGCACGGGCGCGTACCCACGCCGGTTAATGAAAACAAGGCTCTGTTCGCCTCGTGCCAGATACTCGTCGAGCGTCTGCAGCAGACGACCCGAAAGTCCATCCTCGAGGCGCTCACCGCGCGTGTCCACGCACTCGATGTGGGGCAGCGGCGCTCCGATCCGCTGGCCCAGCACGCTCAGCTGGTAGCGGCCGTTCGCCGCGTTAAAGTAGCTTTCGAGCGAGGGAGTAGCCGAACCCAGGATGATCGGGACGCCGTACTGGCGCGCGCGAACGACGGCAATGTCGCGTGCCGAATAACGAAATCCGTCGGTCTGCTTGAAAGAGCCGTCATGCTCTTCATCGATAATGATGATCCCCAGTTGCGGCATCGGCGCAAACACCGCGAGCCGCGTTCCCAGCACAACGCCCGCCCGCCCAGACTGCGCTTCAAGCCAGTGCGCGAGACGCTCGCTGTCGTTGAGTCCGCTGTGCAGGGTTACCAGGGGCACGTCCGGGAAACGGCTCCTGACCAAGCTCTCGAGTTGCGGGGTCAATGCGATCTCAGGCACCAAGAGCAGCGCCTGACAACCCGCGGCGAGCACGGCTGCCATGGCATGCAGATAAACCTCTGTCTTGCCGCTGCCGGTGACGCCGAGCAGCAGATGTACCCGGAATCGCTGCAAGTCGGCGATCACCGCAGTGAGCGCTTGCTCTTGCTCGGCTGTGAGCGGGGGAGCTGGTTGGAGCGGGCGGGGCACCGTCAGTAGCGGTGAGGTGGACGTGTCCAGCCTCACCAGGCCTTCCTGCATGAGTTCTTTCAGGACTGGCGGCGCACGGGCGGACAGGGCTCTCGCATCGGCGGCATCGACCGCGCGTTCATGCAGCAGCGCCAGAAGGCGCCGCTTGAGGTGCGCGCGGGCAGGCAAGGTAGACGGATCAATTGCGGTGCCGGCTTCTGTCAGCATGAAGCGACCATTGACCTGACGCGTGCGGGCAGACAGTCGCGGGCGTCGCAAACGCGCGGGCAGCGTCCCCATGATCGCCGCGCCCAAGGGATAATGATAGTAATCGCTCGCGAACTGCAGCAACTCCAAGTCCGCGTTCTCGAGGCGCGGCGAGTCTCGTAGTATTTGAAGCGCAGGTTTCAGTCTGCCTGGCGCAACGCTGCTGGTGTTGAGAACCTCCACGATGACGCCGATAGCACGCTTTTTCCCAAACGGAACAACGACACGGCAGCCGACGTCTTCGATCGTCGCATCGACAAGCCGGTAATCGAACAGCGTTGTCACCGGCACATCGAGCGCGACCTTAATGATATTCATGGGGCCCGGCTCTCGGTCTTTTTGTTACTTGCTGAGAGCGACCAGTCGTCGGCGATCATGGCCTTGCAATTAGAAAACCCTTACGCATCAGACCATTTTCCCCTCATCAGCGTTGTGCTGTGGATAACCCTGTTGATGAGTTCAGCGCCTATCGTTTGCCTGACGCGGTGTCGCTTCCAGTCGGCTCCGAAGGCGTGGCGCGTTTAGATGAATATATATTTATAATCAATAGGTTATTGTTGTGACGCCCCCCGAAAACGCCTTGCGTGGCCGGTTGAGCTCTCCGCGGCAGCCCACTGTGCATAAGTCTGCTGCGGGTTTCCCGAAAAGCTAGATCTGGCGCGATTCTTCAGTGATAGGCGCGACTCATCTCACGCACGGCTTCCACGAGTACAGCAACATTCTCGGGCGGTGTGTATTGGGAAATGCCATGTCCAAGGTTGAAGACATGGCCAGTTCCCTTTCCGTACGCGCTCAAGATGCTTCGCACGCCGGTGCGGACTGCATCGGGGCCGGCAAGCAGTACAGCAGGGTCCAGGTTGCCTTGTAGTGAAACTTGTTCACCGACCCGCTGGCGTGCCATGCCGATCGCGACGGTCCAGTCCAGCCCAACCGCGTCACACCCGCTCGCTGCGATCTCCTCGAGCCAACCGCCGCCGCCCTTGGTGAAGAGGATGGTTGGAACGCGCTCGCCCCGGCACTCTCGTTTTAGTCCGTCGATCGTGCGCCGGAGATACTTAAGCGAAAACTCATGAAATTCGTCTGTTCCCAGGATGCCGCCCCAAGTATCGAATAACATCACAACCTGAGCGCCAGCCTCGACCTGGGCGTTCAGGTAGGCGGTCACCGCACGACAATTAATGTCCAGAATGTGGTGCAGCAGGTCGGGGCGTCGGTAAAGCAACGTCTTCAGCGCGCGAAAATCGGCGCTACCCTTTCCTTCGACCATGTAGCAGGCAAGCGTGAACGGGCTCCCGGAGAAGCCAATCAACGGGACGGCGCCGTCGAGGGCGACGCGTACCTGGCGCACCGTGTCCAGCACGTAGCGCAGATGCTCCCCCGGGTCAGGAACCTGTAGGTTGCGGATCTCCCACTCTTCGCGCAGTGGCCGCTCGAAACGAGGTCCCTCGCCTTCCACAAAATGCAGGCCCAGCCCCATGGCATCAGGGATCGTCAGAATATCCGAGAACACGATCGCGGCGTCCAGCGCATAGCGCGCGAGCGGCTGGAGCGTGACCTCAGTGGCCAGATCCGGATTCTTGCAGAGCGCAAGAAAATTGCCCGCGCGCGTCCGCGTCTGGTTGTACTCCGGGAGGTAGCGCCCCGCCTGTCGCATAAGCCAGACGGGCGTGTAGGAGGTGGGCTGCCGCAGCAGCGCCCGGATCAGCGTGTCGTTCTTGAGCCGCATCACGGGCGAGCGCTAATTGCTGATGCGCGGCTCACCGGTGCCGGTATCGTCCAGCGACGCGCTGTAGACCAAGCCGTCAGCGTGGCAGCTCCGACGATCCCATCAGGAACTCGTCAACAGCCCGCGCGCATTGACGGCCTTCGCGTACTGCCCAAACCACGAGCGACTGACCGCGGCGCATGTCACCGGCAGCAAATATCTTGGGGACCGACGTCGCGTAGCAACCGGCGCCCTCCGTGGCCGCGCGCGCGTTACCGCGCGCATCCTTTTCTACACCAAAGGCGTCGAGCACCGATGAAACCGGAGAAACGAATCCCATGGCGAGCAGCACCAGATCGGCGACGAGCGTGAACTCGGAGCCGCCGACCTCACTCATCTTGCCGTCTTTCCACTCCAGGCGCACGGCCTTGAGCGCCTTTACCTTGCCGCCCTCACCGACAAATTCCTTCGTGGCGATTGACCAATCGCGGTTGACGCCCTCCTCGTGCGACGAAGAGGTCCTGAGCCGCACCGGCCAGTATGGCCAAACCGAGTTCCGCTCCACGTCGGGCGGCATCGGCAATAATTCGAACTGGGTTATGGAGTTTGCACCGTGGCGATTGGAGGTGCCGACGCAGTCCGAGCCGGTATCGCCGCCGCCGATGATCACAACGTGCTTGTCGGTGGCCCACAGCTCATCGACGCCGTTGTCGCCAGCCACGCGCTTGTTCTGCAGGGGAAGGAACTCCATGGCGAAGTGGACGCCTTCCAGCTCGCGCCCGGGAACCGGCAGGTCGCGGGGCTGCTCGGCGCCGATGGCGAGCACCACCGCATCGAACTCGGCCTGCAGCGTCTCCGGCGCCACCGTCTCGGTCGCCCAGTCCGGCACGCCCTTGCCGGGGCGCTCGCTGCCGACATAGACGCCGGAACGGAACGAAACGCCCTCGGCGGTCATCTGCTCCATGCGCCGGTCGATCAGCCATTTCTCCATCTTGAAATCCGGGATGCCGTATCGCAGCAACCCGCCAATGCGGTCATTTTTCTCTAACACCGTAACCGCGTGCCCCACGCGAGCGAGCTGCTGCGCACAGGCAAGCCCCGCCGGCCCTGATCCGACGACGGCGACCTTCTTGCCGGTCTTGTGCACGGGCGGCTGTGCTTTCACCCAGCCCTCTTCCCAAGCTTTGTCTATGATCGCGTGCTCGATCGATTTGATGCCGACCGCGTCCTCGTTGATGCGCAGCACGCACGCCTCCTCACACGGCGCCGGGCAAATGCGCCCCGTGAACTCCGGGAAGTTGTTGGTGGAGTGTAGCGTCTCGATCGCCGCGTTCCAGTCCTGGCGGTAGACGAGGTCGTTCCAGTCGGGAATGATGTTGTTGATCGGGCAGCCGCTGATGCAGAACGGAACGCCGCAATCCATGCAGCGCGCGCCCTGGATCTTCGCCTGCTCGTCCGTCAGGCGCGGAATAAATTCGCGAAAGTGCTTCTTGCGCTGCTCTTTCGCCTCGTAAGTTTCCTCGACCCGCTCGAACTCGAGAAATCCTGTGATTTTTCCCATTTGATTGTTCAGCATGCTGGGCCGAGCCGGTTCCCGCCGGCGCGGCCGCGTTGTCTCGTCAAGGGACTATGCGGCGCGGCGGCGCTGCTTGGCGGCGAGTTCGCCCAGCGCGCGCCGGTACTCGTTCGGGAAGATCTTTACAAACTTGGCGCGGTACTCGGCCCAGCGTTCCAGGATATGTCGCGCCTGCGCACTGGCCGTGTAGCGCACATGGTTCCCGATGAGCCGCTTCAGAATCAGCTCGTCTGCAAGGCCCATGTGCCACAGGTCGCGCGAAAGCTTCGCCTCCTGCTCCGCCTCGGCGAGGACTGGTTCGAGCGTCACCATCGCGAGGTTGCAGCGCGACTCGAACGTGCCGTCCTCGTCCAGCACGTAGGCGATTCCACCCGACATGCCGGCGGCGAAGTTACGGCCGGTCGTTCCTAGCACCACCACGATGCCACCGGTCATATATTCGCAGCCGTGATCCCCGACGCCCTCCACCACGGCTTGCGCGCCGGAGTTGCGCACGGCGAAACGCTCGCCCGCCACACCGCGGAAATAGGCTTCACCGTTAATGGCGCCGTAGAGCACGACGTTTCCGGAAATGATGTTTTGCGTTGGTTCGCCCTTGAACTTGGGCGAGGGCTGCACCGAAATGCGCCCGCCCGAGAGCCCCTTGCCGCAATAGTCGTTGGTGTCTCCGATGAGATCGAGCCACACGCCCTTTGCGAGGAACGCGCCGAAGCTCTGGCCCGCGGAGCCGGCGAAGCGGGCGTGGATGATGTCATCCGGCAGCCCGTCATGCCCATAGCGCTTCGCGATCTCGTGCGAGAGCATAGTGCCAACCGTGCGATTGATGTTACGTATCGGCATGTCGATCATGACCTTCTCGCCGCGCTCGAGCGCTGGCCGTGCCAGCTCGATCAGCCGGTGGTCCAGCGCCTTGGCGAGCCCGTGATCCTGCTTCTCGCAGTGGTACCGCGCGACATCTGCGGGCATTTCCGGTCGGTGGAAGATCTTCGAGAAGTCGAGACCTTTCGCCTTCCAATGCTCGATACCCTGCTTTGTTTCGAGCAGATCGGAGCGTCCGATGAGATCGTCGAATTTACGGATGCCGAGCCGCGCCATCAGCTCGCGCACCTCTTTGGCGACGAAGAAGAAGTAGTTGACGACGTGCTCGGGCTTACCCTCGAACTTCCGGCGCAGCACCGGGTCTTGGGTGGCCACCCCCACCGGACAGGTATTGAGGTGGCATTTTCTCATCATGATGCAGCCCTCGACGACGAGCGGTGCGGTCGAGAAACCAAACTCGTCCGCCCCGAGCAGCGCGCCGACCACCACGTCGCGGCCGGTTTTCATCTGGCCATCGACCTGGACGGCAATTCGGCCACGCAGGCGGTTCAGCACAAGTGTCTGTTGCGTTTCCGCGAGCCCGAGCTCCCAGGGCGTGCCGGCATGCATGATCGACGACCAGGGCGAGGCCCCGGTGCCGCCATCGTGCCCGGAAATCGTCACGTGATCCGACTTGGCTTTCGACACGCCCGCGGCGACCGTGCCGACGCCGACCTCGGAAACCAGCTTGACACTGACCGCCGCCTCGGGATTCGCGTTCTTCAAGTCGTGGATGAGCTGTGCGATGTCCTCGATCGAATAGATATCGTGGTGCGGCGGCGGGGAAATCAGCTCGACACCGGGCGTCGAGTAGCGGAGTTCCGCAATGTAATCCGAAACCTTGCGCCCGGGCAGCTGTCCGCCCTCGCCGGGCTTTGCGCCTTGAGCGATCTTGATCTGCATCATCTCGGACGCGGCCAGATACTCGGCGGTGACGCCGAAGCGGCCGGACGCAACCTGCTTGATCTTGGATTTCAGCGAGTCGCCTTCCCGTAGTGGGATGTCGACTTCCACGCGCTCGCGGCCCAGACGCGACATCAGCGTTTCGCCGGCAGCGACCTTCGCGTAGCGCTTGCGGTCCTCGCCGCCCTCGCCGGTGTTGGACTTGCCGCCGATCCGGTTCATCGCGATCGCGAGCGTCGCGTGGGCTTCGGTCGAGATCGAGCCGAAGGACATGGCACCGGTCGAAAAGCGCTTCACGATCTCCGCTACGGGCTCGACTTCCTCGATCGGTACCGGCGCGCACTGGTCGAATTTGAGCTCAAACAGCCCGCGTAGCGTCATGTGGCGCCGCGACTGGTCATTGATGATTGCCGCGTATTCCTGGTACGTTTGATAGGAGTTTTGCTGCGTCGAGTGCTGCAGTTTCGCAATCGCATCGGGCGTCCACATGTGGTCTTCGCCGCGCACCCGCCAGGCATACTCGCCGCCGGCGTCCAGGGTGGTTCTGAGGACCGGGTCGTTCTCGTCGAATGCCGCCCGGTGGATGCGCAGCGTTTCTTCGGCCACCTCGAACACGCCGATGCCTTCGACGGAGGAGGCGGTTCCGGCAAAATACTTGTCGACGAGCGATCGCGCGAGCCCGATCGCCTCGAAGATCTGCGCGCCGGTGTAGGACATGTAGGTCGAGATGCCCATCTTGGACATTACCTTCTTCAGGCCCTTGCCCGTTGCTTTCACGAAGTTCCTGATCGCCTTGTAGCCATCAACCTCTGGGCCGAAGTGGCCGCGGCCTGCCAGGTCGAGCAAGGTTTCGAGTGCGAGGTAGGGATGGACCGCCTCGGCACCATAGCCGCCGAGCAGCGCGAAATGATGCGTTTCACGCGCTGAACCCGTTTCTACGACCAGCCCGGTCGACGTGCGCAGGCCCCGGTTCACCAGGTGCTGGTGGATCGCAGAAAGCGCGACCAGCGTGGGTATCGCGAGATTGTCGCGGTCAACCCTTCGGTCCGAAATGATGAGAATGGAATAGCCGGCGCGCACTGCGTCTTCGGCTTGCGCGCACAACGACGCGAGCCGTGCCTCGATGGCTTCCTTGCCCCACGCCACGGGGTAGGTAATGTCGAGCTCGAACGAGGCGAACTTGCCCTGCGTGTAGCGATCGATGTGCCGGATCTTCTCCATCTCGAAGAAGTCGAGTACGGGCTGGCTGATCTCGAGCCGCAGCGGCGGGTTCATCTCGTCGATCCCGAGCAGATTGGGCTTGGGCCCGATGAATGACACGAGCGAGGTCACGAGCTCCTCGCGAATCGGATCAATGGGCGGATTCGTGACCTGGGCAAACAGTTGCTGGAAGTAGTGATACAACGACTTGTTCTTGCCGGACAGGACGGCCAGGGGCAAGTCATTGCCCATCGAGCCGACCGGCTCCTCGCCGCTAAGCGCCATCGGCGCCATCATGAATTTGACGTCTTCCTGCGTGTAGCCGAAGGCCTGCTGGCGGTCGAGCAACGGCACGCTTGAGCGCTCCGGCTGTTGCTTGTCGCTCTCGACTTCGTCGAGCTTCACGCGTATGCGCTCGATCCACTCGGCGTAAGGCTTTGCCGACGCCAGCGACTCCTTCAGCTCCTTGTCATCGACGATGCGCCCCTTTTCGAGATCGACGAGGAACATCTTGCCCGGCTGTAAGCGCCACTTCTTGACGATCTTTTCCTCCGGCACGGGCAGACAGCCGCACTCGGAGCCCATGATGACGAGGTCGTCGCTGGTGACGATATAGCGGGACGGTCGCAGCCCGTTTCGATCGAGGGTCGCGCCAATCTGGCGCCCGTCGGTGAAGGCGATGGAGGCGGGGCCGTCCCAGGGCTCCATCATCGCGGCGTGGTATTCATAGAAGGCGCGGCGGCCCGGATCCATTAGCGTGTGATTTTCCCACGCCTCGGGGATCATCATCATCATCGCATGCGCAATGGAATAGCCCCCCATGACGAGCAATTCCAGCGCGTTGTCGAAAGAAGCGGAGTCCGACTGGCCGTCGTAGATCAACGGCCATAGTTTGTCGAGATCGCGCCCGAGAACGGGGCTGGAAATAGCGCCCTGGCGCGCGCGAATCCAGTTGACGTTGCCCCGCAGCGTGTTGATCTCGCCGTTGTGGCAGATCACGCGGAAGGGATGCGCCTTGTCCCAGCTAGGAAATGTATTCGTCGAGAAGCGCTGGTGGACGAGCGCAAGCGCGGAGGTGACGCGCGCATCCTGCAGGTCTTTGTAGTACATCCCGACCTGATACGGAAGGAGCATACCCTTGTAGCAAATGGTGCGCGCCGACATCGACGCAACGTAGAATTCCTTGCCGTGCGCTAGTTTGAGCGACTGAATTGCGTGTCCCGAACTCTTCCGGATGACGTAGAGCTTGCGTTCAAGCGCGTCGGTCACGGTAACACCAGTGCCACGGCCGATGAATACCTGCCGGATGACCGGCTCGACTTCCTTGACCGATTCACCGAGGTCAGCGTCGTCCACCGGCACGTCGCGCCAACAGAGCAACGCCTGCCCCTCGTCCTTGATGGCGCGCTCGATTTCATACTCGCACGCGAGGCGCGAGGCAGGCTCCCGCGGGAGGAACACCATTCCGACGCCGTACTGCCCGCGAGGCGGTAGTTTTATTCCGTGCTTGCCCATCTCCTCGCGGAAAAACTGGTCGGGAACCTGGATCAGGATGCCGGCCCCGTCACTCGCCTTGGGATCGGCACCAACGGCTCCGCGATGGGTGAGGTTCTTCAGGATCTGGAGGCCTTGCTCGATGATGGCGTGGCTTTTCTTGCCTTTGATATGCGCGACGAATCCGACCCCGCAAGCATCATGCTCGTAGGCCGGCTGGTAGAGACCTTGCATTGCGGGCAACGGCAATTTTCGTGCTTCGCGCATAGAAAACGCTCTCGGTACAACGAGTTAGGCCGGTATTTGTTGCTCTGCAGTAAGCCCCCCGTAATTTCCGGGCAACTGGAAATTCTACTGGCTTAAGTTATTGGCTTCAACCGGAAAATCAGCTCGGGAAACCGTCTCGGTGCGCCGTCAGGTTTCGTCAATCGCAAACAATCGGCGATGCTCAAGCATCGCATAACGGTCGGTCATGCCGGCGATGTAGTCGGCGATTACCCGTGCCACGTGATTCTCGGCGCGCCCCTGGAACTCAGGCGGCAGAAGACGGGTGTCTGCCATGAAGGCCTCGAACAAGTTCTCGACAACACGGCGTGCTTTGGCGCTCATGCGCGTGACGCGGTAATGCCGGTAGAGGTTGTGATGCAGAAAGCGCTTGAGTTCAAGGCTTTCCTCTCGAATGCGCGGGCTGAAAGCAATCAACGGGGGCGCCAGACGCACCTCCTCGGTCGATGCCGGAGCCTGTTTTCGGATATTCGCTGCGCTTGTCCGGATAAGATCGGTTACGAGCGTGTCGATCATGCGTCGTACGGTTTCGTGGATGAGGCGCCGACCCGCTAGGCGCGGGTACTGGCGCAGCACAAGGGATTGATGGCGCGCGAATATCTTGGCGCTTGAAATCTGCTCCAGGCTGAGCAGACCGGAGCGCAGCCCATCGTCGATGTCATGGTTGTTGTAGGCGATTTCATCGGCAAGATTGGCGATCTGGGCCTCGAGCGATGGTCGCCGGCGCTTGAGGAAACGTTCCGCCACGTCACCCAGCGCACGCGCATTCTGCCGGGAGCAATGCTTCAGAATGCCCTCGCGGGTCTCGAACGTGAGGTTCAGGCCGTCGAACGCAGCGTAACGCTGCTCGAGCAGGTCCACGACGCGCAGGCTCTGCAGATTGTGCTCAAAGCCACCATGGCGCCTCATGCAGGCATGGAGCGCATCCTGACCCGCGTGGCCGAAAGGGGTATGGCCAAGATCGTGGGCAAGGGCAATCGCCTCGGTGAGGTCTTCATCGAGCCGCAGGCTGCGAGCGACGGAGCGCGCAATCTGGGCAACCTCCAGACTGTGCGTCAGTCGCGTCCGGAACAGATCGCCTTCGTGATTGACGAAAACCTGCGTTTTGTATTCGAGGCGCCGGAAAGCCGTCGAATGAATGATCCGGTCGCGATCGCGCTGATATTCACTGCGGCCGCGGGGCGGCGCTTCCCGGTACCGTCGCCCGCGTGACCGCTCGGGGTGCGCGGCGCAGGGCGCGAGTGCCGAGTCACGCATGCACTTGCGGGCCTCCGAGCACGTCCGCGAGGGCAGTCTGGCCGACTTCTTCTGAAACGAACGCCTCCCCGATCCGCGCCAGCAATATGAAGCGGTTGCGTCCGCCCTTGACCTTTTTGTCATGGCCCATCAATTCGAGGTAGCGATCGCGCCCGAGCTCAGGCGCTTCGATCGGAAGGCCGGCAGCCGACAGGAGCTGGCTTGTGCGCGAGACTTCTTCCGTGCCGATCAAGCCCAGCTTTTGCGCGAGCCGGGCTGCCAGCACCATCCCCGCCGCTACGGCTTCCCCGTGCAGCCATACGCCGAACCCGAGCCCCGCTTCGATAGCATGCCCGAACGTGTGGCCGAAATTCAGCAGCGCCCGTTGCCCTTCGTCGCGCTCGTCGAGGGCCACGATTTCCGCCTTGTTGGCGCATGAGCGTTCGATTGCATAGGCAAGCGCTTCGGGTTCCCGCTGCACGAGGCGGTGAATGTTGCTCTCCAGCCATTCGAAAAATGCGCGGTCGCAGATCAGGCCGTATTTGATGACCTCAGCCAGTCCGGCGGAGAGCTCGCGGGCGGGCAGAGTGGAGAGGGTATCCGTATCGCTGATCACCGCCAGCGGCTGGTGGAAAGCCCCGACCATGTTTTTCCCGAGCGGGTGATTGATCCCGGTTTTGCCGCCAACGGCCGAGTCCACCTGAGCGAGCAGCGTGGTCGGAACCTGGACGAATGGAACCCCGCGTTGATAGACCGCAGCGGCGAAGCCGGCCAGATCACCGATGACCCCGCCCCCGAGTGCTAGCAGGGTCGTGCCGCGTTCGCTGCGGTTCTGCAACAGGGCGTCGAATATCTGGTTCAGCGTCTCCCAGTTCTTGAAGGATTCGCCGTCCGGCAAAGTGATAGGCACGGCGTCTACGCCTTGCGTTTCAAGTGCTCTCCGCAGGGAGGCAAGGTAAAGCGGGGCTACGGTCGTGTTGGTCACGATTGCCACCTTGTTCTGCGGCAATCGGGTTGCGATCAACTCCGGGTGCGCGAGCAGGCCCGCTCCAATATGGATGGGATAGCTGCGTTCCGCGAGGGCAACGGTGAGAGTTTCCATGGTAGGCGTAATCAGTGAGTGTCAGCCAGCGGGAAAAGGATTGTCCTCGCAGCCGCCGGCCCGCGCCTTGAACTCCAGAATCTTGCGCTCGAGCTTGCTCGCGAGAGCGCCCAGGCTCTGGCTGCCAGTATCGACGATGATATCAGCGATCTCAAGATAGAGCGGATCGCGTTCCGCGAACAACTGCTCGAACCGGGCCATCCGATCTTCCGTGTTGAGCAGCGGGCGATGCTTGTCGTGGCGCGTGCGGCGCCACAAATCGGCAGGCGCGGCGCGCAGATAGACCACGATACCGTTATCGGCCAGAAGCTTGCGGTTGGGGACGGAAAGAACGGCACCCCCGCCCGTTGCGACGATTACGTTCCTGCGGTTTGCCAGCTCGGCGAGCATCTTCGATTCGCGCGCCCGGAAACCGCTTTCACCCTCGATTTCGAATATGATCGAAATCTTTACCCCGGTCGCGCCTTCGATCTCGTGGTTGCAGTCGGAGAAATCCTTTCCGAGCCGTTGCGCGAGGAGCTTGCCGACCGAGGTCTTGCCGGCGCCCATCAGGCCCACCAGGAAAATATTCTCCGGGACGTGTTCGTTAGCGTGGGGTGGCCTGCTGGTGCCCATCATGCCGGGATTCTAGCGGAATGTGGTCTGGCCTAGTGCCAAATGGAGGAAAACAAAAAAGGCGGCCTGCGGGCCGCCTTTTTGCTGAGATTTCCCGAACCTACCGGCGCAGACTCACGTTGTCCTTAATCACTTTAGGCGTAATGAAAATAAGGAGTTCTGTCCGGTCATCCTGTTTTTGGTTTTGTTTGAAAAGGAAACCGACGTAGGGCAGATCACCCAGCACCGGCACCTTGCTGGTCGTCGAGCGTTCTTCCTGCGTGTAGATGCCCCCGATGACCACCGTGCCGCCGTTCGACACGAGCACCTCCGTGGTGATTTGCTTGGTATCGATCGACGGCCCGGAGAGTGTCTGTTGTCCCACGCTGTCCTTGTGGACGTCGACGTTCATGATCACGTTGTCGTCCGGTGTGATCTGCGGCTTCACCTTCAGAGAGAGCGTCGCTTTCTTGAACGAGACGCTCGTTGCGCCGCTCGACGTGGCCTGCTGGTACGGGATCTCCGTGCCTTGTTCGATTATCGCCTCAACCTGATCCGCCGTGATCACGCGCGGGCTGGAGATGATCTTGCCCTTGCCATCGGCCTGCAGGGCCGTCAACTCAAGATTGAGGAATTTTGTCCCCGACTGGTTGAACAGCAATAGCGAGAAGGCACCGGGGAGTGCGCCAGCTATGCCTTGCGCCGGCAAGTTCACAGACAGGGAATCCGTGGGCCAGACGGGGACGGTTGCGGACTGCCCAGTATGGAAACCGGTGTCGGCAAGACTGCCGCCGCCCAAAATGCGCTTATTGGCGCCGCCAGTCCCGAGTTTAGTGCCCCGCCCCGTCTGATCATGGTAGCCGAGCCGAACGCCGAGGTTGCGGGCAAACTGGTCCGTGGCCTCAACGATCCGCGATTCGATCATGACCTGCCGCACCGGGATATCCACGCGCTGGATCAGCGTGCGCACCTCCTCGAGATGCGTGGGCGTGTCCTGCACGAAGACGGTATTGGTCCTCGTATCAATGACCGCGCTGCCACGCTTGGAGAGAATGCGCTGCTTGTCGTCGGTGAGGAGCGTACGGAACGCTTCCGCCTTCTGGTAATTCAACTGAAAGATTTCGGTGCGGGTTGGCTCGAGATCCGCGATCTGCTGTTTGGCTTCCAAGGCGAGTTTCTCGCGGGTGGCCAGCTCGTCACGCGGCGCGATCCAGACCACGTTACCGGTCTTGCGCAGGTCGAGACCCTTGCTCTGAAGAATGATGTCGAGCGCCTGATCCCAAGGCACGTCCTTAAGTCTCAGCGTGAGGTTGCCCGTCACAGTATCGCTGGTAATGATATTGAGGCCTGTGAAATCCGCGATCACCTGGAGAACCGCACGCACCTCGACGTTCTGGAAGTTGAGAGAAAGCTTTTCGCCAGTGAAACCCGGGCGCACGAGGCGATTCGGGTCCTCGACGATCTGCTTCACTTCGACGATGAAGCGGGTATCGGTCTGGTAGGCCGTATGCTCCCAATTCCCGCTCGGCTCGATCACGACCCGCGTGTTGTTGCCCTGGGAGAATGCGTCCACGCGCTTCACCGGCGTGCCGAAGTCGGTAACGTCCATGCGACGCTTGAGATTATTCGGCAGCGCGGTATTGATGAAATCAATGACGATCGCGCGTCCTTGCTGCTTGAGATTTATGCCGACGGCGCTGTCGGACAGATCGACGACGACACGCCCCTCGCCGGAGCGTCCGCGCCGGAAATCGATGTCGCGCAGCGTGTGACCTGAATCGACAGGTTTCGCTTCCGCGAAGTGCGTGGTCACGCCGGTTGGAGCCGCGGCCGAAGCCGCCCCTTGCAATGTGATGAGCAGGGCCTGGCCCTCGATCTGCGTGTCGTAACTCTGCACGCGGTTGAGGTTCAGTACCAGCCGGGTGCGGTTGCCAGCCTGAACGACGTTGATACTGCGCAAATCGCCTTCACCGATTTCCTGGGTCGCACGGCCCATGGCACTGTTGGTGTCGAGGAAATCGAACGCGATGCGGGGCGGATTGTTGATGGTAAATCCCGCCGGAGGATTAACCGGAGCCTCTTTGAGAGAGACCTTAACCAGCAACTTGCCGCCGGCCTGGGGCGAAACGCTGATGCCCTGGATGGTGTTGGACTGGGCATACGCAGCCACGCTCCCGGCAACCATTATGGCCGCCAGAACGACGCGCAAGATTGGGGGAACAAAACGGGTAGCGACGCTCATTGTTCTTGCCTCCGATTAATCCTGCAGCAGCATGGTGCGCTCTTCTTCTTTCCATTCACCGCTGCTGTCCTGAACGAGCTCCTTCAATTTGATAGCGGATTCGGATACGCCGATGATTCGACCGAAGTTCTGCCCCAAGAAGTTGCCTGACGTGACTCGGAAGAGGTTGTTGTCCGGGGTTTGGACCAGAGCATGGAACTGTTTCTCCTTTTCCAGGGTACCGACCATCTTCAGGTTCTCGAGTGGATACGCCTCGAGCGGTTCCTTGCGCCGGTCCGGGTCGGGAGGCGCTACGCCGCCAGCGACCTTGATCCCCTTGGGCGGCTCAATCTTCCGGGGTACGAACGGATCCAGAGAATCAAACGCATTGTAAGAAAAGGCCTCGTAGGGCCTCACTTCCGGGAGCGGTGGAATACGGCCGTGCGGCAGATTTTCGGAATCCTTTACGAACTGCCTCAGGTCCGAATGCTGCTCGCCGCCACACGCCGCGAGCGTGAGGAGCGAAAGCGCGATGGTGATGGCTCTGAGCTTCATCTTCTCTCCCCGCCCTTCTTGGCCGCAGCTTTTCTCTGCTGCGAAAGTTCTTCTTGATCAAGATAGCGGAATGTTTTCGCTGTGGCATTGAGCACCAGGGTGTCGCCACCCTTGGCGTCCTTACCCGCGCTGCCTTTCCCCGCGGCGAGCGCGATATCGTTCAGCGTCACGATACGAGGTAGCTTCCCGATATCGCTCGCGAAGGCGCCGATGTCGTGATAGCTGCCGGTAAGCTTTATAGTTATCGGTAGCTCGGCGTAGAAATCGCGCTGACTCTCGGTGGCGGCCGGCTTGAAAAGCTCGAACTGCAATCCTCGTCCCAGGCCGGCTTGGTTGATATCCGTGAGGAGCGCGTCCATTTCCGATTTGCCCGGCAATTGCTTGAGCAGCGCACCGAACTGCTTCTCAATGTCTTCCAGTTGTTTGCGATAGGCAGGCAGGTTGATGGCGCGCCTTTTCTTCTCCAGGAACGTCGTGCGCAGCTGATCTTCCTTTAGCTTTTCGGCGGTGATCTGCTCGATCTGGTGCTGCCAGTCGAACCAGTAGCTCGCGAATATCAGCAAGAGCAGCAGGAGCAGCAGCGCACCGAACTTGGGCCCGATCGGCCAGCTACCGATCTTCTTCGGATCAAGCCGCCTGAGGTCGTCTAGTGTCATGGCTATCGCTCATTACCCTTTGGCCGGGCGTGCCCCGGGTCTTTTGGGCGTCTTTTCTTCGGTCTTGGCGCGCGTGATGTGGATATTCATCGTGAACTCGTTGATCCGCTGCCCGCGCAGCTGTACCGCCTTGATCTCGACGAGACCCGGATTCTCAAGGGATTGCGAGGAATCCAAATTGCGCATCAACGTCGACACCCGTGCCTGCGACTGCGTATAGCCTGTAATGGTGACGACGCCGCCTTTTTGCTTGATGCCTTTGAGGTAAATGCCGTCGGGCAGCTGCCTGACGAGCTGGTCGAGCAGGTGCACCACCTCCGCCCGATTGCCCTGCAACGTTTCAACCACCTTCTTGCGCGCAAGCAGCGCGGCGGTTTGCTCCTGAAGTTTCTTGATCTCGGCGATCTGCTTGTCGAGCTTGACGATTTCTTCAGCGAGGTAACTGTTTCTACTTTGCTGCTCCTGCAAACGATCGCTCAAATAGGTGTGCACGGAGAACCATGAGGCCAGCCCGACGGCGGCCACGAAGGCAAGCAGAATGAAGAACTGCTGCTGCTGTTGTTTGCGCCGGGCCTCGCGGTGCGGCAACAGGTTGACGCGGATCATGAGCCGAACCTCCGCATGGCGAGCCCGCACGCCACCATTAACGACGGCGCGTCCTGAGTCAGATTGCGGGGTCGGATCCTTGACGAGAGGGCCATGTTCGCGAACGGGTTCCCGATGATGGTATTTACCTGAACACGCCTGCCTACGGCCTCATCCGCCCCCGGTATCGCAGCGCTGCCGCCCGAGAGTACGACGTGGTGGACCTGGTTGTGTTGGGTCGAGGTGAAGAAGAACTGCAGTGCGCGTGCAATCTCGAGGCCCATCATGTCAAGAAATGGGTGCAGGACTTCGGACTCATAGTTTTCCGGGAGTCCGCCGGCGCGCTTGGCGGCTTCAGCCTCCTCTGGCGACAACCCGAATCGGTTCTGTATTTCCTGGGTCAGCTGATTGCCGCCGAAGGCCTGCTCGCGCGTGTAGACTGACTGATCGTTGCGCAGAACGTTGATCGTCATCACGGAGGCCCCCACGTCCACGACCGCGATGTTCTGGTCTTTGCCTTTCTCGGGGAACTGATCCTCGATCAGTTCGAAGGCGGCCTGCGAGGCGAAGAGATCCACATCCATGACCGCCGCTTTCAGCCCTGCCACCTCGGCCGCCGCAACCCGATCCTCGATCTTTTCCTTACGCGAGGCCGCGATCAGCACTTCGACGTCCTCTGGGCTGTTCGGCGCGGGGCCGAGCACCTGCCAATCGAGATTGACTTCATCCAGAGAAAAAGGGATGTATTGGTTTGCCTCGGTTTCCACCTGCAGCCCGAGATCGTCTTCGGTCTGGCCAGCAGGCACGAGTATCTTCTTACTGATTACCGCCGCGCTGGGCAGGGCGAGAGCGAGGTTTTTAATGCCACTCCCCAAACGTTTGTGGCAGCGCTTGAGGGCGTCGCTCACGGCGTCCAGGTTGTTGATGTTGCCCTCGACTACGGAGTCCTTGGGCAGTGGCTCGATGGCGTAGCGCTCGACGCGGTACATGCCACGACCCGACTCGGAAATTTCCACCATCTTCACGGCCGAGGAGCTGATATCGACACCGATGAGTGGCGGCGTCTTGGTCTTGAAGAGGTCCTCAAGCGCGCCGAGGCTGAAACCGGATTTTCCTTTGATCATAGGGTAATGGACAAACAATCCAATAATTCACTTTAAAGCGTACCAACAACTATCTTGGGTGTAAAGTGTTTTTGAGCCATTTCTTTTGTCCGGAACCGTGCCTATAATCTCCCTGAGCGACCATAGCTTACCGCGCAACGCGTTTCGGTGCTGTGTCGAGGTTCACAATCTTAACGTTGTAGCCCATCTACCTGAATTACTTGTGGTAAAAACACAACATTATTCTGTAACTAATTGAGGTTTATGTCGTTTCGTTGGCTTGCCCTCCCCTTTCTTTTGATTCTGGCGGGCGCTCTCGCCGGCGTAATGATCGTCGCGTTCGCGGCAGCCCTCGTTTATCCCACGCTGCCGTCACTCGATGCGCTCACGAATTATCAGCCGAAGATTCCTCTTCGGGTCTACAGCGCTGATGGCAAGTTGATCGGCGAGTTTGGCGAGGAGCGCCGAGCGGTGGTCAAGATCAGTGGGGTACCCACGCCACTCATCGGTGCGATTCTTGCCGCGGAGGACGAACGTTTTTATCAGCATCGGGGCGTCGATTACATTGGCGTTGCGCGCGCGGCGATTTCCAACTTTGCATCGGGCGGCGTGCGGCAGGGAGCATCGACAATCACGATGCAGGTTGCGCGCAATTTCTTCCTTTCGAAGGAGCGTACGCTTACCCGAAAATTCAATGAGGCGCTGCTCGCTTTCAAGATTGAAGCGGACCTTGCGAAGGATCAGATCCTCGCGCTATACGTCAATCAGATCTATCTTGGGCGGCGAGCGTACGGCTTCGCCGCGGCAGCGCAGACCTACTTCGGCAAGACCCTCAACGAACTCGATCTCGCGGAGATGGCAATGCTTGCCGGGCTACCGAAAGCGCCCTCTCGTTATAACCCGATCGCCAATCCCAAACGCGCGAAACTGCGACAGCAATACGTACTTAGACGCATGCGCGAGCTGAGGCTAATTTCGGACGACGAGTTTTCGGCCGCCGATCGGGAGGAGCTGACGGTCAAGCTAAAGACGGAATCCACGGAATTCGCCGTGCACGCGGAGCATCTCGCCGAGATGGTTCGCCAGCTGCTCTACGAGCGCTACCGTGAGGAAGCTTACGCGCGCGGAATTCGGGTTTATACGACGCTTCTGACTTCACACCAGGAAGCCGCCTATAGGGCGTTGCGCCGCGGCGTGCAGGACTACGATCGGCGCCATGGCTATCGCGGCCCGGAAGGTTACGTGAGGCTGCCGGCAAAACTCACCGACGAGGTTCTGGAGGATGGTTTGCATGATGTGCACGCGAGCGATGACATATCACCGGCCATCGTGATTGAGGCCAGCACAAAACGCGTCAGGGCCTATCGCAAGGGCGGCGAGTGGATCAACATCAGTGAGAACGGACTTCGATTTGCGATTCGGCAGCTGGGCTCGAAGGTGCGCCCCAGCCAACGCATCCGACGTGGCGCCATCATCCGGGTGCAGCAGAACGCGAAGGGACGCTGGCACATTACGCAGTTACCGCTGGTCGAGGCAGCCTTCGTTTCTATGGATCCCCGCGATGGTGCCGTTCGCGCCCTTGTCGGAGGTTTCGATTTTGGTCGCAACCAATACAATCGCGTCACTCAGGCGCTCAGACAGCCCGGCTCGAGCTTCAAGCCGTTCGTATATTCCGCGGCGCTCGAGAAAGGTTTCACGCCGGCCACCATTATTAACGATGCGCCGCTCATGTTCACTGCTGCTCAGACCGGATCGGAGCCTTGGGAGCCGAATAATTTCGATGGAAAATTTTCGGGGCCTTTGCGCATGCGCATGGCGCTCGTCAAATCCAAGAATCTGGTGTCGGTACGGATTCTGCAGGCAATCTCTCCCCAGTACGTGCAGGATTATGCCGCGCGTTTCGGTTTTGATCCGAAGCTGCATCCCCCCTATCTGACCATGGCGTTGGGCGCTGGCAACGCGATGCCGATGCAGATGGTCACCGCTTATGCGGTATTTGCGAATGGTGGTTACCGGGTTGCACCGTATCTCATCGAGCGAATCGAAGATGCACAAGGCAAGGTATTGCTCGAGGCGCAACCGGCGGCTGCCGGAACAGGGGCCGAGCGCGTGATAGACGCGCGCAACGCGTTCGTCATGACCAGCATGATGCGTGATGTCGTGCGAATGGGGACAGCGGCGCGGGCAATGAAGCTAAAACGCACCGACCTCGCTGGCAAGACCGGTACCACTAATGAGTTCTTGGATGCGTGGTTCTGCGGGTTCAACCCTGGGCTGGTCGCGGTCGCGTGGATCGGTTTCGATACGCCGAAAACGTTGGGGCGTAACGAGACCGGAGCTCAGGCGGCTTTGCCCATTTGGATAGATTACATGGGAGCGGTACTGAAGGATGTGCCGGAGCAACCGCTCGTGCCACCCGAAGGCATCGTCGCGGTGAACGTCGACCGGGTAAACGGCTTGCGTGTGGCTGAAGGGCAGGGTGTCCTAGATTACTTCTATCAGGAGTTTCTCCCTCCCGAGCACGAAACGCTTGTCGGCGGCGTCGTCGGGGGAAACCGTCCGCCCGACGACGCGCGCAACCAGCTGTTCTAGGCGCCGTGGCCAGGGATTACGGCCGAAATGAGACGCGCGGTCGCATCGCGCACCTCGCGGCGCGACTGATGGCGGAGGATGGTATAGAGGATTACGCGCTGGCCAAGCGCAAGGCCGCGCGTCAAGCGGGGACGCCTGACGCGCGTGAGCTGCCCACCAACGAGGAAATCGACACGGCGCTCAAGGTTTATCGGCAGATCTACCAGCCTGACACGCATCGCGAGCGATTGCGTGCCCTGCGCAAAACGGCGGTGCGGGCGATGCAGAAGATGGTCCAATTCAATCCCTATCTCACCGGGTCGGTACTGAACGGCAACGCCGGCAAGTACGCGGACATCAACGTCCAGCTGTTTACCGAGAACGCGAAGGCGGTAGAGCTTTTTCTCATCGATCGCGGCATTCCGTACCGCGCGGCGCAAAGCCGTCTGTATTCTGGTGAGGAGTTACAAACGGTGCCAGTGTTCACCATTAGCGACGATGGCGTTGAAATTGAGATCACCGTGCTATCACCGCGAGACCTGCGGCTACCACTAAGAACCAGCGCAGAAGGCAAGCCAATCGAGCGGGCCAAACTGCGGATGGTTGAAGACTTGCTGGCGCAGGCGTAAAGGAGAGTTCCGCCCCGGGCCCCCTTGTCCGAAAGACCGACCGGGCGCTCGACCATTTCCTAATGGCAAACCGTGGCGCTTCCGCGTACGCGGTGCCCGCGGCGTGCGGCGACGAGCCAGAAGGGCATTCGGGATTTCGTCGCTTAGCGCACCGCCTTCAACCAACGCGCCACGTCGAGGGCAAAATAGGTGAGGATGCCATCGGCGCCCGCTCGCTTGAAGGCGGTAAGTACCTCCATCACGCACGGTTGCTCATCGAGCCAACCCCGGGCCGCGGCGGCCTTCAACATGGAGAACTCGCCACTGACCTGATACACAAAGGTCGGCGCGCGGAATTCATCCTTCACGCGGCGCACCATGTCGAGATACGGCAAGCCCGGCTTGATCATCACCATGTCGGCGCCTTCTTTCAGGTCGAGCCCTATCTCCCATAGCGCCTCGTCACTGTTGCCATAATCCATCTGGTAGGAGTACTTGTTGCCGTGTCCGAGCGCCCGTGCCGAACCGACGGCATCGCGAAATGGACCGTAAAAACCAGATGCGTACTTGGCAGAGTACGCGAGGATCCGGGTGTGAATGAACCGCTGCGCGTCCAGCGCGGCGCGGATGGCACCAATCCTGCCATCCATCATGTCGGAAGGTGCGACAATATCCACGCCAGCGCCAGCAACAGTTAACGCCTGCTTCTTGAGCAGGGCGACAGTTTCGTCGTTAAGCACATGGCCTGCCCGATCGACTACGCCATCCTGCCCGTGCGTCGTGTAGGGATCGAGAGCCGCGTCCGCGATCACGCCGAGCTCTGGCAGCCGCTTCTTGAGCGCCGCCACCGCGCGCGGCACGAGGCCTTTCGGGTTGATCGCCTCCCGTCCATCCGGTGTCTTCAAATCCCTCGAGATCATCGGGAAGACCGCAATGGCAGGGATACCGGCTTTCAGGCACTGCTCCGCATGCGGCAGCAGGCGGTCGATCGTGTAGCGCTGGATGCCCGGCATCGAGGGAACTGCCTCTACACGGTTCCGGCCCTCGATGACAAAAATCGGGTAAATAAGGTCGTCTGTTGTGAGCTGATGCTCACGCATGAGGCGGCGGGAAAATTCATTACGGCGCATGCGCCGCATGCGCCGCCGTGGGTACTCTCCTAGGGCAAACATGGATATCTAACCTTATGAATAAGAAGCCATATCTTAACCAGGCACGTGGGGGAACTATTGGCGATTATAGTCGTCTTAAATGGAGACGATGTTTAATCGTCTCCCGCTTCTCCTCCCTGAGCGGGTGCCTTAATTCCAAATTAGGGCTTTTTACCCCCGGTTTTACTCCCCTTTAACCGGGGGTTTTTTATTGCATCCAGCCAGCGATTACCTTACGCGCAGCCGGCACACCGTTCTGGGTCAAGCTGGAAAACAGCTGAACGGAAACGCCCAGGTAACTCCGGTCTAATGATTGCGTCGCGAGTTCCAGTGCCGCCGCGCCCTGCGCTCGTGAAAGCTTGTCCCCTTTGGTGAGGAGCACGTGGATCGGCTTGCCGGTCGCGGCAAACCATTCAAGGAGCTGGTGGTCGAGTGCGACCAGGGAACGACGGGCGTCGCAGATCAGTATCAGACCGCGCAGGCAGGCGCGGTTCATGAGATAAAAGCTTACCAGCTCGCCCCAATGCTCGCGTCGGGCGTGGGGGACCGCAGCGTAGCCATATCCGGGCAGATCAACGAGGTAACGCGCGCCCGCGAGGCTGAAGAAATTGATGGCTTGCGTCCGCCCCGGCCTTTTGCTGACGTGCGCAAGGCGTTGTCGATTGACGAGTACGTTCAGCACGCTCGATTTGCCCGCATTGGATCGTCCCGCAAACGCCACCTCCGCGCCACGGTCGGGCGGCAGCTCTGTTGGGCGGTAAACCGTCCGGTAGAATTCGGCGTGGGCAAATAGCGACATAGGTTCTTGTTATCGTGCCTGAAACTGGCGTGCGAACCGGTGCTTACTATACAATACGCGCTCCGCGCAATTTCGAAGTTGAAAGAGGATCCCGCATGAACTTCCGCTGGCTAGCAATGCCCGTCGTGTGCGTGCTCGCCGCTCCTGGCGCATGGGCTCAGACGCCTCCCAAGGCGGACCCGTCAAAAGGGCAGGCAATCGTGAGCCAGGTGTGCGTGACTTGTCACGCCCTGGATGGAAATAGCGCGCAGCCGGTGAATCCCGTTCTCGCCGGACAGCACGCGGGATATACAGCCAAGCAGCTCGCCAATTTCAAGTCGCAGGGCGGCAAGCCCGCTGAACGGCCTCATAACGTGATGGGCCCGATGGTCGCGAATCTTTCTGTCGAGGACATGCGCGATCTGGCGGCCTACTTCGAGATGCAACAACCCAAGCCCCGTACGGCGCGCGATGCCGAGCTTGTAATGCTGGGGCAAGCGATTTATCGGGGAGGGGTCGCATCGGCGGGAATAGCCGCGTGCAGCGCCTGCCACGGGCCAAACGGTGCCGGGATGCCGGTGCAGTTCCCGCGCCTGGCAGGTCAATATGCCGAATACACGGCGGCGCAGCTTCGGGCGTTCCGAGCGGGCACGCGCGCGAACGACCGGAACCGCATGATGCGCGCCGTGGCCGGGAAGCTGTCCGACAAGGAAATTGCGGCGGTTGCGGAATATATCTCCGGACTGCGGTGATGCAGCACGATGGGCGCGCGCGCCGCTCACCCTTGCTGCCCTGTGCCTAGCGGGTGGCCGAGAACGCTCTTGTTGCTGCGCTGATCGTCTTTTGCAGCTCTGTGGCACCATGCGCGCTGGAAACGAATCCCGCCTCGTACGCTGAAGGCGCTAGGTAAACGCCCTCGGCCAGCATGGCGTGAAAGAAGGCGTTGAAGGCATCCTTGTCGCACTGCATCACTTCCGCGTAGGTCGTCGGCGGCGTCGCGCGGAAATAGAGCCCAAACATTCCGCCTACGCTCTGGGCGGAGAAGGCGATGCTGGCGCTCTGCGCGGCGCGGCACAGGCCTTCGCAGAGATCACGGGCCGTCGCGGCCAAGCGGTCGTAGAAGCCCGGCGCGCGGATCAGCGCCAGCGTGGCTAATCCCGCGGCAACCGCCACCGGGTTGCCCGAGAGCGTCCCCGCCTGGTAGACCGGCCCCAGCGGCGCAATCGATTGCATGACATCGCGTCTGCCTCCGAACGCACCGACGGGCATGCCGCCGCCGATGACCTTGCCGAGCGTCGTCAGATCCGGTTGGACACCGTAGAGGCTTTGAGCCCCACCGAGCGCAACACGAAACCCGGTCATGACTTCATCGAAAATCAATAGGCTACCGTTTTTTGTGCAGAGCTTGCGCAACAGTTCAAGGAAGCCGGGTCGCGCGCTAACAAGATTCATGTTTCCTGCGACGGGTTCAACGATGACCGCGGCAATTTCAGACCCTTCGCGCGCAAAGATTTGCTCGAGGGAAATTTCATTGTTGTAGTCGAGCACCAAGGTATGCTGCGCGGTTTCGGCCGGCACGCCGGCCGAGCTTGGGTGGCCAAAAGTGAGCGCGCCCGAACCGGCCTTGACGAGCAGCGCGTCGGCATGACCGTGGTAACAGCCCTCGAATTTAATGATCTTCGCCCGACCCGAGAAACCCCGGGCGAGCCGTATCGCGCTCATGGTGGCCTCAGTGCCACTGCTGACGAGCCGCACCTGTTCGAGCGAGGGCACCAGTTTGCACAGAAGCTCGGCCATCTCGACTTCCTGCTCCGTGGGCGCGCCAAATGACAGCCCCCGCTCGGCAACCTGCTGCACCGCTCGAACCACCTCCGGATGGGCGTGGCCGACGACTAGGGGGCCCCACGACCCAACGTAATCAATATAGGCGCGGCCGTCAGCATCCCAGATCACCGCGCCCTTCCCGCGCTGGATGAAGGGGGGTGTTCCGCCCACTGACCGGAATGCCCGGACTGGAGAATTGACGCCTGCGGGGATGAAGTGCTGGGCATGCTGAAACAGTTTCTGGCTGCGTTTCATGTTCGTAGCGTTGTCTTGAAGAGTTCGTTGAAGCGCTCGGCGGCAACGCGGATGTCGGAGGCGGAGAAGAGGGCGGAAATGACGGCCACGGCATCGGCGCCAGCTGCGATGAGTTGCGATGCATTATCGAGCGTGATGCCCCCGATCGCCACAGTGGGTACCCCAAGCCCTTGCCTGGCTTCGCGCAGTAGCGTCAGGGGGGCGCGCACGGCCCCGGGTTTTACCACGGAGGCAAAGAAACTGCCGAAAGCCACGTAATCCGCTCCTGCGCGAACTGCCGCAACCGCATCCTCGAGGCGGTCGTAACAGGAGGCGCCAAGCAATTTTTCCGGCCCAAGGCGTGCGCGTGCCTCCGAAAGCATGCTGTCTTCCTTTCCCAAGTGCAGACCGTCCGCATCGAGTGCAGTCGCGACGTCGACGTCGTCATTAATGACGAGCGGGACACCGCGCGCCTGGCACAATGCTCGCAGCGTACCCGCCTGAACCAATCTCAGCTCGGGATCAGCCGTCTTGTTGCGGTATTGGACGAGCGCCGCGCCGCCGACGAGGGCGGCCTCGACTTTTGCCGCCAACTCAGCGGTGTCGGCGATGTCAGGCGTGACCGCGTAGAGTCCCCTAACTGCTGCCTTCATCGCGCTGCTCGTCTTCGTGTGCCCAGAACAGCCGGTCCGGGATGTGCTGGCCCATGCCGGGGCGAAACGCCGCCTTCAGCGCCTGCCAGGTGTACTCCTGCGCGTCCTTTACCGCGTCGCTGATTTCGAGCCCGTTGGCGATCGTAGCCGCGATCGCTGAGGCGAGCGTGCATCCGGAGCCATGATAGGACCCTGGCAGACGCTGCCAGGCGTCGCTGCGCACGACACCGTTCTGGCCGTAGAGCGTGTTCACGACCTGGGGCGTGTTCTCGTGCGTGCCCGTGACGAGGACATATTCGCAGCCGGAAGCGATGAGCTGCCGCGCGCACTCGGCAAGATCCGGTGCCTCGCCCTCCTCGAAATCGTCGGCCAGCCGACGAACCTCCAGCGTGTTAGGCGTCAGGATAGTGGTCTGGGGTACGAGCAGCTCTCTCAATGCGATGACCATTTCCTCATTGACGAGCTCGTCGCCGCGCCCCGAAGCCAGCACCGGATCGAGGATCAACGGCACCTCGGGATAGTCGGAAACGACCTCGGCGATGGCGGCAATTTGCTCGACGCTCCCGAGCAAGCCGAGTTTGAATGCGGCGACCGGGATGTCCTCGAGCACGCAGCGCGCCTGGTCGGCGACCCACTCGGCGTCAATCGGGCTGATACCATCCACCCCAATTGTGTCCTGAATGGTGACTGCCGTTACCACCGACAACGGGTGACAGCCCATGCTCGAAAGCGTCATGATGTCCGCTTGCAGCCCGGCGCCGCCGCTGGGATCCGTGGCAGCGAACACCAGCACTATGGGCGGGAGATCCGGCATGGGCAGGGGATAACGAATGACCGCAAACTTGGTTGCCGGCGGGTAGATTCGTTAAAATCGAATTTTAGCTTAAAACGGAAGCGAGCATGACGGATGCGGGCATGACGGGTGCAGAAACCCAGGTGTACAAAACTTACATGTGTCTGATCTGCGGTTTCATCTATGACGAAGCCGCGGGGCTTCCGGAGGAAGGGATCCCGGCCGGAACCCGATGGGACGACGTGCCGATTAATTGGACCTGCCCCGAATGCGGGGCCCGCAAAGAAGACTTCGAGATAGTCGAGATCTGAGGCGACCATGAGAATTCTCCACACCATGATCCGCGTTGGCGACCTAGAGCGTTCGATCGATTTCTACACGAAGGTTCTAGGCATGAAGGTATTGCGCAAGGCCGATTATCCGGGCGGGCGCTTTACCAATGTGTTCGTCGGTTTCGATGACGAATCAAGGGCGGCCGTTCTCGAGCTTACTAATAACTGGGATACCAAGTCATATGATCTCGGAAACGGCTACGGCCATGTGGCGGTTGAAGTCGACGACGCTTACAAGGCGTGTGCAGAAGTGAAGAAACGGGGTGGTACGGTCACTCGCGAGGCTGGCCCCATGAAGCACGGCACGACAGTGATCGCATTCGTCGAGGACCCCGACGGCTACAAGATCGAGTTCGTCCAGCGCCGGGGCGCTTAGGAAATTGTCGGAGCGGCGTCCGACAATTTCCCTACGGGAGATTTCTCCAGAACAAGATACCCGAATTGCGGCAGTGGCGCAGGCGATTTTCGGAGTCGTCTTTCCCTGGCTTAATTGTTCCTAGAGGTTGTTATCTAAGGAATTCGTGGGGTTGGGTCCCGACGAATTCCTTGCGGCAAAATCAGCGAGTCGCACGAACTCGGCGATCGCTAAATCCTGCGGGCGAAGGTTGGCGTCAACTTCGAGCCGGCTGAAATCATCGGCGCCGATATAGCGCTTGAGCGCGTTGCGTAGCGTCTTGCGCCGTTGGGAGAATGCGGCGGTCACGATGCGGCCAAACCACGCCTCGTCACGCGCGCAATGAGGGAGCCGGCCAAACGGCACCATGCGCACGACCGCTGATTCCACCTTGGGCACGGGCCGGAAGGCGGTAGCCGGGATGGTCATCAGGGGCTCCAGCATGAAGCGATACTGAATCATGACGGACAGGCGCCCATAGTCGGTGGAGGACGGGCGCGCGACCATTCGTTCCACGACTTCCCGCTGGAGCATGACATGGATATCTCGGATGGAAGCGGCGCTCTGCGCGAGATGGAAAAGAAGAGGCGTGGATATGTTGTACGGGAGGTTGCCTACTACCCGCAGCCCACTGCCGAGCGTCG
This sequence comes from Betaproteobacteria bacterium, assembly GCA_029863175.1. Next base: position 43,246 of record JAOTVX010000001.1, on the reverse strand, counting down.
CAAAATCAAAACTGAGAGCATCGCGTTCGTGCACGGTAACCCGTGCGAGGGGAAAATCCGCCCGCAACCGGCTCACGAGATCGCGATCGATCTCGACCACATGCAGGTGATCGAGCCGTTCGAGGAGCGGCCCGGTGAGGGCACCGAGGCCTGGGCCGATCTCGACCAAGCGCTCGCCGCGCCGCGGATAGATGGCATCGACGATTTCGGAGATGACCGCGGCGTCGACCAGAAAATTTTGACCGAAGCGCTTGCGGGGCCGGTGGCGCATGGGCCGCCAAACGCGAGGTCAGCGGCGCCGTGCGCGCTCGGCGAGCCGGGCCGCAAGCATGATTGCCTCGAGCAGGCTCCCGATTTCCACTTTGGCCCGCCCGGCGAGCTCGAGTGCCGTGCCGTGATCGACCGAGGTGCGGATGATCGGCAACCCGAGCGTCACGTTCACGCCAGCGCCAAAACTCGCGTACTTGAGCACCGGCAAACCCTGATCGTGATACATCGCGAGCACGCAGTCATGGCCCCTGAGCCGTTGCGGCGTAAAGAGCGTATCAGCGGGAAGCGGACCCGCGAGGTCGAACCCACGCCGGCGCAGCCTGGCCAGAACCGGGGTGATCACCTCGATCTCCTCGCGCCCGAGGAAACCGCCTTCCCCGGCATGCGGGTTGAGCGCGGCGACCGCAATGTGCGGGCGCGCTATGGCGAAACGTTCGACGAGATCACGCCTTAAGACGGTCAGGGTGCGCTCCAGGCCTGTGCGCGTAATGCGCGATGCTACGTCCCGAAGTGGAAGGTGGGTCGTGGCAAGCGCAACACGCAAGCCGCCGCCCACCAACATCATGACGACGTCCGGTGTGTGCAGACGCTCGGCAAGAAACTCTGTGTGGCCGGTGAACGCGATGCCGGCCTCATTGATCACACTCTTTTGTGCAGGGCCCGTGACCATCGCGTCGAAGGTACCATCGCTGCAGCCATCGGCGGCGACCTCGAGGGTGCGAAGCACGTAGGGGCCGTTGGCCGGGTCTAGCCGCCCCGCGACTGCCGGTGCAGCGAGGGGCACGTGGCGCACCAGGAGGCCACCGGCGCGCCGGACCGTTTTCTCCTGGCCCGAAAAATCTTCCATCCTCGGCGCGATGCGTAGCTGGCGTGCCCGGGTCTGGAGCAGGCCGCGGTCGGCGATGACAACGATACGCGCGGGGACGCGCCGGCGCGCGAGCGCCACGCAGAGATCGGGCCCGATGCCGGCGGGCTCGCCCGCGGTGACCGCGATCAACGGCAGGCCTGAGGCGTGTGCTGGGATGGGAGACCTACGCAAGCAGGGCGGAAATGAGCATGGTGGTTGGGCTGCGCGGGCTCGCTACCGAATCTCGGAGCGCTCATCGAGCCGGTACTGGATATACGCCTTGTCGCGCAGCTGGCGCAGCCATTCCTGATACGCCTCATCCGATTTGCGGGCGCGTAACGCGCGTCGTGCCTCGAGGCGCTGGCGCTCGCCGGACACGTCCTCGTTACGCCGCTCCAGAACCTGGATGAGGTGCCAGCCGAACTGGGAGCGGACCGGCTCGCTCACTTGCCCGGGGCTGAGGCTGTCCATCGCGCGCTCGAATTCGGGAACCGTATCGCGCGGTGACAGCCAGCCGAGGTCGCCCCCCTTCGCGTTGCTCGCGTCCTCGGAATGAAGGCGCGCCAGCTCGGCAAAATCGGCGTTGTTGTCGAGCCGCTCTTTCAGGCCCAGCAAGCGCTGGCGAGCTTCGGCCTCGGAGACAAGCTCGTTCGTCTTGATCAGGATATGCCGTGCGTGGGTCTGTCGCACCGATACCGGCGATGTGCTTCCGCGGCGCTCGTTCAGCCTCAGGAGGTGGAACCCGTTGGGGCTGCGCAAGATGCCGCTCACGCCACCGGGCTGGAGCCCCTGAACAGCGTCCAGGAACAGTGCGGGCAGTCTTGCGGCATCCCGCCATCCCAGCGTGCCGCCCTGCAGGGCATCGGGTGCGTCGGAGAACGTGGCTGCAACCTGCCGGAAGTCGGTCCCGCCCTTGATTTGCGCAAGCGCCTGCTCGGCGCGTTCACGCCGCGCCTGGATTCTCTCGGGGCTCGCTTTCTCGGGGACCGTTACCAAGATATGGGATAAATTGAATTCGTCGCCGCGCGCCGCGGAGCCCTGCTGGGTGCGGATGAAGTTGTCGATCTCGCCCTCCGTCACGGTGATGCGGCTTTCCACCGCGCGCTCCCGCAAGCGTGCGATGGTGATCTCGCTGCGGATGTCCTCTCGAAACCGGGTGAAGGCGACGCCGTCCCTCTCCAGGGCGGCGCGCAGTTGCTGCAATGACAGCTTGTTTTCCCCTGCAATACGGCTGATGGCCCGGTCGAGCTCCGTGTCGTCCACCCGCAAACCGGTTTCCTTCGCGAACTGGAGTTGCACACGGTCGGTGATCATGCGTTCGAGAATCTGCTTCTCAAGCACCGCCTGTGGGGGCAGTGACGCGCCTTGTCGCTTAAGTTGAGCAGCCGCGACGCGCGCGCGTTTACCCAGGTCGTGGCGGGTGATGACTTCGTCGTTCACAACGACGACGACGCGGTCGATCAGCTGCACGCTCCGCGGACCCTGCGCCGTGGCAGCCAAAGAGGGGGATGCGAGGGCGGCGGCGAATACGAGCCCGCCGGCCATGATGGCCGTTCGTTCCAATTTCATTCGGCTAATAATACGGGTCCGGCGACCCGCTCGACTGGCGAACCCGCGGATCAATCTGGAAATACCCGCCGATATTGCGCCGCAGCGTGTCGAACGGACTCGACCCGATCTGGGACAGGCCGTTCAGCTCCAGTTGCACGAAGAAGGTACTCGAGTTCTGTTCGGTCGTGATCGCAAAGCGGTGCGCGACGACCCGCAGTGACCAGCAATCCGCATTGTACTCAACGCCGAGCAAACTTTCGAGCGTCTTTCGGTCGCGCAGTGAGTAGTTCCAGCGCCCGAGTGCCACCCAGCCTCCGCCCACCGGCCACTGAGTCGAAATATCCGTCTGGCGCTGGGTATTGATCGTCTCGCGGTAGCTCAGGTTGAGAACCCGGCCCGGCGCGGGCTGATAGCGTGCGCCGACGTCAAATTTCTGCGTTTGGGAAAAATTGGTGCTGTACTGCAAATTTGCTTCCGCCACCCAGTTCGGCGCGACCTGCCCGGACAACCCGGCAAGCAGATCGGAACTGCTGCTCGTGCGAGCGGGCCTACCCGGGAGCGTGACGCGCTGCGAGGCAAAATAGTAGCGTTGCGCCACACCCACACGCAGGCGCTCCGCCCCGGAAGCGGCACTGAGGAGCCGTGAGCTGACGCCCACGGTCAACTGGTTGGCGTCGTTGATCCGGTCCCAGCTGGAGAACTGATTCTCCGCGTAGATGGTCGTGAAATTGATGTCCTCCTGGCCGGTATCGAATACCGGGATGGCGCTCTGGTCACGATAGGGAATGTAGACGTAATAGAGCCGGGGCTCGAGGGTTTGAAGTATCGAAACACCCTGGAATGTCGTCGGTCGCTCCAATACGATGCCGCTGTCAGCGCTTAGGATCGGCAACGAGCGGCTCTGGTCCGCAAAACTCGTGGCGTTCGGGTCGACCGCATAATTCGTGAAGTTGAAACCCACTTTCGGCGTCAAGTACCCATAGGCGGTTTGTAGCGGCATGCTCAGGCTCGGGTAGACCATCGTACGGTTTGCGGTGACCCGGAACTCCCGGTCGGTGTCAAAAGCGACAAACTCGCCCTGGAAGTCGAAATCGGAACGCAGGGTGTCGGACCGGGTCGCGTTAAGCCTAAGCCTCGGCAGCTGTCGGTAGGGCGGCACGACCGGGCGAAGCGGGTCGGTCTGGAGCGTTTGCCAGCTCTGCACCAGGGCGTTAAAAGCGTAAGTGCCCGAGCCAGCCCAGGTCCCGCTGCGGTTCAACGTCGCTTCGCGCGGGAGATTGACTTGCGACGTGAACTGAATCTCCGTCGACAAGTCGGTGAAGTAGGTGTTGTCGGATACCCCTTGCAGGTTCAACGCCCCCGACCAGCCGTACGGAAGCGTTTGGTTGTGACGGAGGAAGTAAGCGTGGCGCTCCTCGTCATTGAACTTGCGATCATTGGGCAGGACGTCGAGCCGAGCTTCGCCGAGGTAACTGGGTTGGAGATAGCGGAACTCCGTGCCAATCAGCACACCGCGCTTTGTAATGAAGCGCGGAGAGATCGTGGCGTCATAATTGGGGGCGATGTTCCAGTAATACGGCACGGTGATTTCAAGGCCGCCCTTGCTCGTGCTCCCGTAGTGTGGCGTGAGGAAACCGGATTTGCGCTCCCGATGCAACGGGAAGGACAGATAGGGCGAGTAAAGGATCGGTACGCCCTGAAACTCGATGCTTGCGTCGCGTGCGACCCCGACGTCGCGCCCCTTGTCGATTTCGAGGTCGCCCGCGCGCACATACCAGTCCTCATGGCCCGGCCCGCAGGTGGTATACGTCCCCTTTCGCGCGCGGTAGCGCTTCGGCCCCTCGAACAGAATGCGATCGGCTGTACCGCGCGCGTCAGTCGGCCCGGCCGGGAGCGGTTTGCCGGTAAGTTTTGGGCTCCTGCGCAGCTGGTAGCGCGTTTTGTCCATGAAACCGCGCTCCGTCTCGAGATTGAACTGGAGCTCGTCGCCTTCCACGACATCTGTTCCCTGCTGGATTCGGACATTTCCGCGCGCGCTGACTTCGTTGGAGGGTTTGTCGTAGCGCAGCCAATCCGCGTCGACGGCCTGCCTGCGCCGCCTCAGTTGTACACCGCCCTCGACTTCCGTTTCCCGTTCGCTGTGTCCCTGGAGGCGGTCCGCTTCGAGAAACACGGGTACGCTTTCGTGGGGCGCAGGCGGCGCCAGGATCAAAGTACGCTGCATTTTCAACTTGAGGCCTGTTTCGGCGCAGGTGGCGAAGGGGAGCGCGCACAGGATGGCGAGGGACACGCGTTTCATTTCCAGCTTGTGCCTTCAAACGACGGCAGGAAGCGAAGTGCTAAAATCGCATAATTCTTCGTTGGAAGCAATCAGTTGCCTGCGGTTTCCGATATCCGACTCGAGCAGCTGGGGGAATGGCTTGGTGCGCGCGTTCCCGCGGGTTCGTTTGCGCTGGCGCCGGTATCCGCGGACGCCAGTTTTCGCCGCTATTTCCGTGTCTCGGTTGCGGGCGCGTCGTGGATCGCGATGGACGCACCCCCCGAACACGAGGATTGCCGCCCGTTCGTCCATGTAGCAAGGCTACTCCGGGCGGCTGGGGTCAACGCCCCGGATATCGTCGCGCAGGACTTGGCGCGGGGCTTTCTGCTGCTGACGGATCTCGGCGATACGACCTATCTCTCCGCGCTGAACGAGGGGAATTCCGACCGGCTCTTCGGCGACGCGGTCGACGCGCTGCTCAAGTGGCAGTTTGCGAGCCGGGAAGGGGAGCTGCCGCCGTACGACGCGCCGCTCCTCCAGCGCGAGTGCGACCTGTTTGCGGACTGGTACATCGTGCGCCACGTGCAGCTCACGCTCTCCGCCGCGCAACAGCAGTCGCTGGCCGAGATGGTAAAGCTCATCATCTCGCGCAACGTGGCGCAGCCCGCCGTGTATGTGCACCGCGATTACATGCCGCGCAATCTCATGGTGGCGGACCCGAACCCGGGCGTCATCGATTTTCAGGACGCGGTGTACGGCCCCATCACCTATGACCTCGTGTCGCTCACCCGCGATGCCTTCGTGAGCTGGGAGGAGCAGCGCGTGCTTGACTGGACCGTTCGATATTGGGAGAAGGCAAAACGCGTGGGATTGCCGGTCGATGCCGATTTCGCCGCGTTCTACCGCGATTTTGAGTGGATGGGGCTGCAGCGTCACCTCAAGGTGCTCGGCATTTTCGCCCGCTTGCATTACCGTGACGGCAAGGTGGGCTATCTCGAAGATACGCCGCGCTTCATGCGCTACGCGCGCGCCGTCGCCGGACGCTACCTGGAGCTCGGGCCGCTTGCGCGACTTCTCGACGAGATCGAATCCCGCGAACCGTCGATCGGCTACTCGTTCTAGGATTGCGCCGGTGAAAGTCATGATTCTTGCGGCCGGCCTCGGCGAGCGCATGCGGCCCTTGACCGACCGCGTGCCCAAGGCCCTTCTCGAAGCGGGAGGCACGCCGCTCATCGTCCACCTCATCGAGCGGCTGGCGCGAGCCGGCCTCGGGGATCTCGTTGTTAACGTCTCCCATTTCGCCGAGCAGATCGAGCAGCGGCTCGGCGACGGGTCACGGCTCGGCGTGCGCATTGCCTATTCGCGGGAGGAGACGGCGCTGGAGACCGGCGGGGGGATTGCCTACGCATTGCCGCTGCTTGGCGGCGCGCCGTTCGTCGTCGTCAACAGCGATGTCTATTCCGACTTCGACTTCAGACGCCTCGAACCAGCCGCTGCGGCGGTGGCGCGCGGTACGCTGGATGCGCATCTCGTGCTCGTAGACAACCCGATGCACCACCCGAACGGGGACTTTTCATTGCGCGGGGGCCATTTGACCCCGGACGGGCCGGTGCGTCTTACTTTCAGCGGCGTGGGCGTCTACTCACCGGGATTGTTCACTACGGTGAAGCGGGGCACCCGATGCCCCCTGATCGCAGTGCTCGCGCCGGCGATGGCCCTGGGTCGGGTCGGAGGCGAGCACCATCGCAGCGTGTGGATCGATGTGGGCACGCCCGAGCGTCTGAGTGAGCTGGACCGCCAGCTGCGGGCGGCGCGGGATCGTCGCTAGATGGACGAGCGCGCAGTCGATGAGGCGCTTGCGCTCGACGCGAAGTGCGTTGACGCTTTGCGCCGAGGCTGGCTCGCGTTGATGGAAGACGCGCCGGGCCGAGTTGCTTGACTCGAGCTAGGAGCTTGTCGGACTTTGGTCCGACAAGCTCCTTTGGCAAAACCGCCTACGGGAAAACAACGGGAAAAGCATTGAACCGCTCTTTTCGACTCCACTTGCATGCCCCATCGCAGGCCAAAAGCGCTCGGTATCGCAAGCTTCATCCGAGACCCGCGGGCGGTTTTGCATTCAGCAGCCTGTCGGGGTGCGAAGTCCGACAGGCTGCTGGCGTAGTGCAAGGCGGGCGCCGCTCTTGTTTATAATTCCGTAGAGAATGGTGGCTTTTATGGATGTGGGTGTCTATCAGCGGCGGCGCGAGAAGCTCGCGGCAGCGATGCGCAGCGGCGTGGCAATCGTGCCAACCGCTCCTGAGCGCACACGCACCCGGGACTCGCATTACCCCTATCGTTTCGACAGTTACTTCTACTACCTTACCGGATTTCGCGAGCCGGACGCGGTGCTGTTGATCGTGGCGGGGGAAAAGGCCAGGAGCATCCTGTTCTGCCGCGACCGGAACCCTGAACGCGAGATCTGGGACGGTTTTCGTTACGGTCCCGAGGCAGCGCGCGCAGTCTTTGGTGTAGACGAAGCACACCCGATCGGTGACCTCGACAAGCTGGTGCCGGATTTCCTGGCCGATCGCGGCGCGATTCATTGCCCCCTTGGCGCGGATCCGACATGGGACGTGCGCATCACCGGTTGGATCAAACAGGTCCGCGCGCGCGCGCGCAGCGGGGTCACGGCTCCGAGCGAGCTGACGGACGTGTACGCCGCGCTTGACGAGATGCGTCTTATCAAGGGACCGGAAGAGATCGCGGTAATGCGACGCGCTGCGACCATCACGGCTGGGGCGCATCGGCGCGCGATGCGCGCGACGCGGCCGGGGCGTGTCGAGCATCAGATTGAGGCCGAGCTGCTGCATGAATTCCGGCTGCACGGTGCGCAGGCGCCAGCCTACGCGCCGATCGTGGCGGGCGGCGAGCGCGCCTGTGTTCTGCATTACGTGCAAAACGACGGCGTGCTCAAGGACGGGGAGCTGTTGCTGATCGACGCCGGTTGCGAGCTCGATGGATATGCCGCGGACCTGACGCGGACGTTTCCAGTGAACGGCAAGTTCAGCCCCGCGCAGCGTGAAATCTACCAGCTTGTGCTTGCGGCGCAGGTCGCTGCAATCGCTGCAGTAAAGCCGGGCCACCTCTGGGACGCTCCGCACCGGGCGGCCGTGAAGGTGCTCGCGCAGGGACTGATCGATCTCAAGCTGATCAAGGAGGGCCTGGAACAGGCCATCGAAACCGAGGCGTATCGCAAGTTCTACATGCACCGCACCGGTCACTGGCTCGGCCTCGACGTGCATGATGCGGGCGATTACAAACGCGGCGGCGAGTGGCGCGCGCTTGCGCCGGGCATGGTGCTGACGGTCGAGCCGGGCTGTTACATCCGTGGCGGCGAGGACGTTCCCGCGCGCTTCGCCGGCATTGGCGTGCGCATCGAGGACGATGTTCTGGTAACCGACGCGGGCGCGGAGGTGCTGACCCGGGATGCGCCCAAGAGCATTCCGGACATCGAAGCCCTCGTCGGTGGCGGAAATGCCTGACTACGACGTGTTGATTGCTGGCGGCGGCCCGGTTGGGGCGGCGCTGGGGCTCGCCTTGCGCGGCGGCTGCTCGGTGGCGTTGCTCGAGGCACGCGCCGAGGGGGAAATGCCGCTGGATCCGCGCCCGATAGCGCTCTCGCACGGCAGCAGATTGATATTGGAGCGTCTGGGTGTCTGGGAAGCGCTGCAGCCTGTTACGCCCATCGCGCGGATACATATCTCGCAGCGCGGCGGTTTCGGCCAGGTCGAACTCGATGCCCAGGAAGCGGGCCTGCCGGCGCTGGGTTACGTGGTCGATTACAGCCGGCTCGGCGGGCAGCTGTCAAAACTGCTGCCCGGCGTGTGCGACTACTTTAGCGGTGCGTCAGTGCTTACTCTCAGCGCCGGGCCAGACGCGGCGTGCGTGGACTATCAGCTGGGGACGACGGCTTCGCGAGCGACGGCACGACTTGTCGCGGTAGCCGATGGCGGCGCTTTGGCAGGTGTCACGCAGGCCCGCACACGAGACTATCGCCAGGCCGCCATCACTGCGCAGGTGGCCAGCGCGCGTCCGCACCAAAACGTTGCCTATGAGCGTTTTACGCCGGAAGGCCCGCTCGCTTTGCTTCCTTCGGGCGAGCGCCTAGCATTGGTGTGGTCGACCACACCAGCGCGCGCACAGCAATTGTGCATAATGCCGGAAAACGAATTTCTGCAGAACCTGCAGCGCGCCTTCGGACAGCGCCTGGGGGCCTTCGAAGCAAGCAGCCCACGCGCCTGGTTCCCGCTTACGCTGAAAGTAGCCGCGAGCCTGCCCGTGCCCCGCGCAGTGGTGCTCGGCAACGCCGCGCAAACACTGCATCCGGTAGCCGGCCAGGGATTCAATCTCGGTCTGCGCGATGCCTGGGAGCTCGCCAGTGCCATCAATGCCACGGCACGCGAGGATATTGGCGCACCGCCGATGCTCGCCGCCTACGCGGCGCGGCGGCGACTCGACCGCGGGGGCGGCATCTGGTTCACCGATATCCTGGTGCGGCTCTTCTCCAACGATATCGGGCCGTTAAGGCTCGCGCGCGGGCTCGGGCTTGCCCTGCTCGGTGCGGTGCCGCCCGCGAAGGACGTCGTGGTGCGGCGGATGACCTTCGGCGCGCGGGGCTAGGCAGGACGCATTCGACCCGGGCGGAGGTGATCGTGCCCTTGCTTATGGGCAGTTACACGTCTTCGCGCAAGCACTGCGCGAAATTTTTTGAATAAGTGCTTACTTCAACACGCGGTTTGATCGCGCGGCGTGCAAGGCGCGGCGCACATGTCGGCGAGAAGCAACACGAGTCAAGAAAGCAGTCGGATTTGCTTCTCTTGCGCGAACACAAAGATTACAATGTCGCCCTTTCGCCAAAAAAGAAGCGCGACCGATGCACATTGGTCCGTACGAACTCAAAAACAACCTGATCGTTGCTCCGATGGCCGGCGTCACCGACCGGCCGTTCCGTCAGTTGTGCAAGACGATGGGCGCGGGCATGGCGGTTTCCGAGATGGTTGCGAGCAACTCGCTGCTCTGGGGCTCGGAGAAAACGCGCCGGCGCGCCAATCACGACGGTGAGGTCGACCCAATCTCGGTTCAGATCGCCGGCGCTGATCCGCAAATGCTGGCCGATGCGGCCCATTACAATGTCGACCACGGCGCCCAGATCATCGACATCAACATGGGCTGCCCGGCCAAGAAGGTCTGCAACGTCATGGCGGGCTCCGCCCTGCTCAAGGACGAGCGGCTGGTGGGGCAGATACTGGAGGCGGTGGTTCGTGCGGTGAACGCCCCCGTGACGCTGAAGATCCGAACGGGATGGGACCGCGAGAACCGCAACGCAGTCCGCGTCGCGCGCATCGCTGAAGATGCGGGTATCCAGGCGCTCACGATCCACGGCCGCACCCGGGCCTGCGGTTTTTCCGGCGAGGCGGAATATGACACGATCGCGGCCGTCAAGGCCGCGGTGGATATACCGGTGATCGCCAATGGCGACATCGCGACACTGGAGCGCGTGCAGGAAGTGCTCGGCTACACCAAAGCCGACGGCGTCATGATCGGTCGCGCTGCGCAGGGCAGGCCCTGGATGTTCCGCGAGATCGAGCACTTCCTCGAAACCGGCGAGCGGTTGCCGCCGCCCGAGGTCACAGAGATCCACCGCGTGCTGGTTGCGCACCTGCACGATCTTTATGAGTTTTACGGGGAATACACCGGGGTGCGCGTCGCGCGCAAGCATATCTCCTCATACACCAAGGGCCTGGCCGGCTCGGCCGCGTTTCGCCACAGCATGAACCGGCTCGAGTCGAGCGCGGAGCAGCTGGCGGCGGTCGATACCTTCTTTGCGCAGCTGGGGGACCGGGGGCAACGTCTCACGTACGTCGAGGAATCCGCGGCATGATGAACGAGACCGAAATGACGCGCATGGTGCGCCGTGCAATCGAGGGCTATTTTCGGGATCTTGACGGTCAAAAGCCGTGCCGCGTTTACGACATGGTCATCAATTCGGTTGAGAAGCCCCTATTGGAAAGCGTCTTGCATCGCGTGCGCGGGAACCAGACTCATGCAGCCGAGATGCTCGGAATCAACCGTAACACCCTGCGCAAGAAGATGAAGGTGCACGGCCTCAAGTTCTGACGGCGCGAGCCGTGAGCCGTGAGCCGTGAGCAGCGAGCGGTTAAAATAGCGGTTGGCGGCAGGTTAGCAGCGCCGGTCCGTACTGCTTACCGCTTACCGCTTACCACTTACCATTTATCGCTTATCACTTCATGGCTGTCATCAAACAGGCGCTGATCAGCGTCTCTGACAAATCGGGTATCGTTGATTTCGCGCGAGGCCTTGAGCGCCTCGGTGTCGCGTTGCTCTCAACCGGCGGCACCGCCCGCGTGCTCAGGGACGCCGGGCTTAAAGTGACCGATGTCGCGGAGTACACGGGCTTCCCCGAAATGCTGGACGGGCGCGTGAAGACATTGCACCCCAAAGTCCACGCTGGAATTCTGGCCCGTCGTGACCTCCCGGAGCACACACGTGCGCTGCAAGCAGCGGCAATCGCGCCCATTGATCTCGTTGTGGTCAATCTCTACCCGTTCAGCGCGACCGTTGCGCGGCCTGACTGTGACCTGCCGGAAGCGATCGAGAATATCGATATCGGCGGGCCTGCAATGGTGCGCAGCGCTGCGAAGAACCATCTGCACGTCGCTGTCGTGACAGACCCTGCAGACTACGAGCCATTGCTTAATGAGATGGCATCGACGAGAGGTGCCGTGGGGAGCGAGATGCGCTTTCACCTTGCGCGGAAGGCGTTTTCGCATACCGCGGCTTACGATGGCGCCATCAGCAACTACCTTACGGCGATCGATGCCGCGGGCAAAGCGGGCCATTTCCCGCAACGGCTCAATCTGCACTTCGATCTGGCCCAGTCACTCCGCTATGGCGAGAACCCGCACCAAGAAGCCGCTTTCTACCGTGACCTCCGGCCCGCACCCGGCAGCCTCGGCACCTACCGCCAATTGCAAGGCAAGGCGCTCTCGTATAACAATATTGCCGACGCCGACGCGGCGTGGGAATGCGTAAAGAGCTTCGACCAGCCCGCCTGCGTGATCATGAAGCATGCCAATCCCTGCGGGGTCGCGGTAGCGGGTGCGCTGACCGATGCGTATCAAAAGGCTTTCGCGACGGATCCGACCTCGGCGTTCGGCGGCATCATCGCGTTCAACCGCGAGCTCGACGGCAAAACGGCCGCGGCGGTGACGCAACAGTTCGTCGAAGTGGTGATCGTGCCGTCGCTCGATGACGATGCCGCGCGCACGATGGCGCTGAAGACCAACATCCGGGTGCTGACATTGGCGATGGAGCGCGGCGTGAACGCGCGCGAGTTGAAGACCGTGGGCGGCGGCCTACTGGTGCAGACCCCGGATAGCGCGCGCGTCGACGCGGGACAACTCAGGCTGGTGACCAAAGCGCGTCCGAGCGAGGCGCAGATTGCGGATCTCGTGTTCGCATGGCGCGTGGCGAAGTTCGTGAAGTCGAATGCCATTGTTTTCTGCCGCGACGGCCAGACGCTCGGCGTCGGTGCGGGTCAGATGAGCCGCGTCGACTCGGCGCGCATCGCGGCCATCAAGGCGGAGAGCGCTGGCCTATCATTGCCGGGGTCGGTGGTTGCATCCGACGCATTCTTCCCGTTTCGCGACGGTGTCGACGTGGTGGCCAGCGCCGGCGCCACGGCCGTCATCCAGCCGGGCGGGAGCCTGCGCGATGAAGAAGTGATCGCAGCGGCCGACGAGCATCGCATCGTCATGGCGTTCACCGGTTTCCGGCACTTCCGTCACTGACGTCCCGGGCCTAGCGGTGGACGGTGGATGGTGAACATTGAACGGTGAGCCCTTTTGCCGTGCGGGCCCCGGCGGTTACGATTCACGATTCACCATTCACGATTCACATTCCTGATGAAGCTTCTTGTCATCGGCTCAGGTGGCAGAGAGCATGCGCTGGCGTGGAAGCTCGCGCGCTCGCCCCGTATTTCCCGCATCTTCGTCGCGCCTGGCAACGCCGGCACTGCGCGCGAGGACGGCTTGGCGAATGTGCCCATCACCGCCATTCCTGAACTGATCGAATTTGCGCAGAAAGAAGCCATTGCATACACCGTTGTCGGCCCCGAGGCGCCGCTCGCCGAAGGGGTGGTGGATGCATTCCAGGCCGCCGGGCTCAGAATCTTCGGGCCGAAGCAGGCCGCGGCCCGGCTCGAGAGTTCGAAGGAGTACGCCAAGAGCTTCATGGCGCGCTACGGCATTTCCACCGCGGGCTACGCGGCCTTTGACGCCGCTGCGCCGGCGCACGCCTGTGTGGAGCAGCATGGGGCTCCCATCGTCATCAAGGCTGACGGATTGGCTGCCGGCAAAGGCGTGGTTGTCGCCACGAGCGCGGATGAAGCGCATGCGGCGGTTGACCTGATGCTGACAGAGCACAAAATGGGCGCGGCCGGAAGTCGCGTCGTCATCGAAGAATATCTCGATGGAGAGGAGGCGAGCTTCATTGCACTATGTGATGGCCGGCACGTCTTGCCGCTCGCGACCAGTCAGGACCACAAGCGACTGTTCGACGGCGACCGCGGTCCCAATACCGGGGGCATGGGCGCCTACTCCCCTGCGCCGGTGGTGACGCCCGCTGTCCACGCGAAGGCAATGCGCGAGGTGATCCAGCCTGCGCTCGCAGGCATGGAGCGGGAGGGCACGCCTTACGTCGGTTTCCTCTATGCCGGACTCATGATCTCCCGCGACGGCAAGCTCCGGGTATTGGAGTTCAACTGCCGCATGGGTGACCCCGAGACGCAGCCGATCATCATGCGGCTGAAAAGCGACCTGGTGGGACTGATCGAGCACGCTCTCGGCGGCACACTCGATCAGGTCGAGGCGGAGTGGGACACGCGGGTGGCGCTGGGTGTGGTGCTGGCAGCCCACGGCTATCCCGAGGCGCCGCGCAAGGGTGACGCAATCCACGGCCTGCCCACGCCGCAGGACGACTATCATGTATTCCATTCCGGCACGGCGCTGAACGGCGCGGACATTGTCACCAACGGCGGCAGGGTCTTGTGTGTTACGGCGCTCGGGTCGAACGTGCGCGCGGCGCAGCGCCGCGCCTACGAGATCGCGGAGCGGGTGCGCTTCGAGGGCATGCAGTATCGCCGCGACATCGGTCACCGGGCCTTGTCCGGCGGTGCGCGTTAATCAACGCTTAAGCGAGGACGAGCCATGGCAGAGCACTTTGACCGAACCCAGGACGACCTCGGCAATATCATTGCGCTCGAGCACGTGAACGTGACGATACCGGATCAGCGTCTGGCGATGCTGTTCTACATCGTCGGGATGGGCTTTACCCGCGATCCCTACATGCAGGTTGGCGACGAGAATATGTGGGCAAACGTAGGCCGGCAGCAGTTTCATACGCCGACCCGCGGCGCGCAGGTGCTGCGCGGCCACGTTGGCGTCGTGATTCCCGACCTGAAATCGCTGCGCGGGCGGCTGGCGGGCGTGAACACGAAGCTGGCCGGGACGCGTTTTGCAGTCGAGGACCGCGGCGATTACCTGGTCGTGACTTGTCCCTGGGGCAACCGGCTGCATTGCTACGCGCCTGATGCGCGCTTCGGCGACATGACGCTTGGCGTGCCCTATGTCGAGTTCACGGTACCGCCGGGAGCAGTTGCCGGCATCGTGCGCTTCTACCAGCAGGTTTTCGCGGCCCCGGCGCACCTGATCGATGACGGCGCGGCGGCCTGTGTCGTGGTGGGGCCATCGCAGTCGTTGATCTTTCGCGAAACCGCTGGCCCGCTTCCGGCTTATGACGGGCATCACGTTGCCGTTTACGTTGCGGACTTCTCCTTGCCGCACCGTTCCTTGGTCGAGCGTGGCCTGGTGTCTGAAGAAAGCGATGCGCATCAGTACCGGTTCCGGGATATCGTCGACCCCGATACCGGAGCCCGGCTTTTCGAGATCGAGCACGAAGTGCGCAGCCTGAAGCATCCCATGTGGGGGCGCGCATTCGTGAACCGTAACCCCACGCAGTCGCAGCGTGACTATATGCGTGACCGCGACGTCTTTGCGGGGTAGCCGCGCGGCGTTGCTTGTGGACTCGGCATCCGTCAGGCAGTTCTTTCTGAAATTGCAGGAAACGATCGTCACACGGCTTGCCGCGCTCGACGGTAAGCCGTTCCTGCACGAGGAGTGGGTTCGATCCGAAGGTGGCGGCGGCATCACGCGGCTGCTCGAGCGGGGCGGCGTGTTCGAGCGCGGGGGCGTCAACTTCTCGCACGTGCACGGCAAGGGCCTTCCGCCCTCGGCCACGGCTAACCGGCCCGAACTCGCCGGCCGGTCATTCGAGGCGATGGGTATCTCTCTGGTCCTGCACCCACATAATCCGTATGTGCCCACGGCGCACATGAACGCGCGCTTCTTCGTGGCGGAGAAGCCCGGTGATCAGGCTGTGTGGTGGTTTGGCGGCGGGATGGATCTCACGCCCTACTACGGGTTCGCCGAGGATGCGCGCCACTTTCACCGCTGCTGCCGCGATGCGCTCACGCCGTTTGGCGCCGGCTACCATCCGCGTTTTAAGCAATGGTGCGACGAGTATTTCTTTCTGAAGCACCGGGGCGAGCCCAGAGGGGTAGGGGGCGTCTTCTTCGACGACCTGAGCCAGCCCGATTTCGAGACGTGCTTCGCCCTGACCCGGAGCGTGGCGGAGCACTTCGTGCCGGCCTACCTGCCCATCGCGGAGCGCCGCAAGGATCTTCCGTACGGTGAGCGCGAGCGTGAGTTCCAGCTGTATCGCCGTGGCCGATACGTCGAGTTCAATCTGGTATATGACCGCGGGACGCTCTTCGGCCTGCAGTCGGGCGGGCGCGCGGAATCGATCCTGATGTCGCTGCCGCCGCGTGTCATCTGGCGCTACGACTGGCGGCCAGAGCCGGGCAGTCCGGAAGACGCGCTCTACCGGGAGTTCCTGGTGGCCCGGGACTGGGCGTAACGCGCCGCTGGGCGGCTTCTACTTTGCGTCCGGACCGAGCCAGTTCTTGAGCGAGCGCATGCGCTCGAGCATGCGCCGCGTGGTCGATTCGTCCGCGAAGCGTACCGGTGCCACGCGGTGCTGATGAAGCAGCTGTGGCGTCTGCTTGTAGGCCTGGTAGCGCGTTAAGGCCGACTGTACATGTTGCTTGAGGAGCGTGAGGTCGAGGGGCCGGTTGAGCAGACGGAACACCTGCGCCTCGTTGATGAGCTCGATCACTAGCTCGGAGTCCGACGCCTTGACCAGGGCGATCGTCAGAATCTCCGGGTGCACCTGCTTTAACAGCTTCAGCGCGGTGGTGATCTCGTCGTCACCTTTCTCGACATCGGCAAGGATGAGGGCGGTTTCCTGCCGCTGCAGCACATTGAAGGCGTCATCGAGGCTGCGCGCCCAGACGACGGAGCAGAACTTGCCGAACAGCTCGTCAGTGGCGCGATGTGCTTCCCGCTCATTGTCGATCACCAGAATACCGGCCTTCATGGGATCCGGGACGATGCCCGGAGCAGCGCGTACGTCGCCGAGCTCGAGTGCGACCGCCACCGCCTCGGCCACGATTCTCTGGATATCTTCGTTGTCCCACGGCTTGCTGATGTAACGGAATACCTCGCCATCGTTGATGGAGCCCACGATGGCGGCGAGATCGGAGTATCCGGTGAGCAGCATGCGAACCGTGTTGGGGGAGATTTCCCGCACCCGGCGCAGGAGCTCGATGCCGGTCATCTCGCGCATGCGCTGGTCGCTCACCACGACCTGGGGCTTGAACTTGGTCACGAACTCCAGGGCCTCCGGGCCGTTGACAGCGGTGAATACGTGGTAGTCGCGCCGGAAGATCGAGCGCAATGCATTCAATATGCGCTCCTCGTCATCCACGAACAGGATGCGCGCTTTTTTGGTTTCGGCCGTCGGGGCAGCAGCCGGGACGGCAGTGGGTAGTGCCGCGCGGGGAGGGGCATCAGTGG
Source organism: Betaproteobacteria bacterium (assembly GCA_029863175.1). The sequence continues at coordinate 26,286 of JAOTVX010000001.1, read as the reverse complement.
TGGTCAAGGGCGGTGTGCCAGCCAGCGCGCGCGCGGCCTTCAGCAGCGCCTGATCCATTCTTCGGGTCGTCCCCTCCGATATGTTGACTGGTGCACCTTGCGGGGCGTCGTGTCGGATGCTTGCCTCGATACCCTTGATCAATGCCTCTTCGAATTCCTTTGCGCTCTGAAAGCGGTCGTCGCGCTTCTTGGCCAGCACTTTCTGCACCGCCGCGTCGAGCTGCGCCGAAATTCTCGGGTTGTGCTCTGAGGGATTGGCGGGCCGATCGTTCAGCACTTGCCGCATTACCTCGGCGTCGCTTCCCGTGAAGGGCCGTTTTCCCGTGAGCAGCTCATAGGCCATTATCCCGACCGAGTAGAGATCGCTGCGCGCGTCGACCTCCGTACCTAGAAACTGCTCGGGCGACATGTAACCGGGCGAGCCCATCACTTCGCCCACGTTGGTGAGTTTGGAAGTATCGAGCCGCGCGATACCGAAATCGGTGATTTTGATCCTGCCTTCCTCGTTGACGAGAACGTTGGAGGGCTTAAGGTCCCGGTGGATAACGCCCTGGGCGTGCGCATAACCGAGCCCGTCCAGGAGCTGACGGACGATCTCCCCAATTTCCCGAAGATCGAAACGCACGCTGCTCTGCATGTGCTGGAACAGGGACTTTCCGCCCACGATCTCCATCACGATATAGGCGGTGTCGGGTTCTTCGCCGTAGTCGTAGATGGCAGCAATGCGCGAATGGTTGAGTCGGCCAACGGCCTGCGCCTCGTGCCGGAAGCGGGTGATGGCGTACTGCAGGTCGGCCGGATCCAGAGCCGACTTCAATACGGTCTTGATGGCGACCGTGCGCTGGATCGCCGGGTCGAACGCCTTGTAGACCGTGCCCATGCCTCCCTGGCCGAGCACGCCCTGTACCTGGTACTTGCCGATCGTGATTGGAATGTTCATTCTTGTATACCCGGGCGCTTGCCGTCGCTCACGCGGCGAGTTCGACGGGCGCCGGCGGCGTCAACGGTAACACCACCGTGAACTTGGTGCCAACTCCAACGTTCGAGTCCACGCGGATCGTGCCGCCATGCTGCTGGACGATCTTGTAGGCGATGGAAAGCCCAAGCCCCGTGCCTTTGCCCACTTCCTTGGTCGTGAAAAACGGATCGAAGATCTTGGGCAACACCTCGGGCGGGATTCCTTTGCCGTTGTCCTCGACTTCCACAGCAACGTGATCGGGCCCTTCGCGACGGGTGGTAAGCGTGATGACGCCGGGACCTGGCTCGATCGACTGAGCGGCGTTGTTGATGAGGTTGAGAAACACCTGGTTGATCTGCGAAGGAGAGCACGTCACAACCGGAATCTCAGTAAAATTCTTGTTTATCGTGTGGTCCTTCAACGCGTGCTTCGCGAGCAGCAGTGTACTGTTGAGACCGTCGTTGAGATTGACGGTCGCAATGCGGCTGCGGTCGAGGCGGGCGAAGTTTCTGAGATTGGTGATAATGTCCGTAATCTGCTCGATGCCGTGCAGGCCGTCCTTCGCAAGCGCGTGCAGCTCGTCGAGCACGCGGTGCTCGCGGAACTGCATGATCATATTCTGGGTCAGCGCAAACTGCTGGGAGAGCTCATCGGGCTCCTTGGCGCCCGCCCGCAGGAGCGCGAGCAGCTTGGCCGTTTCATAAACGAGCTGCGTGAGCTCGGGCAACTTGGTCTGCACGGTGCCAACGCTGTTTTTCACGTACGCGAGCGGGGTGTTGATCTCATGCGCGACACCCGCCACCATCTGGCCGAGAGAGGACATCTTCTCGGTCTGAATGAGCTGCATTTCCGAGTCCTTCAATTGCTGGAGGGCATCAGAGAGCTCCTGCGTGCGTCCGGCAACGCGGCGTTCCAGCCCTTCGTTGGCTGCTTGCAACGCCACATTCGCAGCATTGAGCAGCCGGTAGCTCACCGTCAGGCGGGCGACCAGGTAGCCAATCAGGATCAGCAGCGCCCCCGCAAATGCGACGAGGAAGACGCGATAGAGCTCGCGCGTGTCGAGACGCGCCGCGAGCTCGCGCGAGAACGCACCGGTGAGGCTGTCGATGCGCGGTCCCGCTGGCAGGAAGGTGAGTTTGGCGAAAAGCTCCTGCTCGATCGGCTTTGCGCCGAGCAGTTGCTGCACATGGCCCTCGAGCCGGGCAAGGCTCTCGCTCAGGGCGGGCGGAAGCCGGGTTGCCGAAGCCTGCAGGTCGGCAATCAGCGCGTCGAGGTTCTTGCGCTGTGCGGCGGCCGGCGACAGGTAGTAGCGCTGCGTCTGCGCCAGCACCTGCACTACCGCACTTTCGGCCGCGACCAGACGCTCGCGATCGCGGAAATCCTGCCAGGCGCCGCGCACCAGCCCCGGGAATTCCTTTTCCGCACGGAGTACTTGGTCGAGCGCCTGTTTGGTCGCGGCGTTGGCTTTTTTGAATCTCTCTATGAGATCGGCTTTCTGGACGAGCGCATCGCCGAGCCTGGGAAGGCCATCTCGCAGCACCGGACTGTCGATCTCGCGTCCCGCCGCGGCGAGCTCCTGCTGGATGCGTGCTACCGCGGTGCGGTAGTTGGCGCTGGGGACGGTGACCGCACGCAACTCGCTGCGCGCGCGGAACACTTCGACATCCCATCGCGCATCGATTCTCTTCAGCTCGTGCAGTAGCGTCAACACCTCGTTGTGCGGTTTCAACCCCGTAGCCAGGGTCTTGTAATAGAGAAAGCCAAGTGTGGCGGCCAGTACCACGGCAATCGCGGCTACCAATGATCCGTGCACCGGCTTGGCGGCGGTCAAGCGCCTGAGCGCGGTCGTGATCGTGGTAAGGCCGGGCGCGCTCATTCGCCCGGACAGGCCTGCCGCACCGCAGGCCGGTTAAGCGGTCCCTGCGCGCGGTCGATGAGCGCGATCGTAGCGCTTTCCATCATTTACCCGCGGTGGCCCGCTCGATCGCAAGCTTGGGGTTCTGTTTCGCGAGCAGCGCTGCGAGGGCGAGTGCCAGGCCAGTGCCCGTGGCACGTCGGTTCATGACGGCGACCTTCCAACGGTAAGTTATTGTTGCTGCGAAAAAAAACATTATCCGCAAGCCTTGAGGGGTTGTCAATTTCGCCCCTCCGGCGCGACGCGCTGACGCGAAAAAAGCGCGTGAAAGATCACCCTTCGGATAACACGCGCTTTAGCTCATCGCGATCGCCGATCGGCGGCAAGCAGCTGACGCCGCGGCATACCCACGCGCTAACCGCAGTTGCTGGCGCGGGCTTGTCGAGTGCGGCCGGAAGCGAGCCCGCGTCAGAGCGTATGCCCAGGATCAGACTGGCCGGCCGGCACGTTCGGCCCAGGGCGCGCTGCCATTCTGCCATCGGCTCGGGTGTGCCCCGCAGGATCACGATCTGCGGCGGAGCGAGGTGCTCCTCGAGTGCCGTGGCGAGGCTCACGCAGGCGCTTGGCTGGCGCTCGAGCACGGGATGGAACAGCTCAAGGGTGCGGCGTGCCGCATCGAGATAGCGCGCTTCGCCGGTGAGATGCCCGAGCCGCTGCAAGGCGTACGCGGCTATCCCGTTTCCCGATGGCGTGGCGCCGTCGTGTCCTTGCTTGGGTCGGTGGATCAACGTCTCGTGGTCATCGGAGACGAAATAGAAGCCTCCCGCCCTCCGGTCCTCGAATTGCGCGAGAAGGACCTCCGCAAGCTCACACGCCAGCGCCAGGTCTTCGGCGCGGAATTCCCCCTGCATGAGCTCGAGCAGGGCGTCGAGCAAAAACGCGTAGTCGTCGAGATAGGCGTTGAGATGCGCGCGCCCGTTTTTGTAGGTGGCCATGAGCCTTCCGTCGCGCCACAGGGTGCGGCGGATGAATTCGAGCGCCCCTCGCGCCGACGCAAGCCACGACGGCTCGCCGAAGACGCGCGCTGCGTGCGCCATGCCCCGCACCATGAGCGCGTTCCAGCTGGTGAGCACCTTCTCGTCGCGGCCCGGGCGCACGCGCTGGTTACGGACCGCCAACAGCTTGACGCGCCCCGCCGCCAGGCGCGCCGCGCACTCCTCAGCCGATAGACCGAGCTGGTGCGCTACGGCACCGAGCGACTTCATCACGCGCAGGTGCCAGAAATGACCTTCGAAATTCGGCGGCCCGTCGAGTCCGTAGTGGAGCTCGATCACCGCGTACTCTTCGGGCGACAGCAGCGCGCGCACCTCGTCCGGCGTCCAGACGTAGAACTTACCTTCCTCATGCTCCGAGTCGGCGTCGAGCGAGGAGTAGTAACCGCCTTCGGGTGACTGCATCTCGCGCGCGACCCACTGTGCGGTTTCGGCGACGACCTGGCGAAAGAGCGGCTGTCCCGTGACGAGCCAGGCGTCGCTGTAGAGCATGACGAGCGCGGCATTGTCGTAGAGCATCTTCTCAAAATGCGGGATGCTCCAGTGCTCGTCGACGCTGTAGCGGCAGAAACCGCCGCCCAGCTGGTCGTAGATTCCGCCCTCGGCCATCTTGGTGAGGGTCAGGCGCGCAACGGCGAGCGCAATCTCGCCGCCCTCGAGTGCGTGGCGCCGCAGGCAGAATGCGAGCTCGAACGGATGGGGAAATTTTGGCGCCTGCCCGATGCCGCCATCCACGTCGTCGAACATTTGCGCGAGCTCGCGCACCGCGGCGTCAATGGGCGCGCGCTTGAGCTCGCGCCCGGATGATGGCGCCGGCACGGTACGGGCCAGGGCTTCGAGCAGCGCGGTATTCTGCCGGCCGATCTCATCACGCTTCTCGTGGTAGACCCCCGCGACTCGGGGTAGTAGATCGAGAAATCCCGGCATGCCGTAGCGCGCCTGCTTCGGGAAATAGGTGCCGCCAAAGAAGGGCGTGCCATCCGGCATGAGAAACATGGTGAGCGGCCAGCCGCCGTTGCGCTGCGTGAGCATTGCGTGGGCGGTCTGGTAGATCTGATCGAGGTCCGGACGCTCTTCGCGGTCCACCTTGATGTTGACGAAGTGACGGTTCATCTGCGCTGCCACCTCGGGATCCTCGAACGACTCGTGGGCCATCACGTGGCACCAGTGGCACGCAGAGTAGCCGACCGAGAGCAGGATCGGTTTGTTCTCGCGCCGGGCGAGCGCAAGCGCCTCCGGGTCCCAGGGATGCCAGTCCACGGGATTATCGGCGTGCTGCTGCAGGTAGGGTGAAGTCTGGCTGGCTAGACGGTTGGGCATGGCCGCGACGACCTATTCGCAACGCATTTTGGCACACGCGCGACCGGAGCGTTCGGCAGGCGGCGCGGGATCAATCGGTGACCGCGCCTTTGCTTGCCGTCGAAACGAGTCGGATGTACTTGGCAAGCGCGCCGCGCGTATAGCGCGGCCTGGGCTGCTTCCACTTCTTGCGACGTGCGGCGAGCTCCTTCGCCGGCACATTGAGCTGGATCAGCCGTTTGTGCGCATCGATCGTGACCGAGTCGCCGTTCTTGACCAGCGCGATCGGGCCGCCGACAAACGCTTCCGGCGCGACGTGTCCGACCACGATTCCCCAGGTGCCACCCGAGAACCGGCCATCCGTGATCAACCCCACGGATTCGCCCAGCCCTTGTCCGATCAGCGCCCCGGTCGGCGCGAGCATCTCCTGCATGCCGGGGCCGCCCTTGGGGCCTTCATAGCGGATCACGATCACGTCGCCCGCCTTGATTCTCTTCGCCATGATTGCCTTCATGCATTCCGGCTCGGATTTGAAGACGCGCGCCGGGCCCGTGATCTTGGGCGACTTGAGTCCGAGGATCTTTGCGACACAGCCCTCGGGCGCGAGGTTGCCCTTGAGGATCGCGAGATGGCCGTGGGGATACAGCGGATTGCTCCACGGGCGAATGACGTCCTGATCCGCGCGCGGCTTGTCCGGGATCTCGTGCAGCTCGTCGGCGAGCGTGCGCCCCGTGATCGTCATGCAATCACCGTGCAGCAACCCGTGATTGAGCAGCATCTTCAAGACCTGCGGCACGCCGCCCGCGCGGTGGAAGTCCACTGCCACGTAGCGGCCCGAGGGCTTGAGATCGCACAGCACGGGCACTTTCCTGCGCACGCGCTCGAAATCGTCGATCGTCCACTTGACGTCGGCGGCATGCGCGATCGCGAGATAGTGCAGCACAGCGTTGGTCGAACCGCCAGTCGCCATGACCAGCGCAGCCGCGTTTTCGATGGATTTCCGCGTGACGATATCGCGCGGCTTGAGGTTCTTCCGGACCGCCTCGACCAGCACGCGCGCTGACGCGGCCGCGGAATCGGCTTTCTCGGGATCCGGCGAAGCGAGCTGCGAGGAGCCGAGCAAGCTCATGCCGAGTGCCTCGAAGGAGGAGGACATGGTGTTGGCCGTAAACATCCCGCCGCAGGCGCCAACGGTCGGGCACGCGTTCTTCTCGATCCCGATGAAATCCTCCTCGCTCATCTTGCCGGCGGTATACGCGCCCACGGCCTCGAACGCACTGACGACGGTGAGGTCCTGGCCTTTCCACTTGCCGGGCTTGATCGTGCCGGCGTAGACGTAGATGCCGGGCACATTCATGCGCAGCATCGCGATCATGCCGGCTGGCATGTTCTTGTCGCAGCCGCCGCAGACCAGCACGCCGTCCATCGCCTGCCCGTTGACCGCGGTCTCGATGCAGTCGGCGATGACTTCGCGCGAGACGAGCGAGTATTTCATGGCTTCCGTGCCCATTCCGATGCCGTCGGTCACGGTCGGCACGCCGAATACCTGCGGCATGGCGCCCGCTTCTTTCAGGGCGGCCATGGCCCGGTCCACCAGCGGCTGGATTCCCGCGTTGCAGGGGTTCATGTTCGAGTACCCGTTCGCCACCCCGACGATCGGCTTTTCAAAGTCCGTGTCTCCGAAACCAACCGCGCGCAACATCGACCGGTTGGGCGCGCGCGCAATGCCTTGCGTAATGAGTGAACTGCGTCGATTGGCTGGCATGGGACGACTCCGGTGCAAGGACACGTATAATGAGGGCGCCTATTTTAGCGCATCCGTCACGGCCCCTCCGAATGCTGGTCCACCCGCAGTTCGATCCCATCGCGCTCCAACTCGGCCCGCTGGCCGTGCGCTGGTACGGGCTGATGTATCTCATCGGCTTCGCGCTTTGCTGGTTCGCGGGGCGCTATCGCATCCGCACTCTCCCGGGAAGCGTGTGGAGCGAGAAAGACCTGGACGACGCGCTGTTCTTCTGCATTCTCGGCACCATCGTCGGCGGCCGCCTCGGCTACGTGCTCTTCTATAAGTTCGGCAGCTACCTCGCCGAACCGTGGCGCATCCTTTACCTCTGGGAAGGGGGGATGTCGTTTCACGGCGGCTTTCTCGGCGTGGTCATCGCCATGGCGTGGTTTGCCGCGAGCCGCCGGCAGGACTGGCTGCGCGTCACCGATTTCATTGCCCCGCTCGTGCCGCTCGCGCTGGCGACCGGCCGTCTCGGCAACTTCATCAACGCGGAGCTGTGGGGACGGCCCGCGACGGTGCCATGGGCCATGATCTTCCCGAACGTGGATCGGATACCGCGGCATCCCTCGCAGCTCTACGAGTTCCTGCTGGAAGGGCTCGTGCTGTTCACGCTGCTATGGTGGTACTCGTCCAAACCGCGCGCTCGCGGCATGGTGTCCGGGCTGTTCCTCGTGGGCTACGGGTCGTTGCGCTTCCTCGTCGAATTCACCCGCGAGCCCGACGGCTTCCTCGGGCTGCTGGCACTCGGCTGGTCAATGGGACAGTGGCTGTCCCTGCCCATGATCGTTGCCGGCGCCGCGCTGCTTACGTGGGCGCATCGGGCGCGTTGATCCGCGATGTGCGCTGCCGCCGTCTTCCCGGCCACGCAACGGCTCGCGGAGTTTGCCGCGGCCTTGCGCTATCAGGATCTGCCGGCGGCGGTGCACGCCCAGATGGGGGTGCTTCTGATCGATTTTTTTCGCGTGGCCGCAGTCGGTGCTGGTGCGCCGTGGGTCGCGCGCCTGCGCGGCGCCCTTGCGCCGCTCGGAGGCGCACCGCTTGCCGCGGTGCTGTACTCCGATGAGCGGACCGACCCGGTTCGCGCCGCCTATTTGAACGGGGTCATTGCCGGCAGCCTCGATTGGGACGACACGCATGTCGGGGCGATGCTGCACCCTGGCGTCGTGGTGTGGCCGGCCGTGCTGGCGGTTGGCGAGATGACGCGGGCGGACGGACAGAGCCTCGTCGCCGCCGCGGTCGCAGGCTACGAAACCATGATCCGCGTGGGCTTGAGCGTGCAGCCGAGCCACTTCCGGCGCGGCTTCCAGTCGACGCCGACCTGCGGCGTGTTCGGCGCCGCAGCAGCAGCAGCGAAGCTGCTGGGTCTCGGCGTGAAGGGCACGCGTGACGCGCTCGGGATGGCGGCGAGCTATGCGGGCGGGACCACGCAGTTTTTCCTTTCCGGCTCCGAAGTGAAGCGGCTGCATGCCGGGAAGGCCGCCGCGGGCGGGGTGGAAGTGGCATTACTCGCGCGCGCCGGCTTGACGGGGCCGCGCGACGCAATCGAAGGGGAGCAGGGGTTCGCGCGGGCACTCGCGGACGCCTTTGACGCGCGCGTGATCGAGGACCAACTTGGCACTGCCTTTCGCATCGCGGACCTGACGCTCAAGCCCCACGCGGGCAGCGCGCGACTACAGGCCGCGGTGGAAGCGGCCTGCGAGCTCTCACGCCAGGGCGTGGCGCTGGCGGAGATCGAGGCGGTGGAAGTGGGTATCCCGGCGGTGATTGAGGGGCGGCTCACGGACAATGACCCGGTCGAGCTGCAGCAGGCCCAGATGAGCGTGCCTTTCGCCGTGGCGATGGCGCTAACGCTCGCGCCGGGGCGCGAATGGCCGCCGGTGCTGACGTTGGATGACTTTGAGCAAAGCCTCAGCGATGCCCGGGTGCGTGATCTCTCGCGCCGGACGGTGTGCGTGCGCGACCCCGAAGTCGAACGCGCGACCACGACCGAGTACGTGCCCGCGCGCGTGAGCGTGCGGTTCACCGACGGACGGCGCCGTGAGCACGCGGTCTGGCTGCCGCCGGGCTCACCCAAGCGTCCGATGACGGCCGACGAGATCAGCGCGCGGTTTCGTGCCGTGGTCTCGCCGCTCGTTAAACCCGGAACGGATCTCGAGGCCTGGCTTGCACGGGCACGCTCTCCCGAAGCACTCACCGGCGTGCAGGACCTGATGAGCCTGCGCTGCTCCCCAAAATAAGCTTGCTTTCGGCGACGCGGTACATGCCTGTCATGGCGATCGGCGTGCACTGGTTCGGGACCGCCGGCATGGTAAAGGTCTCGAGCAGCTGCAACTCGGCGAGCGTGCGGCACATCTCCTCGCTTCGCACGAGGTCGGCCTCGTATTCGAAGAGCCGCTTCCGGCGCTTTTCCCATAACGAAGAGGTTCTGCTGGTTTTCCAGCCCGAGCACGGCCATCGGCAGGAAAGTCTTGCCCGCGTCACCGCTCACGAACGCGAGGCGGATTGATGTCCATGGGCCCCTCTCGAGGTTGCACCAATGTACGCAACATAATAGGGGCGCCGCGCTCCCCCGCCGCCTGCCGAGAGATTGGCGTGTTGTTCCAAGCCGTTGTAACATAACGCCTCGCAAAAAAGTGGGGACGTAGCTCAGCTGGGAGAGCGTCGCGTTCGCAATGCGAAGGTCGGGAGTTCGATCCTCCTCGTCTCCACCACTCATTCCCGGGCCAGAGTTTCTCTGGCCTTTTTTCTGAACCACTTACTCGCAGTTGCTTAGCACGTCGGTTCAAAGAACCGCGCTTCGCGCACACCGGTGGACCGAACGTTTTCGGTCAAAATTCGGTCAGCGAATCGGTCAAACACCCGCTCCGCTGCCCGCCCAGGTCTAATCTGGACCCTATACAGATGGGGCGCCGGCAAGTGGCCTCAGTCCTGCGCGGTCGGCAACTTCTTGCAGGAGTAGCGCCCCAAACAAAAACCCCGCCGAAGCGGGGTGTGTGGTTACGGCTGAATGAGGATTTGATTAGGTAGCTTTTCTCCTCCTCCACGTCCCGTTGCAGCCAACGGAAACGGCTCAGAAGAAGCGGTAGTCGACGGACACGCCAAGCACAGGCGACGATCCCAGGCCATTAGCGCCGAGATTATCTTCCTCGAAGCTGGCATTCCGCGCATCCGAGTAGCCGACTGGCGCTGGGACATAGGGTGACACCGTTCCACAGCCTCCAAGACCCATGACTACCGTTATACCGGTTACGGCGATCCATGCCCTCGATGACATGCGTCCCTCCTTAATGCCCGTCCATGATGCCTTGCCCGATGCATTTCCACCGCAGGTTTCATGCCGGAACGGCCCAGTGACCGGTCGCGCCACCAACTCCTTGTTTTATATTGAGTCCCACGGATAACTCACCAACGGAATGCCAACTAGTTCGCGCTCAATGGCAAGGGTGACTGCCGTCGAGTGCGTCGTAGTGTCCAATTTTCGTCAAGCGGTAATGTCTCGGCGTGAACTTTTTTTCACGCAGCCTCGACCCAGAGCCGTCGCTCAGGTAGTCCCTCACTGCGCATGGTGAGAAGACTCGGGGGCGCGGCCTGGCCGTACTCTCCCAGAATATGGCTCAGCACATTAGCAAAGACCGACTTTCTAATGAACAGCGAACGCTCTTTCGGTCAGGCGTTCGGTCAAACCGGTTGGGGAGGCACGCTAACTAACTGATTTGCATAAAACCGGGACGTAGCTCAGCTGAGAGAGCGTCGCGTTCGCGATGCGAAGGTCGGGAGTTCGATCCTCCTCGTCTCCACCACTCAATCCCGGGCCGGAGTTTCTCTGGCCCGTGTCGTTTTAGATGCCGACTGACGAACTGCATCAGCGCCGGCGGCAGCCGCATTGCGTTCGCGCCGACTCTGGCACAATACGACGAACCGGATATCGCTGCCCGGCTTCCGGAGCGCCCCGGGACCACCGCCACATCTAAGAAGATAACAATACGAACATGCTCAACAAACTGATGCCCCGAGAAGGTCGATTCTTCGATCTGTTCAATGCCCATGCCGCGCAGATCGTGATTGGAAGCGATGCGCTTGTGCAGCTGATGGCGAACACGGCGGCTTCTGGAGATTACGCGCGCCGCATCGACACGGCCGAGCGCGATGCGGACAAGATTACGCACGAGGCGATCTCGCTTCTGCACAAGACCTTCATCACGCCGATCGACCGCGATCAGATCCACCAGCTCATCACCCGCATGGACGACATCCTCGACCTCATCCAGGACGTCGCCGAGTCAGTAGTGCTCTATGATATCCGGCGCGTCACACCTGAGGCGGGGCAGCTGACCCATATCTGCCAGATGTGCTGCGACCGCGTGCGTTCCGTTGTGGGGCTGCTTTCCAATCTGCGCGCGCCTGAAGCCATTTTCAAGACCTGCCAGGAAATCGATCGGTTGGAATCCGACGCGGACCGCGTGATGCGCTCCGCCATATCACGGCTGTTCCGCGAGGAGGCCGATGTCAAGGAACTCATCAAGCTGCGCTCGATCTACGAGCAGCTGGAACTGATCACTGACCGCTGCGAGGACGTGGCGAATATCGTCGAAGGCATCGTCCTAGAGCATTCCTAGGCACGCCGCGATGGAGATAGCGCCGATCGGCCTCGGGGCCGTGATCTTTCTGGTAGCGGTTGCGCTGGTCTTCGACTTTCTGAACGGTTTCCACGACGCGGCCAACGCTATTGCCACGGTGGTCTCGACGCGCGTATTGAAACCCCATCAGGCGGTGCTGCTCGCCGCATTCTTCAATTTCGCCGCGCTGTTCATCTTCCAGCTCAAGGTGGCCACAACAGTCGGGCGTGGCATCGTGGATCCTTCCGTCGTGGATCATTACGTGGTGTTTGGGGCGCTGATGGGTGCCATCGCGTGGAATCTCATCACGTGGTTCTACGGCCTTCCTTCAAGCTCGTCCCATGCGTTGATCGGCGGGCTGGCCGGCGCCGCGGTGGCCAAAGGCGGCCTGTGGGTGCTCGTCGGCGGTGGACTGATGAAGACCGTTGTATTCATCTTTGTCGCGCCGCTGCTGGGCATGTTGCTCGGCTCGATTCTCATGCTTGCGGTGTCGTGGTTATTCCTGCGCAGCACACCGGCGCGCATGGACAAATGGTTTCGGCACTTGCAGCTCGTCTCCGCCTCCCTCTACAGCCTGGGCCATGGCGGCAACGATGCGCAGAAGACGATCGGCATCATCTGGATGCTGCTGATCGCAGCGGGTATGACGAACGTCGAGCAGGAGGTTCCCGCGTGGGTTGTGATTGTCTGCTATGTGACGATCGCGCTCGGCACGGCGTTTGGCGGCTGGCGCATCGTGAAGACCATGGGACAACGCATTACCAAGCTCAAGCCGGTCGGCGGCTTTTGCGCTGAAACGGGAGGGGCGATCAGCCTGTTTCTCGCGACCGGGCTCGGTATTCCCGTTTCAACGACTCACACTATTGCTGGCGCAATTACCGGCGTTGGAGCGACACAATCTGTTTCCGCGGTGCGGTGGGGCATTGCGGGCACCATCGTCATCGCCTGGGTCATTACGATTCCGTGCTCGGCTTTCATCGCTGCGATCGCGTGGTGGCTGGGGCAGTACCTGTTTAGCTGACAGGGCCGCGATGGCGGAAAGTTCCGTATCGCGAACCGTAGCTGACGCGCCGCACCGGGCGCTGCTCGCAGACAGTGTTGCAGCATTCACGGGCCGCGGCACGGACGTCGTGCGGGCGCGGCGCTTGCGTGGGTCGAACGAGGAATACGATCACGCGACCTGGCGGCGGATGGCCGAGCTTGGCTGGCTGGGGATACTCGTGCCGGACACGTACGGCGGGCTGGGGCTCGGATTGTCCGAAATGGGTGTCGTCGCCAAGGGCCTTGCACGCGCCCTGGCGCCCGAGCCGCTGGTCGCATCGGCGGTGATGGCTGCCACCGCGCTCGCCGATGGCGATTGCGAAGCACTGAAGCGCGAGCAACTGCCACGCATCGTTGCGGGTGGGATCGTGCCTGTGCTGGCTTGGCAAGAAACAGCCGGCGCATGGGCCGCCGGCCCGCCAGCGCTACAGGCGCGGCCGTTGGAGGGCGGCTATCGGCTTACCGGCGTCAAGCGCTTTATCGGCGGCGCGGCACAAGCGGACGCTTTTCTGGTATCCGCGCTCGCCGAAGCGAGCCCCGCATTGTTCTGGGTGGCGCGCGACACCGCCGGTGTGAGGCTCGAGCTCGAGTTGCTGGCGGACGGGCGCCACTTCGGCACCCTCACGCTCACCGATGCGCTGGTTTCACGAGCTCACGTCGTCGCCCGAGGAACTGCGGCGGCCGACGCGCTGGCGCGCTCGCTCGATTACGGCGCGGCCATCGCGAGCGCGGAACTTTGCGGCTTGGCGGAGCGGGCGTTGGAAATCAGCCTCGATTACCTGAAGACCCGCGTGCAATTCGGCAAGCCAATCGGCAGCTTTCAGGCGCTTCAGCACCGCGCGGTGGATCTCTACATCCAGAAAGAGCTGGCTGGTGCCGTTCTTGATCAGGTGCTCGAGACGCTTGACGGCGCGCCGGATGCGGCGACCCGGTCCGCCCTCGCGAGCCGGGTCAAGGCGCGCTGCTCGGACGTCGCGCTCCGGGTGACGCGCGAGGCGATCCAGCTGCACGGCGCGATCGGCTTCACGGACGATTGCGATATCGGGCTCTATATGAAACGCGCGCTGGTGCTTGCCGCCTGGCTCGGCAATACCACGCAGCATCGCCGGCGCTACGTTGCTTTGAACAGCGTGAATGGTGAATGGTGAATAGAAAGAACTTGGCCACGGAATCACACGGAAAGGATCCAAAATTGAAAACCGATTTACTTCCGTGTACTTCCGTGTGTTTCCGTGGCTGAATTTGGTATTTCGTTTTTTGACATGGCATCGATCGAGGGCGGCATGACTGACTGGAACGCGATGAGCGACGAGGACTTCCGCCGCGAGGCGCGGGCGTTTTTCGAGGCCGAGTATCCGCCAGCGCTGCGCTACATCCTGCGCCGCGCCCGCTGGCACGAGATGAAGGAGTGGTGGCACACGCTCTACGAGAAAGGCTGGATCGCTCCCAACTGGCCGCACGAATGGGGCGGCATGGCACTCGAGGCGGGAAAAATGGTGATCCTGCTCGAGGAGATGGAGCGCCACGGAGTCGCGCGCGCGCCGGACCAGGGCATCACCCAGGTCGGGCCGATCATCATGAAGTTTGGCACCGAGGAGCAGAAACGGCACTACCTGCCGCGCACGCTCTCGGGCGAATTCATCTGGTGCCAGGGCTACTCCGAGCCTAACGCGGGTTCGGATCTGGCGAGCCTTCAAACCACCGCGACGCGCGTGGACGATGGGTTTGTCATTAATGGCCAGAAGATCTGGACATCGCTTGCGGACGACGCGACGCACATTTATCTGCTGGCCCGCACCGATCGGCAGGCGAAAAAACAGGCGGGCATCAGCTTCTTCATTGTTGACCTGCAGACGCCCGGGATAACGATCCGCCCGATCCGCAATCTCGCGGGGCACGACGAGTTCTGCCAGGTGTTCTTCGACGACGTTCGCGTGCCGTCTGCCGCGCTCGTGGGCCAATTGAACGACGGGTGGAACATTGCCAAAGCGCTGCTCTCGTTCGAGCGGCTCAACATTGGCAGCCCGCGCCGCCCGCAGTATGCGTTGCGCCGGCTGGAGGCGATTGCGCGGGCGAAAGGCCTGTTTGCCGACGCAGGGTTCGTGGATCGCTACGCCGCGGTCAAGCTCGACCTGGAGGATCTCGCCGCGCTCTACGGCCGGTTCGTGGAGCAGGCAAAGCGCGGTGAGACATTGGGGCCCGAGGTTTCCACGCTGAAGATCTGGGCGATGGAGACGTGGCAGCGCTTGACGGACCTCCTTGTCGAAATCGGCGACGAGCAGGGGGTGATGCCGGGCGTACAGGATGTCGCAGGTGTGGAAGCGGACTTCCTGAACCCGTTCTATTATGCGCGGCCGGCCACGATCTACGGCGGCTCGAGCGAGATCCAGCGCAACATTCTGGCCAAGTACGTGCTGCGGCTCCCCGGCTGACACGCGCGGGACCGCGCTCGATTGAAAGATTGCCGGTGGCGTTACATCATTGGCGTGCTCACCCCGGTTCCACGATCAAGGAAGCAGATATGCCAAAGCAGATCATTCACTCGGAAGCGGCACCCAAAGCGATCGGTCCGTACTCGCAGGCGGTGCGCTGCGGCAACACGGTCTATCTCGCCGGACAGATCGGGCTCGACCCGGCGACCATGGAGCTCGTGCCGGGACTCGATGCGCAGGCTCGTCGTGTCTTCGAGAACCTCAGGGCCGTGGCGCAAGCAGCGGGCGGCGATCTGCGCGATATCGTTAGGCTGACCGTCTACCTCATCGATCTCGACGACTTTGGCCGCGTGAACGAAATCATGGTCGCTTGTTTCGCGGCGCCTTATCCGGCGCGCGCGACGCTCGGCGTCGCGAGCCTTCCGCGCGGCGCGCTCGTGGAAGTCGACGCCATCATGCATCTCGATTGAGCAGCGCAGAGTGCAGAATGAAAGGTGAGGCGTGAGAACCAAGGCCGTCGCTCCCTCATCACTCATCACTCATCACTCATCACTTTCCGGGCTCAGCAGGAGCACGCTGGCCCGCCTTGCCAAGCTCGGCATCAGCAGCAAGTTCGATCTGGTCCTGCACCTGCCGCTGCGCTACGACGACGAGACGCGGCTCGACCCGATCAATCACGCGCCGGCGAGCGGGCCCGCGCTGGTCGAGGGCACCGTCGTCGAGTGCGACATCAAGTACCGCCCCCGGCGTCAGCTCGTTTGCTATATCGAGGACGGCAGCGGGGTGCTCACCCTGCGATTTTTCAATTTCTACATGAGCCAGGTGAAGCAGCTCGCTGCCGGCACGCGCGTGCGCGCCTACGGGGAGATCCGGCACGGCTTTCATGGACCCGAGATGGTGCATCCGCGCTACCGCGTCGTTCGCGGGGAGATGCCGGTTGCGACGGCGCTGACCCCGGTCTATCCCACGACGGCCGGGCTTGCCCAGGACACGCTGCGGTACCTGATCGCGCGCGCGCTCAACGACTGCGACCTGACGGACACGCTGCCACCGGCGCTGCTGGCGCGGGCCTCGCTGCCTTCGTTCCGTGACGCGGTTCTGCTGCTGCACAACCCGCCGCCACAGATCCGGCAGTCGGAGTTGCAGGAGCGTCGCCATCCGGCGTGGCGCCGCGTGAAATTCGACGAGCTGCTCGCGCAGCAACTCTCGATGCGGCTGCATCACGAGCGCCGGCGCGGCGCCGGCGCGCCGTCTCTGCGCCCACGCCGGGAGCTGACCCGTGCCTTGCTCGCGCGTTTACCGTTCGAGCTGACGCGAGCGCAGCGCAAGGCGTGGCGGGACATCGAACGAGATCTCAGTGAGCCGCATCCGATGCAACGCTTGCTGCAGGGCGACGTGGGCAGCGGGAAGACCGTGGTCGCCGTGCTCGCTGCCTTGCAATGCGTCGAGAACGGGCGGCAAGTCGCGGTCATGGCGCCGACCGAGATCCTGGCCGAGCAGCATTACCGCAAGTTCGCGGCCTGGCTTGCGCCGCTCGGGTTGGAGGTGGCGTGGTTGTCCGGGAGCCTCGGCCGCAAGGACAAGCGTGCCGCGCTTGCGGCCGCCGCGCAGGGCGTGGCGCAAATCGTCGTCGGCACGCATGCCTTGATCGAAGAGGAAGTCGCCTTTGCCGATCTGGCGCTCGCGATCGTGGACGAGCAGCACCGCTTTGGTGTGCATCAGCGTCTCGCGCTGCGCCTGAAAGGCTCGCGCCCGAATCAGGGGGCGCAACCGCACCAGCTCATGATGAGCGCGACCCCGATACCGCGGACGCTCGCAATGAGCTATTACGCCGACCTCGACGTCTCGACTATCGACGAGCTGCCGCCCGGGCGAGCCCCGATGACCACCAAGCTGATCTCGGAAGCGCGCCGGGCCGAGGTGATCCAGCGCGTGCGCGACGCATGCGTGGCGGGCAGCCAGGCCTACTGGGTTTGTCCATTGATCGAGGAATCCGAGGCGCGCCAGTTAAAGACCGCGCTCCAGACGCATGCCGCGCTCACCGCGACCTTTCCCGAGCTCAAGCTCGGACTCGTCCACGGGCGACTGAAGGGCGAGGAGAAGGTCCGGGTAATGGAGGCGTTCCGGGACGGGGAGATTCAACTGCTCGTCGCGACCACGGTCATCGAGGTGGGCGTGGACGTTCCCAACGCGACCCTGATGGTGATCGAGAACGCGGAGCGCATGGGACTCGCGCAATTGCACCAGCTGCGTGGACGGGTCGGTCGCGGCGCGGGCGAGAGCGTCTGCATTCTTCTCTACGCGCGTCCGCTGACGGCGACGGCGCGTGAACGACTCAAGGTCATTTATGAGAACCGCGACGGTTTCGAAATCGCGCGCCAGGATCTGGTGCTGCGCGGGCCCGGCGAGCTGCTTGGCGCGCGGCAGAGCGGAGTGCCGCTGCTCAGATTTGCCGATCTCAATGCGGACCTCGATCTGCTCGACGCGGCGCGCAAGGCGGCCGAAGTGCTGCTGCGTGATCAACCCCAGGCCGCGCGGCGCCACCTCACGCGCTGGCTGGGAGCAAAGCATGAATACCTGAAGGTCTAATACACTAATACAATTCGCCTTGTGGTTACCATTCGACGCGACCGCTACTGGCGCCGCCATCCCGCCGCGGGCGCCGGCCGGTACCACGACTGGCTGATCGATCGCGGCTCGCTGACCGGCCGCATCCGTGCCCGCTGCAAGGCGTTTCGCGTGGAACTCGTGTTTCAGGGGCCGCGGCGCGCGACACGCGAGGAGCGTTTTCTGTTCGGTGCCGCGGCGCGCCAAACTCTGGTGCGCGAGGTCTACCTTTGCTGCGGCGGCATACCAGTAGTGTTCGCGCATAGCGTGGCGCGCCGCAGTGACCTGCGCCGGGCGTGGCGAGCGCTCATCCGCCTCGGAACGCAGCCGTTGGGCGCGGCGTTATTCGCGAACCCGCGCGTGCGGCGCCAGCCGCTCCGATTCCGTGAGCTGAGCGCGCGCGACGAGCTCAACGCGCGGGCACTCGCAGGCGCGCGCGGGCCGCGGCCCGCGCTGTGGGCGCGGCGCTCGCTATTCACACTGCGCAATTCGCCTATACTGGTGACCGAGATCTTCCTGCCCGGGATACTCACGCTGTGATTGCGACGGTCAAGCGCCGGCTCGATGCCTACGAGCGGCTCATACGGCTCGACAAACCGATCGGCGCCCTGCTGCTGCTCTGGCCCGCGCTGTGGGGGCTATGGCTTGCCGCGTACGGCATTCCGGACTACGACAACCTGGCGATCTTTATCGTCGGCGTAGTCCTGATGCGCTCTTTTGGGTGCATCGTGAACGATTATGCCGACCGCAACTTTGACCCTCATGTCGAGCGCACCCGCGATCGTCCGCTGGCCACGGGCGAGGTGTCCCCGCTCGAGGCGCTCGCGCTGGCGGCGTTTCTGTTGCTGCTCGCCTTCCTGCTCGTGCTGCAGCTCAACCGGCTTACCGTGATGCTGGCGTTTATTGCGCTTCCGCTGGCTGCGGTCTATCCGTTTCTCAAGCGCGTGTTCTCGTTCCCGCAGGCGTGGCTGGGAATCGCCTTTGGTTTCTCGATCCCGATGGCCTTTGCCGCGCAACACGGCAGTCTCATGAAGGTAGCGTGGGTGCTGATGATCGCCAATGTGTTCTGGGCCATCGCCTACGACACCGAATATGCGATGGTGGATCGCGACGACGACGTGAAGCTCGGACTCAAGTCCTCGGCGATCCTGCTCGGACGCCACGACGTCGCCGGCGTGATGATCGCTCATGCACTGTTTCTGATCGTCATGGTGGGCGTCGGCTACGAGCGGCAGCTCGGCGCGATGTACTTCGCCGGACTGGTCGTGGCGGCGGGCCTTGTGGGCTACCAGTACCGCCTGATCCGGGAGCGCAACCGCGAGGCCTGCTTCAGGGCGTTTCTCAACAACAACTGGGTCGGGCTCGCCATTTTTGCGGGGCTTGCGCTCGACCTATACGTCCGCGTCCGGATGCGGCTATGACCCACGGCCGGATGGCTGCGTCATGAAATATCGCGACCTGCGTGATTTCCTCGCCCAGCTTGATACGCGCGGAGAGTTAAAGCGCATCGCTGCCGCAGTCGACCCGCGGCTCGAGATGACCGAGATCTGCGACCGCGTCCTTCGGCGCAGCGGGCCCGCGCTCCTGTTCGAGAAGCCCGCCGGTCATGCCATTCCCGTGCTTGGGAATCTATTCGGCACGGTGAAGCGCGTTGCCTTCGGCCTGGGCGTGGACGCGGATAATCCGGTGCCCGCGCTGCGCGATCTCGGCAAGCTGCTGGCGTATCTGAAGGAGCCCCAGCCCCCGCGCGGGTGGAAAGAGGTCTGGGAGAAGCTGCCCCTGCTCAAGCAGGTGCTGACGATGCAGCCGCGCGAAGTCTCGAGCGCACCGTGCCAGGAAATAGTGTGGGAGGGCGCGGAGGTGGACCTGGGCCGGCTGCCGATCCAGACTTGCTGGCCGGCCGACGCCGCGCCGCTCATCACGTGGGGCCTGACCGTTACGCGCGGGCCCGCCCGTCGCCGTCAGAATCTCGGCATCTATCGCCAACAGGTGATCGCCAGGAACAAAGTCATCATGCGCTGGCTGGCGCACCGCGGCGGCGCGCTCGATTACCGCGATCACGCCCTCGCGCGCCCGCAGGAGCCGTTTCCCGTTGCGGTGGCGCTCGGGGCGGATCCGGCGACCATGTTGGGCGCGGTGACGCCCGTGCCGGACGCGCTGTCCGAGTACCAGTTTGCGGGGCTGCTGCGCGGCGCCAAGACCGAGATCGCGAAATGCCGGAGCCACGACCTGCAGGTCCCCGCCTCGGCGGAGATCGTGCTGGAGGGCTTTATACATCCCGGGGAGACCGCGCTCGAGGGACCTTTTGGCGACCACACCGGCTACTACAATGAAACAGAGCGTTTTCCGGTTTTCACGATAAATCGGATCACGACCCGCCGCGATCCGATTTATCACTCGACCTACACCGGAAAACCGCCGGACGAGCCGGCGGTCCTGGGTATGGCGTTGAACGAGGTCTTCGTGCCGTTGCTGACGCGCCAGTTCCCCGAGATCGTGGATTTCTACCTGCCGCCTGAGGGTTGTTCGTACCGGCTGGCGGTCGTCAGCGTGAAGAAGCAGTACCCGGGGCACGCGAAACGCGTGATGTTCGGGATCTGGAGCTTTCTGCGGCAGTTCATGTACACGAAATTCATCATCGTTACCGACGATGACATCAACATCCGTGACTGGAAGGAAGTGATCTGGGCGCTCACCACCCGCGTGGATCCGCAGCGTGACACGCTGATCGCCGAGCACACACCCATCGATTATCTCGATTTTGCGAGCCCCGTCCCCGGCCTTGGTTCCAAGATGGGCATCGACGCCACCAACAAGTGGCCGGCGGAAACCGGCCGCCGCTGGGGCGAGCCGATCGCGATGAGCGAGGAGGTGAAGCGCCGCGTGGACGCTTTGTGGCAGGAACTGGGCTTGTGACGGCAAAAAGCCCTGGAAGCGGACTCGAAGACCCTTTACTTGTTAGAACCGGTAACGGAATGTCGCATACATCCTACGCTGCCGATGGACGCCGATAAAAACCATTTCTTGAAGATTACAAGGTTTTCCGATTTTCATCGGCGTTTATCTGCGGCTGATCTTCTTGATTTTGTTACGCGCTCTTAAGCACGTTTTAGCGCGCCTTGCCGCGGCGGTAGACCCAGTCGAGCAGTGCGTCCTGCACGGCCTGTGCGTTGAACGCGTTGGGATGGTTGACGATGAAGACGACGACCATGCGCCGGCCTTGCGCATCGAGTAAATAACCCGCGATGGCACGCACGCCGTCCAATGTGCCGGTCTTCATGTGGGCGCGGCCCGCGACCGCGGCGTTCCTGACCCGTTTCTTCATGGTGCCGTCGGACGCCGCCAGCGGCAACGAAGCGATCAGCTCCGGCATCAGCGGGCTGCGATAGGCCGTTAGCAGGAGCTGGCCGAGGCTGCGCGCGCTCAGCCGCTCGAGGCGCGAGAGCCCCGCGCCATTCTCGAGGACGAGCTCGGGAAACGCGAGGCCTTTGTCGGCGAGCCACTGGCGTATGGCGCGCACCGACTTTTCGGTGGTAGCGGGCGCGCCTTCCGCCGCGGCGCCCAGGGTGAGAAAGAGCTGGCGGGCCATGACGTTGTTGCTGAACTTGTTGATGTCCCGCACCGTTTCCGCGAGCGTTTGCGACTTCCAGGTAGCCAGCAGGCGCGCTTCAGTGCCGACTTTGCTCTCGCGCACGCCACCGGTGAACGTGCCCCCGAGCTCGCGCCACAACACCTGGAACAGGCTGATGGCATATTCGCTGGGGCCGAGGACGCTGAAGTAGCGTTCCCGCTCGCCGCAGGCGGTTGCGAACCTCCCGGCGAACCGCAGACGGGCGGCCGCGGGCCCGTCCTGAAGGTCGTGTCTCAAACGGGCTTCCCAGTAGCCGCAGCGCGCACCGTCGAGAACCAATTCGTTGGCGATCTTCACCTGCGGGAGGTCGGGCTCGGCAATGACGCGCACCGCGTGTGCGGCGGAATCGGGGATGAATTGCAACCGCACGGACTTGAAGTTGACGAGCAGCGCATCGGGCGCCGTGTTGTAGGGACGCATCTTTTGGTCGTCGACGCCGGTGGCGTCGGCGGTTTCAGGAGCGAAATAGCTGCGATCGAGCACAAGATCACCGCGGATTTCGCGCAGGCCGCGTGCACGCAACTCGCGCAGCAACAGCCAGAAATTCTCGAGCGTGAGCTTGGGATCGCCGTAGCCCTTCAAAATGAGATCGCCGGTGAGCACCCCGCCGGTGAGATTACCCGCAGCGTACGCCTCCGTCTGCCAGGTGTAAGCGGGACCGAGCAGCTCCAGCGCCGCATAGGTGGTGAGCAGCTTGATGGTGGAGGCGGGATTGAACGCGCGGTCGGCGCCGACGGCGAGGAGCGGGCGGGGCGCGCCGATCTCATGCACGTAGAAACCGGCCGCGCTCTGGGGAATGCCCGCGCGCGTGAGGGCGCGCGCCACCGGCTCCGGCGGGGCAGCGGCCCGGGCTGCGACCGGCGACAACGCTGTCAACGCGGCGATGAGAAAGCGGAAGACGAAACGCATCGATGCGGATCGCAAATGACGTGCCACCGGTAATCCTACGAGAGATTTACGCTCATGCCCCGCTGCGGCACTGTGACCCCGCGCCACTTCAAGCGGCTGCGCACCACGCCGGCGAATTGCTCTGCAATGTCCGCTTCGCCATGCACGACGTAGGTGGTGCGCGGCGCGCGCTCGAAGCGCGAGAGCCAATCGATAAGCCCCTCCTGGTCGGCATGCGCGGACAGCCCGCCGATGGTGTAGATCTCCGCGCGGACGGGCACCGGGATGCCGAAAATGCGCACTTCCTTTGCGCCATCGACGAGCCTGCGCCCGAGCGTTCCCGCTGCCTGGAAACCGGAAATGATGATCGTGCATTCGGGTCTGCCGAGATTATGCCGCAGATGGTGCTTGATGCGCCCGGCCTCGCACATGCCGCTCGCCGAGATGATGACGGCGCCCCGCTTGACGCGGTGCAGGCCGATCGACTCCTCGATATCCTGCACGAAACGGATCCGCGGCCGACCCCGGGCGCCTTTAAGCCAGCGCACGAGTTTGGCCGCGTCTGCGTCGAGCACGGCGAGGTGGCGCAGGGTGATCGAGGTTGCCTTGAGGGCGAGCGGGGAGTCGACGTAGATATCCATCTCGGGGAGCTGACCTTTGCGGTAGAAGTCGGCGAGGAGGTAGATGAGGTCCTGGGTGCGGCCGACGGCGAACGACGGCACGATGACGTTGCCGCCCTTGCGCGCGAGCGTGTCCGTCACGGCGTGACACAGCTCTTCCAGTGTCGCGGACAAGGAGCGGTGCAGCCGGTTGCCGTAGGTGGACTCCACCAGCAGCACGTCGGCGTTGGCGATGGGGGTCGGATCTCGCACCAGCGGCCGGAGGCGCTGCCCGATGTCACCGGAGCACACCAGCTTGCGGCGCGCCGCGCCTTCGCCGACCCAGATCTCGATGATTGCCGAACCGAGAATGTGTCCTGCGTCGCGGAAGCACGCCCGCACGCCCGGCCGGGGTGCGACCTCGGCATCGTACTCGACGGGCACGAGCTGCCTGAGACAGCGCTCGGCGTCCTTTATCGTGTAGAGCGGAGGTTCTTCTGAAATGCGCCGGCGCCCCTTGGCCCGCCGGTCGCGCTCGCTCTCCCGTTCCTGGATATACGCGCTATCGGTCAGCATGACTTCAAGCAGGTCGCAGGTGGCGCCGGTGGCGAAGATGGGACCGCCAAAACCCCGGGCGACCAACCGGGGCAACAATCCCGAGTGATCGATGTGGGCGTGCGTGAGCAGAACGAAATCGAGCGCGCGCGGATCGAAAGCGAAACGCGAGCGATTCTTCGCCTGGGTCGCGCGATTTCCTTGGAACAGGCCGCAGTCCACGAGGAACCGCGCGGCACCGGTTTCCACGAGAAAGCATGAGCCGGTGACCTCGCCGGCTGCGCCGAGAAATGTGAGTCTCAAGCGGTGCTCATTGGAGAGGCAACGCGTCGAGCAACTCGGCGGTGCGCGTGGTGAGCAGGGCGATTTCAGGGTCGCCGATCACATACGGCGGCATGAAATAGACGGTGTTGCCAAGTGGGCGCAGCAGCAGTTCCCGTTCCAGCGCCGCGGTAAAGAATTTGTGGGCGAAGTGGGGGTCGTCGGTGTCGATATCGAAGGCCCAGATCATGCCGGTGCTGCGAAAATGCCGGACGCGCGGGTGACGGGCGATCGCCTCCGTCGCGGCCGTCAGGCGGGCGCTCCGGCTGCGGTTCGCCTCGATGACGCGGTCCTGTTCGAAGATATCCAGGGTCGCGAGTGCGGCGCGGCACGCGAGCGTGTTGCCGGTGTAGGAGTGCGAATGCAGAAATCCGCGCATCACCTGCTCGTCGTAGAACGCTTCGTAGATGGACTTACGCGTAAGGACGACCGAGAGCGGGAGGTAGCCGCCGGTGATGCCTTTCGACAGGCACAGGAAGTCCGGCTTGATCCCGGCCTGCTCATAAGCGAAGAAGGTCCCCGTGCGCCCGAAGCCGGTCATGATTTCATCGGCAATGAGGTGTACGTCATAGCGGTCGCACAGCTGGCGCGCCTGGCGCAGGTACTCGGCGTCGTACATCGCCATGCCGGTGGCGCCCTGCACCAGCGGCTCGACGATGAACGCGGCGGTTTCCCCATGGTGCCGCTCGAGAAACTGCTCCAGCGCTCGCGCGCAGCGCAGTGCAAAGGCGCGCGGCGCTTCACCCTTTTCCGCCAGCCGGAAGTCGGGGCTTGGCGCCTGATGGCTACCCATCAGCAGGGGCGCATAGGTGTCCTTGAAGAGCCGAACATCGGTGACTGCGAGCGCGCCGAGGGTCTCGCCGTGATAACTGCCGGCGAGGCTCAAGAAACGGGTTTTCTCCGGCCGGCTGCGGTTACGCCAGCAATGAAAGCTCATCTTGAGAGCGATCTCGACCGCGGATGCGCCATCGCTGGCGTAGAAACAGTGGCCAAGCGCGCCGCCGGTCGCGTTCGCAAGGCGCTCGGAAAGTTCTACGACTGGCTCGTGGCTGAAGCCCGCAAGCAGCACATGTTCGAGGCGCTCGAGTTGTGCACGCAGCGCTGAATTGATGCGCGGGTTGCAGTGCCCGAAGAGGTTCACCCACCAGGAACTGATCGCATCCAGATAGCGCCGGCCATCGAAATCGTGAAGCCAGCAACCCTCGCCGCGCGCAATGGGAACGAGCGGCAGCCACTCGTGATGCTTCATTTGCGTGCATGGGTGCCAGACGGCAGCCAGGCTGCGTTTTAGCAGCAGATCATTGCGAGTGCTAGTTTGCATTTTGGGCGCGAAAGCATTAGAAAATCAGCGCACTCGTGCTAAGCAGCCAGGAGCGGATCTTCTTCAATCGGGTCAACCGTTACATCGGTCACGAAACCCCACGACCGGCAGCAGCCGGGCCCGCGTTACTACCTCTCCCGCCGGGTCCACCCCTAGCTATCGCGCGCGTGACGTTGGCATGAGCAGATTGGCATCATTCTTGCTCGTATTTTCTTGCGTGCGTAGTGGAGTTTATCACTCGAACTAAACGGAGCTGCCTATGGATATTCTTGAGCGCATCAGGGACCAGATCGCTGCGACGGGCCTGCCGCTGGTCGGCATCACGCTGGCGGCTGTTTCTTGCCCCGACACGCCGGTGATACTGACTTTGCACTGGCACGGCTTCATCAAGGAGAAACTGGTGGAGCTCGAAGAGGCCGAGGCGGTTTCGTATACGCCGGTTCCGAGCTCCGCACTGCAGCTGAACGATCGCTGGCGGAACTTGGTCGCGGTGGACCGTGCGACCATGGAAGCCGCATGGGAGCTCGGCGCGTGGGACGTCGCGCGGGCCGAGCGTCCGGGGTGCATGCGTCCCGGCGCCTCTTCGACGGAGGCGCTCGAATGCTTGCAGGCATTTGGCTCGTTCCCGTTCGGCGTCAACGGAAATCAGGTGGTGGTCTCCGACGCGCCCGATGCGGACGAGCTGGTGCAGCTCGCTGCCACTCGCGGTTACCTGATGTGGTTGTTTCGGCCGGTGAGCGGCGGCATCTGGGCGGACTACGCGGACGATGTGACGCTTGACGGCGCCGGGCGTCGCGCTCCGCCCTGCCCGCACCACCCGATCGTTCCCACGCTGGAGGGTCGCCGGAAGACCGTCTACCGGTTTGGCGTTCCCACAGCCGCCTCGCTCGACTCCGCGCACTAGCCCAATTTCGGCACAAAGATAAGTCGGCTCGGCACTTAGGTGCCTGGCACGGGTGTGGAGTGTGCGCTCACTCCAACACTGTAGCATCCCCACCTGCCTGTAACCCGTTGTCTTTGCTTGATCTTGCGTGTATTATTAGCACTCGATTGAGAGGAGTGCTAGTCAATCCGTTCTCCGTCGTTCAGTCATATCACAGGAGGTTTTAGCATGAAGATTCGTCCGTTGCACGACCGCATCATCGTCAAGCGGTTGGAAGAGGAGCGCAAAACTGCGTCCGGCATCGTCATTCCCGATACGGCGGCCGAGAAGCCCGATCAGGGTGAGGTCATTGCCGTGGGCAAAGGCAAGGTGAGCGAAGAGGGCAAAGTGCGCCCGCTCGACGTCAAGGCCGGCGACAAGATTCTGTTCGGTAAGTACTCCG
>JAOTVX010000062.1 GCA_029863175.1 Betaproteobacteria bacterium | reverse complement strand
CAGCGGTCAAAAGCGGTGTGGAATCAGGCGTATGCATTTTGCGCTTGAATTTTGGGGAATTTTCCCAACGTAGACGCTATCCAACCTTGTTTGGTGAAACTCGATGCTTGAAGAACAAGCCCTGACGCAAGTTCCGTTGCTGCCGCTGCGCGACGTGGTGGTGTTTCCGCACATGGTGATCCCGCTGTTCGTGGGGCGCCCCAAGTCGATCAAGGCGCTCGAGACCGCGATGGAGGCGGGGAAGAGCATCGTGCTGGCCGCCCAGAAATCGGCGGCGAAGGACGATCCGGCCCCGGAAGATCTCTATCAGATCGGCAGCATCGCCAACATCCTGCAGATGCTCAAGCTGCCCGACGGCACGGTGAAGGTGCTGGTCGAGGGTAGCCAGCGTGCCCGGATTCATGAGATCTCGGACGCCACGACCCATTACGTCGTCTCCTTGACGCCGATCCTGCCCGACAGCACGCTTGACCACGAGACGGAGGCACTGCGGCGCACGATGATCCAGCAGTTTGATCAATACGTGAAGCTGAACAAGAAGATTCCGCCGGAGATCCTGACCTCTTTGGCGGGAATCGACGAGGCCGGGCGCCTCGCCGACACGATCGCCGCGCACTTGCCGCTCAAGCTCGAGCAGAAACAGGAGGTGCTCGAGATGATCAGCGTGAAGGAGCGCCTCGAGCACCTGCTCAAGCTGGTTGAGGGCGAGCTCGAGATCCTCCAGGTCGAGAAACGCATTCGCGGCCGCATTAAGCGTCAGATGGAGAAGAGCCAGCGCGAGTACTATCTGAACGAGCAGGTCAAGGCGATCCAGAAGGAGCTCGGCGAGCTCGACGAGGGCGCTGATCTCGATGAAATAGAGAAGCGCATCAAGACGGCGCATATGCCCAAGGAGGCGCGCAGGAAAGCCGAGTCCGAGTTGAAGAAGCTGCGGCTGATGTCGCCGATGTCAGCCGAGGCGACGGTGGTGCGCAATTTCATCGAGGCAGTCGTATCGCTGCCGTGGAAGAAGAAGAGCAAGATCAGCACGGACCTCGGTGCCGCCGAGAAAGTGCTGAACGAAGACCACTACGGTCTGGAAAAGGTCAAGGAACGCATCGTCGAGTACCTCGCGGTGCAGCAGCGCGTCGAGAAGCTGAAAGCGCCCATCCTTTGCCTGGTGGGTGCCCCGGGCGTGGGAAAAACCTCTCTTGGACAATCGGTCGCGCGCGCGACCAATCGCAAGTTCGTGCGCATGTCACTCGGCGGCGTGCGCGACGAGGCTGAGATCCGCGGCCATCGTCGCACTTATATCGGCTCGATGCCGGGCAAGATTTTGCAGAACATGACGCGCGTGGGCGTGCGCAACCCGTTGTTCCTGCTCGACGAGGTCGACAAGATGGGCATGGACTTCCGGGGCGATCCGGCGAGCGCGCTGCTCGAGGTGCTTGACCCTGAGCAGAATCACACCTTCGTCGACCATTACATTGAGGTTGAGTATGACCTCTCGGACGTGATGTTCGTGTGCACCGCGAACACGCTCAACATTCCCCCTGCGCTGCTCGACCGCATGGAGATCATCCGGCTCTCGGGCTATACGGAGGACGAGAAGGTCAACATCGCACTCCGGCATCTGTTGCCCAAGCTGATGAAAAACCACGGGTTAAAGCCAGCGGAGCTGGCGATTTCGGAGAGCGCGGTGCGCGACATCGTCCGCTACTACACGCGGGAAGCCGGCGTGCGCGCGCTCGAGCGCGAGCTGTCCAAGATCTGCCGCAAAGTGGTGAAGACGCTGGTGAGTGCCGGCGAAGACCGCAAGCTGTCCGTTAGCGCGCGCAATTTGGAGAAGTATCTCGGCGTGCGTCGCTATAGCTTTGGCACGGCCGAAAAGAAGAACCAAGTCGGGCAAGTGGCCGGCCTGGCCTGGACCGAGGTCGGTGGCGAAATGCTGACCATCGAATCGGCCATCATGCCGGGCAGGGGCAAGATGACCACGACGGGCAAGCTGGGCGAAGTCATGCAGGAGTCGGTGCAAGCCGCGCTGTCCGTGGTCCGCAGCCGGTCCAAACGACTCGGCATTCCCGCGGACTTCTACCAGAAGCACGACATCCACGTCCACCTTCCGGAAGGCGCAACCCCGAAGGATGGCCCGAGCGCCGGTATCGGGATGTGCACGGCGATGGTTTCGGCTCTGACCGGTATCGCGGTGCGTGCGGACGTGGCGATGACCGGTGAGATCACGCTGCGGGGCGAGGTGCTACAGATCGGTGGTCTCAAGGAGAAGCTGCTCGCGGCACGGCGCGCCGGCATCAAGACCGTCCTGATACCTGAAGAGAACGTCAAGGATCTCGCGGAAATCCCTGATAACATTAAGGACAGACTTGATATCCATCCCGTGAAATGGATTGATTCCGTACTCGATATGGCGCTCGAGCGAAAACCTCAGCCGCTTTCCGACGATGAGGGGGTTGCTCCGCTTCCACCAGTTGCGGAAGCATCTCCGCCGGCAGCTATCAAACATTGATCCGGAACAAAGCGGCCGCGAAAGCGGCCGTTTCGTTTTTGTATGTCGCTAATCCACGACGGCGCGCGATTGAAACGCGCGAACTCGTTCTCGTTTGCTTGACAGTCGGATTTCGCGCTTGCTATAAAGGCAGCACAGCGCTTCTTGACGGCATCCGCCAATAAAAGCCCGGTTGTAAAAAGATTTGCGCCGCTTTCGTCCTTCGAGAGCGTGCCGAGAGCGCAGCACTTGTCTGTTGATTCGGAAAATTGGGGGGATAACAATGAACAAGGCTGATATTGTCGAGCTGGTTGCCAAGTCCGCAGGTATTTCGAAGTCGGCGTCGGAACGGGCGGTCGACGGTGCGCTCGATGCCATCAAGGGCGCGCTGAAAAAAGGGCACTCGGTGACGCTCGTCGGCTTTGGCACTTTCCGGGTCGGCAAGCGCTCGGCGCGCGTAGGCCGTAACCCACGGACCGGCGAGGAGATTCGGATCCACGCCGCCAAGGTCCCGAAGTTCAGCGCTGGTAAGGCATTGAAAGACGAGTTAAACTAAGCGCCTCCGAAAGCACTCCGCGAGGTTTCTGTCTTGGGGTAGTTGCGCGGTGTCGCATCTACCCCAAAATACTTTAGTGCGGCAAGTGGCTGTCTTGGCCGGGCCGCCACCGAGGCGGGGTGCTTAGCTCAGTTGGCAGAGCGTCGCCCTTACAAGGCGAAGGTCGGGAGTTCGAACCTCTCAGCACCCACCACTAATGCAATGCGGCACGTCGGACGAGGACATAATAGTCGTGGGATGGGAAGATCGGCGCGGTGTTACCACGGTAGCGACGCTGTGCCGCATCGCATAATTGGAGCGGTAGTTCAGTTGGTTAGAATACCGGCCTGTCACGCCGGGGGTCGCGGGTTCGAGTCCCGTCCGCTCCGCCATTTAGCTTGAAAGGGCGAACCCGGTTCGCCCTTGTTTTGGAAAGCCATGTTCAATATTGTCGGCAGCAACAAACGCATCGTCCAAGGGGTCCTGGTTCTGATCGCCGTGCCGTTCGCCTTCTTTGGCGTGGACTCCTACTTTCGATCGTCGGGCGGCGGTCAATCGGTTGCGCGTGTGGGCGACTACAATATCTCGCAGCCGGAGTTTGTCGACGCGCTGCGCGACCGTCAGGAATCTCTGCGGCGGATGACGCAGGGAAAGCTCGACGCCGCTATGCTCGACAGTCCCGAGCTGCGCTATGCCACGCTGGATAACCTGATTCAGCGCCGATTGCTGCTCGATCGGGCGATCCGCAGCGGCATGACCGTGAGCGAGCAGCAGCTTCAGAAAGTCGTCGCCGAGCAGCCGGCGTTCAAGGACGCGACGAACCAGTTTTCGTATGAGCGCTATCAACAGGTTCTCAGGTCCGAAGGCATGACGCCGGCGGGGTTCGAGGCCCGTTTGCGTCAGGACTTGATGCTGGAACAGCAGCGAGAAGGGTATTTTGGCAGTGGCTTTGTGTCGCAGACCGTGCTCGACCGGCTGGTGCGGCTGGCCGAGCAGCAACGCGAGGTGAGCGACTACCGCATCACGCCGGACCGCTATGCCGGTCAGGTGGAGATCGGGCCGGATGCCGTCAAGCAGTACTACGAGGCGAACCCGCGCGAGTTCCAGATTCCGGAGCGAGTCAAGGTCGATTATGTCATGTTATCGGCCGAGTCGCTGGCGTCACAGATCCAGCTCGAGCCGGCCGAGCTCAAGCAATTCTATGAGAGCCGCCGCTCCCAGTACCAGACCCAGGAAGCGCGCCGGGCTAGCCATATCCTGATCAGCGTCGATGCGTCTGCCGGCGCCGATGCGCGGCAGAATGCGCGGGCCCGGGCGGAGGGGATTTACAAAGAGCTGGCCGAGAAACCGGCGAGCTTCGCCGAGCTCGCGAAGAAATACTCGCAGGATCCCGGCTCGGCCGCGAACGGGGGCGATCTGGGATTCGTCAGCCTTGGCAACATGAAAGATGTGCCGGAATTCGAAGCGGCGCTGTTCAAGCTGAAGGAGGGGGAGATTGCGCAGCCAGTCGCCACGAAGCATGGCTTTCATATCATCCGGGCGACGACACTCCGGCCGGCGCAGGGCAAGAGCTTCGAGGAGGTCCGGGGGCAGATCGAAGAAGAACTCAAGAAGCAACGCGCCGGGCACAGGTTCGCAGAACTTGCGGATCAGTTCAGCAACACCGTCTACGAGCAGTCTGAAAGCCTTGAAGCGGCGGCGGAGCTCCTGAAAAGCGACGTGCAGCGCAGCGGCTGGATCACGCGCACCAGCGCTGAGCCGGCTGCGTTGAATCATCCGCGGTTGCTGGAAGCCGTGTTTTCCCAGGATGTGCTCAAGGATCGTCGCAACTCCGAGGCCATCGAGGTGGCGCCGAGCACGCTCGTTGCGGTACGTCTGGCCGAGCACAGTCCCGCGAGTACGCGGCCGTTCTCCGAGGTGCGCGCAGACATTGAGAAGCTGCTGCAACGGCGCGCGGCGGTGCAGCGTGCCGTCGAAGCGGGGCGCGGTGAGCTCGAGCAGCTGAAGCAAGGCAAGAGCGTTACGGTCGCCTGGAGCACACCGCAGGTCATCAACCGCACCGAGCACAAGGGTTTGTCCGAGGCCATGGTGCGTCAGGCGTTTCGTGTTGATGCGACAAATCTCCCGGCGTATGCCGGGGTTGAGAATCCCGAGGGCGGCTACACGCTACTACGTGTCTCTCGCATCGTGCCGGCTGAGGCTATAGCACCGGAGAAGCGCAGGGGTTTTTCGGAAGCGCTGCGGCAGGTCCTGGGGCAGCAGGAGCTTGCGGCCTATCTGGCGAGCGCGAGGCAGAAAACCGAGATTCAGATCAACAAAGAGCGGCTCGAGCAACGATAACGGTCACCCGTGACCGTCTTCCGTGACCGGTGACTCATCGCCGGAAACTTCCAAATCGCAGATTTCGTGTTGTCGCCAATCACTCGTCACTCGTCACCCGTCACTTCTTCAGTCCGGGCCAGCGGTCACTGGTCGCGCCTCACGCGCCTGCATAGAGGCTCTAACCGTTCCCGTTTCGACCTATGCCTGCGACGACGCCATTGAATCCGCCGTCGACGTAGGTAATCTCGCCCGTGATGCCGGCAGCGAGGTCGCTGAGAAGGAAGGCTGCTGCGTTCCCGACGTCTTCGGTCGTCACGTTGCGTTTGAGTGGCGCAGTGTCTTCGACGAATTTCAGGATCTTGCCGAAGCCGCTGATGCCGGCCGCCGCGAGCGTCTTGATCGGGCCGGCGGAAATGCCGTTCACCCGTATGCCGCGGGACCCCAGCGCCGGCGCGAGGTAGCGAATTGAGGCCTCCAGGCTGGCCTTGGCGAGCCCCATCACGTTGTAGTTCGGCATCGCGCGTACCGCGCCCAGGTAGGTGAGCGTCAGCAGTGCGGCCTTGCGGCCTTCCATCATCGGCAGACTGGCCTTGGCCAGGGCGGAAAAGCTATATGAGCTCACGTCGTGAGCGATGTGGAAGGCCTCCCGGCTCATCCCTTCGAGCAGATCGCCGTTCAAAGCCTCCCGGGGCGCGTAAGCGATCGAATGGACAAGCCCGTCGAGCCCGTCCCACTGCCGGCCCAGCGCAACGAACAGCGCGGAGATTTCCTTGTCGCTCGCCACGTCACAGGGCAGGACGGGCGCGCTACCAAAGTCCCCGGCAAGCTGCTCGACCCGCGCGCGCAAATCGTCGTTCTGATACGTAAAGGCCAGCACGGCGCCCTCGCGAGCAAGCGCCTTTGCGATCCCATAGGCAATCGAGCGGTTCGACAGAAGGCCGGTCACCAGGATCTTCTTGCCCTGCAAAAATCCCATTTCGTTTCCCTTGTTTCTACACACGGTTTCCCTCGGCGCAAACTGGCTGCGCTACGAGACGCGGGTCCGAGGGGGCGAACGCCAAAAATTATAGCGTAAACCGGTCGCGCGCTTACGGTTTCGGGGCTGACGGGCTGCAGGCCTTCAGCTACACTGGCCACCCGATGGCGGCCTTTCTCAACCGTGTGATTGTCCTCGCGGGCGTGTTTGCGGCCGGTTGCAGCCCCGCGCCCTGGAACAATCCGTATCCGGCACGCGATGCCGGCACCAATACGCTCTACACTTCGTTCGCAGAGCGTCCGCGGCACCTCGATCCGGTGCAGTCATACGCGATGAACGAATTCGCACTGATCGCGAACATCTATCAACCGCCCCTGCAGTATCACTATCTGAAGCGGCCCTATCAGTTGATCGGCTTTGCCGCGACCGCCGTGCCGCAGCCCGAGTTTTTTGACACGCAGGGGCGAAGGCTTCCCCAACACGCACGCGCGGAAGATATCGCCTACAGCGATTACGTGATTCGCATCCGGCCCGGCATCCGCTACCAACCGCATCCTGCACTCGCGAAGGATGACCAGGGGCGTTTCGTGTATCACGATCTCAATCGGCGCGATCTCGCCGGAATCCATGCGATCGGCGATTTCAAGGAACGAGGGACACGGGAGCTCCTCGCCGCGGACTACGTGCACCAGCTCAAGCGCCTTGCGCATCCCCGCCTGCATTCTCCGATCATGCAGTTGATGGGCGGATACATCGTCGGGCTCAGGGAGCTGGCGGACCAGCTCGCGGAGGAAAACAAGAAACTTCCCCGGGGCGGCTTCCTCGACCTCACGAAGTTCGAAATCGCCGGCGTTCGGGTGATCGACCGCTATACCTACCGGGTACGCGTGCGCGGGAAATACCCTCAGTTCCTCTACTGGCTCGCAATGCCGTTCTTCGCGCCGGTTCCGCCCGAAGCGGACCGCTTCTATGCACAGGCGGGGTTCGCGGAAAAAAACATCACGCTCGACTGGTTCCCGATCGGCACGGGGCCTTACATGCTCACCGTCAACAACCCCAACCGCCAGATGGTGCTCGAGCGCAACCCGTACTACGAGGGCGAGGTTTATCCCGGGGAAGGCGAGCCCGGCGACGCCGAAGCAGGGATGCTCAAGGATGCCGGCAAGCCGCTTCCGTTCGTCGACAAGGTGGTCTTGAGTCTCGAGAAGGAGCAGATTCCCTACTGGAACAAGTTTCTCCAGGGGTACTACGATTCCTCAGGCATTGGATCGGATACGTTCGACCAGGCCGTGCAATTCAGCGGGCAGGGAGAGGTCACGCTCTCGGACGAAATGCGCGAGCGGGGTATAGAGCTGCAGACGTCGGTGGGAACGACGGTGTTCTACCTCGGATTTAATATGCTGGATCCAGTCGTAGGCGGGTATGGTGCGCGGGCGAAGAAACTGCGTCACGCCATCTCGATTGCGATAGACCAGGAGGAATTCATATCGATTTTCCGCAACGGGCGAGGCGTCGCTGCGCACGGTCCTATTCCACCCGGCATCTTCGGTTACCGGGAGGGCAAGGCGGGCATCAATCCGTACGTCTACGACTGGAAGGACGGCGCGCCGCGACGCAAATCGATCCAGGTCGCGAAGCGGCTGCTCGCGGAGGCGGGCTATCCGAACGGCCGCAACGCGAAGACCGGGGAGCCGCTGCTCCTCAACCTGGACGCAGCGGGCGCCGGCCCGGATTCCAAGGCGCGCTTCGACTGGTACGTGAAGCAGCTCGAGAAGATCGGCGTGCAGCTCGCTGTGCGCGCGACGGACTGGAACCGGTTCCAGGACAAGGTCCGCAAGGGTAACACGCAGCTCTACTACCTAGGCTGGGGCGCCGATTATCCCGACCCGGAAAATTTCCTGTTTCTGCTCCACGGCAAGCAACACAAGGTGAAAACCGCAGGGGAGAACGCCTCGAATTATGTGAATCCCCAGTTCGACCGTCTGTTCGAGCGCATGAAGAACATGGATAACGGGCCTGAGCGGCAGTCGATCATCGACCACATGGTGGCGGTCGCGTGCCAGGACGCGCCCTGGGTCTGGAGCTTCTTTCCCAAGAACTTCTCTCTGCAACATGCTTGGGTCTTCAATAGCAAGCCCAACCAGATGGCGAACAACGGCCTCAAATACCTGCGAATCGAACCTGCCCTGCGTGAAAAGCTGCGCCGGGAGTGGAATCAGCCCGTGCTCTGGCCGCTGGTCGTGGGTTTTCTGCTGGTCGGTGGGTCTCTTGTGCCCGCCGTCGTTTCATTCCGACGCCGCGAGCGCCAGACAGCAACTGCCGTGACCAGCGATCAGTAGTCAGTGACCCGTGACCCGTGATTTGATGAAATCGGCGATTTCGAAGTTTCCGGTCATCAGTCCCCGGTCAGCGGTCACTGAATTGTCCGGTCACCGGTCACCGGTAACGGGGTTCGAGCAACGGGTCACGGGTAACCGGTCACCGGTCACGGTTCAAAGATGATCGCCTATATCATCCGCCGCGTCGCCTACGCGATCCCAATCCTCGTCGGCGTCAACCTGATCACGTTCCTCTTGTTTTTCGTCGTCAATTCACCGGATGACATGGCAAGCGTGCATCTGGGGATAAAGCGCGTAACACCAGAGGCGATCACGAAGTGGAAACAGGACCGCGGCTATGACAGGCCCCTGGTCTTCAACTCGGGCGCCACGGGGGCGGCAAAATTGACGGACACGATCTTTTTCAACAAGTCGGTACGGTTGTTCGCGTTCGAGTTTGGCCGGTCCGATCAGGGACGCGACATCGGCTACGACATCAGTACCCGCATGTGGCCGAGCCTCGCGATCGCCCTACCGGTGTTTCTCGTGGGTCTGGTCAGCTACATCACCTTTGCCCTGCTGATGGCTTTTTTTCGGGCGACCTACGTGGACTTCTGGGGAGTGATCGTATGTGTGGCCATGATGTCGATTTCGAGCCTTTTCTACATCATCGGCGGGCAATTTCTCGTCGGTAAGCTGCTCAACCTGGTGCCGATATCGGGCTACGACGTGGGAGCAAACGCCCTGAAGTTTCTGATGCTGCCGATCGTGGTCGGTGTGATCGGCGGTATCGGCTCCAGCACGCGCTGGTATCGAACCATCTTCCTGGAAGAGATCAACCGCGACTACGTGCGTACCGCCCGTTCCAAGGGCGTTTCGGAGATGCGGGTTCTCTTCCGCCACGTCTTGCAGAACGCAATGATTCCCATACTGACCGGGGTCGTTGTGGTGATACCGCTCCTGTTCATGGGTAGCCTCATTACCGAAGCGTTCTTCGCGATACCCGGGCTCGGCAGCTACACCATTGACGCGATCAATTCCCAGGACTTTGCCGTCGTGAGGGCGATGGTATTCCTGGGCTCGGTGCTCTACATCGTAGGGCTGATTCTGACTGATATTTCGTACACGTTGGTGGATCCAAGAGTTCGCTTTGAATAGAGTGTTAAATGGCGGAGCGTGGCGTGGTAATCCGTGACAGGGTGATGCGTGAGGTTCCCGCGCCCGCCCTATCGCGTCACGCCGTGTCACGTCACGCCACGCCACGTCACGCTTTATGCCAATCCAGCCAGAATTTCTCCTGACCGACATCCTGATCTGGATGCTGGTCGCGATCGCCCTGGCGTTCACGTGGTACGTGCGCGGGCATGAGCACCTGCGTGCGCCGTGGCGCAAGGTCGTGCGGAGTGCGAGCGGCATGGCGGCGGCGACCGTACTTGCCTTCTTCGTGGTGGTCGGGCTTGCCGACTCGGTTCACTTTCGCCGCGTACTGCCGTCAGATGGCGGCACCACGATGTACTCGGTGGAGGTGCTAAGCGTTTTGGACGTGCTGGCAAGCTCGCTCAGGATGCGTAAGGAGAAGACCTACTCGGCGCCGCTGGCGACCCACCTATTCGCAAAAGAGACGATCGAGCGTCCCGGCGGGAAGA
This sequence comes from Betaproteobacteria bacterium, assembly GCA_029863175.1. The sequence continues at coordinate 4,734 of JAOTVX010000062.1, read as the reverse complement.
CAATCCGCGATTACCCGCGCCTGCGCTACGGCGGTGCACACCTCGAGTACCCGCAGAATGATTGGGGGTTGGACGTCACGCGGCGCGCGCTGGCAGGAATGGCAACGGGGGCCGCGGTGTGGCTCGCATGGGTCCTGCTGCTCTGCGTGTGGCTGGCGCGTCGCGCCGCAGTCCCCACGCACGCAATGTTCGCCACGATGTGGCACGGCGAGAGCGAGGTGCCCTGGCGCGCGGTGCTTGCAACCCTGGCGCTCGTGCTGCTCACCGTCGGCGCGCTGCTCTCGCTCAGCGGCGCTTACCACGTCTTCGGAACCGACAAAGTGGGGCAGGACGTTTTCTATCTGGCGCTGAAGAGCATCCGTACCGGTCTTGTTATTGGCACGCTCACGACGCTGGTCATGCTCCCGTTCGCCTTGCTGCTCGGCGTGATGGCGGGTTACTTCAAGGGCTGGGTCGATGACCTGATCCAGTACTTGTACACCACGCTGTCGTCCATTCCCGGTGTGCTGCTCATCGCGGCGGCAGTGCTGATGATGCAGGTCTATATCGAGATCAACCCCGAGCGGTTCGAAGTGACGATCGAGCGTGCCGATTTCAGGCTGCTATGCCTGTGCCTGATCCTTGGCATTACCAGCTGGACCGGGCTTTGCCGGCTGCTGCGAGGCGAGGCGCTCAAGCTGCGAGAGATGGAGTTTATCCAGGCGGCACATGCATTTGGGGTGGCGGAGCTGCGCATCGTCACGCGCCATATCCTGCCCAATGTGATGCATATCGTGCTGATCTCGGTGGTGATGGATTTCAGCGGCCTGGTGCTCGCCGAGGCGGTGCTCTCGTACGTGGGCGTCGGCGTGGACCCTTCGATGACGAGCTTCGGAACGATGATCAACAGTGCCCGGCTCGAGATGGCGCGCGAGCCGATAGTTTGGTGGTCCCTTGCCGCCGCGTTCTGGTTCATGCTGCTGCTCGTGCTCTCCGCCAACCTGTTTGCTGACGCGGTGCGCGATGCTCTCGACCCGCGCATCCGCAGCCGGACGGTTTCGGTGGCCCGCCTGCGCGAGCTCGCCGCTCAGAAGCCGTGAATCGTTAATCGTAGATCGCAATTACTTATTAACCGCAGATAAATGCAGATAAACGCCGATGAACCCCAGAACTGAACCGCCAAGACGCCAAGAGAAGCAAGAACTAGAATTGAACCGCCAGGGCGCCAAGCGCGCCAAGAAGAACAAAACTCCATTCACCATTCACCGGTTTTAGGCCCATCATCCGTCACCCGTCAGTCATCACTCGTCACTCGTCACTCGTCACCCATCACCGATCACGCTCCATTCACTGGTCACTATTCACGCCTTTGGGGATTGAATGACCCAGCACCGTCCATTACTGATCGTCAGGGACCTTAAGACGTGGATCGACACGGGCACCGCGGTCGTGCGCGCGGTCGATGGCGTTTCTTTCGATGTCGCTCATGGCGAGACGTTTGCCTTGGTGGGCGAATCCGGGTGCGGCAAGTCAATGACCGCCCTTTCGGTAATGCGACTGCTGCCCGATGCCGGAAGCATCGTCGGCGGGGCTGTCGAGCTCGAGGGCCGCGATTTGCTGAAACTGCCAGAAGTGGAGATGCGCAGGATCAGGGGCAGCCGCATTGCGATTGTCTTTCAGGAGCCAATGCTCTCCCTCAACCCGGTGATGACCGCCGGGGAGCAGATCGCAGAGGCGCTCAGGCAGCACACCAGCCTTTCCGGGGCGGCGCTGGGTGCCCGCGTGCTCGAGCTGCTGGACGCCGTGCACATGCCGGATGCCGAGCGCCGGCGGTACGAGTATCCGTTCCAGTTATCCGGGGGCATGAAGCAGCGCGTAATGATTGCCATGGCGCTCGCATGCGATCCCGACCTGCTGATAGCGGATGAGCCGACCACTGCGCTCGACGTCACCATTCAGGCCCAGGTGCTCGACCTGCTGCGTGAGCTCCAGAGGAAGCGGCGCATGTCTCTGATGCTGATCACGCACGACCTGGGCGTCGTGGCGGAAATGGCGCACCGCGTGGCAGTGATGTACGCCGGCGAGGTGGTGGAGACCGGCACGCGCCAGGCGTTTTTCGAAAAGCCGCTGCATCCCTATTCGCGCAAGCTCTTCGACTCGCTGCCCACCGGCCACAAGCGTGGTGAGCGGCTTTCCGTGATCGGTGGCAACGTTCCGCCGCTGACAGGGGCATTTACCGGATGCCGGTTTGCCGATCGCTGTCCGTCGGCATGGGAGCTTTGCAGCCGCGCTGCACCCGGCTGGCACGATGCCGGAGCAGGGCAGAAAGTGCGCTGCCATCTTTACAAGGCGGAAGGCGAACGGCGGAAGGCGGACGAAGAAAGTCCGCGAAGCAGCTCAACACGCCGTCCTCCGTCCTCCTTTCTCCTTCATCCGTCGGGCGCGCGGCTGCTCGCGGTGCGCGACTTGAAGGTGCACTTCCCGATCCACAAAGGTCTGTTCAAGCGGGTCGTGGGTCACGTCAAGGCGGTCGACGGCGTATCGATCGAGATTCCCGCAGGAAAAACGCTCGGGCTGGTCGGAGAATCGGGCTGTGGCAAGACCACGGTGGGCAGAGGTCTGCTGCGACTGGTCGAGCCGACCGGCGGCGAGGTGCTGTTCGAGGGCGCTGACCTCGCGCGGCTCCGCAGGGCTAAGCTCCTTCCTTATCGCAAGCACGTGCAGATCATCTTCCAGGACCCGTACTCGTCACTCAACCCGCGCATGCGTGTGGCGGAGACGCTGGAGGAGGGCATGGCGGCCCTCGGCGTGGGAGCGGACCGCGCCGAGCGGCAAGCCCGGATCGACGGGCTGCTGCAGGAGGTAGGACTGACCCCGGAGGTGAAGTACCGCTACCCGCACGAGTTCTCCGGGGGGCAGCGGCAGCGAGTGGCGATTGCCCGGGCGCTTTCCGTGGAGCCGCGGCTGATCGTGTGTGACGAGCCGACCAGCGCGCTCGATGTTTCGGTGCAGGCGCAAATCCTCAACCTGCTGAAGGAACTGCAGCAACGGAAGGGTCTCTCCTACCTTTTCATTACGCACAACATTTCCGTCGTCGAGTTCCTGGCCGACGAGGTGGCTGTGATGTACCTGGGGCGTATCGTGGAGCACGGGGCTGTCGACGAGGTATTGGAGGATCCGAAGCATCCCTACACCCGCGCGCTGCTGTCGGCCGTGCCGGTGATGGATCAGGCAGCGCAGCGTGAGGTGATCCGTTTGGAAGGCGATCTTCCCTCACCGGTGAAGCCGCCGGTAGGCTGCCATTTTCACCCGCGTTGCCCAGCAGCGTTCGGCCCCTGCGGCGCGAGCTATCCGGAAGCGTCACGCTTCAGCGCGACGCATTCAGCGCACTGCCACCTCTACGCTACGAACAGCGTGACTAGTGACCAGTGACCAGAACGTTTGGGACCCGGCAGAAACAGCTGGTAGGGATACGCCGAGGACCTACTCTGCGGGATGCTGGGGGAGGATCAGACTGTTCCTGCGCGGCGTGCTCAGGATAGCGACCTGCACGCGCGTGGTTTCGGCTGGCTTTCGCACGATCCAGGTCTTGCGTTGTGCCGGCGCGCTGGTTCGGGTGTCGGGGCGCTTCAATTTCTTCTTATATTTTTTCTTATAGCGTACGCGCCTGATCTTCGGTGCGGGCAAGTCGGGAAGGTACGGTTTCACCCCGTCTTGCAGCGGCACCACGATGGTCTGGCCCGCCCTGATTCGGCGTCGCTTGGAGATGCCGTTCACCTTCTTGAGATACGCCATCGAAACCCCGTGCTTGCGGGCGATTCTTGACAGCCGGTCGCGGCGCTTTATCTTGTACGCGCCCCATGAGACGAGCGGCTCGTCATGAGCCTCTAGGTTCTTCCGGAAAATCTCGACGTTGTCCTGGGGCAGAAAGATGATTTCCGATCCGTTGGCCTTGATCACCGGCTTTTTGTGAGCGGAGTTGAGAATGCGGAATTCTTCGAGGGAGACCTCGGCCAATTGGGCGGCGAGCTTGACGTCGATGTGCCGTTCGGTCGTGATGGTCGCGAAATATGGCTGGTTGGGCACGGCCGCGAGCTGCAGACCGTAACGGGCCGGATCCGAAATGATGTTCTTGACCGCTTGCAGCTTGGGGAAGTAGTTGCGCGTTTCCCTTGGCATCCTGAGGCTTTGATAGTTGGTAGGGCGTTTTCTCCTTTGGTTGCGCGCGATGGCGCGGCTGAGGCCACCCTCGCCCATGTTGTACGCGGCGAGCGCGAGGTCCCAGCTGCCGAACATCTCGTGCAGGTCCTCGAGGTAGTCGAGCGCGGCGTCGGTGGCAGCCAGAACATCACGGCGGCCGTCGTACCAATAGGTCTGCCGCAGCCCGTAGAGACGGCCGGTCGACGGAATGAATTGCCACATCCCTGAAGCGTGGGCGCGCGAGTACGCATACGGGTTGTATGCGCTTTCGATCATGGGCAGCAATGCAATCTCGGCCGGCATGTTGCGACGCTCGACCTCTTGCACCACATGGTGAAGGAAGCGGCTGCTCCGATCGAGCATGCGCGCGACGTACTCCGGACGCGCCGAGTACCACCGCTCCCACATTCGCACGCGCCGGTTGTCCATGTCGGGAATACGGAAGCCCAGGCGCAATCGCTCCCACATGTCGGTGGGCTGCGGTGGCGCGTTCTCGACGGCCTGAACCGGCGACGGTGCGGCAGGGGCGGCAGGGGCGGCAGGGGCGGCAGTAGT
>JAOTVX010000061.1 GCA_029863175.1 Betaproteobacteria bacterium | reverse complement strand
TTTGCTCCCTCAGCGGCCGCCGACGGCGCGCGGCGCTGGCGAATTCGCTCCGGAATGCCCATCAGGCCGCCCGGGAGATACAGGATCGTCAGCACGTAAACGCCGCCCAGCGCGTACTGCCACCACGACACCAGCGTGCTGAGATACTCGCGCAGAAAGACCACCACGCCCGCGCCGATCGCCGCGCCGACGAGCGTGCCCGGCCCGCCGAGAACCACCATGAGCAGCGCGTCGACCGAGGTGGTCAGGATGACGTCCTCGGGACTCACCAGCCCGTTCAGGAACGCCCACAGCACGCCCGCGAGCCCGCCGAAGCCGCCGGCGATGATGAACGCGATGTACTTGTGCAGCCACGTGTTGTAGCCAAGGATGCGCATGCGCAGCTCGCTCTCGCGGATTCCGACCAGGCTGCGCCCGAAGGGAGATTTTACCAACAGGTAGAGGATCGCCAGCGACGCCACGAAAAAACCGAACACCAAATAGAAAAAGGTCAAGTCGTCCGCGAGATCGATTCCGAATTCGGGACGGCCGGGCATGTTGATCCCGTTGTCGCCGCCCGTGAGCAAGTTCCAGCGATACGCGAGCCCCCACACGCACTGGCCGAGCGCGAGCGTGATCATGAGAAAATAGACTCCCGTCGCGCGGATTGCGAACAGCCCGAAGAAAGCCGCGGTGACGGCGCCGATCACGAAGCCGAGCACGATGACGACCCAGAAGCTCGAGCCCAGCCCGAACTCGTACTGGCTCGCGAGGATCGCCGTGAGGTACGCACCCACGCCCAGGTAGGCGGCCTGACCCAGCGACGGCAGTCCCGTAAAGCCGAGCAGGATATCCAGGCTCATCGCAAGAATGGCGAACACCAGCGCCTGCGTGACCAGGAGGACCACGAACGAGTTTGCGAACGGCGTCGCGACCAGCAGAGCGGCCAACACCGCGATGACGATGACGATCTTGCCTCTCTCGCTCATGGCAGCCGCCTCACTCGCGCCCAAACAGGCCCGTCGGCTTCAGCGCCAGGATCAGCACCATCGGGGCGTACAGAGTGAAGTAGGAGATCTCCGGAAAGAGCGCTTTGCCAAAGTTGTCGGCCAGCCCGACGATGAGGCTGCCCACAGCGGCGCCGCCGAGACTGCCCATGCCGCCGATGATCACCACGGCAAACGCGATCGGCAGGATCTCGAAATCCAGCCCCGGGTAGACGCCCAGAAACGCGCCTCCGATCACGCCTCCCAGCGCGGCGAGGAATGCGCCCAAGGCGAAGATGAACATCGACACGCGCGAGGTGTCGACGCCGACGCCGCGCGCCATCTCGGAATCATCCACCGCGGCGCGCACCATCGCGCCCATGCGCGTCTTTTCCATGGTGAGCCAGATCGTTACACCGATCGCCACGGCCACGCCGATCATGAACACGCGGTACAGCGGGAAGTAGATCCCTGCCAACACCACGCTCACCTTCAATATGTCGGGCGGCGAGATGTCGAGGTTGTCTCCGCCCCAGATGTCGAGCGCACCCTGCTGGAACAGGAACGCGAAGCCGACCGTCAGCAGCACCTGCCGCAGAGGATCGAATCCCAGCGGCCGCAGGAACACCCGCTCCATGATCAGGCCCACCACGGCGATCGTCAGTGCAGCCACGGGAATGGCGAGCACCCACGAATCCGTCGTCCAGATCACCGTCAGCGCGACATAGCCGCCCAGCATGAAGTACGAGCCATGCGAAAGATTGACGATGCGCATGACGCCGAAGATGAGCGAGAGCCCGCCCGCCAGCAGGAACAGCAGCGCGCCGTACGAAATCCCGTTGAAGACCTGTATGACCCAGAATTCCGTATCCATAACCGCGAGGATCAATTAGCCGCAGCCAAACGCCCAACTTCTTGTGATTCGTGACCGGTGAACGGTGAACGGTGAACGGCTCAAGTTGATTCTACCCTAGCCTAACGCGTCACCCGTCACTCATCACCCATCACCCATCACGCCTTGGGAATAACGGGCAGCAGCACATGCGGCGCCTTGTCGCCCCCGCCGAAATGCAGCGTGTTCTTGCCCCCGAAAATCGCCGGCGGACGATCCTCGGGATGCTGGTGCGTGAAGGGGCCAACGCCGCGCATCGGATACGGCGCGTGCGGAATCTCCATGGGCGGGCCGTCGAATTCGTAGTCCTTGCCGCGCACGGAGAGGCCGATGCGGTAGCCCGGGGGCACCACGATGCAGGTCGGCCAGATCTCGACGTCGAGCTCCACCGCTACGCCGGGTGTGAGCGGCTGCTCTTCGTCGTGCGTGTGATAGGGCCGGTAGGGCAGCGTCTTTTCCGGATCGAGCTTGCGGTGCGAGGCGCGAAGCCAGCCCAGGCCGATCGGCGTGCGCGGGTCGTTGGAGCCGAGAAAGACGAGCTCCTTGCCGGCCGGGTCGAACACGCGCAGCACGAGAAAGAGGTCGGCATCGGTCGTGTCCGAGGACACCCGAAGCTTCGCGGCCACCGGGCCGGTAATCTCGATCTCCTCCTTCAAGGGCGCGGTGAGGAACGTCACGCCGTCACCGCTCGTCTCGTAGACGATCGTCGTCTCGCCCTCGGGCTTCCTGGTCGAGAGGCCATGGCCATCCGCGTGGAGGTAGTACTTCGTCCACTGCGTGCGCGCAAGCGGCCACTCGTTCTCGCCGCGCGGCGCGAATTTCTCACCGGGATGGCGGATGTTGAGCGAGACGCGCGGCTGCTTGTCCCAGCCGTTCTTTTCGCCTTTGAGAAAATAGTCGAAGAACTTTTTTTGCAGCCCCTGCCCGTAGTGGGTGTAGAAGTGCGAGAAGTGGGTGTCGCCGTGCACTTCCAGCCATTTCTGCTTGCTGCCGGCGCGCAGCCAGCCTTCGTAGTTGCCGCGCGGATGCAGCCCCTGCCCGCCCCAGTTCGCCGCGGAGAGCAGTGGCGCGGTCATCTTCTCCAGCGCCGGCAGGCGCGGGCGATAGTAGTCGTCGATCAGCGGGTGGCGGAGCAAATCGCCGGCGTGATCGACCCGGTTCTTGCGAAGCTCTTCTTCCGGCAGCGTTTCGGGTCCCGCCACCGGCTCGCCGGTGACGCGGCTGCGCGGGCCGCGCTCGCCGACGCCGTGCTGCACGCTCACCACCTGGCGCCGGTACCAGCTCTCGGCGAAGCCGCACAGGATGCCCCCGTGACGCGACCACTCGCGGTAGTAATCGCACTCCCCCTCCCACGCGCACAATGCCGCAAGGTGGGGCGGACGCAGCGGGCCCACGAGCCAGCCCGTCTGCGCGTAATAGGAGATGCCACTGATCCCGACCTTGCCGTTGCTCCACGGCTGCGTGCCGGCCCATTCGACGCAGTGGTAGAAGTCCTGCGCCTCACGCGGCGAGAGCGGATCAAGAAAGCCGGGCGAGCGGCCGACGCCGCGCGAATCGACGCGCACGCAGGCGTAGCCCCAGGGCACCCATTTCTCCGGATCGACGAGCTCCCAGTTCTGATATTTATTGGAGGAGCCTTCTGCCGTCTCGGGATAACTCGTCGTCATGCGCACCCAGGCGCTTTTGAAGCCCTCCTGGAACGCCAGTCCCTTCGCGTACGGCCCGTAACTGATGATCACCGGTACCTTGCCCTCACCCAGCGGGCGGAAGACGTCGGCGCGCAGCACGACGCCGTCATCCATCGGGATCGGCGCATCCCAGTCGATGCGCATGCCATCGCGCGTTTCGCTTTTCATCAAATCCATTGGTGAGACAGACCGCTTGGGTATGGTTGTGTTAGGGCTTCGTACAGCGTGACGTGTGACTAGAATTTAAGAGGTGATGAGTGACGGGTGACGGGTGATCAATAACCGGTCTTGATCCTTGCTTCTCTTCGCGTCTTGGCGGTTCATCAATTTCCGTGACTGGTGAATGGTGAGTGGACTGAACCGTCCGTCGTCACCCGTCACCCGTCACGCCTTTGGAACAACTAGGGGCCGGAAGCCGGCGCGCGAGCGCCCCTTCTGAAAAACACACTCAGCTTGATATGCCAGAGGATGCCAAGCACCATCAGAATGGCGCCGGCAGCGTTGAGCCAGATCGAGTGCACGTAGAGCAGCCCGCCCGCGATGATGAAGCTGATGCGTTCGAGCCACGTCAAGTTCTGCTTGAGGAAACCCTCGAACCCGGCGGAGATCGCATAGAGCCCCATGAAGCCCGTCGTCCACACCAGCCCGATGCTGCCCCAGGACGCTCCCGCGTCCATGAGGATGGGCGAGTACGCCATCAGGAAGGGAATGACGTAGAGCGGATACGCCATTCGAAGGCAGCTGAATCCGGTTCGCATGGGGTCCGACTGCGCGATACCGGCCGCGACAAACGCCCCCAGCGCGAACGGGGGCGTGAGCGACGCGTACTGGGTCTGCCAGAGCACGATCAAGTGCGCGTTCAACTCGGGCACGCCGAGGGACATGAGGGCAGGAACCGCGAGAAGCGAAAGCAAGACGTAGGCGGCGGTGATCGTCATGCCCATGCCAAGGATGTAGCTCGCCGCGCCCGACATGATGATGACCATGGGCAGCTCGGTGCCGTACCAGCCAAAGGCGTCCACGAAGATCTTCGAGTAACCCACGACCACCGAGGAGAACTTCATCCCGATGCCCGGCAGGGACACGCCCGAGAGCACGATTCCCATCACGCCGGCCGTGACGCCGATGACCAGCGAATTGATCGCCGCGCGCTCGAGGCCCTCCATCATCTTGGGCGAAGAGAAGATGAACAGGGCAGCCAGCGACCAGAAGAGCGCCGGCCCCGCGCCCATGCCGGCCACGTTCAACACGGCGAACAGCACGCCCGCCAGCCACAGCATCCAGTTCTCGCGCAGGACGCTCTGGCGCGGTCCCTCCTCGGCAGCCAGAACCGCCTGGCCTGCCGCCTCGGCCTCTTCGTTGTTGCCGCCGGCGCGGATCTTGGCGGCCATGGCTTCGTCGGCACGCACGGCGACCCAGTCGCGGCCCGTTCCCCAGTGGGGCAGCTTGAGCCAGCGCGCGATCAGGGGCGGCAGCGCCACGAGGCGCGTGTCCGCCCGGAAGAAGCTCAGGAAGATCGAAAGGCAGATGGCCCAAAGCGCGGCGTCAAACGGCGAGCGGCCGATGACGAGGCGTGTGATCAGGACCGCCACCGGAATGAGCAAGTAGCCGTCCTTCTTCATCAGCTGCCAGAAATCGGGGATGTCTTTCTTCGCCATGCCCACGATGCCGAGCTTGCCCGACTGGTTGTGCACCGAGGTGTAGACCGCGTAGTAGTACATCAGCGCCGGCACGATCGAGACCAAGGCAATGTAGTTGTAGGACGTCTCGGTGAACGCCGCCACCAGGAACGCCGCCGAGCCCATCACCGGCGGCATCAGGTGTCCGCCGATAGAGGACACGGCCTCGACCGCTCCCGCGTAGTGGGCGGGGAAGCCGACGCGCTTCATCAGCGGAATGGTGAAGGTGCCGGTGATGCAGATATTTGCTGCGCCGCTTCCCACCACGGTACCCACGAGCCCGCTCGACACGACCGAGGCCTTGGCGGCGCCGCCGCGCGGGCCCTCAACCAGGGAAAAGGCGAGGTTCACGAACACGTCGCCTACCTTGGTCATCTCCAGAAACACGCCGAAAAGAATGAAGAGGAACACGTAGCTCGCGTAGACGTTCGCGATGACCCCGAAAATGCCGTCGCCGCCGTAGATGAAGGCGACGACTTCGTTGTACGAAAAACCCTTGTGCATGAGCCTCTCGGGGGCGTAGTTCCCGAAGAGGTTGTAGAGGAAGAACAGGCCACCCAGGAGCGGCAGCACGAGGCCGAGCACGCGCCGGACCATCTCGATGGAGACGATGATCGCGAGCGTTCCTATGATTACGTCGGGCCACTGGATACTTCCCGAGCGGTCGCCCCGCTCCGCAAAGTTGATCGCGTACTCCACGGTGAAAATGATCGTGAAGACGCACAGGATCAGGTCGACGGCCGAGGGGCGGTGGCGCGGCGATCCCTTGCGCGCCGGGTAGTAGACGAAGGTCAGCAGCGCGGTGAAGAAGATGTAGACCGGCAGGAAAAAGTGAAAAGCGTAGTACTTCACCGGCGGAAAATGCACGCCGTCCCACAAGAACGACATCGACTTCACCGCCCCTGTGGGAAGAACATGGCTCAAGGCGATGCCGATCGGCTGCGCGAACCCAAGCATGAAGTCCACCGGCGCGCCGTTCGCCGCCCCGTACAAGAAGTAGCCCGTGAAACTCAGCGCGCTGACGTAGATCGATGCCCTCGGAAACAAGCACAGCGCCGAGGTGTACAGAAACCCGCCGACACCAACGAACCAACCCAGGTGGGGGAAAGTGACCTCCTGCCAATCCCAGGCATCCTCGAGCGGCAGATAGAGTTCGAATGTGCGGCCGGCAACGAGCGTCGTGTAGAGAACGAAGAGCGCCGCCAGCACGCCCCAAACAGGAAGATTCTCGCGCTGGAAGCCGCGGGTAAGCTGGCGCCGGCCGAGGCTCTCCGGCGAGAAGATCATCAGCATCCACTTCCACATCAGTCCGCGCACGTGATGACTCCTCCTCCGTCCCAGCAAACGCAATATTTCAGGAGCAACTCGCTACACGAAGACGCCCCGGAGACTATCGAGCAGGCTCCGAGGCGTTTGATGTTGCGTCCATTCAGCTTGACGCCGGCGGTATGCACGCCGGTCTCAGGCTAGTTCACCGCGTAACCGCGCTCCTTCCAGTAGCGCGCCGCACCCGGGTGCAGCTTGAGATTGAACGCGCTCATTTGCTTGATGAACTTGTCGTTCATGGCGGTATCCAGGCCGTCGCGGAGGGGTTTGTACATGCTCAGGATGAAGTCCCGGTTCTTGGGATCGTAGAAGTACTTGCAGATTTCGTACACCGCGTCAGCCGACACTTTTTCGTTCGCCAAGTAGAACACCTTGTAGGCAACGGTTCTGGCCTTCTTCCCCTCCATGCCCGCATAAACGCTCATGTCGGCGTTGTCCTCGAAGTAGCCCTTGCTAAGATCGATGAACTTGTTGATCACCGAATCGGGAAGGTCGAGGACGGTAATCGGCCGGCTCGTGGCTGCCTGGAGAATCGAGGGGCTGGGAATCGGGTTCGGGATGCCGAACGAATCAAGCTTGCCGTCGATCATGTAGTTGGCGGCGTCGCCCCACTTCAGGTAGTCCTTGCGCATCGAATCGTTAATGCCGATCGCCTTGAACGCAGTTTCCATCATGAAGGCGGTGCTGCTGCCTTTGGGTCCCATGCTGACGCGCTTGCCCTTGAGCTCAGCCAGGCTTTTAATGCCGCTGTCCTTCAGCGCGACAATCTGCAGCCACGAGCCGGAGCCCGGGCCGATGCCACGAATGCTGGTCGCCGGTTTCTTCTCCGTGTGGAAGGGCTTCTGCTGGCGCTGGATGAAATCGACGAACACGCCATTCGACATGGCCAACTCCACCCGTCCGGCGGAGATCATGCGGGTGTTCGCGACGAAGCCGGGGCTTTCCTGGTTGGTGATGTTGAGCGTCTTGCTGTTCTTGTTCACCACCTCGGCAAGCGCACCCGCCTGCCGGAACGCGCCGGCGCCCTTGCCGGCCCCCACGATCGTGAGGTGCATGACGTCCGCACCGTACGCGGCCGAACCAAACACAATCGGCACCGCCGCCGCCGTCACGATCGATGCCCAGCGAATGATTTTGTTCATGTGTCTTTCTCCTTTATCGATGGAATGCAAACCCGCTTCAGAACAAGCTCGGAAACAAAGCCGCAGACCGGATGGTGCTGCCGCAAAGACGTCTCAATGTGACAAAGGACACTTTAACCCTAGATCCAGACGCGACACAACAAGACCGTCCGCCGGGACATTTTAGGTTTTCGTTGCACCGCAGCATTCCTCCGCTGCCCTGGCCAAACGCCTGTGACTGGTGACTGAAATGCCGTGAATCGCGAATAATGAGTGGACTGAACGGCCCGTCGTCACTCGTCGGTCATCAGTCGTCACTTCTTCAGCACTAGTCACCAGTCACTAGTCCCGCCTTTCAAGTACGCCGGCGCCGCCGAGTAAGATGGCTTCAGCTGCCCACGAAACTGCGGAGAACGAAAGATGCGGATAGTAGACGCACAGGCGCATATCTGGGGCGCCAGCACGCCGGAGCGGCCATGGCCACAGCCGCAGGGCGGGCTGAAGCCAGTGCCGGCGCACCGCGACACACCGATCTTGAAAGACGAGCTTTTGCGCGAGATGGACGGTGCCGGCGTGGACCGGGTGGTGATCGTGCCGCCGTCGTGGGAAGGCGACCGCAACGACCTCGCGCTCGAAGCCGCGCGGCTGCATCCGCAGCGCTTTGCGGTCATGGGCCGGTTGAATGTCGATGCCCCCGGCGCGCGCGCGCAGGTCCCGCGCTGGCGCAGCCAGCTCGGAATGCTCGGGCTGCGCTTTGCGCTGCACACGCCGCTGCTCGAGAAGCCGCTCATCGAGGGGCGCCTGGACTGGGTGTGGGCGGAGGCCGAGCGGGCCGGCGTGCCGATCATGGTGCTCGTGCCCCACGTGCGCGCCCACCTCATCGACGCCGTCGCCGAAAAATACCCGGGGCTCAAGCTCGTGATGGACCACCTCGGGCTGGTCCTTGGCAAGGACGAAGAGGCCTTCCGCGATCTGGACCACCTGCTCGCGCTGGCGCGGCGGCCGAATATCGCGGTGAAAGCGAGCGTGCTGCCCTTCTTCACCACCGACACCTACCCGTTCCGCCGGCTGCACCCCTACCTGCGCCGCGTCTACGACGCCTTTGGCCCGCAGCGCGTGTTCTGGGGCAGCGACCTCTCACGCCTGCCGTGCACTTACCGCCAGGGCGTCACGATGTTCACCGAGGAGATTCCCTGGCTCAGCGCAGAGGACAAGGAGTGGATCATGGGCCGCGGCGTGTGCGAATGGCTTGCTTGGAACACCCTAACCCGTGACGAGTGATGAGTAAAGAGGAGACGGGCCAAAGCTTCACCGCCAAGGACGCGGAGGACGCTAGGGAAAACAACAGCCTCACCGCTGAGGACGCGGAGGACGCCAAGGGAGCAATAATTTGAATCCAACCCCTAGGACGCGAAGACAACGCCAAGGGCTGCATATAGGCGAGCAGATGGTCCAGACAGCCCGGACAGACTTACACTTACCGCATTTTCGAATTCCAATTTTTAATCCTTCGCGTCCTTTGCGCTCTCAGCGGTATAGCTTTTCTCTTCCTTTGCGGCCTTGGCGTCCTTGGCGGTAAGGCTTCGGGTTGGCTCGTCAAGCATCACAGACTCCGCCTGAAAGATGAAGGCGAAAGAAAATTAACGTCAGTGACAAACTCCATTCACGACTCACGACTCACGACTCATGGATCACTCATCAAAGGCGTTGTTCATTTGCCCTGACATCCGCACGAACGTGGTGCGCTTGGTGAGTTCCTTCAGCTTCCGCGCGCCGACGTAGGTGCAGGCCGAGCGCACGCCGCCCAGGATTTCGCGCACGGTCCCGTCGACCGGGCCGCGGTAGTCGATGAGCACGTCCTTGCCCTCCGAAGCCCGGTAGTTGGCGACGCCGCCGGCGTATTTCTCCATCGCGATGCGCGAGCTCATGCCGTAGAAGCGCTGATAGCGCCGGCCGTCTTTCTCGATGACCTCGCCCGCGCACTCGTCGTGCCCGGCGAGCATACCGCCCAGCATCACGAAGTCCGCGCCGCCGCCAAACGCCTTGGCGATGTCGCCGGGCGCGACGCACCCGCCGTCGGCACAGATCTGACCGCCGAGGCCATGCGCGGCATCCGCGCATTCGATCACCGCGGAGAGCTGCGGGTAACCCACGCCCGTCATGGTGCGCGTGGTGCACACCGAGCCCGGCCCGATGCCGACCTTCACTATGTCGGCGCCCGAAAGGATCAATTCCTCGGTCATCTCACCGGTGACGACGTTGCCCGCTATGAGGGTGATCCCTGGGTGGGCCTGGCGGAATTTCTCGACGAACTTGACGAAGCCTTCCGTGTAGCCGTTGGCGACGTCGATACACACATACTCGATCGCCTCGCCCGCGCGCTCGAGCACGCGCTCGAACTTGTCGGCATCGCTTTTTGCGATGCCCATCGAGTAGAAAGTGGATGACTTCTTCTCGAGCGAGCTGAAGAACGTTACCAGCTCGTCCTCGGCGTAGTGCTTGTGCAGCGCCACCGAGAGGTCGAACCCCGCCAGCACGCGCGCCATCTCGAAGGTGCCGACGGTATCCATGTTGGCGCCGATGATCGGGATGCCGCGGTACTTGCGTTGCGAGTTGCGGAAGACGAACTCGCGATGGATGTCCACCTCCGCACGCGACGGCAGCGCCGAGCGCTTCGGGCGGATCAGCACGTCGCAGAAGTCGAGCTTGAGGTCGCGGTCGATGTGCATCGGGTGGCTCTTGCCGGTGATGAGTGACGGGTGACAGGTGACGAGTGATGGGTAAGGCGTATTGAGTGACAGCGCGGACGAGCGGCAGGGTCGCCAAGCAGGCTCAATGAATTAAGCCTTCATGTTACTCCTCGAGAGCGTCTTCAACGTGCTAATTCGTCACCCTTCCTCACCACTCGTCACCCGTCACCCGTCACCCGTCACCCGTCACCCGTCACTTAGGCAGTTCGCGCTGAATCACATTCGGCACCAGCGAGCGGCTGGCGAAGAGCTTCGCCGACTCGTCACGGCTGGCGAGGCACACTTTCTGCAGCTGGGCGAAGGCACGGCCAGCGGCGGTTTTGAACCAGAACCAGCGCAGGATCTCCTGAGCCCGCGCGCTGCCAGGACGCGCGCCAGCCGCCTCGAAGTAATAAGCGCGGATGTCTTCGTACGCGAGCTTGAGGTTCTCGCCCGCGCTCAGGCCGTTGATCGTCTCGCTCGCCTTGCCGTTCAGGTACGAGCCAACGATACGCGCGGCGTCTTCTACAGAGACACCGCTCGCGCCGACCGTGGTGCGGCCGCGGCGCTGCCTGGCCAGGTCGTACCAAGGTGCAATCTCCTCGATCTCGCGCGCGAGCGCTGCGCCAAGATCGCCCGGCTCCGCGGCACCGCCAAAGCTCACCGGGCACGCCACGCCTTCCATCTCGTCGGCGTCGGTGTGCGGCGCTTGCTCCGGGTAATCCACCAATACGGGGCCGGACGGCGCCTCGAGCAGGCGCAGGAGCGCGAGCAGCACGCGTCGCTGGAACGCGGCATCGTGCGGCACGGCGAACGGCCGGCCGAGATCGAACGACACCCACAGTGCGCGCGGCGGCTTGATCGCCTCGGTGTGCTCGCGAATGAGCGAGATGCCCGTCGTCGCGATACCGCCCTCCTCGAGGTAGTGGCTAAGCGCGCCCACGGCGCACGTGCAGTTCGGTCAGACCGGCGAGAGCAGGACCGCGTCCACCTTGTCCTTCTTCAACAGCCACGCGAGCTCCATCGCCTTGGGCTTCAACTCCTTGATCGGCGCCGCCCCCATGAACGCGTAGTGATACTCGGCGACCGAGCCGATGATGCCTTCGCGCGCGAGCTCGCTCAGGCGGTCGATCGGGAAGACGACGTTGTGGTCCTCCTGGAAGCCGGACCGGTCGAAGTTGACAGACTGGTGGCTCATCACGAGTTCGGATGCCGGCGTGTTGCCGGGAATGACGCGGTAGTCAGTGGATTTGGCGCTTGGACCGTAGGGCCGGTCGCCACGGCGGTGCAGCCCGGCGGTGGTGACGATCGCGATGCGCGCCTTCGACAACACAGGCGGTTTGACCCACGGCCGGCCGAATCCGGTCAGCGCGGGAATCTTGTCCAGCTGTGCTTTCGCATCAGCGGGGTGCAGGTCGGCTAAACGAACCATTTTGTTCTCCGTGAATCGCAAATCGTAAAACGTGAATCGAACCTCGCGTAACCCCAAAACTGAACCGCCAAGACGCCGAGAGAAACAAGAATGACGAGCAATTACTCATCACTCATCACCCGTCACCCATCACCCATCACGCATTATCTTCCAGTAAATCGGGGCTTCCGCCCCTCCTTATGCGCCTTGATCGCCTCGTCCACGTCGTGCGTCCACTCGAGCTTGGAGCGCAGCTGGTCGGAGAACTGGCGCGCCTCGCGCAGGCCCGGCGCAAGACGCGTGAACGAGATTTTCTTTGCGCCGCGCACAGCGATCGGGCCTTTCGAGGCGATGACGCGCGCGTACTTCATCACCTCGTCAATCATCTTCTCATGCGGGAAAGCTGAGAGCGCGAAGCCGATCCGCACCATCTCCTCCGCACCGACCAAGCGTCCGGTGCACAGCAGATCGAGCGCTCGGGCGTGGCCGACGACCGCGGGCAGCCGTGCCGGCCCGCCGCCACCCGGAATGCCGCCCATGTCCGCCTCGGGAAATTCGATCGTGGAACGATCGGACACGAAACGCATGTCGCAGGCGAGCGAGAGCTCGACGCCATTACCGCGCGCCTTGCCGTTGATGGCGCAGATCGTGAGCTGCGGCACGACCTCGAGGGAGTCGCGCAGCCGCGAGCCGCGCAGCACCATCTCCACGACCTCGTTCTTGTCCATCGCGCCGCGGATCGCGGGATCGAACGCGCCCCAGGAGAAGTACTCTCCGCCCGCGGCCTTGAGGATAACGACGTGCGCTTCGTCATCCTTGTGCAGCGCGTCCACCACCGGCTCGAAGGCGAGCAGCATCTCGCGGTTCCAGAGATTGTGGTTCTCCGCGCGATTCAAGGTGATGGTCAGGATCTTGTCTTCGCGTTCGACCAGTACCGCGGGATTGTCAGCCTTGGCCATTGAAAATCTCCTCGTTTATCCCGAAAAGTAACGATCGTTGAGCTGGACCGCTCGAGCTAATTGCCAGGCCACCAAGCGATTGCGGTGCGGAACTCGCATTCTAGTTGCTCTCCGCTGTTCGAGCTACAAGGTTGTCTATAGAATTCCGTCGGTGTTCGGTGTTGAGCGCGAGATCCGCACATTGGCAGCAGGGGAGTCAGGAATGGCGGTAATGCTGGGATACGAGGCACTCAAAGGCGTGATCGGTATGCCCGAGGCCATCGATTTGCTGGAAGCAACCCTGCGCCATGAGGCGGCGGAAATGACCTTCATTTCGCCGAAGTTCAACACCGACTTCGGCACTGGATCGATGCGCGTTCTTGTTGCCGCAGATCACCAAGCGGGGTTTTTGGCTACGAAGGCATATCACACGATCGAGGGGGTCGGCGTACGTTACGTGGTCTCGCTATACCGGTTGAAAGACGGCGCGTTGCTCGCCGCACTGGATGGGCAGCTCATCACCGACCTTCGCACCGGGGCGGCAAGCGGCGTGGTCGCGAGGAAGGTGCACGTAAGCGATCCGGTTACGATAGGAGTGATCGGATCCGGAAACCAGGCGCGCACGCAACTCGAAAGTCTTGCTTCCGTGTACCGCGTGCGGTCAGCCACCGTCTATAGCCCCACTCCTGCAAACCGCGAACGCTACGCGCGCGAAATGTCGGAGCGTCTCGGTTTTCCCACCACGCCGGTGGATTCTGCCGAAGCGGCAGCAAGGAGTCATCCGGTCGTCGTGGCCGCAAGCAGCGCGCGCAGCAGTGAGCCGGTGTTGCGCGGGGAGTGGCTCGATCGATGCCGGCTGCTCTGCGCGGTCGGTAACACGCGAGCACAGTTTGCGGAAGCGGACGTGCGCTCGTTCAGCGGCGCGGAACTGGTTGTGGCGGATTCGCCTCATGCCTACGAGGAGGCGGGAGACCTGATCGCAGTGGCAAGAAGCGGCTCGGTCCCCGAGGCCCGGCGTGCAACTCTCTCGCAAGTCGTTTCAGGAAGCGCCGTCATTCCGCAAGAGGGCCGCATCGCTTTCAAGTCGGTGGGCACGGCCCTGCAGGATCTCTCCCTCGCCGTGCGTTATTTTGAACTGCTGGGCGCCGAGGCAAGCCTGTCCGCCGCACCAGACCTCGGTAGTCTGCGCCGTCCCGTACGCGCGCGGTAACCGGCGGCCCCAAACTGGCGGTTTCGCAGGATTCTCACTAAAATCGAATCGCTGTCAGCGAGTTTCGGCTGCGGTGGCGCGAACGGCGCGTGCGTTGTCGAAAGTTCGCGCCACGAACCGTCACCGCTGAAGCGCAACCGGGAGAAAGTATCATGTCGCTCAATCTTAAGGGTGTCATGCAGGCGCCTGTCACGCCACTGAAGGATGACTTCAGTTTCGACGGCGAGGGCTTTGCAAAGATGGTGGATTTTCACGTCCGCAACGGCGCCCCGGCCATTGCCTGGCCTCATCACAAGGCCGAGTCCCTGAATCTCAGCATTGCTGAGCGCAAACTCGGTGCCGAGATAGCTGTCAAAACCGTCGCGAAGCGCGTCCCCGTTTCCATATTCGTTGGAACACTTTCAGAGGAAGACTCCCTCGATCTCGCGCGACACGCTGAGAAGATCGGGGCGGACGCGATACTCGTCATATCGCCGTACTGCCGTCGGCCCGCGCAGGACGAGATTTTTGACTCCGTTGTCCGGATCGGCACTGCGACGAAGCTGCCGTTGCTCACCTACAACTCGCCTTGGCGCAACGGCGAAGGCGTGGAGTTCACGGCCGAGCTCACGGCCCGCCTTATCGAGCGACTGCCCAACTATATCGGCATGAAGGACGCCAGCTTCCACAGCGAGAAGTTTCTGGAAATTTCCCGCATGGCGCTCAAAATGCGCCCCGACTTCAAGATCATCATGGGCGTCGAGCATCTCCTGCCCTCCTATCCGCTCGGCGCGTGCGGCTCCTTCTCGTCGTCCGGCGCTATCGCGCCCCACCTCTGCAACCGGTTCTTCAAGTCACTGGTGGACCACGACTGGGCGGCCGCGCGGCAGTGCCAGTTCACGCTCTCGCGATTGTGGCGCCTGTTCAAGGAACAGTACCCCTCATCGCTCAAGGGGGCGATGATCATGATGGGGCGTGCGGTCGGCCCGACCCGCTCGCCGTTGCCAACGGCCACGAAGGAGCGGGTTGAGTACCTGCGCGCGCAGCTGGAGGAAATGAACATCCTCCAGACCGAGCCCCACGGCTGGTAGGTCCGATCAAAACGCATGGAGGCGGCTGGCACGCGCACTGCCGGCCCTCCATAACACGGCCCGTTGTTAGTGGCCTGCCGATCAACAGTGATTCATTAGTCGTACTGTGTTTGCTAATCACGCGCCGCTGCCCGCCGGTATGCTTTCCCGCAGCACGGACACTGCGGGAGCCCTCGCGCGATGGCGCGTGCCAGTCGATGGCGAGCGGTGGCGATCGACCAG
>JAOTVX010000080.1 GCA_029863175.1 Betaproteobacteria bacterium | reverse complement strand
GGCCGCAAGTTCCTGAAATGACAAGGAAAAAGCCCCCGCCTGCGAGGGCGCTTTCCTTGGCCGGCTTCCGGGGAGGGTCGCTATGACCCACCCCGGATTCCGAAGTTCCTGCTTACTTGATCTCCACCTTTGCGCCGGCGTCGGTGAGCTTCTTGGCGACGGCGTCCGCCTCCGCCTTGGAGACCCCTTCCTTGACCGGCTTCGGCGCGCCGTCGACCAGGTCCTTGGCCTCCTTGAGGCCGAGGCTGGTCACCTCCCGCACCGCCTTGATCACGTTCACCTTGTTCTCGCCGGTGGCGGCGAGCACGACCGTGAACTCGGTCTTCTCTTCCGCTGCGGCGCCCGCGGCGGCCCCGCCCGCGGCCGGGGCCGCGACCGCCACTGCCGCAGCGGCCGACACCCCGAACTTCTCTTCCACGTCCTTGATGAGCTGCGAGAGCTCGAGGACGCTCATGCTCGAAATGGCTTCCAGAATCTGTGCGCGTTCCATCTTCTATCTCCTGATTCGAATGGGTTCCTGATTAAGCGGCCGATTCTTCCCTCGCGGCGTGCACGGCGGCGAGCGCCCGGGCAAACTTGCCCGGAACCTCGTTGAGTGTGCGCGCAAGCTTCGCGATGGGGGCTTGCAGCGTGCCGGCAAATTTCGCCAGTAGCTCTTCGCGGCTTGGCATCGTGGCCAGCGCCTTGATGTCCGTAGAGGACATCTTGGCGTTGGACATGGCCCCGCCCTTGATGACGAAAAGCTCGTTCTCCTTGGCGAATTCCGCCAGCACCTTGGCCCCCGACACGGGATCCTGCGCGATGCCGTAAACCAGCGGGCCGAACAGCTCCCCGCTCAGCGACTCGAACGGCGTGCCCTTGACGGCGCGCCGCGCGAGCGTGTTCTTCAGCACGCGCAGGTAGAGGCCGGATTTCCGCGCCTTCGCGCGCAGGCTGGTCACGGCTTCGACGCTCAGGCCGCGGTTCTCCGCGACGATGACCGCCTGAGCCTTCGCCAGCTGCGTTGCGATCTCGGAAACGACCGCCTGCTTCTGCTCCAGACTGAGACTCAAGGTCTACCTCCTAGCGTTGATCAAACGGAGGCCCGTTTCCGAACCCCCACCCTGGCGACCTTGAATCAGGAACCGCACATGCAGTCCTGCTTCGGGTACGCCGTCTGCGTAGGGCACATGCCGGTTTAAGCCCATCGGGCCCCTACGGTCTTTGACAGCTGCCGTTCCGAGGAACAGCGGCCCAAAGTTCCATCGTTTCTTCACTGCGCCTGCAACGTTGCCGGGTCCACCCTTACTCCGATCCCCATCGTGCTCGAGACCGAGAGCTTGCGCAGGAACACGCCCTTGGTGTGCTGCGGCTTCGACTTGTTCAGCGCGTCCACGAGCGCGGCGAGGTTGTCTCGCAACTGCTCAGGAGTGAACGAGGCACGGCCAATCGTGCACTGGACGATGCCCGTCTTGTCGGCGCGAAACTGCACCTGGCCAGCCTTGGCGTTCTTCACCGCTGCCGCCACGTCCGGCGTCACCGTGCCCACCTTCGGATTCGGCATCAGGCCGCGCGGGCCGAGGATCTGGCCCAGCTGACCCACGACGCGCATCGCAGCCGGCTCGGCGATCACCACGTCGAAATCCAGCTTTCCCGCCTTCACGCTCTCCGCCAGGTCGTCCATGCCGACCACGTCGGCCCCCGCCGCCTTGGCGGCTTGCGCCTTGTCGCCTTGCGCGAATACCGCGATGCGCACCGTCTTGCCGGTGCCCGCTGGCAGCACCACGGCGCCGCGAACCGTCTGGTCGGACTTGGACGTGTCGATGCCGAGGTTCACTGCCACGTCAACGGCTTCGTCGAACTTGGCAGTTGCGGTTTCCTTGATGATCTTCATGGCATCAATGACCGCGTAGGCCTTGTTGCGGTCGGCCTTGCCGACGATGACCTTCCTGCGCTTGGATATCGCGGCCATTTACATGCCCTCCACCAGAATACCCATCGAGCGCGCGCTGCCGGCCACCGTGCGCATCGCGGCATCGAGGTCGGCCGCCGTCAGGTCCGGCGTCTTCGCCTTTGCGATCTCCTCGACTTGCTTTCGGGTGATCTTGCCCACCTTGTCGGTATGCGGGCGCGGGCTTCCGGATTCGATGCCAGCGGCCTTCTTGATCAGGACGGTCGTCGGGGGCGTCTTGATGATGAAGCTGAAGCTCTTGTCCGCATACGCCGTGATGACCACGGGCAACGGCAGGCCGGGCTCCACCTTCTGGGTCTGCGCGTTGAACGCCTTGCAGAACTCCATGATGTTCAGGCCACGCTGACCGAGCGCAGGACCGATGGGCGGCGAAGGGTTGGCCTTGCCCGCCGGCACCTGCAGCTTGATGAATCCCACCACTTTCTTTGCCATGTCTGGCTCCTATCGGGTGCAAGCGAACGCCGCAGCGTTCTCCCCGTGCAAGCGACTCAGGCCTTTTCGACCTGGCCAAACTCCAGCTCGACCGGGGTCGAGCGTCCGAAAATCGTCACCGCCACGCGCAGGCGGCTCTTCTCGTAGTTCACGTCCTCGACCGTGCCCTGGAAGTCGGTGAACGGACCATCCTTGACGCGCACCATCTCGCCGTTCTCGAACAACACCTTGGGCTTGGGCTTCTCCACGCCTTCGCGCATCTGCTGCATGATGGCGTTCACTTCCTTCTCGGAGATTGGCGTCGGCCGCATCGCGCTGCCGCCGACGAAGCCGGTGACCTTGTTGGTGTTTTTCACCAGATGCCAGGTGTCGTCGTCCATCTCCATTTCGACAAGCACGTATCCGGGAAAGAACTTGCGCTCCGACATGTGCTTCTGGCCGCCCTTCATCTCCACGACCTCTTCCACCGGCACGAGAATCTTGCCGAACTTGTCCTGCATGCCGGCGCGCGAGATGCGGTCCTCGAGCGCGCGCTGCACCGACTTCTCGAAGCCGGAGTAGGCATGCACGACGTACCAGCGCTTGCCGGCTTCGGTCTGCTTTAGGTTTTTTTCCATCCGAGGATCAGGTCGTAGAGAACCCACTCAAGTGTCTTGTCGCTTACCCACAGAAAAAGCGCCATCACGACGACGAACGCGAACACCGCGGCCGTCGTCTGCACGGTCTCCTTACGCGAAGGCCATACGACCTTCTTCACTTCGACTATCGCTTCCTGCGCAAACACGACGAATTCGCGCCCCGGGGCAGAGAAGCCCGCGACGGCGGCGCCAGCGCCGATGCCCGCGACCACGGCGAGCACGCGCAGCACCAGCGCGGCGTCGCCCAGCCAGTAGTAGCCCACGATGCCGCCCGCCACCATTGCTGCGGCGATTACGAGCTTGAAAATGTCAGTTGCGGCCATGTCAGTCTTTGGCAGGGGCAGAGGGAATCGAACCCCCAACCTTCGGTTTTGGAGACCGACGCTCTGCCAGTTGAGCTATGCCCCTATTGGATTCGGTTACTCGATCACCTTGGCGACGACGCCGGCGCCCACGGTCTTGCCGCCCTCGCGGATCGCGAAGCGCAGGCCCTGCTCCATCGCGATC
>JAOTVX010000060.1 GCA_029863175.1 Betaproteobacteria bacterium | reverse complement strand
CAACGTGTCGATCTCGGTGGCGCTGATTCAGCCCATTGCGATGGAAGAGGGGCTGCGCTTTGCGATCCGCGAGGGCGGCAAGACCGTCGGCGCAGGCGTGGTGGCGAAGGTGATTGAATGACGGGAGATCGGGAGTTCGCGAGATCGTGAGATGGAAAAAGCGTTTTCGCTCTCACGCTCTCACGCCCTCACGCTCTCACGTACTTATGATCATAGGCCAGTAGCTCAATTGGTAGAGCGTCGGTCTCCAAAACCGAAGGTTGGGGGTTCGAGACCCTCCTGGCCTGCCATACATGGACAAGCGGAGCCGGGACTCGGAAGTAGAGGATGGCGGACAAGGTAAAGATTTTTTTGGCGATCGTGCTGGTCGTGGCCGGCGTCGCGGGTTTCTATTACCTCGACCAGTATCCCATGATCTTCCGCGTGGCGGCCGTGCTGGGCGGGCTCGGCATCGGCGCCGCGGTGTTTTGGACGTCGGCGCCGGGCAAGCAATTTCACCAGTATGCACGTGAATCGGTCGTGGAGACCAAGAAGGTGGTGTGGCCGACCCGGAAGGAAACGCTGCAGACGACGGGGATCGTGTTTGCATTCGTTGTGGTAATGGCGCTGTTTCTTTGGATTGTCGACGCGGGGTTGCTGTGGTTCGTCCAGAAGCTGATGAGCTAGGAATTGCGATGAGCAAGAAGTGGTACGTCGTCCACGCGTACTCGGGATTCGAGAAGAGCGTGAAGCGCACTTTGCAAGACCGCATCCGGCGCGCCGGGATGGAGGACAAGTTCGGCCAGATCCTGGTGCCGGTGGAGGAAGTGGTCGAGATGAAGGCCGGGCAGAAGGCGATCAGCGAGCGCAAGTTCTTCCCGGGCTACGTGCTGGTCGAGATGGAGATGACCGATGACAGCTGGCATCTCGTCAAGAACACGCCGAAGGTGACCGGCTTCATCGGTGGTACTGCGACCAAGCCCACGCCGATCTCCGAGAAAGAGGTGCAAAACATCCTGCACCAGATCCAGGAAGGCGTGGAGAAGCCGCGTCCCAAGGTGCTCTTCGATGTGGGCGAGGCCGTGCGGGTGAAGGACGGTCCGTTCGCCGATTTCCACGGCAACGTGGAGGACGTCAACTACGACAAGAACAAGCTGCGCGTTTCGGTGACGATTTTCGGGCGCTCCACTCCGGTGGAACTCGAATTCGGCCAGGTTGAGAAGGCGTGAATGGTGAGCGGACAGCGGTCGTTGACGAATTTTCTCGACTCGCGACTCACGATTCACGGAATTTGATGGGGAGGGCGCGTGACGCGTCCGTTTGAACCCGGAAGGAGAGCCAGATGGCGAAAAAGATAGTCGGATTGATCAAGCTGCAGGTGCCGGCGGGCAAGGCGAATCCCAGCCCGCCTATCGGCCCCGCGCTCGGCCAGCGTGGCCTGAACATCATGGAGTTTTGCAAGGCGTTCAACGCCGCCACGCAGAAGATGGAGCTGGGCCTGCCAGTGCCCGTCGTCATCACGGCCTACCACGACAAGAGCTTCACCTTCGTGATGAAGACCCCGCCTGCGAGCGTGCTCATCATGAAGGCCGCGAAGCTTGAGAAGGGCAGTGCACGCCCCAACACCGACAAGGTCGGCAAGATCACTCGCGCACAGGCCGAGGAGATCGCCAAGACGAAGATGCCCGACTTGACGGCGGCGGACCTCGATGCAGCGGTGCGCACCGTGGCCGGCAGCGCGCGCAGTATCGGCGTGGACGTGGAGGGCCTGTAGATGAGACCCGCTTCCAAACGATATCAGGCATTGCGGGCCAAAATGGACCGCGCGAAGACCTACCCGGCGCAAGACGCGCTCAAGCTGGTCAAGGACAACGCGACCGCCAAGTTCGACGAATCGGTGGATGTCTCGATCAACCTCGGCATTGACGCGAAGAAATCGGACCAAAGCGTGCGCGGATCGATCGTGCTGCCGCAGGGCACCGGCAAGAGCGTGCGGATTGCGGTGTTCGTGCAGGGCGACCGGGCGGCCCAGGCGAAAGACGCGGGCGCCGACATCGTCGGCTTCGAGGACCTCGCCAACGACATCAAAGGGGGCAAACTGGATTTCGACGTGGTGATCGCGACGCCGGACGCGATGCGTGTGGTGGGCCAGCTTGGCCAGATTCTCGGGCCGCGCGGCCTCATGCCGAATCCAAAGGTGGGGACAGTCACGCAGGACGTGGTTGCGGCGATCAAGAACGCGAAGGCCGGCCAGATTCAGTATCGGGCCGACAAGGCGGGCATCGTCCAGTGCACGATCGGCCGCGCCTCGTTCTCGCTCGAAGCGCTCACGGAAAATTTCAGGGCGCTGGTGGATGCGGTCAACAAGTCCAGACCCGCGGGCGCCAAAGGGATCTTTCTGAAGAAGATTTCGGTGTCGAGCACGATGGGCGCGGGCGTGCGTGTCGACCAGGCAAGTTTGAGCATGTGAAGGCTTTGGGCTGCCGCGCCGGTTGTGGCGGCAGGTTGTCAAAGACCGTAGGAACCGGGAGGTTTAATTTTCTTGGGAATGCGACGCACGGGTTCATGGTCAGAAGCTGCCTTCAGGGCGGCGCCTGGCCTGGTGCCCGGGTTCGTCAGTACCCGAAATCCTACGCAGACGGCGGACCCGACGAAGATCAAGTTGCTGAGTTCTGGCTTCTGGATCAACGGTCGCCGGTGGCGGAACGGTGAGTGCAGGGCGCGCAACGATGAACCGGCGGCGGAAACAGGGCCCCTGTTTTTCCAACGCGCATCATTCCTCGTTCTTTGATTAACCGTTTGACGGAGGTAGAACTTGAGTCTGAATCTCGAGCAGAAACAGGCCGTGGTGGCCGAGGTGAGCGCCCAGCTTGCCCGGGCCCAGGCGGTGATCCTGGCCGAGTACCGCAGCCTCCAGGTCGGGGAGATGACCGAACTGCGCCGAAGAGCGCGCGGCTCGGGCGTCTACCTGCGCGTGTTGAAGAACTCGCTCGCGCGCCGCGCGGTGGCCGATACGCCGTTCAAGGGGCTTGCCGAGCAGATGGTAGGCCCCCTGGCGTACGGCATCTCGAGCGACCCGGTGGCGGCGGCCAAGGTGCTGCAGGAATTCGCCAGGGGCAACGTGAAGCTGGTCATCAAGGCCGGCGCGATGCCGAACGTCGTGATGTCGGCAAAAGAGGTGGTGAATCTCGCGCAGATGCCGAGCCGCCCGGAGCTTGTCGCCATGCTGCTGGGCACGATGCAGGCGCCGGTCGCGACTTTCGTCCGGACGCTGAACGAAGTGCCGGGCAAATTCGCGCGCACGCTGGCAGCGGTCCGTGACCAGAAAGAGACGCAGGCCGCATGAGGCCTGCTTGAACCCGATCTCGAAACTAGCGAATCAGATCTGACAGGAGTTAATAGCAATGACAATGGCCAAAGCAGAAATCCTCGACGCGATCTCCAACATGACAGTAATGGAGCTCTCGCAGCTCATCAAGGACATGGAAGAAAAGTTTGGCGTTTCCGCGGCGGCCGCGACCGTGGCCATGCCAGCGGCGGGCGGCGGCGCGGCCGCCGCGGTGGCCGAGGAGCAAACCGAGTTCACCGTCATGCTCAACAGTTCCGGCGCCAGCAAAGTCAACGTGATCAAGGTCGTTCGTGCCCTGACCGGTCTTGGTCTGAAGGAAGCAAAGGACCTGGTGGACGGCGCGCCGAAGGCGGTCAAAGAAGGCGTTTCCAAGGCCGATGCGGACAATATTCTGAAGCAGCTGACTGAAGCCGGGGCGACCGGCGAGATCAAGTAGCCGCGATGCGGACGCGTGGCTGGCGGGCATCCGCCAGCCCTGATCTTATTTTGAGCGGGCCATGCCTTGCTCTCTGCCCGGGGCCACGTAGCCCGGGCGGAGGGATGGCCTTTGTCGGTCGCTGTCTAAATCTTTCCTGGAGCTGATATGCCGTACTCCTTCACCGAGAAGAAGCGCATCCGTAAGACCTTTGCGAAGCGCGACAGCGTGCTGCCGGTGCCGTTCCTGCTGGCCACCCAGATCGAATCCTTCGCGGCGTTCCTGCAGGCGGACACTGCGCCTGAAGGGCGCAAGAGCGAGGGCCTGCAGGCTGCGTTCAAGAGCATTTTCCCGATCGAAAGCCACTCCAAGAACGCCCGGCTCGAGTTCGTGAGCTATGCCCTCGGTGAGCCGCCTTTCGACGTCAAGGAGTGTCAGCAGCGCGGGCTGACCTACGCCGCGCCGCTGCGCGCCAAAGTTCGGTTGGTGATCATGGACAAGGAGGCGGCCAAGAACACGCCCAAGGAGGTCAAGGAGCAGGAAGTCTATAAAGGCGAGATTCCGCTCATGACGGCCACGGGCTCGTTCGTTATCAACGGCACCGAGCGCGTCATCGTGTCGCAGCTGCACCGCTCGCCTGGTGTGTTCTTCGAGCACGACCGTGGCAAGACGCATTCGTCGGGCAAGCTGCTGTTCTCGGCTCGTGTGATTCCCTACCGCGGCTCGTGGCTGGATTTCGAGTACGATCCCAAGGACTATCTCTACTTCCGGGTAGATCGCCGCCGCAAATTGCCGGTGACGATCCTGCTGAAGGCGCTCGGGTACACGCCCGAGAAGATTCTTGCAGAGTTCTTCGCATTCGATACCTTTCAGCTTGCCAAGGATGCGGTCGAGTTCGAACTCGTGCCCGAGCGCATGCGCGGGGAGCTGGCGCGTTTCGACATCGCCACGAAAGGCGACAAGCTCATCGTCGCCAAGGACAAGCGCATCACGGTGAAGCACGTGCGCGAGATGGAGCAGGCAAACCTGCAACGCGTCACGGTGCCGGAAGATTTCCTCGTCGGCCGCGTGCTGGCGCACAACGTCATCGACAAGGGCACCGGCGAGGTTCTTGCCAATGCCAACGAAGAGATCACCGAGGAGTTGCTGTTGAAGCTGCGCGAAGCCGGGGTCGGGAAGTTCCAGACGACCTACACCAACGACCTCGACCAGGGCCCCTATATCTCGCAGACGCTGCGTATCGACGAGACCGCCGACCAGCTGGCGGCCCAGGTCGCGATCTACCGCATGATGCGTCCGGGCGAGCCGCCAACGGAAGATGCCGTGAAGACGCTGTTCGCACGGCTGTTCTTCAACGAGGACACCTACGACCTGTCCAAGGTCGGCCGGATGAAGTTCAACCGCCGCGTTGGACGCACCGAGTTGCTCGGGACCGGGACGCTGTCCGCGGAAGACATCGTCGCCGTCATCAAGATCCTGGTGGATCTGCGCAACGGGAAGGGCGAAATCGACGACATCGATCACCTCGGCAACCGCCGCGTTCGGTCCGTGGGCGAGCTCGCCGAAAACCAGTTCCGCGCGGGGCTGGTGCGGGTCGAGCGCGCGGTCAAGGAGCGCCTGTCGCAGGCCGAATCCGACAACCTTATGCCGCACGATCTCATCAACGCCAAGCCCGTGAGCGCGGCGATCCGGGAGTTCTTTGGTTCCTCGCAGCTCTCGCAGTTCATGGACCAGACGAACCCGCTGTCGGAGATCACACACAAGCGCCGCGTCTCCGCCCTCGGTCCGGGCGGCCTTACCCGCGAGCGCGCGGGGTTCGAAGTGCGAGACGTGCACCCGACGCATTACGGGCGCGTCTGCCCGATCGAGACGCCGGAGGGTCCGAACATCGGGCTGATCAACTCGCTCGCGCTCTACGCGCGCACGAACGATTACGGTTTTCTCGAAACGCCGTACCGCAAGGTGACGGACGCGCGGGTATCCGACGAAATCCATTTCCTGTCGGCGATCGAGGAAGGGCAGTACATGATTGCCCAGGCGAATGCCGCTCTCGACAAGCAGAACCGCTTCAGCGACGAACTGGTGTCCTGCCGCCACCGCAACGAATTCACGCTGTCCACGCCCGATCGCATCGAGTACATGGATGTCGCGCCGGCGCAGGCCGTCTCGGTCGCCGCGTCGCTGATTCCGTTCCTCGAGCACGACGACGCCAATCGCGCGCTCATGGGCTCCAACATGCAGCGCCAGGCGGTGCCGTGCCTGCGACCGGAGAAACCGCTGGTCGGCACCGGGCTCGAGCGCACGGTGGCCGTGGACTCGGGCACGGCGGTCCAGGCATACCGTGGCGGGTTGGTGGACTATATCGACGCTTCCCGGATCGTGGTCCGCGTCAATGACGAGGAGACGGCGCCGGGTGAAGTGGGCGTCGACATCTACAACCTGGTCAAGTACCAGCGCTCAAACCAGAACACGAACATCAACCAGCGCCCACTGGTCAAGGTCGGCGATCGCATCGCGAAGAGCGATGTGGTCGCCGACGGCGCCTCGACCGACATGGGCGAGCTCGCGCTGGGGCAGAACATGCTCGTGGCGTTCATGCCCTGGAACGGCTACAACTTCGAGGACTCGATCCTGATCTCGGAGCGCGTGGTGGGTGATGAGCGCTTCACTTCGATCCATATCGAGGAGCTTTCGGTCGTTGCCCGCGACACCAAGCTGGGACCCGAGGAAATCACACGCGACATTTCCAATCTATCGGAATCGCAGCTGGCCAGTCTCGACGAGTCGGGCATTATCTACATCGGCGCGGAGGTCGAGGCTGGCGACGTGCTGGTGGGCAAGGTCACGCCCAAGGGCGAGACGCAGCTCACGCCCGAGGAGAAGCTGCTGCGCGCGATCTTCGGCGAAAAGGCTTCCGACGTTAAGGATACGAGCCTGCGCGTCCCGTCCGGGATGTCCGGCACCGTCATCGACGTTCAGGTGTTCACGCGTGAAGGCATCGAGCGCGACAAGCGCGCGCAGCAGATCATCGACGATGAGCTGAAGCGCTACAAGACGGACCTCGGCGACCAGCTGCGCATCGTGGAAAACGACGCCTTCGAGCGCCTCGAGCGGTTGTTGATCGGCAAGATCGCAAACGGCGGGCCCAAGAAACTGGCGAAGGGCGCGAAGATCGCCAAGGCCTACCTCATGGAGGTCGAGCGGCACGCCTGGTTCGACATCCGTATCGCCAACGACAAGGCGGCCGCACAGCTCGAAAGCATCAAGGAGAGCCTGGCCCAGACGAAGCTGCTGTTCGACCGCATGTTCGAGGAAAAGAAGAAGAAGCTCACAAGCGGTGATGAATTGCCGCCCGGCGTTCAGAAAATGGTGAAGGTCTACCTCGCGGTCAAGCGGCGCCTGCAGCCGGGCGACAAGATGGCCGGCCGCCACGGTAACAAGGGCGTCATCTCCAAGATCGTGCCGGTGGAGGATATGCCCTACATGGCCGATGGCACGACGGTTGACATCGTGCTGAACCCGCTTGGGGTGCCTTCGCGCATGAACGTGGGGCAGATTCTCGAGACCCACCTCGGGTGGGCCGCAAAGGGGCTCGGCCTTAAGATCGGCGCGATGCTGAAAGCGCAGGCGAGTGCCGCCGAAGTTCGCAAGTTCGTCGAGCGCATCTACAACAGCGGCAATCGCGCGGAGGACCTCGGCTCGCTTGTCAACGAGGAGATCATGCAGCTCGCCGAAAACCTGAAGGGCGGCGTGCCGTTTGCGACGCCGGTGTTCGACGGGGCGACCGAGAAGGAGATCAAGGCGATGCTGGATCTCGCCGGACTGCCCGTCGGCGGGCAGGTCACCCTCCACGACGGGCGCACGGGCGATGCTTTCGAGCGGCGCGTGACTGTGGGCTACATGCACATGCTGAAGCTGCATCACCTGGTGGACGACAAGATGCACGCGCGCTCGACCGGGCCATACAGCCTGGTGACGCAGCAGCCGCTGGGCGGCAAGGCGCAGTTCGGTGGCCAGCGCTTCGGCGAGATGGAAGTCTGGGCGCTCGAGGCCTATGGCGCGGCCTATGTGCTGCAGGAGATGCTGACCGTCAAGTCCGACGACACGGAAGGCCGACGCAAGGTCTACGAGTCGATCGTCAAGGGCGATCACCGCATCGAAGCCGGCATGCCGGAGTCCTTCAACGTGCTGGTTAAGGAAATCCGCTCGCTTGCGATCGACATCGATCTCGACCGCAACCGTTATTGACCGGCGCGCACGGGAATATTTACCGAGACTGACCTGACCTCACACGGGAGTCATTGATGAAAGCACTGCTCGATTTGTTCAAGCAGGTCACGCAGGAAGAGGAGTTCGACGCGATCAAGATCGGACTTGCCTCGCCCGAGAAGATCCGCTCCTGGTCGTACGGGGAGGTTAAGAAGCCGGAGACGATCAACTACCGCACCTTCAAGCCTGAGCGCGATGGCCTCTTCTGCGCTAAGATTTTCGGGCCGGTCAAGGACTACGAGTGTCTGTGCGGCAAGTACAAGCGGCTCAAGCACCGCGGCGTGATTTGTGAGAAGTGCGGCGTCGAGGTCACGCTTTCCAAGGTGCGCCGCGAGCGCATGGGCCACATCGAGCTCGCGAGCCCCGTCGCTCACATTTGGTTTCTGAAGAGCTTGCCGTCGCGCATGGGCATGGTGCTCGACATGGCGCTGCGCGATATCGAGCGCGCGCTCTACTTCGAGGCCTACGTCGTGAATGATCCTGGCATGACGCCGCTCAAGCGCGCTCAACTTCTGACCGAGGACGACTATCTCGCCAAAGTCGAGGAGTACGGCAACGATTTCACCGCCATGATGGGCGCGGAAGGCGTTCGCGAGTTGCTGCGCAGCCTCGACCTCAAGAAGGAGATCGAAACGCTACGCGAGGAGCTTGCTGATACCTCTTCCGATACCAAGATCAAGAAACTTTCCAAGCGCCTCAAAGTGCTGGAAGCGTTCAACAAATCGGGCATCAAGCCGGGGTGGATGATCATGGAGGTGCTGCCGGTGCTGCCGCCCGAGTTGCGGCCGCTGGTGCCCCTCGACGGCGGGCGCTTTGCCACCTCGGACCTGAACGATCTCTATCGGCGCGTCATCAACCGCAACAACCGCCTGAAACGACTCCTCGAGCTGAAGGCGCCAGAGATCATCGTGCGCAACGAGAAGCGCATGCTGCAGGAAGCCGTGGACTCGCTGCTTGACAACGGCCGCCGCGGCAAGGCGATGACCGGTGCCAACAGGCGGCCGCTGAAGTCGCTGGCCGACATGATCAAGGGCAAGGGCGGGCGCTTCCGGCAAAACCTGCTCGGCAAGCGTGTCGACTACTCGGGCCGCTCGGTAATCGTCGTCGGCCCGCAGTTGAAGCTCCACCAGTGCGGGCTGCCAAAGCTCATGGCGCTGGAACTGTTCAAGCCCTTCATCTTCAACAAGCTCGAGGTGATGGGGCTGGCCACGACCATCAAGGCGGCGAAACGCATGGTCGAGGACCAGGAGCCCATCGTCTGGGACATTCTCGAAGAAGTGATCCGGGAACATCCGGTCATGCTGAACCGGGCGCCGACCCTGCACCGGCTCGGCATCCAGGCGTTCGAGCCGGTACTGATCGAGGGCAAGGCGATCCAGCTCCATCCGCTGGTGTGCGCGGCGTTCAACGCCGACTTCGACGGCGACCAGATGGCCGTGCATGTGCCGCTGTCGCTCGAGGCGCAAATGGAGGCGCGCACGCTCATGCTGTCCTCCAACAACATTCTGTCCCCGGCCAACGGCGAACCGATCATCGTCCCGTCGCAGGACATCGTGCTCGGTCTTTATTACATCACGCGCGAGAAAGTCGGCGCGCGCGGGGAGGGCTCGCTGTTCACCAACATCGCCGAAGTGTCGCGTGCGTATGACTCGGGCGAGGTCGAGGGCAGTGCCAGCATCACGGTGCGGATCAAGGAGTACGAGATCGACGATGAGGGCGAGAAGCGCGAGAAGATCTTACGCCACCAGACCACCGTCGGCCGAGCGTTGCTGTCCGATATTCTGCCCGCCGGTCTGCCGTTCGAGCTGCTCAACAAGACGCTCAAGAAGAAAGAGATCTCGCGCCTGATCAATGCGAGCTTCCGGCGCTGCGGGCTGCGAGAGACCGTGATCTTCGCGGACAAGCTCATGTACACCGGGTTCGGTATGGCGACTCGCGCGGGCATCTCGATCGCGGTCGATGACATGCTGATCACGGCCCAGAAGACCGAGATCATTGCGGACGCCGAGAAGGAGGTGCAGGAGATCGAGCAGCAGTACACCTCCGGCCTGGTGACCCAAGGCGAGCGCTACAACAAAGTCGTCGACATCTGGGGCCGCGCTGGCGACCTCGTGGCCAAGGCCATGATGGATCAGCTTGGCGTCGAACCCGTGATGGACTGGGACGGCAAGACGCGCGAGTGGACGCCGCGCATGGACAAGAAGACGAACCAGCCGGTGATGCAGGAGTCGTTCAATTCCATCTACATGATGGCCGATTCCGGCGCGCGCGGCTCGGCGGCACAGATCCGGCAGCTGGCCGGCATGCGCGGCCTGATGGCCAAGCCCGACGGCTCGATCATCGAGACGCCGATCACGGCCAACTTCCGCGAGGGGCTGAATGTGCTGCAGTATTTCATCTCCACGCACGGTGCGCGCAAGGGGCTGGCCGACACGGCGTTGAAGACCGCCAACTCGGGCTACCTGACGCGGCGCCTGGTGGACGTCACGCAGGACCTGGTCGTGACAGAAGATGATTGCGGCACCACGCAGGGCGTTTACATGAAGGCGCTGATCGAGGGCGGCGAGGTGGTCGAATCGCTGCGGGAGCGGATCCTCGGGCGCGTGTGCGCGAACGACGTGATCGATCCCGAATCGGGCAAGGTGATGTCTCCCGCGAACGCCCTGCTCGACGAGGACGCGGTGGAGGCAATCGAAGCCGCGGGTATCGACGAAGTGAAAGTCCGGACGCCGCTTACCTGCGAGACGCGCTACGGGCTGTGCGCGAAGTGCTACGGACGCGACCTCGGGCGCGGCAGCCCGGTGAACGTTGGCGAGGCAGTGGGCGTCATTGCTGCGCAGTCGATCGGCGAGCCGGGCACGCAGCTCACGATGCGCACCTTCCACATCGGTGGCGCGGCCTCGCGTACTGCGGTGGTCAGCCAGATCGAGAGCAAATCGAACGGTGTGGTGCGCTACGCGGCCGGGATGCGTTATGTCACCAACTCGCGCGGCGAGCTGGTGGTGATATCGCGCAATGGCGAGATCATGATCCACGACGAAAGCGGCCGCGAGCGCGAGCGCCACAAGGTGCCGTACGGCGCTACCCTGACGCCGCGCGACGGCGATGTCGTCAAGGCCGGGCAGGTGCTGGCGACCTGGGACCCGCACACCCGTCCGATCGTCACGGAGTACGCGGGCCGGATAAAGTTCGAGAACGTCGAGGAGGGCGTCACCGTCGCCAGGCAGATCGACGAAGTGACCGGACTTTCCACCCTTGTCGTCGTGGATCCCAAGCGCCGGGGGAGCATCCAGGCGCGAGGACTGCGGCCGCAGGTCAAACTGCTGGATGAGAGCGGTGGCGAGATCAGGATCGCCGGCTCGGACCAGTCGGTCAACATCACTTTCCAGATCGGCTCGATCATCACGGTGCGGGACGGGCAGCAAGTGGGGGTGGGCGAAGTGCTTGCGCGCATTCCGCAGGAGACTTCGAAGACTCGCGATATCACAGGGGGTCTGCCCCGGGTGGCGGAGTTGTTCGAGGCACGGTCGCCCAAGGATGCCGGCCTGCTCGCGGAGATCACTGGCACCGTCTCGTTCGGGAAAGACACCAAGGGCAAGCAGCGCCTGGTAATCACTGACCTCGACGGGGTCGCGCACGAGTTTCTCATTGCCAAGGACAAGCACGTCATGGCGCACGACGGGCAGGTCGTGAACAAGGGCGAGATGATCGTCGACGGCCCCGCGGAGCCACACGACATCCTGCGACTGCTCGGCGTGGAAGCGCTCGCGCGCTATATCTGCAACGAGGTGCAGGACGTCTACCGCCTGCAGGGTGTGAAGATCAACGACAAGCACATCGAGGTCATCGTGCGCCAGATGCTGCGGCGCGTGCAGATCGTGGAGCCGGGAGACACCCGCTTCATCACCGGCGAGCAGATCGAACGTGCCGAGGTGCTCGAGGAGAACGAGAAAGTGGAAGCCGACGACAAGAAACCGGCAATCTACGAGCACATGCTGCTCGGGATCACGAAGGCGTCGCTTTCCACCGATTCGTTCATTTCGGCCGCTTCGTTCCAGGAGACGACCCGGGTGCTGACGGAAGCCGCAATCATGGGCAAGCGCGACGAGTTGCGCGGCTTGAAGGAGAACGTGATCGTCGGCCGTCTTATTCCGGCAGGCACCGGTTTGGCCTATCACCGTGTCCGCAAGCGGCAAGCGGTCGCGGCGGAGCTCGCCGAGGGGGCCGTGCCCGCGGAAGAGGCGCCGATCGGCACGGAAAGTCAGGAGCAGGTTGCTTGACAGAGGTGCGCTAACCCTTTAAAATCCACGGGCTTTTTAGCCGCTGGCACCTCTGGCTCGGGTGCTGCGGTGATCGGCAGTACAATCCAGGCAGGGACGGCGGCGACGCCGTCCCCGCTTTTTTGGGGGCCAGCCACGCCGCGCTGTCCCGCACTGACGTTCCTTAATTCAAAGGCTTAGGCGGGCGGTGGTCAAGAAATCGGATCGTTAAGGACATGCCAACAGTCAATCAATTAGTGCGTGGAGCCCGGCGCGCCGCGCCCACCAAAAGCAAGGTGCCGGCGCTGGCCGGATCGCCGCAACGCCGGGGCGTGTGCACGCGCGTTTATACGACGACGCCGAAGAAGCCGAACTCCGCGTTGCGCAAGGTAGCCAAGGTGCGCCTGACCAATGGATTCGAGGTGATCGGCTACATCGGTGGCGAAGGGCACAACCTGCAGGAGCACTCAGTGGTGCTGATCCGCGGGGGACGCGTGAAGGACCTGCCGGGCGTGCGCTACCACGTGGTGCGCGGCAGTCTCGATACCGCCGGCGTAAAGGATCGCAAGCAGAGCCGGTCCAAGTACGGCGCGAAGCGCGCCAAGACCGCTTGACGGAATTTTAAATTTTTAATGTTGAATGTTAAATGAGTGTCGCTGCGTGACGGCCAATTCAACATTCAACATTCAACATTCAACATTGAACATTGAGGTAAAAGGTGCCGCGACGCAGAGAAATTCCGAAACGCGAAGTTCTGCCGGACCCGAAATACACCAGCCAGGACGTCGCCAAGTTTATCAACGTCATCATGACGCGGGGAAAGAAATCGGTCGCCGAATCGATCGTTTACGGTGCGCTCGACCACATCAAGAAGCGAACCAGCAAGGACCCGCTCGAGGTGTTCATCCTGGCCGTCAATAACGTGAAGCCGATGGTCGAGGTGAAGAGCCGGCGCGTGGGCGGTGCCAACTACCAGGTTCCCGTGGAGGTGCGCCCTGTGCGCCGTGCTGCGCTCGCGATGCGCTGGATACGCGACGCGGCCCGCGGGCGCGGCGAGAAATCAATGGATGCGCGGCTCGGCAGCGAGCTGGCCGAGGCCGCGGAGGGCAAGGGCGGTGCAATAAAGAAACGCGAGGAAGTGCATCGCATGGCGGAAGCCAACAAGGCATTTTCTCATTACCGCTTTTGACGGTAATGAAAAAATTTCGAATGATGAATTTTGAATGTTGAGTTCGGATCTGTCCACTAAACATTTGACACTGGTTTTTCAAAGTGGCACGCAAGACTCCCATCGAGCGCTATCGCAACATCGGCATCACGGCCCACATTGATGCCGGCAAGACCACGACCACCGAGCGCATCCTGTTCTATACCGGTGTGTCGCACAAGCTGGGCGAAGTGCATGATGGCACCGCAGTCATGGACTGGATGGAGCAGGAGCAGGAGCGCGGCATCACCATCACGTCGGCGGCGACCACCTGTTTCTGGAAGGGAATGGACAGCCATTACCCCGAGCACCGCATCAATATCATCGACACGCCGGGCCACGTGGATTTCACTATCGAAGTCGAACGCTCGCTGCGGGTGCTCGATGGCGCCTGCACGGTGTTGTGCGCGGTCGGGGGCGTGCAGCCGCAGACTGAAACCGTGTGGCGCCAGGCCAACAAGTACCGCGTGCCGCGGCTCATCTTCGTCAACAAAATGGATCGCACGGGCGCCGATTTCAAGCGCGTTCTGGAGCAGGTCCAGAGCCGCTTGAAGGCGAACCCGGTGCCGATCCAGCTGCCAATCGGCGCAGAGGAAAAATTCCTGGGAGTCGTCGATCTGGTGAAAATGCAGGCGATCTACTGGGATGACGGCACGCAGGGGATGAAATTCGAGTCCAAGGACGTTCCCGCCGAGCTCATGGATGAGGCAAACGAGTGGCGCGAGAAGATGGTGGAGACGGCGGCCGAGGCGTCCGAAGAGCTCATGAACAAGTACCTCGCGGACGGTGAGCTCTCGGTGGACGAGATCAAGAGAGGGCTGCGTAGTCGCACGATTCACGGAGAGATCTTTCCGACGCTGTGCGGCTCAGCGTTCAAGAACAAAGGCGTGCAGGCGATGCTGGATGCCGTGATCGATTACATGCCTGCGCCGAGCGACGTGCCGCCAGTGAAGGGGATCAAGGAAAACGGCGAAGTGGACGAGCGCGCGCCGAATGACGAAGCGCCGTTCTCGGGCCTGGCGTTCAAGATCATGACCGATCCGTACGTCGGGCAGCTGACGTTCTTCCGCGTCTACTCCGGCGTTGTGAGCTCCGGCGATTCCGTCTATAACCCCACCAAGGGCCGCAAGGAGCGGATCGGCCGGCTGTTGCAGATGCATTCCAACGAGCGCGAGGAAGTAAAGGAAGTGTGCGCCGGCGACATCGCTGCTGCGGTGGGCCTGAAGGAAGTCACCACGGGCGACACGCTCACGAACGCCCAGAAAATCATCACGCTCGAGAAGATGGAGTTCCCGGAGCCGGTGATCCACGTCGCGGTCGAGCCCAAGACCAAGGCGGACCAGGAGAAGATGGGCATCGCGTTGAACCGCCTGGCACAGGAAGACCCTTCGTTCCGGGTGCGCACCGATGAGGAGTCCGGCCAGACGATCATCTCGGGCATGGGCGAGCTGCACCTCGAGATCATCGTGGACCGCATGAAGCGCGAGTTCGGCGTGGAGGCAAACGTCGGCGCGCCCGAGGTTGCCTACCGCGAAACCATCAGGCGCGTGGTGGACAAGGTCGAGGGCAAGTTCGTCAAGCAGACGGGGGGACGCGGTCAGTACGGCCATGTGCTGCTCAGGGTCGAGCCGCAGCAGGCGGGCAAGGGCTTCGAGTTCGTGGACGCGGTCAAAGGCGGTAGCGTCCCGCGAGAGTACATTCCGGCGGTGAAAAAAGGCGTCGTCGATACATTGCCCAACGGCGTGCTCGCGGGTTTCCCCGTGGTGGATGTCAAGGTGACGCTGTTCGACGGCTCCTATCACGAGGTCGACTCGAACGAGAATGCCTTCAAGATGGCGGGCTCGATCGCGCTCAAGGAAGGGCTGCGCCGAGCAAGCCCGACGCTGCTCGAGCCGATTATGGCGGTCGAGGTGGAAACGCCTGATGACTTCATGGGTAACGTGGTGGGCGATCTCAGCTCGCGCCGCGGCGTGATCCAGGGCATGGAAGAGCTGGTGGGCGGTGGCAAGGCGGTGCGCGCGGAAGTGCCGCTCGCCGACATGTTCGGCTACTCGACGACGCTGCGCTCGCTCTCGCAGGGTCGCGCGACCTACAGCATGGAGTTCAAGCACTACGCCGAGGCGCCGAAGCCGATTGCGGAGGCGATCATCAACAAGTACACAGGAAAGGAAGAACGGAAATAGGCGTCCTATTTCCGTTCTTCCTTTCCTTATGGAGATTGTTTATTTTTCAGGAAGACCGAATGATTGTTTTGCGGGTTGCAGGGTAGGGCGGTGAAGCCAAGTAGGCGGCAGGGGTTGTGGTAGCGTGGGATCTAGCGATAGCGGAGCAAAAAAATGGCGAAGAGCAAATTTGAGCGCACGAAGCCGCACGTGAACGTGGGCACGATTGGGCACGTGGACCATGGCAAGACGACGCTGACGGCGGCGATGACGATGATTTTGTCGAAGG
>JAOTVX010000059.1 GCA_029863175.1 Betaproteobacteria bacterium | reverse complement strand
GAAGCAGCCAAGGCGTTTCAATTGGCGCTCAGGATTCGACCGGAGGATCAGAAAGCCACGCACGGCCTTCGCCGAGCCGGGCGGTTGGATGACGTCCTCGCGCGGCTCGCCGCGGGCGCGTCGCACGAAAGCGCCGGCGCGCTGGGGCCGGCACGCGCGGAGTATGCGGCGGCGGCGGCACTCGACCCCAAGTTCGCGCCCGCCAAGGACGCGTTGACGCGTATCAATCGCCGCCTCGCGGTCCAGCGATTCGACCAGCGGATGACGCAAGGCCTCGCGCACTTGGAACATTCCCAATGGTCGAATGCCGAGCGCTCTTTCAGTGCCGCGCTCAAAATGCGCCCCGGTCATCCCGCCGCGGCGGACGGCCTCGCCCGCGCGAAGGAAGGCCTGCAGCGAGACGCCCTCGCCCGGCTGCAACGCGAGGCCCGTGATCTGGAAGCGGCCGAGCGCTGGGAAGAGGCGCTCCCTGCCTATCGGCGCGCGGTGGCAATCGACCCGACGGTCGATTTTGCAAAACAGGGCGTCGCGCGCAGTGCTCGCATGATCGCGATTCATGCGCAGATGGACGGTTACTTGGCCGACCCTCAGCGATTGTATTCCGCATCCGTGCGCGACGAGGCCGAGCAGTTTCTCGCATCCCTCGATAACGAGGCGGCGGGCGGGGTCCGCTTGGCGCAGGGCAAGCAACGCCTGGAGATGGCCCTCAAGCGTGCCACGACCAAGATCACGATCCGGCTGGCATCGGACAACGCAACCGAAGTCACGGTCTATCGAGTCGGACGGCTCGGGCGGTTTCAGGACCGCGAGGTCACGCTGACACCTGGAACCTACACGGTAGTCGGCTCGCGTCCCGGCTACAAAGACGTGCGCGTCGAGCTGATCGTGGCGCCGGATTCGAATTCGCCGCGACTCTTTATTGCTTGCGAGGAACGCGTGTGAGGATCAGCCTTCGCG
Source organism: Betaproteobacteria bacterium (assembly GCA_029863175.1). The sequence continues at coordinate 15,602 of JAOTVX010000059.1, read as the reverse complement.
GCCCTCGGAGCGCTGACGACAGGGACCTCGGCGCAGGGCCTGTTCTGATCACGACAACCGGCACGAGCGCGAGCGCCGCGCTCGCGCTCGCAAACGGCGCGCCGTTCCTGCAGCCGCTCGAGGGCGGCGTGCCGGTGTTTCTGAACGATCATCGCCTCGCCGCTTCGCAGTGGCTGCGCGATGGCGATCACCTGCGCATCGATGCGGACGCGTTTACGGTACAGATCACGCGGAGCGGGCTCGCGCTGCAAACCGAAGCCGATGCGGGTCTTGCGTCCCTCTCAGCCTCGATCGCACTGGCGCCGCCGCCGCCCGCCCCGGTTCCGCGACGGCGACGCATTGGCGCGGCGTACGTGATGGTCGCGTTGACAGCACTGGCCATCGGGCTGTGGTTCGTGTTCTCGGCGCGCATGTTGTACGTGGACATTGAGCCCGGACCGGGCCGCGTCAGCCTGGAGGGCACAATACCGGCCCTGCGGCTCGCCGAGGGCTACCTGGCGCTTCCCGGCGTGTATCGGCTGCAAGCTCAACGCGACGGCTACCGCCGCCTGGTGCGCGAGATCGAGATCACGCGCGCGACCCACCAGCGCATCGCGCTGGCGCTCGAGAAATTGCCCGGCTATCTCTCGGTGGACACGCCAGGCATCGCCGGGGCGACGGTGTCAGCCGGCGGCGAGATCAAGGGCGAGACACCGATTGCCGAAATCGAACTGGCCGCGGGCGAACACCTGATCGTCATACGCGCCGATGGCTATGCGGAGTTTTCCACGACGATCCAGATCGAGGGGCTCGGGCGCCGCCAGAGCCTCGTTGCCGCGCTGATTCGGGCGTCGGCCGCTGTGACGATTCTGTCGAATACGACCGGCGCCACGCTGTACGTCGATGGCGAGGGCATGGGGCTGCTTCCACTCACCACCGAACTCGCCGCCGGGACCCGCGACATCGAGATTCGCGCCGCCGGCTACAAGACGTCAAAACAGCGCATCATCGTTGTCGCCGGTGAGGCCCAGACCATCGGACCGGTAACGCTCGCGCCCGCAGACGGCGAGCTGCGTGTCGTGAGCGAGCCCGCGGGCGCGAGCGTCGCGGTCGACGGCCGCTACGCCGGAACGACCCCGACTACGCTCATGCTCGGACCCGGCCGAGATCATCGCGTGACGGTTTCCAAGCGCGGCTACGGGACCACGAGCCGCTCGGTGCGCTTGAAGCAAGCGGAGAAACGCCGCCTGCGCGTCGCGCTGAGCGCCGAGATGGGTCGGGTCACGCTCCGGGTGCAGCCGCCCGACGCGTCGTTGAGCATCGAGGGACAGATCATCGGACCGGCGAACGGCAAACACCAACTGCCCGCCGCACCAACGCTGCTTGAAATCAACCGGGATGGCTTCGAGACCGCGCAGCTGTGGGTCACCCCCAAGCCCGGATTCGAGCAGACTCTGGCGGTCAAATTGCGTGCCGCGGGCGCGCCGGTAACGACCGAGCTTCCGGAAAGAATCACCGCACCCGACGGCACGGTGATGATTCTCGTGCGTCCGGGCACGTTCACGATGGGCGCCTCGCGCCGCGATCCGGGACAACGCGCTAATGAGACGTTGCGTGAGGTGCGGCTTTCGCGGCCCTATTATCTCGGGACCACGGAGGTGACCAACGAACAGTTCCGGAAATACAGCCCGAACCAAAGTTCGGGGCGGTTCGGTTCCGTGGCGCTCGAGACGCCCTCGCACCCGGTCGTCAACGTGCGCTGGGAGGATGCGGCCGGTTACTGCAATTGGCTGAACGAGGCTGCACAGCTTCCTGCGGCCTATACGAGCGGCACGGGCGCACTCGCCCCGGTACTTCCTTTACAGCACGGCTTCCGGCTGCCGACGGAAGCGGAGTGGGCCTGGGCGGCGCGCCATGCTGGAGTCGAAAAGTCGAGCCGCTTCCCGTGGGGCGATGCCATGCCGCCGGCGCCGGGTAGCGGAAACTTCGCCGATCGATCGGTCAGCGGGCAACTGGCGGACGCGCTCAAGGACTACAGCGACGGGTTCGCCGGCACGGCACCGGTCGCACACTTCCGGGCGGACCCGGCGGGGATTTTCGACCTGGCGGGCAACGTTGCCGAATGGGTCAACGATTACTATGGGATTCGGGCAGCGAAGGCGCGGGAACCGGACCCGACCGGCCCCGCCGCCGGGAAGCACCACGTGATCCGCGGTTCCAGCTGGATGCAGGCGAGCGTCAGCGCGCTGCGTTGGACCTATCGGGACTATGGTACCGAGCCGCGGCCCGACGTGGGATTTCGTTGCGCGCGCTACGCGACGGGGACGCCATAATAATGATGCGCGGCGACGCGTGCTAGCCACAACCCCCTAACATGAACAGACAATCCGAACCACAAAGAACACGAAGAGAATCGGTAACGACTGGATGTTCGCTGTTCTCCGTGACCTCTGTGGTTCGGGTTTCCCTCGTGTCGACATTGATGCGACGCGTGCTCGCGCTCGGGTTGGCGGCGTGTCTCGGCGCTCCACTCCCGGTTGCGGCGCAGACGCAGGACTCCAAGCCGGCAACCGCCTCGGAGAAACCCCGGGACCAGAAAGAAAAGCCCGCTCCGCCGCCCGCCCGCAGGCGGGAGTCGCAAAAGCGAGACCCCGGTGAAGAGCGGCCCCGACTGGATGTTCCGGTTTCCTTTCCTGTGGATATCTGAACACTAGGCACGAGCCCACAACCGCTAAACTGCGGGCATTCCTTCGCCCGCGAGGACTTTCATGATCAAGCACTTTCCGGTTCAGTTCGTCTATCAGTTCTTTGCCCTGATCTTCGCCGCCATTCTCGTGCATGGCGCCTATGTCAGCGTCGTGCGGCCCAACGCCGCGGTTGAGCTCGCCGAACAGCGCGCCCTCGTCGCCCAACAGCCTGACGCCGAGATCGAGAGCTCGGTCTATGTGATCCTCAAGGATTACGAGCAGGAGGCGTGCTTCGTTCTCATGCTGTGGGCGCTGGCGATACTCGGCTATAAATGGGTGGTCGTGCTGCGCGAGCGCGGGCTGCTCGAGGACGATCTGCTGCCATTGACGGAGGGCATCAAGATTCTGCCCGAGGACGCCCGCCGCTATGTGAAGCCGCTCGTGGCGCTCAAGCCGGTCCTGCGCAACCTCCTGCTCCCGCGTGCGGTGTCCCAGTCGCTCACGCGCTTCGAGACGACGCACAGCGTGCAGGATGCGGCCTCCGCCAATGGCACAGTGTGCGCAAACGAAGGCGAGCGCCTCGACTCCGAGCTGGCGCTGATCCGCTATATCGCATGGGCAATCCCATCCATCGGCTTTATCGGGACCGTGCGCGGCATCGGTAACGCGCTGGGATTGGCCCATCGCGCCGTCCAGGGCGACATTACCGGCGTCACGCAGAATCTCGGAACGGCATTCAACTCGACCCTGATCGCATTGCTGCTGAGCATCGTCCTCATGTTTCTGGTCCATCAGCTCCAGCTCACTCAGGAGCGCCTGGTGCTGGATACCGAAACCTACGTCAACGACCGCCTGATCCGGCACCTGCGGACCAGCTAAAACTCGTGACGGGTGATGGGTGATGGGTGACGGGTGAAGCGAAACGTCAAAATCCAACCGCAGATGAAAGCAGATATAGCGAAACACAAAAAGCCGTATTAGCCGCCGATGAACGCCGATGATCAAAGACTGGTGATGAATAGTGGTGATGAATAGTGGTGATGGAAAATAGTGATGGAAAATGGTGATGAAGAGCGCACGCAATGCCGTACATCACCATCAATCATCACCCTCTCTCATCACCAGTACTCCTCACTATTTCTTGGTCAGCCGTCACAGGTCACGGATTTGATCTCTGAATGAAGCGCCGCCCGCTCACCACCGTCAGCCTCTCGTTCATCGATGCCATCCTTTGCGGCTTCGGCGCTATCGTCCTGCTGTTCCTCATCCTGAGCCACAACTCCATCGCCCAGCGGCGCGAGGCGACCGAGGCGCTCCAGCAAGACGTGGAGGCGTTGGAGCGACAGGTTCTAAATGGCCGCAAACAGGCCGCCGCGCTGAGCGCAGGTCTCGAGCGGGCTGGCAATCGGCGCCAGCGTCTGCTGGCCCAATCGAAGACCCTGAGCGAGAACATCGCCGGCCGGCGCTACGACCTTGCGCAGCTCGAGACCAACAGCATCGCGCGCGAGACCCACGTCAATCGCTTGAAGGCAGACCTCAAGTCCCGCGATGAGGAGCTGAAGCGGCTGGAAGGCGGCGCGATGCAGCGCGCCCAGGAAGGCGACCGCCTGCGCGCCTTCCCCGGCGAGGGCGACCGCCAGTACCTCACCGGGCTGAAAGTCGGCGGACAGCGCATCCTCATCCTGCTCGACGCCTCGGCCAGCATGCTCGCCGAGCGCATCGTCGACGTCGTCCGCCTGCGCAACCTGCCCGCGGCCGAGCAGCGCCGCGCGCTCAAGTGGCGGCGGGCGCTTGCCACCCTGGACTGGATCGCGACCCAGATTCCCGCCGGCTCGCGCTTTCAGATCTACACCTTCAACGAGCGCGCGGAACCGGTCGTGCGCAACGCGCCCGGCGGGTGGCTCGACGCGAGCGACCCGGCCGCGCTAAACGGCGCGGTCGAAGCGACGAAGAAAATCATTCCCCGGGGCGGCACCAGCCTCTATCACGCGCTCAACGTCATCAACCAGCTCACGCCCAAGCCGGACAACGTCTTTCTCGTGACCGACAGCCTGCCCACCCTCGATCGCGAGCGCGGCCTGCGCTATACGGTTCCGGGAAAGCAGCGCCTGCGCTTCTTCGACGATGCGCTCGCTGTGCTCGTCAAGGGCGTTCCCGTCAACGTCATTCTGCTGCCCATGGAGGGCGATCCGATGGCCGCCGCCGCGTACTGGCGGCTGGCGCAGATAACTCGCGGCTCTTTTCTCAGCCCCGCGGAGGATTGGCCGTGAGACGGCGACGCAAGCGCGAGTTCGAGGCCATCGGGCTCTCGTTCCTGGACGCCATCTTCTGCGGTTTCGGCGCCATCCTGCTGCTATTCATCATCGCCCGCGGTGCCGAGCCGGGCCTCGTGGAAAGAGACGCCGAGACGCTGCGTGCCGAACTGCAAGTGCTGGAGGAAGAGCACGCCGAGCTCGACGCGCGCCGCAAGGCGCTGCAGGCCGAGCTCGAGGCGCGGCAGGTCGAGCTCGCGAAGGCCGAGCGCCTGGTGGCGCGCTACCAGGACGAGCTCACGACGATCGAAGGGCGCTACCGGGCGGCACGCGACACCGCGTCGGTGCAAAATCGCATCCGCGATCAGCTCGCGCTGGCGCAGCAGGCGCTGACCGAAGAGATGAAGCGGCTCCTTTCCCAGCGCCGGGAGACGCCGCCGGAGCGTCTCGTCGGCGGCATCCCCGTCGACAGCGAGTACATCATCTTCGTCATCGACACCTCCGGCAGCATGCAATCGCTCGCCTGGCCGCTCATGCGGCGCAAGGTGGAAGAAACCCTCAAGCTCTACCCGCGGGTGAAGGGCATCCAGGTGTTGAGCGACATGGGGCAGTTCATGTTCTCGCAATATGCGGGGAAGTGGATTCCTGACAGCCCCGCCCGCCGCCGCGCCATCGTCAATCGGCTGCGAACCTGGCGGCCGTTCAGCAACAGCAGCCCGGTCGAGGGCATCGAGGCGGCGATCCGCGTGTTCTCCCGCCGGGACCGGAAAATCAGCATCTACGTTTTCGGCGATGAGTTTACCGGGCCCTCCATCGAGAACGTGGTGCGCAGGGTCGGTCGACTCAACCGGGCGGATGCCGCGGGCAAGCGGCGGGTTCGCATCCACGGCGTGGGTTTTCCGACCATGTTCGGGCCGCCGGCGGAATCGAGCTACACGGGCGTTCGGTTCGCGACTTTGATGCGCGAGCTCGCGCGCCGCAACGGTGGTACGTTTCTGGGCCTCAATTCCACGCGGCGCTGAGGCCCGTCGCGTGGAATCGAAAAACAATATTAGCCGCAGATAAACGCAGATGAACGCAGATTACATCCGTGAATGGTGAATCGAAGAAGACACTACGTTGGGGACTCTTACTCCGGCGTGGAGTTTAGCTGATAGAGCGCATCAAATATCGGCGGCCGCTCTTTCGAGAACCGGCTGAACCACCGGCTGTAGGTATCCAGGATGAGTCCCGACCGATACAGGTGGGACAACACGCGGTCGGCGACAAGCCGGAAGTCGGCATCGTTCCGCCGCACGGCCAGCGCAAACGGCTCGTAGGAAAATACGGCTGACGCAATCGCGAGCTTCTCGTCCGACGTCATCGCCGTGCCCATGAGGACGACCTGGTCGGAGAAAAACGCGTCGATCTCCCCGCTTTTCAGCGCCGCCACGCCCTCGAGCGTCGAGCTCACCAGGACGACTTCCGCATCCGTCAAGGATTCCTTGAGCATGTTTCTCAAGACCTTTTCCGTCGTCGTGGCGCGCGAGACCCCGATCTTCTTGCCACTGAAGCCAGCGACTTCGCGAATTTCCTTGTCCGGGAGCGTCATGAACGACGTGCCGGTAACGAAAGTCAGCTGCGTGAAGTCAACGCGCTCAGCCCGCGACATGGTCTTCGTCGTCGGTCCGCAGAGGATGTCGATCTTGTTGTTGATCAGCGCGTCGAACCGATTCTCGGAGGTGACCGGCACATATTCCACCGTCACTTCCTTGCCAACCTTGTTCTTGACGGCGGTCGCGATGTGCTTGCAGAGATCGATAGAGTAACCGGCCGGATTCCCGTCCTTGTCCAGAAACGACATGGGCGGCGAGGATTCCCGAAACCCGATCCTGAATTTTCCCGTCTTGGCGATCTGCTCGAGCGTCCCCGCAGCCTCAAGGCCCTGCACTGGCGCAACCAACAGGATAGTGAACGCCAGCCCTACCATTAGTGCTCCCATGAAGTTTCCTTGCGTGTTGAATTTAAATTTTGCGCTTCCGGTACAATGGCCGAACTTGCCCCTGCTTCCCGGGAGTGCGCGACGGAAGAGAAAAGGCTTTTTACGCTCGCACATACGATGGCCAGTCCGCCTGCTTACGTAGTACTACTGGAACAGCCCCGCCGTGTCCAGCTGCGAGGCCGACAAGCCCGTGCGCGGCAATGGCAGCATCGTCACGCGCGTGCCCTCCGACCGCAACTGAAACGGGCCTGTGGCCCGTTTCAAGTTGGAGCGGGTGAAGGGAATCGAACCCTCATATGCAGCTTGGGAAGCTGCCGTTCTGCCATTGAACTACACCCGCATCCTGGCCTTGAATTCTAGCGGAATCGTTGCGGGCGCGTAACAGGCTTGGGCGCGCGGCTAGTTCGCCCGCGCCTGTCGAACTTTCTCGAGCAGCGCCTGCACCGTTCGCAGGGGTCCATTTCGCGCCCCCCACAGGCCACTCGCGGCCTGTGCGCGACGCGCGAGTTCCTCGTAATCGGACAAGGCCGCTTCGATGGCGCCCGCGATAGACGCGGGTTCCAGCTCGCCGATCGCGACCGCGGGAAATCCATACTCCCGGGCGCTTCGCTCAAATGCCGTGCCGCCGGTCACAACCAGCGGAATGCCATTCGCAAGCCCCTCGAATACGATCCCGGAGGGGGCGTTCCCATACTTGCCCCGGTCATAGGCGGCCACCAGGAGATCGCACCGGTCCAGGAGCTGGGCCCACGCCGGCTCGTCGAGCGCCTCGCCGATCAACTCGATCCGCGGGTCTGCTGCGGCTTGCCCGCGAACGCGCACTGCAACCTCTTCCATCGCCGACCAGCTGTTCTGGATCACGATACGGACATCGGCGCGTCGTGAGAGAAGGCGCTCGAGAACATCCGGCACGAGATGGAAGTTTTTGCTCGGCCTCTGGGCACCCAGGAAGCCGACTGTCCACTCCCTGGCACCCGCGCGCGATCTTGGGGAAGTCGCCGCCACGTACGGGGTGGGCAGGCAAGTCACCGGCCTGTTCAGGACGTGCGAGTAGATCTCGGCCAGAGACACGTCCGTCGATACCCAATGAAAACAATGCTCGTATCTCGGATCGACAGCCAGACTGGCGTAGCGATAGAGGAACGGATTGTAGGACTGGACATCCAGCTCGAGCTGCCCTGACGCAGACTTTTTCGCAACGACATCGCTGTGCTCGATGAAGTTCATGGCAATGTTGGGGCAGCTCTCTGGAGAAAACTTTTTCTGGGCCCACTCGATCAGCGCCATGACCGGCGCCGGGGTTGCCGTATCGTAGTAGACGAGGTCCTCGCTGGTCAGCTGCCCGGCCTTGTCGAAATCGGCCGCAAGAATCCGCGATACATCGAAAAACGATTTGAGCCACCAGCACAGCGGATCGTCAGACGTTTTTTCGTACGGGCTTTCCGAGAAAAAACCGACCGCCTTCAGCTCGTCGGCGACCGCTTCTTCGATGCGCCGGTTGGCGAGCACGGTCGTCTCGAATCCCAGCGCTCGGAATTCCGCGGAAAGGGCGCGGCACTGGGTGGCAAAGTGCCCGGTGTACGACGTGAGATTCGCATCGCAGTAGACGACACGCATGGGTCACGCCACGCTAGCGCTCATCCGAGCCACCATTGCCTAGAAAGCGGCCACCGCGGCCCGGCCAGTACCATGAGACGCTTGCAGGAGCAAGGGAACTTCGGGCCTTTTCTCGAGTTGGCGTGAACGATCCAATCACTGCTCCGCAGCAAGGGTCCCGCGATTCTACGCGGCCCGGAGCAGGCGGGGCAAACGCGACCTCGGCAGGTTAGACCCGATTCAAACAGGAGGAGCGGGCGACTGGGAAGCTGCCGTTCTGCCATTGAACTACACCCACGCCCGAGCGTTGAATTCTAACTGAATTCCGCTCATCGGGCGTCGGTATAATCCGCGTAACAAGTCGTCGCTATTGGAGCGCCCATGGTCGCCTTCCGGACACACTACTTCCTGCGGCTTTTTCTGGCCGCTCTGCTAATCCTCGCCGGAGCGATCACTTCGACGCTCGCAGCCGCGCAGACGGAGCGACCGCGCATCGGCCTCGTGCTCTCAGGCGGCGGCGCGCGCGGCGTCGCGCATATCGGCGTGCTGAAAGTGCTGGAAGAAATGCGCGTGCCGGTGGACTGCATCGCCGGCACCAGCATGGGCGCGCTCGTCGGCGGCGTTTACGCGAGCGGCGAGCCGCTGGACAAGATTACTGAAAGCATCGGCAAAGTGAACTGGGACGAGATCTTCACCGACGAACCGCCGCGCTCCGAGAGGCCTTTTAACGTGAAGCGCGACGATTTCACGCCGCTCTTCCGCTTCCAGCTCGGCTTGCGCGACTGGAAGCTCCTGCTGCCGCCGGGGACAACGTCCGGCTACAAGTTCGAGTTCCTGCTGCGCGTATTGACCAATCGCGCGGGAAACTTCCCCGACCAGGACTTCGACCGGTTGCCAATTCCGTACCGGGCGGTCGCGACCAACTTGGAGAACGGCGAGATGACGGTGTTCCGGCGCGGTGATCTCGCGAAGGCCTTGCGCGCCAGCATGTCCGTGCCGGGGCTCATCTCGCCCATGGACATCGATGGAGTGCTGCATGTGGACGGGGGGCTGGTGCGCAACCTGCCGGTGGACATCGCGCGCGAGGCCTGCGCCGATGTCGTGATTGCGGTCAACCTGGGGTCGCCGCTCCTGCCCCGCTCCGAGTTGAATTCCGTGTTAGGCGTCGCCCTGCAGTCGATCAATCTGCTCACCGAGCAGAACGTGCGCCGCTCGCTCGGGCAACTGCGCGCGGGGGATATCCTGATCGAGCCGAAACTTGGCAGCTTCAGCGCCGGCAACTTCCAAGGTGCGCTCAAGACGATCCCGATCGGCGAGGCCGCGGCCCGCGCCGAGCGTGAAGCGCTCGCCCGGCTTTCCGTTTCCGAGGACGACTACCGGGCGTGGCGCGAGGCGGCTCTGGCCAAGCTCGTGCCGGCACCGAAAGTCACAGGCACGCGCGTTACCACCGGCGACGGCTGGGTCAACCCGAAAGTGATTGAAGATGAGCTGGAAGAAGTGCCCGGAATCGGCCTGCGGGTCAGGGCGGAAACGGACTTTTCCCTGGAGCATCTGAACGATCGGCTGGTACAGATTTACGGACGCGGTGATTTCGAGAGTATGGGTTATTCGATGGTCGACGGTGAAGGACGCCGCACCGTGCTAATCGAGGGCATCGAGAAATCCTGGGGACCCGATTATGTGAGGTTCGGCCTGGGTCTCGCGACCGACACGGAGCAGACGCGGTTCAACGCGCTGGTGAGCCACCGCAAGACCTGGATCAACTCGCTCGGTGCCGAATGGCGCAACGACCTGCAATTAGGCTACACCAAGTTCTTCCGCAGCGAGTTCTACCAGCCGCTCGGGCTGCGCAGCGGCGCCTTCGTCGCGCCGCGCATTGAGCTGCAGCGCGAGCCCATCGTCTTCTTCCTTAACGAGCGCAAGATCGGTGACTACGAGGTCAGCTACGCGCGCGCCTATCTGGACGTCGGCCTTCAGAACAAGTTCGGCGAAGCGCGGATCGGCTCCTTTACCGGCACGCTCAAAGCAAAGGAGGATTTCGGGTTGACGACGGGGGTGCCAGATTTTGACATTCAGCAGGTCGGCTATACGGCACGCTTCGTGTTCGACCAGATCGACAACCCGAATTTCCCGCGCGACGGCGTGCTCGCCGTGCTGCGCACCTTCGGCACCGTCAAGGATTGGGGATCCGATGACCAGTACAACAAGACCGACCTATTGCTCATGGCGGCGAAGAGCTTCGGGCCACACGCAATCCAGTTGGCTGGCGGCTTCGGCTACACCTTCGAGGGAGAGCCGCCGCCATACGACCCGTTCCAGCTCGGCGGTTTCCTGCGCGGCTCGGGCTACCTGATCGACCAACTGAGCGGCGAGAACGTAGAGTTCGCGCGCGCCGTCTACTCCTATCGGCTCGCGCGCCTGCCGACGGCGCTCGGCCGCGGCGTTTACGCGGGCGGCTCGCTCGAGGGCGTGCGCGTGCGCGGCCCTCTCGACCCGTTCAATAACTCTAAAGTGCGCCCCGCGGCGAGTATTTTCTTAGGGGCGGAGACGTTCCTCGGCACGGCCTACATTGCCTATGGTCACGCTTTCGGCGACCAGAGCGCGAGCGCCTTCTACTTCCTGCTCGGGAACCCGTAGACGGGCTATCCAACAAGAACAAATTTTAGCCGCCGATGAACGCAGATGAATACGGATCGAACCTGTCAATCTTAAATCGTAGTTGGTTTCTCTCCGCGCCTCCGCGGTTCAATAACGGTTTCTCTTGGCGCCTTGGCGGTTCAGAAACGTCGGCCATCCTACCGGGTAGGCTTGGAGTTTTAGGGTACACCGGTGTATGTTCCCGACCTGCAGCGTGTCGGGCGTTTTTTCCTTGTAACTCGGAAGCTCCAGAATAATCTCAGCCGTATCTGTGGACACTGAGACGAATTCAACCTGTAACATTCGACCTGTACCGTGCGCGACCTGAAAGCGCGAACTAAATGGAAGGAGTGAAACGATGATGCAAGCCACCATCACGCGCCTGCTGGGCCTCGCCATGATCATGGCCGGCGTGGGCATGGCGCAGGCGCAGGGCAAGCCCAATATTCTCGTGATCTGGGGAGATGACATCGGCCAGTCGAACATCAGCGCCTACACACGAGGGCTGATGGGGTATCACACACCCAACATCGATCGGATCGCGAATGAAGGCATGCTCTTCACCGACTACTACGGCGAGCAGTCGTGCACTGCGGGCCGCTCCTCCTTCATCATGGGGCAGAGCGTCTTCCGGACCGGTTTATCGAAGGTCGGCCTGCCGGGCGCCGAGATCGGCATGCGCAAGGAGGAGCCCACGATCGCCGGACTGCTCAAAGCGCGCGGCTACGCGACCGGCCAGTTCGGCAAGAACCATTTGGGCGACCGCGACGAGATGCTGCCGACCAACCACGGCTTCGACGAGTTCTTCGGCAACCTCTACCATCTGAACGCCGAAGAAGAGCCGGAGAACCGGGACTACCCGAAGAACCCCGAATTTCGCGAGAAGTTCGGCCCGCGCGGCGTGATCCATTCCTGGGCGCTGCCGGGCGGCAAGCAGAAGATCGAGGACACGGGCCCGCTCACGAAAAAGCGCATGGAAACGATCGATGACGAGACGTCCGACCGCGCCCTTGTTTTCATCCGCGAGCAGCACAAGGCGGGCAAACCCTGGTTCGTGTGGTGGAACGGCACGCGCATGCACTTTCGCACGCACGTGAAGGCCTCGCTGACTGGCATCTCCGGCCAGGACGAGTACGCCGACGGCATGGTCGAGCACGACATCCATATCGGCAAGTTCCTGGCGTTGGTCGACGAGCTGAAGATCGCCGATAACACGATCGTCTTCTATTCGACCGATAACGGTCCCCATTACAACACCTGGCCGGACGCGGCCGCGACGCCGTTCCGGGGCGAGAAGAACACCAACTGGGAAGGCGGCTGGCGCGTCCCGGCCATGGTGCGGTGGCCGGGCAAGATCAGGGCCGGCTCGGTGACGAACGAGATCATGCATCACATGGACTGGCTGCCGACCTTGCTCGCCGCGACGGGCGAGCCCGATATCAAGGACAAGCTCGAGAAAGGCGGGGTCAAGGCAATCGGGCGCACCTACAAGGTGCATCTCGACGGCTACGACTTCCTGCCGTACCTCACGGGCAAGGACAAGAACGGGCCGCGCAAGGAGATCTTCTACTTCTCCGACGACGGCGATCTGACGGCACTGCGCTACCAGGACTGGAAGCTGATCTTCATGGAGCAGCGCGCGCAGGGAACGCTTCAGGTGTGGCAGGAGCCGTTCACGCCGCTGCGCCTGCCGCTCATCTTCAACCTGCGGCGCGACCCCTATGAGCGCGCGCAGATCACCTCCAACACCTACTACGACTGGTTGCTCGACCGCGCGTTCCTGCTAGTACCGGCACAAACGTACGTCGGCGAGTTCCTGCAAACGTTCAAGGCGTTCCCGCCGCGGCAGAAAGCGGCGAGCTTCAGCCTCGACCAGGTTATGAAGAAATTGGAATCGGCTGGGGCGCGGTAATCCACCCGACAAAAAACCCTAATCCGGCAATGACCGCCAAAGTTCGTCACGATGCGGAGACAAATTGAAACCGCTGGGTTGAATCCCTAGCGGCGTGCTGGCGGCGGTTGCGCGGGGTCATCGATGAAATAGAATACGAAGGATGAGCAAGCGCCCGCTGATACTGGATGCGCTGCGGTTTGGGGCAATCCTTCTGGCCGTCGCGCTGGCCGGCTGCCAGCCGCGTGTCTATCTCATGCCGACCCCCACCGCCTTGCGCATCGGGGAGCACGATCCATTTGCGGGCAACCCGCTCCTCGAGAAAACCAATCCAGTTCCTGTTCCATGTGTGTCCGGCGCAGCGCGGCCTGACCGAGAACCGCGACGAGAAGAGCTTTCGCTGGTGGACGTTCCCCAAAGACTACGATGAGCGCGTGATCGAAGTCGTGCGGAAGTTGCCGTAACGCGTCCACGAGATTCCACGCCAGCGCCGAGGCGCAGCGGGCGCTTCGGCCTCCGCGCTGCGCTGAACATCTAAAACGCGCAGCAGGCATTCCCGGTGTTGCACGAAGAGCGGCAAGCTGGAAGAATCGCTGCGTTGTCTCCCGATCGCTGCGCGGTCTTGATCAAGTGAGTCGCGCGGCCACGCAACGCCGGTGCACCGTATGGAGTCCAGCCGATGGCGCTCAAGCCCAAGAAAATCTACAAGCTCTTTCAGATTACGCCCGGCAGGAAGGTGCGTTTGAAGCGCCACAACCCGGACTGGATGGGCACGCCCGAGTTGCGCGCGCTCGGCAAGGACGAGATCAAGTCGCGCGCCAAGGCGTTCCTGGAGCACAACGTCGAGGGCCTCGCGGAGGCTCAGGAACTGCTCTACGCCAACGACGTCTACTCCGTGCTGCTCGTGTTCCAGGCGATGGACGCTGCCGGAAAGGACGGTACGATCAAGCACGTGATGTCAGGCGTCAACCCCCAAGGCTGCCAGGTCTTCAGCTTCAAGCAGCCTTCGGCCGAAGACCTCGACCACAACTTTCTCTGGCGCTACTCGAGATGCCTGCCTGAGCGCGGCCGTATCGGAATCTTCAACCGCTCCTACTACGAGGAGGTGCTGGTGGTCCGGGTGCATCCCGCGATCCTTGGGCGGCAGAAGCTGCCGAAAGGAAAGCGCGGCAACTCGTTCTGGAAGGAGCGCTACGACGACATCAACAGTTTCGAGCGCCATCTCGCGCGCAACGGGACGCTGATCCTCAAGTTCTTCCTCAATGTCTCGAAGGGCGAGCAGAAACAGCGCTTCCTCGAACGCCTCGAAAACCCGGAAAAGCACTGGAAATTCTCTGCCGCCGACATCCAGGAGCGCGGATTCTGGGACGACTACATGGACGCCTATGAGGAGATGCTGAGCGCGACCAGCACCGATTGGGCGCCATGGTACGTGATTCCGGCCGACCACAAGTTCGTGACGCGCGCGATCGTCGCTTTCATCGTGTCCGATCAGATCAAGGCCCTGAAGCTCAAGCACCCGGAGGTCACACCTGAGCAGATGAAATCGCTCGCCGCGGCCAAGCAAGCGCTGCTCGGCAAGCGGTAGACAGCTTCAAGGATCGGGACGAGGCTGCAAATCGTCTGCGCCCGAAATTCGTGAGACGGATGCTGAGGCCAGCCGCCGCGAGCGCCGCGCTATTTCCAGTCGAAAAGGGGCACCCAGGCCCGGAGCTCGCGCCCCTCGTAAATCCGCCCCTGGATGCGGCGCGCGAGCGCCTCGGCATCGACGCGCGTCATCTCCATCTCGATCATCGCGGAAGGCGCGCCCCCTTCGGGGACGAGCTTTATCGCGTTAACCGGCGCAACGTCACTCAGGGCCTCGCGGATGGCGTCCTCGGTGATGTTGTCGGGCAGATTGCCCACCATGATTCGCATGATCCAGTCCTGTCGTGAAAAAATCGGGAAAGCAAATATTATCCAGTGGCGGCACCACAAGTCGAGCCCCATGCGCGGCAGCTGAGGCCTGGTTGCACAACAACTCGTCTCAAAACGCCAAAGACCATAACTAGAGCGTGTCTCAAAACTCAAGAAGCACTTTTTCGCCGCAGATAAACGCAGATGAAACGCAGATCTAAATCCGTAATTCGTGAGTGTTGAGCAGCGAGGGAATGAACCCCTTAGGGTGGCGCTGGTTGTCTTATCTATTCACTATTCACTATTCACTATTCACTATTCACCATTCACCATTCACCGTTCATGAGAGTGGCTACGGGCTCAGAGTAAGTGACGGGCGGCATCCTTGAAGCGATCGGCCTTCGGCGGCATCTCGGAGCGCGGGATGCGGACCAGCGCGATGACCGCGCGCAACCCCTCCCCGAGCGCAAGCTCGAAGAATTCGAGGTCTGCGGCGCACTCGGTCGAATCGGCCGGCACCAGTATCCCCATTCTGTTGACCCGCCGGCGCAGGCGCGCGAGTCGGAGGTGATCCCCGGGTGCACCGAGAATCTCGTTAATGATGTCGATGGTCCCGTCGAGCGTGGCGAGGTTCGTCTTCGTCTCGATGTAGTCGTCCACCGTTGCCTTCAACGCGCGCTCGA
>JAOTVX010000023.1 GCA_029863175.1 Betaproteobacteria bacterium | reverse complement strand
ACGCGCAAGGTCCGCAAAGTGGTAGCTGAAGCCCAGGAAAAGAGGGCTGAGGTAGCGGCACAGTATAAGACGGTCAATAAAAGGGTAAAGGTGGCAGATGCCAAGTTTTTGTGGCACGAGGATTCTGATTCCACCCATATTGGCGATCGCACCGGCAACCGAATTTGTCTGCAGGAAATACCTGCCAAATACGTAACCGTTGAACAACGTAAGGTGACGTCGCCAGCGTCGTTCCGTTCGGTGGAAATTCCTGCCGAATATAAAACGATCAAAGTGCTTAAATTAGCGTCACCGGCTCAGGAGGAACGTATTGAAATTCCAGCCCAGACCCAAAAGGTGGTGAAGCAGACTAAGGTCACCGACGAACGTTTGGAGTGGAAACCGGTACTGTGTCAGACCAATATGAGCGCCAAGATTATCACCGACGTGCAACGGGCTTTGAGTAAGTCAGGATTCAGTCCAGGCCCCATTGATGGCGTGATCGGAACCGAGACCATGCATGCCGTGGATGAATATCAGCGTAGGAAAGGTTTGCCCCGGGGTGGGCTAACCCTGACGACGTTGAAGGCATTGGGTGTAGAGATCTAGCCGGTACATACGGTCAATCTGTAATCTAAATACGGGCCCCGCAGGCGTATTACTCACCTGCGGGGCCTGATGCCGGTCACGCTGTCGTACTCCAGCGACAGGGTAACCAGCGGGTGTTTTGTCGAACGTTGCCCCTGAGCGCGGCACACCTTAAACTTGCATGATGCTGGGCGGCGCGCCGCCGCCGGCATGAACCCATCTCTCCCCTTTCCGGAGCGGCCTTGCAATGAAAATCGTCAAGTATGTTGTGATCGCATTTGCCGGCCTGATCGTAGTCGTGATCGGCGTCATCGCCTATGTGTCGGCGACCTTCGATCCCAACCAGTACAAGCCGCAGATCGTGAAGGCGGTGAAGGACAAGACCCAGCGCACGCTCACTCTCGACGGCGACATCAAGCTTTCGTTCTGGCCGAGCATTGGGGCGAAGGTCGGCAAAGCATCGCTCTCGGAGCGTAGCAGTGATAAGCAATTCGCCGCGGTGGAAGAGGTGCGCGTTGCGGTGAAGCTCATGCCGCTCCTGTCGAAGCAAGTCATCGTCGACACGGTCGACATCAAGGGTTTGCGCGCGACCCTCGTCAAGACGAAGGAAGGGAAGACAAACGTCGATGATCTCGCAGGCGCGCCACCACCGGCAAAGCAGACCGGACCGGCGCCCGAGGGCGGGGAGGCGGATTTCAAGGTGGATATCGCGCGGGTTGAGATCGATGACGCGGCCATCAATTACATCGATCAGGCCGCAGGCGCGAAGTACGCGCTGTCGAAGCTCAACCTCAAGACCGGACGCATCGCGCCCGGCGTTCCCACGGATGTGGAGCTCTCGGTCCACGCCCAGGCCGACAAGCCGAAGTTGAACCTGCAGGTCGCACTCAAGACGCGGCTTACGTTCGATCCCGCGAAACAGCGCCTCGCTTTGGAAGGCCTCGATCTCGATGCCAAGGGTGACGCGGTCCAATTTAAAGGATTGGTTGCGAGCGCGAAGGGCGATATCGACCTGAGCGGTGCGACGAAGGAGCTTTCAGCGTCCAAGTTCACGGTCACGGTAACCGGTAAACAGGACAGCGGCGACGTGAAGATCCGTCTGGAGGCGCCCAAACTGGCGGTCACGAAGGACCGGGTGAGCGGGGAACGCATGATGCTCGAGGCCGTGTTGAACGACGCGAAGAGCAAGCTCAATGCCCGTCTGGATATCCCGGAAATCGCGGGCAGTGCCAAGGCCTTCAAGTCCGCCCAGATCAATGCGTCAGTGGATCTGCAGCAGGAAGGCATGACGGTCAAGGCGAAGCTCGCGAGCCCGGTCACGGGCAGTGTCGACGCGCAGCGCCTGGAGCTATCCAAGTTGACGGGCAATGTCAGTGTCAAAGATCCGAACCTGCCGAAGAGCCCGATCGAAGCGACGATCACCGGCACGGCCGCGGTGGACCTCTTGAAGCAGACCGCCAGCCTCGTATTCAAGACGCGCGTTGACGAGAGCAACATCGATGGGCGGGTAGGGCTCGCAAAGTTCACGCCGCCCTCCTACACGTTCGACATCAACGTGGACAAGCTCGACGCCGACCGCTATATCGCCAAAGGCGGCGGCAAGCCGGCGCCGGCGTCGAAACCCGCGCCGGGCGCGGGCGGCAAGGCGGGAGAGCAGCCCCTGGATTTCTCCGCACTGAAAGGGCTCAACGCCAATGGCAGCGTGAAGATCGGGCAGTTAAAGGCGTCCAACGTGAAGGCCTCCAACGTGCGCATCGACATCAAGGCGGCGAATGGCCGGCTCGACGTGAGTCCGCTTAGCGCAAACCTTTATCGCGGGTCGATGAAGGGCGCGGTTTCCGTTCAGGCCGCTCAGACGCCCGTCATCACGCTCAAGCAGACACTCACGGGAGTCGATATGGGGCCGCTGCTCAAGGACGCGGCTGACTTCGATACGCTCGAAGGCCGGGGCGATGTTTCCCTGGATGTCACCGGACGAGGCAATACCGTGTCTGCGCTTAAGAAGGCGCTGAACGGCAACGCAGCGATCAAGCTTGCCGACGGGGCGATCAAGGGCATCGACGTGGCGGGCACGCTGCGCAACGTGAAATCCAAGCTCGGCGCGCTCAAAGGGCAGCACACACAGGCGGCTAGCGGTTCGCAGAAGACCGATTTCAGCGAGCTGTCGGGCACGTTCAACATCAAGAACGGGGTCGCACGCAACAACGATTTGCAGGGCAAGTCGCCGCTGCTGCGCCTGGCCGGCGAAGGCGAAATCGACATCGGCCAGGAAACGCTCAATTACCTTGTCAAAGCGTCGGTCGTGGCCACTTCAAAGGGCCAAAGCGGTCGCGAGCTGACGGATCTCACCGGCATCACGGTCCCGGTTCGCCTCACGGGGACTTTTGCCAAGCCGTCCTACAGCATCGACTTTAGCGGTGTCGCGGGGGACGTCGCCAAGCGCGAGTTGCAGCGGCAGCTCGAGCAGCGGCTCGGAGGCAGCGCCGCGCAACCAGGCGCGCCAAAGGATGGCGGCACGAGCGGCGGCAGCATCAAGGACCAGCTGAAGGGGATCTTTGGCCGCTAACGACGGTGACCGGTAAAAGCAAACCTCTCACCGCCGAGGACGCTGGGGAAAAACAAGGCGACAAGTGAACCGCCAAGACGCCAAGGCCGCCAAGAAAAACAAGAATGGAGCCGCAGATAAACGCAGATAAACGCAGATGAATGCGGACAGAACACCCGCGCAAATCAATGCACTTCCTCCTTTATCCGCGGCAATCGGCGTTCACCGCCGGCCATTGTTGGTAAACGGTAAGCGGTGAATCGTAACAGGAAAAAAACCAGAGTAACGTTTGCGTTGTCGGTGGTACCGCCAGTTTTCTATCCGCGTTTATCTGCGGCTAATGATGTTTTTCGATTTTTGAGACGCGCTCTAGTCACGGCCCCTGGCATGCGCAGCTTTGCAACCCGCATCGTTACGTGGCAAAAGGCGCACGGGCGGCACGACCTGCCATGGCAGGGCACGCGCGATCCGTACCGCATTTGGCTTGCGGAGATCATGTTGCAGCAGACCCAGGTGGCGACGGTCATTCCCTACTATCTGCGGTTCCTGTCGCATTTTCCGACGATCGCCTCGCTCGCGGCGGCGCCGGAGGACGAAGTCCTGCGTCTCTGGAGCGGCCTTGGCTACTACGCGCGCGGGCGCAACCTGCGCCGCGCCGCACAGGTCGTCGTTGGGTCCCATGCCGGTCGCTTTCCCAAACGCGTTGAGGACGTCGAGTCGCTGCCCGGGATCGGTCGCTCCACTGCCGCGGCGATAGGCATCTTCGCGTTCGGCGCTCGCCGGGCCATTCTGGATGGCAACGTCAAGCGGGTTTTGGCACGCTACCGTGGCGTGAAGGGCTTCCCGGGCGAGAAACGGATCGCCGACCGGCTGTGGCGTGAGGCGGAGCGGCTTCTGCCGCGACGCCATCTCCAGACCTACACACAGGGCTTGATGGATCTCGGCGCCGGCGTGTGCACGCGGGTGAGGCCACGCTGCGCGGCCTGTCCGGTCCATGCCGATTGCGTTGCCTTCAAGCGCGGCGCAATCGGCGCGCTGCCGGGCGTGCGGCCACACAAGCACCGGCCGCACAAACGCACCATCATGCTGGCGCTCACGTGCGCCGGTGAAGTGTTGCTGGAGAAGCGTCCGGCCCCGGGTCTGTGGGGCGGCCTGTGGTGCCTGCCGGAGGTCGCTCGTCACGCCGATCTGCAGGCGCACTGCCTCCAGCGCTTCCGTGCTCACGTGCTCGGGGTTGAAAAACTGCCGACCCTCGGGCACGGATTCACCCACTTTACCCTCGATATCCGGCCTCTCCGCGTGCACGTTTCGGCCCTCGTGCCGCATGCGGCAGAGCTGGGGCAAGTCTGGGTCTCACTCGAGGAGGCGCGGTGCGCCGCGATTCCAGTGCCGGTGAGGAAGATTCTCGCTCAGCTCGAATCTCGTGAAACGGGAAACGTGAAACGCGAATCGGAGCTCTCACCGTTCAGCGTGGGGCACCAATAGCTAGCGCTGGAGAAGTTCCCTCACCCGCGCCGACACGGGCGACGGGGCGTGCGCGAGCTTATCTGGGGGGAGCGGCTGGAGCTGCATTAGCGCGGACCACGGCCGCGCGGCGCTCGTACCACGGCTCGCTCGCGTTGACGATTCGCACTACGGTCAGCATGACCGGCACCTCGATCAACACGCCCACCACCGTGGCGAGGGCCGCCCCGGAGTCGAAGCCGAACAGGCTGATCGCGGCTGCGACGGCGAGCTCGAAGAAATTGCTCGCGCCGATCAGCGCCGAAGGTCCCGCGACGCAATGCGCGACCCCCAGGCGCCGGTTGAGCAGGTAGGCGAGCCCGGAATTGAAGTAGACCTGGATGGTGATGGGCACCGCGAGCATGACGATGATGAGCGGTTGCCCGAGGACCTGCTCTCCCTGAAACCCGAACAGCAGGATCAGCGTCAGCAAAAGCGCGGCAACGCCCCAGGGCTGCAGTTTTTCCAGCGTTTGCTGCAAGGCTGCCGTGCCCCTTCGCAGGCGCGCGCCGCGCCAGACTTGCGCGATAATCACCGGCACCACGATGTACAGGCCGACCGAGGTCAGCAACGTGTCCCACGGCACTGTGATCGAGGACAGCCCTAGCAGCAGCGCGACGATGGGCGCGAACGCGATGATCATGATCGTGTCGTTGAGTGCCACCTGGCTCAGGGTGAAATAGGGATCGCCGCGGGCCAGCTGGCTCCAGACGAACACCATTGCAGTGCACGGGGCGGCAGCCAGCAGGATCAGGCCAGCGACGTAGCTGTCGATCTGCTCGGGCGGCAGCCAGGGCGCGAAAACGTGGCGGATGAAAATCCAGGCAAGGAGTGCCATCGAGAAAGGCTTCAGCGCCCAGTTCACCAGCAGCGTCACGCCGATCCCGCGCCAGTGCTCGCTCACTTGATGGATCGCGCGAAAGTCGATCCTGAGCAGCATCGGAATGATCATGACCCAGATGAGAAGGCCGACCGGAACGTTTACGCGGGCGATCTCCATGCGCCCCAGCGTCTTGAAAGGTTCCGGGAAGTAATGCCCGAGGGCGATTCCCAATACGATGCACAGCGCGACCCAGACGCTGAGGTAGCGCTCGAAAAAACCAATCCCTCCGGGGGGCGGGCGCGTGCCAGCCGTGGTCTCGGACGCGGTGTTCATCCGTGTTCCTGCGGTTGCGCCGGCAATTTCCCGATCTCGTCCAGCCTCTGCTGCAACTTGATTCTGTCTAGCGAGGATGTTCTGGGTCTCCCCCTGGCAATGCCGGGGATAGCCCGGCGAGCGACATCGTCCCGCCGCGGGGGGCGACGATCTTACTCGTGTGCGATGGGCTTATCGGTGTACAGGTAATCCTTCAATTCTTTGTCGAACGTGGGGTCTTTTCTCCGGATCCACTCCAGCACCATCGCGGCGTGCTCTTTTTCTTCATCCCGGTTGTGAGCGAGGATGGCCCTTAGCGCCTTGTCCTTGCAGGCATCGACCCGCTGGTTGTACCAGTCGACGGCCTCCAGCTCCTCCATCAGAGAGGTAATTGCGCGGTGCATGTCCCGCGTTTCGTCCTTGAGCTCGTCAATGGGTTCGTGATAGCCCTCATTGGCCATGTATTTTCTCCTATCGCGGTTGGAAATGCGGAATCGCGCTGTCTGATGCTGTTTTACGGTAGTTCGCGAGGTTACGTTACCACAACTCGACGGGCTCACCGGCCGCACGGATCTTCTCGGCGCGCGCCTTATCGGTCACGCCTGATCGGACGATGCGAGCCCTTGCTGCACCATTATTCGCTTGAGCCGCGCCAGCCGCTCCTGCGCGTCGGTGAGCTCGAGCAACTGCTGCCGGTCTGCGGTGTCCATCGGCAGCATTTCGGCCAGGCGAAAGCCGACCCACGCTGCGTCGTCTAGCCGAAGCGGCGCGGGAAAACGCTCCGCTCCCGCTTTATCGATGATCACACGAAGCAGTTCACCACAAGCCGGATCGACCTGGTCGCGCCCGGTATCGGAGGGCAGCGGTTCGGTGGACGCTGCGATGAGCTGGTTCGGTTGAACCCGCATCTCGCGAATCAGGAAACGCTCTCCGCCACGCGCGAGCAACTGGAACACACCCAGTTGCGGCATCTCCCAGTGCACGATATTGGCGAGACAGCCCACCGGCTCCGGCACTGCCGCGCTGCCCACCTCATGCCCCTCCCGGATGAGGCAGACGCCAAAAGGCTGCCCGTCGCGCAGACATGCCTTGGTCATCTCCATATAGCGCTGCTCGAAGACCTTGAGCGGCAGCAGGCCCTCGGGGAACAGCACGGCCTGCAGCGGGAAGATGAAGATCTCTTGGTTGGGTTCGATCTTCACGTTAGCTCAACATTGAGTCGTGAGATCGGGAGGTCGGGAGATCGAAAGACCGGGAGATTGTAAGATCGAGACATCGTGAGATCGATAATCAAAAACAGTGTGCTTCGCTCTCACGCCCTGACGCTCTCGCGCCCTCACGAGAGTTCACGGTGGCGCACCAGGACCCGGGCCTTATCCCTGAAGTGCTCCGCCAGTGTCTCGACAAAGTAGACCGAACGGTGCCGCCCGCCAGTGCACCCGATCGCGACCGTGAGATAGCTCCTGTTGTCACGCTCGAAGCACGGCAGCCAGTCATCGACGAAACGCCGGATGTCCGCGAGCATCTTTGCGGTCTGCGCATCGGCGCCCAGGAACTCGATGACCGCAGGATCACGGCCGGTGAGGGGCTGGAGGCGGGGGTCGTAGTTCGGATTCGGCAGGCAGCGCACATCGAATACCAGATCGGCGTCGAGCGGGATGCCGTGCTTGAAGCCGAACGATTCGAAAAGAAGCGTGAGCCCGGTAGGGGGAAGCGCCATGAAATCCTTGACCCAGCTGCGCAGCGCAGTCGGGCTGAGATCGCTGGTGTCAACGCGGTGTGCCGCGTCTGCCAGAGGCGAGAGCAGAGCGCGTTCGCGCTCGATGCATTCGGGGAGCGTGAGCCCGCCGTCGGAGAGGGGGTGGCGGCGGCGCGTTTCGGAAAACCGTTTGATCAGCGTGTCGGCTTTGGCCTCGAGGTATAGCATGCGCGCGTCCACGCCGCGGCGCTTGAACTGCGCCAGTCTTTCGGGTAGCTCCGCAACCGCTTCGCCGGCGCGGAGCTCGAGACTGATCGCCGCGCGTGGATGGCCTGCCGCCGTCAGGAAATCTACTACGTCCGGAAGCAGCCGCGCAGGCAGATTGTCGATGTGGTAGAAGCCGCTGTCCTCGAGCACATGAAGAGCGATGCTTTTACCCGACCCCGAGAGGCCGGTGATGAGGATCAGCTGCATGCCACGGAAAGCCGTGACCGGTGAGCGGTGACCGGTGACCCGAAAACTTTAAGAACCTCGACCGTCAAATAGCTGGTCACTGGTCACGCTCTTGCATTTGTTGGGCCTGCCGGGCGACGAATTCCTCGGTGCTGTCCACGCCACGCAGCTGCAGAACGTAATTGCGTACCGCGGCCTCCGTTAGCACGGCCAGGTTGCGGCCGGCAGCAACCGGAAGGGTTACTTTGTGGACGTCGATGCCGAGGATGGGCTCGGTGCTGGCATGCAGCGGGAGCCGCTCGCCGGAACGCGGGTCAGCTGGCGATAAACGCTCCAACCGGACAATCAGCTTGAGGTTTCTTCGGGGCCGCAATGCCGCCTCTCCGAAAATGCTCCGGATATTGAGCACCCCGAGGCCACGCACTTCCAGAAAGTCCCGCAGCAGCTCCGGGCAGCGCCCTTCGATCGTCTCCGGCCCGACACGGTAGAGCTCGACGACGTCATCGGCGATGAGGCCGCTGCCGCGGCTGATGAGTTCCAGAGCGAGCTCGCTCTTGCCCACGCCGGAGTCGCCCTTGATGAGCACGCCCATCCCGAGCACGTCGAGGAAGACACCGTGCGCCGTCGTGCTTTCGGCGAGCGCGCGCGCGAGATAGGGGCGCAGCATCCACATCAGCTCCACGCTTGGCACGGGCGAGCGCAGCAACGCGGTCGCTGCCGTCTCGGCAATGTCGATCAGCGACCGCGGAACGCAATCGGCTCCCGCGATAATAAAGCACGCCAGTTCCTTGGTGCAGAGCTGCGTGAGGACCGAGCGGCAGCTGGCCGCCTCGAGCCCGTCGAGGTATTCGATCTCGGACGGGCCGAGCACCTGGATCAAGTTGGGATGGATGAAGTTGAGATGGCCAATCAGGCCCTTGGAGGAATCCATGGTGAGCTCGCTGTTGAGCGCCTTAACGCCGCCACTGCGCCCGGCGACCCACTCCAGCCTCAGCTTCTCACGGTTGTCCTCAAACAACCGAGCTACGCTGACCTGCGGCATGCGGCTGCCATTCGGCAATAAGTTGATGTAGCTCGGCGACGCTCACACTGGAGAGCAGGCGTTCGCGGAAGGGCTTGTCGCCGAACATCTGCGCGAGCTCCGAAAGGATCTGCAGGTGCGCGTCTGTCGCCCGGTCAGGGACCAGCAGCACGAAGATCAGGCTCACCGACTGCCCGTCCGGCGCGTCGAAGGGGATCGGTTGCTTCATCCGCACCAGTGCGCCGACAGCCTCCTTTAAGCCCTTGATCCGACCGTGCGGAATCGCGATGCCCTGGCCGAGACCTGTCGAGCCGAGTTTCTCGCGCGCGAAGAGGCTGTCGAACACCTGGCTGCGGGCGATCTGGTGATTGTTCTCGAACAGCAGGCCGGCCTGCTCGAAGACCCGCTTCTTGCTGCTCACGTCGAGGTCCAGGATGACATTCGCGGGCGGCAACAGTTTGGAAATCAAGTTCATGGATCGGACCTTGGCTTAGTATCGGGTGGCTCCCCGATGCTGACGGGGCGGCGCAAAGCTATTTCTCGGTACCCCGCTTGAACGTCGCACCGCTGTGGCGGCGCTCGAGCGATTTTTCCTTGTGCTTGATGATCGTTCGGTCGAGCTTGTCCACCAGGCTGTCGATCGCCGCATACATGTCGTGATCTACGCTCTCGCAGAAAATGTCCCGGCCGCGCACGTGTACGTTGGCTTCAATTTTGCGCCGGAGCTTTTCCACCGAAAGGATGATGTTGACGTCGATTACGTGATCGAAGTGGTGCGTGATGCGTTCGAGCTTGCTCGAGACGTAATCGCGTATGGCCGGAGTAACTTCGATGTGGTGTCCCGTTAGATGCAGGTTCATCAAACGCTCCTAGATCATCTTACGCAGATTCACCGGCAGGATCTGCAGGGTTTCCCGGTATTTTGCCACTGTGCGGCGTGCCACGACGAGACCCTGCTGGGCCAGGATCTCCGAAATCTGGCCATCGCTCAGGGGCTTGCGGCCATTTTCGGCCGCCACCAGCTGCTTGATCAGAGCCCGGATCGCAGTGCTCGATGCCGAACCGCCCGTCTCGGTCGTGACATGGCTGCCGAAGAAGAACTTGAGCTCGAAAATGCCGCGCGGCGTATGCATGAACTTCTGGGTCGTGACCCGTGACACCGTCGATTCGTGCAGGTCGAGCCCCTCGGCGATTTCCCGCAGGACCAGCGGCCGCATGGCGACTTCCCCATGTTCGAAGAAATTGCGCTGACGGTCAATGATCGCCTGAGACACACGCAGAATGGTCTCGAACCGCTGCTGGACGTTCTTGATCAGCCATTTTGCCTCCTGCAGATGGGTTGCCAGCTGTTGCGATCCGGCATTGCGGTTGCGCTGCAGGATATCGGCATAGAGGCGGTTGATGCGCAGCCGCGGCATCGCATCCGGGTTGAGCGACGCAATCCAGACCCCCTTCATCTTTTTCACGATCACGTCCGGCACAACGTAGCGTGTCTCGTCCGAGAAGAAATCACGACCGGGCCGCGGATTGAGACTGGTGATGAGCTTTTGCACGCCCCTCAGCATAACGTCGTCGCAACGAAGCAGTTTCTTGAGCTTGCCGAAATCCCGTGCCGCCAGCGCCTCGAGATGGTGCTTGGCGATCTCCATCGCCTCCGCCCGGTAGGGGGCATCGGTTGGCAGCGCGGCGATCTGCAGGGTGAGACACTCGCTCAGGTTGCGCGCGCCGACCCCGACAGGCTCGAGATTTTGCAGATGCTTGAGCGCGATCTGGAGTTCCTCGGCCTCGGTCTCTGGCGGAAGCATCTGCAGCAGTTCGTCGAGGCTCTGTGTTAGGTAACCGCCATCGTCGAGAGAGTCGATCAGCAGCGTGACGAGCTTGCCGTCACGCTCGGACAACTTGGTCAGTGACAGCTGCGCGAGCAGGTGCGCACGCAGTGTCGGGGCGTCGGCTCGCTGTTGGTGATAGTCGCTGTCTTCCGCATCCTCCCGGGAACCAGGTCCGGGGAGATCGTCGAGCGCACCCAGCTCCGCGTTCTCGGGTTCGCGCGATTCGGCGTCACTCCCGGCCCCTTCAGTGGCGGGCGCTTCGTCGCGGGTGACGGTCGCCGTGTCGGCGGGCGGCGGCGCGGATTGGTCGCTCACCCCGTCTTCCCGCTCGAGCAGCGGGTTTTCCTGGAGGATGCGCTCGAGCTCCTGGTTTAACTCGATCGTCGAGAGCTGCAGCAGCCGTATCGACTGCTGCAGCTGTGGCGTCAGGGTGAGGTGCTGGGAGAGTCGGAGCTGTAGAGAATGCTTCATGCCTGGGTACGGGGTGACCGACGGGTTTCCCCGCGAGATTCGTTCCGCGCCGAAAAGAGCTGCGCGAGCAACTTAGAGCCTAAAGTGCTCTCCCAGATAAACTTGCCTTACTTCTTCATTGTAAACGATTTCATCCGGCTTACCGTAGGCGAGAACCGTCCCGTCGTTAATGATATAGGCCCGGTCGCAAATGCCCAGGGTTTCTCGCACATTATGGTCAGTAATCAGGATCCCGATGCCGCGCTTCTTGAGGAAGCCTATGATTTTCTGGATTTCCAGGACCGCAATCGGGTCGACCCCTGCAAATGGCTCGTCAAGCAGGATGAAACGCGGCTCGGTAGCCAGTGCCCGTGCGATTTCGGTGCGCCGCCGCTCGCCCCCCGACAGGCTTACCGCGGAGTTGTTGCGCAGATGCCCGATGGTCAGGTCGTGTAACAAGGCGTCGAGCTTGTTGCCGATCACGTCGGGATCCTGGTTGTAGAGCTCCAGCACCGCTTGCACGTTCTCGGCCACCGACAGCCGCCGAAAGATGGAGGCTTCCTGGGGCAGGTAGCTCACCCCGAGTCGGGCGCGGCGGTGCATCGGCATATGCGTCAATCGGACCCCGTCGAGGTGTAGCTCGCCCCCGTCCATCGGAATCAGGCCGACCATCATGTAAAAACACGTCGTCTTGCCCGCACCATTGGGCCCGAGCAACCCGATCACTTCGCTGCTGCGCACCTCGAGCGACACGTCCTTGACCACGACCCGTGAACGGTAGCGCTTGCGCAGCCGGTCGGCCCGCAGCTCGCTCTGCGGCCCGGGCGCGGCTGCGGGTGCGCCTCCGGGCGGCAAGGGGAGCGGTGCCTGCATCGCCTCTGCCACGCTGCTAATTTTTGCGAGTCTCAGATTCTTCACGTGGAGGCGTGAGCCCCTTTGACGGTTTAAGGCCGAGGGGCGGATTGGCAGCAGGCTTTTTCTTGGGCTTGGGCTGGATCACCGCGCGTACCCGGCCATCCGAGTGTTTCGGGTCCGCCGCCTTAGCGCCCCCGCCGATGACCTGATAGAACTCCGATTTCGCGTCGTAAGAGATGAAATTGCCGCTGATTTCGTCCTGACCGCGCTTGATGTTTGCCCGATTGAACATTTTCATGGTCTCGGCGCGGCCGTCATACTCCAGGCGCTCGGCCCAGCCCTCGATGTACTCGTCGAAGCCATCACGCTTCTGCCGGAAATACGCGCGATTTCCCCATGCGGTGCCGAACTTGAAGCCGCCTTTGTCCTGACGTACTTCCATGCGATCGCCGCGGAGCTCGAGGGTGCCTTGACGCAAGATGACGTTGCCTTCGAACACGGCGATCTGCTTGGCCTCATTGATGGTGACCTTGTCCGCCTCCAGATTGACCGGCTTGTTGCGGTCGGCCTTTTCGGCCATTGCGACAGCGCTTGCGTGCAGCACTAGCCACCCGAGCGCGAGCGCCCGGAGCGCCCTGCGCCACGGCGCGCCAGGCTCAGCGCCTGTCGCCGCGTGGCGGTGCCTTGGTCGGGTCATAGGTGCTGCGAACATTGGAGAGCAGCTTGAGCTCGTGGCTACTGATGTTCAATTCTAAGCCAACGGCGGTCACCACGGTCGCATCGTCGACGATCGTGACGTACCGGTCCGTCTTGGCGAGGTCGGCATCAGGGATCACGTGCAGGAAGCTGGTGCGCAGGATAAGCTCGCTTTGATCGCCGTACGGGGCACGCGCGACGCGCACGTTGTCCTGGAAGTAAACATGGTCGCCTTTAGACGAGACGACGCCCTGATTTGCCGTGATCGTCACCGGGGCCTTGGTCTCGCCGTAGCTCACGAACCGGGGCTGGGTGAGCAGCGTGCTGTCGTCATCGGGGTAGTGCACCATCTTTACCGCGGTCAGCGCGTGGGCCGCCTTCCCGGTTTCGCCAATGCTCACTGCCGAGATATTTTGCACGATGAAATCGGGGTCGCTCCGGCTCGGGCCGACGATGTCTCGCGCGCCCGATTCGATCACCCGGTCGAGCCAGAAGGTGAGCGCGGCCATCACCCCGAGCACCACTATCGGCGCCCATGTCGTAAACCGACTGCCGATCACCAGTTTCCGTTCCCCCGTTCCGGCAACATCAATATTCCTGTCGCGGCAGACTCATGCCAGGTAAGCGGCCAGCCGCGCGGACAGCGTTCCCTGGGCCTGCATGATGAGCTCGCACAGCTCGCGCGCCGCACCGTGACCGCCCCGCGCGCGTGTGACGTAGTGTGCCTCCCGGCGCACGAAGGCCGGCGCATCGGGCACCGATGCCGCGAGCCCGCAGCGCCGCATTACCGGGAGGTCGACGACATCGTCGCCAATGAAGCTGCAGGTGTTCGCCGCGACTCCGCAATGGCTCAGCAGCGTGTTGAAGGCGGCGAGCTTGTCGCCGGCGCCTTGATACACGAGATCGACGCCGAGGTTGCGTGCACGCTCCTCCACGCAGCGCGAGCTGCGACTGCTGATTATTGCCAGTTTAACACCGCTCTCCTGGAGCATCTTCATTCCGTGGCCGTCGAGCACGTTGAACGCTTTCAGCTCTTCGCCTGAGGGGAGGTAATACAACGTGCCGTCGGTCAGCACCCCGTCCACGTCGAATACGGCGACCCGCAGGTTCCTGGCGCGCGCGTAGACTTCCTGCATCGCGTTTAACGTTCTGGGTTCAAAGTTCAAAGTTCAAAGTTTGAACCGCCAGCAATGGGACCTTGACCCTGAAACCTTGAACGCGGAACATTTAGAGGACCTTGCCCCGGAACAAGTCGTGCATGTTCAGGGCGCCGACCAGCTGCTGGCGGTCATCAACGACAAGCAGCTGATTCACTTTGTAGCGCTCCATGATCTCGACGGCCTCGGCCGCGAGGCGGTCCGGCCCGATGGTGCGCGGATTGCGAGTCATGACCTCATCGATCCGGGTCGAGCGCATGTCCGTGTCTTTTTCGATGTTGCGGCGCAAGTCGCCGTCGGTGAAAACTCCCACGACGCGGCCGGCATCGTCGAGGACGGCGGTCATGCCCATGCGTCCCCGCGACATCTCGAGCATGCCGTCCATGAGCGTGGCCTGGTGGCCGATACGGGGGGCGTTCGCGCTCGTGCGCATGACGTCGCGCACGTGCGTGAGCAGCTTGCGGCCCAGGGTCCCGCCGGGATGGGCTGCGGCGAAGTCGTCCTTCGTGAAGCCTTTCGTGCTCATTATCGCTACTGCGAGTGCGTCACCGAGGGCCAGCGCTGCCGTGGTGCTGGCAGTCGGCGCAAGGTTCAGAGGGCATGCTTCCTTCTCCGCACCTGCATAGAGGTGCGCATCGGCTTCCTGGGCGAGCGTAGACGCGGCATTGCCGGTCAAGGCGATCAGCTTCGCGCCCTGGCGCTTGAGCAAAGGAACAATCGCCAGCAGCTCCGCGCTTTCTCCCGAGTTGGAGAGCGCGATGAACACGTCGTCGCGGGTCACCATGCCGAGATCGCCATGGCTGGCCTCCGTGGGATGCACGAAGTAAGCAGGCGTGCCGGTGCTGGCAAGGGTCGATGCAATCTTGCGGGCGATGTGACCTGACTTGCCAATACCGCTGACGACCACACGCCCGCGGCGGCCCATGATCAGCTCTATGGCGCGCACAAAATGCGCATC
Organism: Betaproteobacteria bacterium; assembly: GCA_029863175.1. Next base: position 43,342 of record JAOTVX010000023.1, on the reverse strand, counting down.
GAGCCGGGCGACCAGTCCCGAAATAGCCTGCGCCTCGATCTCGAGCACCGTGCGCGCCATCGCGAGCGCCGGGTGCTGGTCGGGCGCGATGCCGCTGCTTGCAGGTGCCGTCTTCATGGCGCGTTAAGTATAGCAGAATCAATCGCTTCGACTGGTCCGTCCGCTTGCATTTCAGGCCCGATAGGGCATCATCCACTGGGGTGACCGGTGACTGGTGACCCGTTAGCCATAAGCCGTTGGTCACGAGAGATTCGAAACCGCCGTTTACGATTCTCAGATCACTGTTCACCGTTCACTGTTTCCGCGATGCCTTCGACGCTGCAATCCGTTCTGATCCTGCTTGCGACCGCGGTGCTCATCGTGGTTGTGTTCCGCTCCCTCAGGCTTCCGCCGATGCTGGGCTACCTCATTGTCGGCGTCGCGATCGGTCCGCATGCACTGGCGTGGATCCCGGAAATGGAGGAGGCGAGTCAGCTGGCCGAGATCGGCATCGTGTTCCTGATGTTCAGTATCGGCCTCGAATTCAGCCTCCCAAAACTGATTACCATCCGCCGCCTCGTGTTCGGCCTCGGCGCCGCGCAGGTCGCGCTTACGATGCTGGCGGTCTGGGCAGTCGCGCACGCGCTTGCCTTCGAGTGGCGCGCAGGACTGATCCTCGGCGGGGTGCTGGCGATGTCGTCGACGGCGATCCTGGCGAAGATCCTCGCCGAGCGCCTGGAGCTCAACACACCCCACGGGCGGCAGATCATCGGCGTGCTCCTGTTCCAGGACCTGGCGGTGGTGCCGTTGTTGATCGTGGTGCCGGCGCTCGAGTCGGGCTCGGGAACTCTCGCCGCAGACCTTGGCCTGGCGTTGCTCAAGGCGGCGGCCGTGCTCGCGTTGCTGCTGTTCTTCGGCCAGCGGCTCATGCGCGCATGGTTCCATCTCGTAGCGAGGCAGAAGTCCGCCGAGCTTTTCGTTCTTAACGTCCTGCTGATCACGCTCGGGCTCGCGTACCTGACCGAAATGGCGGGGCTCTCGCTCGCGCTGGGGGCCTTTCTGGCCGGCGCACTGATCTCGGAGACCGAGTACCGCTACCAGGTGGAGGTGGACATCCGGCCGTTCCGCGACGTGCTGCTTGGCCTGTTTTTCGTCACGATCGGCATGCTGCTCGACCCCCAGGTCGTGATCGGGAACTTTGCGTGGGTCGCGCTATTGCTGCTGGCGCTCCTCGTGTTCAAGGCCGGTCTCATCTTCGGCTTGAGCGTGCTGTTCGAGCGCAACACCGGTGCCGCGATGCGCACCGGACTGGCGTTGGCCGGATGCGGCGAATTCGGGCTCGTGCTGCTGGCGCGTGCCGACGCCCTCGAACTGGTCGCGGCGGACGTAATGCAGCCGGTGCTCGGAGCGATGCTCCTCTCGATGCTCCTCGCGCCATTCATGGTCGAGCGCAGCGAGCACGTTGTACGCCGCTGGGTCCGGTCGGACTGGATGAACCGGGCGATGCAGGTGCACAACATTGCCGTGCAGGCCATGAGCGCCGACCGGCATGTCGTCATCTGCGGATTCGGGCGCAGCGGCCAGAACCTCGCGCGTCTGCTGCGTCAGGAATCGATCCCGTTCATTGCGCTTGACGTCGATCCCCAGCGCATCAAGGAAGCGGCGGCGGCTGGTGAAAGCGTCGTGTTCGGAGATGCGGCGCGCCCGGAGGTGCTAACGGCGGCGGGATTGCTACGCGCCCGCGCGCTTGCGATCACCTACGCCGATACAACGTCCGCGCTCAAGATCCTGCGGCACGTGGGGGAGTTGCGGCCCGCGCTGCCGGTTGTCGTGCGCACCCGCGACGAGAGCGACATCGACCGGTTGAAATCCGCTGGCGCCGTCGAGGTCGTCGCCGAGATTCTTGAGGGGAGCCTGATACTGGCTTCGACGACGCTCATGTTGCTCGGTGTTCCGCTGAACCGGGTTTTGCAGAGGATGCGCGAGACACGTGAGCAGCGCTACAGCCTGTTCCGCGGTTTCTTTCGCGGTATCACGGACGAGACCGAGGGGCTTGATCAGGCGAATCAGCCGCGCCTGCACTCGGTGTCGATCACGCCAGGCGCGGCAGCGATCGGCAAGCAGCTGGGAGAGCTTGAACTGAGACTCCTGGGCGTGGAGGTTACCGCTTTCCGTCGGAAGAATGCCCGGACGGTAACGCCGGACGCCGATACTCGCGTGGAGGAGGGCGACGTTCTGGTGCTGCTGGGCGCGGAGGAAGGCGTTGCAGCGGCGGAGATGAAGCTCATGCAAGGCTAGAAGCAAGTTCCGTGTTTCCGTGTTTCCGTGTTCTGGGTTCGGAGTTCAAGGTTCAAGGTTCAAGGTTCAAGGTTCAAGGTTCGGCGTTCGGTGTTCGGGGTTCGGTTCCGCCAGTGGCGCGCCGCCAACAAAAAAAGCCCGCGTCTTCCGCGGGCTTTTCGAACTTGAAACTTTGAACCTGGAACTTCGAACTTTTTGTTAGAACAGGCTGGTACCGCCACAAACGGGAACCGGCGCGTTCGCCACCCAGTTATTCGGAGCGGCTGCGGCATAGCAGCTGCCCGAGCCGACCGGAGCCGTGCCCCCGCCGGCGGACTGGCCGGGGTAGGCGGAGAAGCGGAAAGAGCCACCTGTCCCGCTTCCATCGTCGACCTTGCGGTCGACCTCGGCGAGGATGTCCGACGGGATCTGGTTCCCAGTCTTGAGATTATGGCGGACCGTCGGGGCGCCATCATACACGTTGTCGTAAATCATCTGCAGGTAGCGCGCGTACGGGTTGGTCGGCGCCGAGGCCGTGGTTTCCGCGCCCGCCGCATAGGTGTAGCTGCCGTTGATGAAGCCCGCGCGGGAGAGGTGTTCCCAGACAGCGATCTGTTCATCGATGACATCGCCGCCAGCAACGGAGCGGATCTGGCCGTTGTTATTGCCCTGGGCGCATGCCGCACAGCTCGGGATGTTGGCCTGCGCCTGGTTGTAGTCGCCGGGGTAGGCGCGATAACGGTCCAGGAAGCCGAAGAAGGCGGCCTTGACGCCGTCCTGCTGCGAGATCAGGTTACGCACGCGGGCGCTGGTGATGAGTTCCTGGCCTTTCAACACGCCGCCGAGCAGGAGCCCGATGATCACGAGCACGATCGCAATCTCGATCAAGGTGAAACCTTGCTGTTTACGCATGACCCGCTCCTTTACGAAATCCGAGTGGCAACGTTGCCGCAAGTTATGTGCCAAGTTTCACATCTCGATCGTGGTTAATATGGGCCGGGGAGCGTGAAAGAACCCACTGTGCTTGCGAGCTAAGGCTTAACCAATTGATGGAAAGAAGCTTTATCGTCCCGTGGGCACTTTGTCTCAGAATGGCAGGCGCGCCGATTAATGATTAAAGATTAGAGAGATGTCGCTCAGCCCGCTGGCGAGGTGTCATTTTTCCGACGGCCGTGACGATTTGTCGGCACCTTTCAGCTGCTTTAGTCGCTCCGTCAGGAAATGGATTTCCTGAGGGTCAGTTACCTCGCCGCTGACGAGTAATCCTCCCAGAAGAATGGCTGCGGCCTCAGCCTCTCCCATGTTCTCGAGCACGAAAATGCGCATCTGCCGCGCCCAGGTTGGCGCCTGCGTGGCGCTGCGCGCGATTGCTTCCGCGTAGGCCAGAGCAAGTCTCGTATCGCGCAACCGGTGCTTGGCCATGATGGCGCAGTGCGCGAGCCATCGCCAACGCCGGTTGGGATCCTGTTCGAATTGCCGGCGGACCAACTCGCACATCTGTCGTTGTTTCGTCGGGTCGGGGATCTGCCCGTAGAGTTGTGCCGCCATGAGCAGGGGATATTGGCTTACCGGGTCGAGCCGGAGTATTGCATCGAGCCATTCACCCACGCGCCCGTAATCCAGTTGAGCGAACGGGATGCTGATACCCGGCTGGTTGTCGAATGCCTGAAGGTGGAGCGTCAGCAGCGCGGCGAAAGCGATCGGCTCGCCAAAGGCAAGCGTGCCCAGCGTCGCCGCCGTTGGGGGCGCGCTGAGTGCCTCGGCTCGAGCGATTGGCTTCGGCTGCAGGGCCTGCCACCCGATTTGCAATACCAGCGCCGCCGCGAGCAGCACTCGCACCGGCTTTGGGACCTGGCCGATCGAACGCTCCTCGCCGCGTTTCATTCCGGTTCCCGCTTAAGAATTTTTGAGACCCGCTCTCAAAAATTCTTCCGGTAAAGATCGAACATCGCCGCCGCCGTTAGCAACAGCACGTAGACGATGCTTTGCCAGCCGATATGCAGCAGGCTTGCCCATGCGGCCGGTTGGTCGACCAGCCACGCAGTCTGGGTCCACGTGTCGAATGCCGGCATCACAAGCGCCAGCGCCTCGACCGTCCCGCTAATGACCTGGTGCGACAACGAGTCCGCGCCCGCGAGGGGGTGGGTACCCATCAAGCGGATTGCCGTGATCGACCGCGCGAGGAGGTAGAACGCCAGGACGAAGCTCGCGGCGGGTACGAGTTGGCTGAAGGTCAGCATGCAGAACAGGGCGAGCGTGACCACGATGGCAAGCTCGAGAGCGAGCGAAACCGCCCACTGCACGACTGCTCCGAGGGGCGCAAACCAGACCAGCGGCAGGCTCGCGACGGCGGCAATCAGGACCGCCAGCGCGAGAAATCCGGCGAGCTTGCCCAGCACGTAATGCGCGCGCGGCAAATCGAGGGCGAGCAGGATATCGAAGCCCTTGTCATTGAACTCGCGGGCGATGCTGACGAGGACGTACAGCCCTGCGACGAAAACGCCCGCCAGACGCATGCTGGCGGCATAAAAGGCGGCCTGGAACCGCGCGCCCTCCGTGACCGCTATGCTCTCGACAAAAAAGCTCGCCAACAGCAACACCGCGACCGCGACGAGCACGAGGACTGGAAACCGCGTCCGCAACGCCTCGAGGAGCGTGTAACGCGCCATAGTCGCGATTCTGGAATTCATGCCAAAATGATCACCATGGGTTCCCGACAGTATAGCGAAACAGTGCCGCCGTCAGCCGCGGCGGCCGTCCGCACGAACGGCCGCGCGGTCGCCGCCCGTCCGCATGTGTGGATGGGTTTGATGCTGCTCGCCCTGCACGCCGCGCTCGCGTGGGGCATCGACGACTGGGGGCCCCGCGCGTTTTTGCTCGCGCATCTGGGCCTGTTCCTGATCTGGCAGCCGCTGTGGCGCGGCGAGCGCAACATCGAGCCGCGCTATGCGTTCCTGGTGGTCATCGTCGGTTTTCTGCTTGCCGCCTGGAACAACTGGTGGCTGATGGCGGTCTGGCTCGCCGTGCTCTTCGGGTTGATCGGTGGATCCGTGCCGGGCATAGCGGAACGCCGGCAACGCCTGGTGTCGCTGCTCGCGGCGATCTATTTGCTGTCGTTGCTGCTGATCTGGGTGGTGCCGCATCTGTTCGTCGGCCAAAGCCTCGAGGATGCGCTGGTGCTGCTGGTGCAGTTCGGCTTGCCGCTGTTGCCCCTGGCGATCGTGCTGACGCGCGTCGAGTCGCCCCGCAGTGTGCTCCCGCTCGCGGTAGACCTCTTCTACAGCCTGATCCTGTTCCTGCTGGTCGCCGCGCTGGTGCTGGGCAGCTTCGTCGTCAAGCAGGTCAGCCACGGCAATTACCCGCTGGCTCTCGCGCAGACGTTGTTTGCGATCGCGCTGCTGCTGATCGCCATGTCCTGGCTCTGGAATCCGCACAGCGGCTTCGTCGGGCTCGGCCATATCCTGTCGCGCTACTTCATGAGCCTGGGGCTGCCGTTCGAACACTGGGTGCAGCAGCTGGCCGATCTGGCCGAGAACGAGACGCAGCCCCAGCGCTTCCTGGCGCTGGCGCTCGAGCACATTCTGGAGCTGCCGTGGGTCAGCGGCCTGGAATGGGAAGCGCGCCTTGGCCAGGGGGAGTTCGGAGAAAAATCGGAGTTCTTTGCCGACCTCTCGTTCCACGACCTGCGATTGCGCATCTACACGGGCTGGTCGCTGTCCCCGGCGGTGCTGTTGCATCTCAAGCTGCTCACGCAGATGGTGGGGCACTTCTACGACGCCAAGCGTCGCGAGCAGATCCAGCGGCAAAGCGCCTATACGCAGGCAATCCATGAAACGGGCGCCAGGCTGACGCACGACGTGAAGAACCTCCTGCAATCGCTGCGCTCGCTTTGCGCCGCGGTCGAGTCGAGCAGCGCCGAGCAGGCGCAGGGGCTGCAGGCGCTCATGCAGCGGCAGCTGCCGCAGATCACCCAGCGGCTGAACGTGACGCTGGACAAGCTGCGCTCGCCGCAGCAAACGGACTCGAGCATGGTGGAAGCGGCGAGCTGGTGGGAAGGCCTGCTGCAACGCTTCACCGGGCGCAAGATCCAGTTCCACGTCGATGGGCCCGCGAAGGATCTCAAGCTGCCATTGGAGTTGTTCGACAGCGTTGCGGACAACCTCATCGAGAACGCGCTGGCCAAGTCGGCCGACCTTTCGACCCTGCAGGTGCGCGTCACGCTTTCGGTGGCTCGCGGCGGCACCCTGACGGTATGCGATAACGGCGCGGCCATTGCCAACAACGTGGCCGAGCAGTTGTTCGATAACCCTGTGCAATCCCACACCGGGCTCGGCATCGGGCTGTTCCAGGCCGCCAAGCAGGCGGCCGACGCCGGCTATCGGCTGGTGCTCGCCGCGAATGAACCGGGAATGATCTGCTTCGTGCTGACACGTGAAAGTGGCGCGGAGTAACGCCGCCCCGCTTTTACGTTCAAGGTTCAAAGTTCAAAGTTCGGGGTTGGGATCATTGAACCCGGAACCCCGAACGCGGAACCCGGAACTCGGAACGTAGGTCAGGGCAGCTGGCCCGCCTGAATCAACCGGTTAAAAACGGTCGCGGAGCTGATCCAGGTCACGCTGTCGTCGAACTCGCCGGCCGTCCCGCCGGAGCGGGTCTTGCTCACGAAGATACGGTCGTTACTCCCGCCCACCGGATTCGGGTTCTCCGCCTCATCGGTGCTGAGACCGCCTGTCGTGGCGGCGTTCGGACCGACCGACCAGATGACCACAACCGCGTTTGTGGTCAGGGTATTCACATTCGCCGGCACGCTGCAAACGCTGCCCGCAACTACGGGTGGAGACGCTCCGCTGCTACACACGTGGAGCAGCGCCGCGCCGGAAATGTTCGCCATGCCGGCAGCCCGCATGCCAGTCGTATTGGTCGGAGGATTGGGCAAGGCGGTGAACGGATTCGCGACGCCGTTGACCGTCTGGCTGGATACCGCATAACGGATGCGGTTGTAGGGGGTGAGGCCCCAGGCGTCGACCGCGTAACCCTGGCCATCCACCGGCGCCAGTCCGAGAGTGGCCGCCGGCAGGAATCCGGCGTTAACGGGCGGCGCGCTCACGGTCGGGTCGCAAGTGCCGAGCGCGACGGACACGACATGTTCCGCCCCGTTGCTGGTTGCGGATGCCGGGCAGGGGAACCGCCCATTCGCTGCGGCGAACCCGAGCAGCGCCTCGCGCGCCCGCTCGAGGACGCGCTGGGTCTCGTCGTATTTGCGGCTCTCGACCTGGGTGTTGAGCGGCACCAGGATGCTGCCCAGCAGGATCGCGATGACGACCATCGTCACGGCGAGCTCGATGATAGTGAAGCCGCGAGGAATTCGCCTAGGCCGGCGCATTCCTGACCTGGGCCTGCCAGACGAACGAATCTGACCCAAACAGCTCCTCCTGGAGCCAGGGAGCAAACGGGACGCAGTCGTATCCATGTCCCGGTAGCAGCTAATCCGTATCATTAGGGCCGGTTAAGGATTTTGCCGGACGGGAGTCCGGCAAAATCCTAGGGGATGGTGTAGATGCGATCACGAGCGTAAGCCGTGGCGGAAGGGGTGACATAAATGTCGTTCAGGTCGTAATTTGCCGAGTCATTGGGGAAGTAGTATTGCCAGTACGTCGGGTCATTGGTTGGTACCGGCGCTCGCGGGGCGGCGCTCAGCAAGGGCCCCGGCGTTAAAACAACCGCCTCGCTGCCGGCGACACCATTCACCGTGAGTGTCGGATCCACGCACGTGACGCAGGCACCGGGGCCCAGGAAGTTCTGACCCGCGGAGTAGTAAACCACCAACCTCCAGTCATTGTTCACGAACCAGGCCGGGATGCTGGGCACGGGAGACGCACATGGCGAGGTCCCCCAATCGAAGGGTGCCGCGCCCAGGGCCGGAATACGGCCCCGGTTGTTCTCATTGCCGGGGAAGAACGGAGCCGCATCGCTGAAACCATCGCTCAAGTCGGCATAAGGGTAGCAACCGGCGGTTCCGCCCAGGTTCGTACAGGCGCACGCAGTATTGGCTTTGTAGTCTTGAAGCAGCTTTCGCAATTCAATGGCGACTCGGCGCTCGACCACTGGCATCAGGTCCGCGCTCGTGAGGACAAGCAGCTTGTCATTAAAGGCGCCCGATGACTGCGTGCTGATGAAAGGCCCGCCAAGGGTCGCGTTGTTAACCGTCGCAGCCGTTTCCAGATAGTTTGCCGCACACCGGTTGCGTGCGATCAACGTGCCGGTCGTGGGACAGGTATCAACTGCGGCGGGATCCCGGTTCTGATTGCCGAGGGCCGCGCCGGGCGCGAAGACGATTGCCACGGCCTCGGTCGTCAGCGAGGTCGCAACGCTGTTTTGATAAACCGTCAGATTGCCCTGGGTATCGCTGTTGATCGGGTTCGGATTCGTGTTCCAGATGCGCAATGGCCCTGCGATCGTGTACCAAAGCAGCTCTCCGGTTTCATCCTTGGGTTCGGGGATTCCCAGAGTCTTCCACGGCACACGCCCGAGCGCTCCTGCGACGCAGTTCCCGTCCTCGAATCCGTCGAGCGGGTTAATGTCGGGGCACGGAAGCTCTCCGGGGCGAGCGTTGAGGCCATCGGTCGGGCTCGTGCGCGCGACCGACCAGCCGATCAGCGCGTCCTTCACATCCCTTAGGGCGGCCTCGGTTCGGGCCTCTCGCCGCGCGGAGGCCTGCGCCGGATCGATCATGTTATAGACAAAGACCGAGAGGGCGATGCCAAGCAGCATCAGCAACGCAAGCAACGCTTGCCCACGCTGCCTCCACCGGGGCTCCCGACGAGAGCGGCATGCGACGGTCATGTCCGCCTCAACGGGAACCGGCGCTCGCAGCGCGGGCTTCCTGCGGGGCGGCGCGCTCGCGTACCTCGGAGTACGGCCGGTCGTCGCCGCCGCGCGGCGTTGCTTTCTCCGTTTTGCTTTTCGCCGTGCGGTTGTCCTTTGCTTCGTCGCCCGTCGGCTGGTCCCCGCTCACCGCCGGCCGCTGCCGGTAGCCTTCCTCGACTGCGCCCGACAGGACTTCCACGCTCTGCCCGACTTTCAAGTCGATGCGACGGCTCGACTGCGGCACGGCGAGGGTGACGGCTCCGTCAGGCCGCACTCGATGGACGATCGCGGACTCGCCCGCCGGCTGTCGGTCCGGGATCGCGCGGTCGTTGATCCAGACCGTTGTCCGGCCGTCGCTGCGTCGAACCATGCCACCATACGTTATGGTTTGCGGGACCGGCTGAGCAGCCTCTTCGGTTTTTTCGGTGGCGACCGTGCCCCTTGTGCGCTGGCTGCGGGCAACGTCGAGCGAAGCGCGCTGGGAGGGCGTAAAGAAGAGACGTCCCAGTGAGGAATCCGCTGCCGCCGCCGGCGCGGCAAGGGCGACGACGATGCAGGTCAACGCAAGACGCATCATCGTTTACTCCCTCCGGACGCCTTCACCTTCGCGGTTATCCATGAGACCTCGCAATCGGCCGTCACGTTCGGCTGATAGCGGATGACGCCGCCCGTGTTAATGCGGCGCATATCACACTGGTCGAGGTTAAAGACCCCGACGTTCTGGCGCGCCAGCAGGTCGAAAAAACGGTTAATGTCCTCCTCGTGCAGCAAGCGGAACTTCAGGCGCATCACGGACTCGAGCAACACGATCTCGCCCGGGTTGAGGGACGCGGCATACCGATATCTCTTCCGCGCGCTGATCTGGTAGTCGACACCAAACAGGTCCGCCTGCTGGTTGGCGAGACGCAGCCCGTCGAGCCAGTTGATGCGCTTTTCCTCCCCGACGAATCCGACACGCTGCAGAGACTGGAAGGCATCACGGTAACGCACGATGATGTCCTTCTCATCACCCGACTTCTGCAGCCGTGTGCGGGCCTCATTGAGCCGTGCCTGCTGCTGCGCGAGCTGCCGTTGTGACGAAGCCTTGAGCTGCTCTGTCGAATAGACTGCCCCTGCGGCCAGGAGCAATACGGCGAACAGAACGAGCAGCGGATTCTTGAGTGCCTGAAGGTCAGCCTGGTTCATACGTTGGGTCTGAATACGACCAGCAGCTTGAATTCGGCCGTGCCAGCCTGCTCGGGGTTGTCGAGCGTGTTGCCGGAGAGCTGCAGCGTCGGGTTCACGTCGAGCGGAAGCTTGACGACCCGAACCTCTGCGACGGACGGGTCTTTCTCGATACGTTCCGCGAATTCGTTGATGATGTCGATTGCCTCGCGGTAATCGCCGCGGAACGGGCGGATCTCGCCCTGGATGAGGCCGCTTTGCTTGCGCACGAGGGCGGGTGTTGCCGGCGTCAGGGGGTTGAAGACTGGCACTGCAGGCGCCGCGGCTTCCGCAGTGCGCGTGCTCTGGTTTTCCGCCTCGATCGCGGTGGTGCCGTACTTCCACCCCAACTCGCTGATGACGATAGACCGGCTCGGCGCGAGCGCTCGGCTCACGACCGACATCATCGCGAGCGGGGTGCGTGTGCCCTCGCGCAGCTTTTGGGCAATTTCGACCGTGCGCCTCAGGTTCTCCGCCGACGCCGGTGCCGCGGGAAACTGGTTTGTCACCTGCACGTATTGCGCAGTAAGCTGTGCGGTCTCGCGCGCTGCCAATTGTTCCTTGCCGCGCAGCTCCAGTGTCCTCAGCAGGTCTGCGCCGGTCCAAACGATGGCGGTGAGCGCGATCGCTGCGCTCGCGGCGTAAATCCCCCGACGCGACTGATAGTGCTTGTGGCCGAGCGTGACGTTGACGGGCGCGAGGTTGCTCTGCGGCGCCTTGGAACCCAGGAGCTGAAGATAGATGACGTAGGGCGACACATCGAGCAGGGATTCGGCCAGCCCCAGCCGCGTCGCCAGCTCGCGGCGGCCGAGCCGCACGCAGTCGAGGCTCGGGTTGTCGCGCGCGACTGCGGCCGTGACCTCAACGAGATCATCGCGCTGGTCGAGCAGCAGTACCGTAAGCTGCTCATCAAGCGTCATCGTGCGCAACGCGTGCAGGTAGAGCCGCGTGTTCGAGACTTCCTCGCCGAAATAGCGGGCCCGGTCGCTGCTCTTGCCGCCGTCGCCGCGCGTAAGGCGGCTTAACCGGAACTGCCGGTCGCGGAAAAACGTGAGCCGCAGCCCGCCGGTATGCCGTCCCACGATCAGGAGATTGCTGGCCTTGAGGTCCAGCTTCTGCGGAAGCGCGGCGCTGACCATTGGCAGAAGATAGACGCCAGCGACCGGAAGGCCGCGCGCCACCAAGGCCTGTAGCCACTCATCGATGAGTTCGGGATTGGTGAGCGCCGAAAAAAGATAACGATCATCGCGGCGCTTGCTGGTGTCGCGGCCCAGCAGCCACGAAGCCAGGTACGGGGTATTGCGGTAATGCTGCCGCAGCTTGCGGTTCACCATCTGGGTGCGATCGGACCCGAATGCGTGAGGCAACGTCTCGAAACGGTAGTCCTCTTCGACCGCGTCCACCATCACGGAGGCGGGCATGTAGGCGCACGTTGCCAGGTATTCGCGGAAAGCGGCGAGTCCGCCCGCATCGTTGTCGAACACCTCGCATTCGCGAATACGGTTGCCGCGCCAGCGCGCGACCGTCGCCCCTTGGGCCGAGATGCCGATCAGAAGTTTGTCAGCCATTCAACTTCCGTGACTGGTGAATAGGGAATGGGAAATATGAGATAGTGCTCCGAAAGGCCATGGGGGGACTATTGCTTATTTCTCCTTTTCCGTCGGTTAGAACTTCATTTTGCCCAAAATATCATACACCGGCGAGAGCACGGACCACATGATGAAAGCAAGAACCACGCCCAGGCCCAGGGTGAGGCTGGGCTCAAGGAGTTTGAGCCCGTTGTCCACTGCCTCACGGACATCCCGCGTGTAGAAGTAGTTCACATTCTTTAGCGAGGCGTCGATTGCCCCGGTTGCCTCGCCGACCCTTAGCATTCGAATCACGAGCGGCGGAAAGATCCCGAGGTTCCGGAACGCCTCGGTCAGCGTCTCCCCGGCATTGATCTGCTGGCCGGCACGCATCAGCGCATCGGCGACTACCCTGTTGCCCACGATATCCTCGCTGGTCTTTAAGGCGTCGAGCACGGTAATTCCCGACTGATACATCAACGCAAAGAAATTGGAGAAACGCGCAAGAATGATCTTCTGCAGGATAGGCCCGAGGAAGGGCAGGCGAAGCTTCGCGTGGTCCCACAGATAAGCGGCTTTCGGGTTGCGCCTGATTAGCAGCACGAGGGCGACGGCCGCAGCCACCGGCACGCCGAACAGAAACGGCCAATAGTCAATGACGGCATTGGAGACGAATATCAGCGCCCGGGTTTGCATGGGCAGGGCCATTCCCATGGTTTTGAGGAGCGAGGTGATCTGCGGAACGAGATAGATCAAAAGGAAAACCACCACCGCGAGCACGACAACCAGCACCATCGCCGGATAGATCAGCAGGCGCTTGGTCTGGGAAGCGAGCTCATCCTGCCACCTCAGCGACGCAGCCAGGTTCTCGAATACCTCGGCGATTCGCCCGCTCTGCTCGCCAGCCCGGAGCAGGCTCGTGAACACGTTATCGAAGACGCTCGGGTGCGCGGCGGTGCACTGGGACAGCACCCGGCCGCCTTCCATGTCCTCGGTCATGGAGGTCAGGACCTCGCGGAACCGCGCGTTGTCGCTCGAGTCGCGCAGATCGCGCAACCCGTCCATGATCGGAATGCCGGAGCGGTACATCTGCTCCATGTCGAAGCAGAAGTTGATCAGATCCTGGCGGGTGATTTTGCCGCTGCGGAAGCCGGCTGTTTCCCGCTCGACTTGCTTGTAGGTGATGAGGTCGAGTCCCATGCGCCGCAGGCGCAGTTCGAGATCGACTTCGTTGACGGCCTCAAGGCCGCCACGGGCGGGGCGCCCACCCCGGTCTACCGCTTTGTACTCGTAGGTAGGCACCGATTTGCGTGTTTAATGTTCAATGCTCAATGTTCAATGTTCTACGCCAATACTGCAACTTTGAACCTTGAACCTGGAACCCGGAACCCGGAACCCGGAACGGGCACTAGTCGAACCGCCCGGTAAGGTCTACGGCGCGGCCCACCTCGGCGAGGCTGGTGCTGCCGTCGATGACGCGCTGCAGCCCCTCCTCGGCAAGCGATCGGAATCCCTTGGCGAGCGCCGCGGTGCGGAGTTCCTTGGCGGTTCCCCGGCGCGCGACGAGCTCGTCCAGATCTCCGTCCATTACCAGCAGCTCCATGAGGGCAATGCGGCCTTTGTAGCCCTTGTTGTCACAGTTCCTGCAACCGACCGGGCGGTAGACGTAGGAAACTTTCTGCCCCAGCGAGCCGAAGAGCTGCCGCTCCTCCTTAGGCGGGGCATAGGCCTCTTTGCAGTGCGTGCAGAGCACGCGCACCAACCGTTGTGCGACCACCCCAATGATGTTGCCAGCCATGATTTCCGGATGTATACCGATATCGAGCAGCCGGGGAAAGGTGCCCAGGGCAGAGTTCGTATGCAGCGTCGTGAACACCTGGTGGCCGGTCATCGCCGCGCGGAACGCCATCTCGGCTGTTTCCTTGTCGCGCACTTCGCCCACCAGGATGATGTCGGGATCCTGCCGCATGATCGAGCGAATCCCATCGGCGAACTCCATGCGCGCCACCTCGTTCACCGAGGTCTGTCGCATCAGCGTGAGCGGGTACTCAACCGGATCCTCCAGGGTCATGATGTTGACAGTCTCGTCGTTCACCTGTGCCAGAAGCGAGTAGAGCGTCGTCGTCTTTCCGCTGCCCGTCGGGCCGGTGACCACCAGAATGCCCTCGGGCCGCGCCAGCATCACGTTGAGCTTGGCCAGGGTCTCCTTCGACAGATTCATGCGGTCCAGGCTGATGATCGATTTTTCGCGGTCGAGCACGCGCAGCACGATGTTCTCGCCATAAATGGTGGGCTGCGCAGAGACCCGGAAATCGATCGGGCGGCCATTGAGCGTCAGCGACAACCGGCCGTCCTGGGGCGAGCGTGTCTCGGCGATATTCATGCCACTGACGACCTTGATGCGCACCGTGATGCCGGGCAGGTAGGTCTTGTGCAGGCTGCGCACGGTCTCGAGCACGCCGTCGATGCGGTAGCGAATGCGTAGGAACGCATACTCCGGCTCGAGATGGATGTCCGAGGCGCTGCGTTTCACCGCGTCCACCAGCAGCGCGTTGACCAGCCGGACCATGGGCTGGGTGTACTCGTCACCACCGGCGACCTGAAGGCTCTCGTAATCGATCTCGCCGGTTTCGATCTCCTTGAGGATGCCGTCGACCGAGAGCTCGTAGCCATAGAACTGGTCGATGTAATCGCTGAGTTGGGCTTCGCTCGCGAGCTGGGTCTTGATCTCGATTTCAGGCCCCAGCATGGCACGCAACTGGTCCATCGCGACCACGTTGAAAATCTCGGTGGTGGCGATGGTGAGAATCTTATCAGCGGGATCGAACGCAATCGGCAAGATTCGGCTGCGGCGCGCAAATTCCTGGGCCACCAGCTTCAGCGCCTCGGGATCGGCAACCACGTGCCCGAGGTCGATCGCCTCCTGCCCAATGGTGCGCGCCATGATGTCGCGGATGGCGCTCTCGGTGACGAAACCGAGGCGCACCAGCAGGCGGCCGAGGGGGGTGTTGTTGTGGCGCTGCTCGGCCAGTGCGATCGAGAGCTGATCCGTGGTGATTAGCCCCTGCTGGACCAAAAGTTCGCCGAGACGTAGTTTCTTGCGCTGTTCAGCCATGGTGCGTGAAGCGGATGTTCACGGCTAGGAGTTTGTCGGACTTTGGTCCGTCAGACTCCTACTCTACCTGCGAGGCGAGTTTGCCAATGCGCTCTTGTGCCTGTGCGAGGTTGAAGTGGGTGTGCCCCTTGGCTGCAGCGAGCTCCGCCGCCCGCCGGTAGAAGCGGAGCGCAACCTGGGGTTGGCCGACGTGCTCGAGGCTGACCGCGAGGTTGTAAGCGTAATCCGGGTTGGTTGGCTCGAGGTGATGGGCCTGGAAGTAGGCATGCTGCGCTGCCGGCCACATGGACTGGTCGGCATAAAGGTTGCCGAGCGTGAAGTAAAGGTACGGGGACGGCTCGCGCGCGATCAGGCTTTTCAGGCGGGATTCCGCAGCGATGGGATCGGCACGGCCGAGCAGGCCGATCAGCCCGCTTTGCGCGAGAGCGTGCCGGGGATCGAGTTCCAGTATGCGCAAATAGCGCTTGGTGGCTTCCTCGCTGTCGTCCTCGAACGTCGCAATCGCGGCCAGGCCGAGCAGCGCGTCGCTGCTCCTTGGCTCGGCACGCAGCAGTTGGTTGTAAAGGTTCTTGGCTTCCGCGAGCCGGTTCGCCTGGAGCGCGGCGTAGGCTCGAGGCAACAAGGGATTCATGGCGGGTGCGGGACTGCCGCGGCTGACCACGATCGTGTTGCGCTCCGGCGCGGCCGCGCGCGGCGCCGGCCGCGGGGTTGGACGCGGCGTGGGCCGGACGACTGGCGTGGGCTCGCTCGTCGCGGTGCCGGCAACGCTGGGCGGAAGCACTGACGCCGCCGGCAACGGAGCAGGAACGGGCGCGGCAGTCAGCGGCTGTGGTGCCTGCGTGAATGGGGGTAGCGGGCCCTTGGGCGCTACCGGTGCCTGGCGGATCAGCATGCTAGGCTGAAAAATCTGCAGCGCGACGTAAACAGCGAATCCGATGGCGATCAGCACCGCGATGATGCCGAGCACGACAATCGGGTAATTGCGGAGATTGGCGCCCGCGCCAGACGACTGCGGCCGGGCTGCAGCCTGGAGCACCGTCGCGGCCTGAGCCTGCTCCCGCGCTGCGCCAGGCGCCGGGGCCGGCTGCGCGGCCGCTGCGGGGTCGGGCGGGGATGATGAATCCGCGGCCAGCTCCAGCGGCTCGAGCAACAACTCTGCACGAGCGGGCGCAGCGCTCGCATCCGCAGCTGCTGTGGCGGGCGCTTCCTGGCGCGCGTCGCCCCGATCTTTGGCGGCCTTTTCCAAGGCCTTCATCAACAGGCTCATTGCGCCGCGCCCGCCGGTTCCTGGATGAAAAAGTTTGGCGGTGGCGGCCGCAGATCTTTCGGCACGGTGCTCAGGTCGGGCTTGGTCTCCGGTTCCGGCAGGAAACGCTTGAAGAACTTGAGCTGGTCGCTCTCGAGCGTCGGATTGTTGACGATCGTGGTCCGAAGAAAGATCACCAGCTCGGTCTTGGTGACCTCCTCTTTCTTCAGAGCAAAGGCTTCCCCGAGGTCGGGAATGTTGCCCACAAAAGGCACCTGTTCGCGATCGCTCTTCACGTTATCCTGCATCAGGCCGCCAAGAATCACGGTCTGGCCATTGGCGACCTGCAGCACCGACTCCATCTCGCGCACCTGCACCTGGGGGACCTGGTTCACCACGCAGTTGTTCCTGGACAAGTCACACAATGATGGATTAGGGTCGTTTACGAACGGCTTGATCGGGTTCAAGCGGGTAATCGTCGGCCGCACGATCACAGAAATCCGATTATCGTCGTTGATTTGCGGCGTGACCCCCATCACCACCCCAACGGCCACTGTTTTCGCCGTCGTGCTGAAGTTGGTAACCAAATTCGTTTGGTTCTGGGTGGTGTCAGATTTGACCTCGAAGTAGACGACATTGTCCACGACCTTGAGGAGCGCCGTCTGATTGTTGAGTGCCATCAACTTCGGGCTCGACAGGACCTTGGTGTTACCGAACGCCTCGAGCAGCTTGACCGTGAGCTGGATTTGCCCTTCGCGCACGTTGTTCTCGTTGTAGGTAAGCGCGAAGAGGTTCGCAATCGTCGCGCCAGTAGAAACAGTA
This sequence comes from Betaproteobacteria bacterium, assembly GCA_029863175.1. The sequence continues at coordinate 26,265 of JAOTVX010000023.1, read as the reverse complement.
CCAAAGCCCGCGAGCGCGCCCAGTGTTGAGAAGGCGACGCCACCGCTTTGCGAGACGCGTGACCAGTCGATCCCCGACTGGTAGGCGTTGGAAAGCTGCACCTCGACGATGGTTGCTTCGATCAGCACCTGGCGCTGCATCGAAGTGACGATGCTATCGATGTGCCGCTGGATCAGCTGATGCTGCTTTTCCGTCGCGTTAACCGTCACTGTTCCCGAGACGGAACTCACGACGACGTCATCGGGCAACAGCGAACCGCGCTGCGCTCCCCCGGTTGCCGTGATGACCGACGAGGCCAGCGTCGGCGCCCCCTGGCCGGCACGACTGGCGGCTTCTATCTGCTTCGTGCGCATCTCCTGCACCTGCTTTTCCTGGGCGAGGCGCTCGGCCTTGTCCTCGGCATTGAGGCTCTGCAGGCGGGTCGAGTTCAGGATGGAGCGGATATTTTCGCGCAGTTGCTCCCAGAAATTATTGCGTGAGGTCGTGCGTACGGTCGTGCTCGACCCCCCGCCTCCACCCGCGGGCGTGGGTCCGCCGCTCGCGGAACCGATCTCACCGGAAACGCCAATCGTCGAAGTGGTATCGCGGACCATGTTCACATAGCCGATGCGGTACGTTTTGACGTATGGCACGTTGGGCGAGACGATGATCGTGTTGCCTTCCACGCGGTAGCGCATGTTCACCTGTTTGGCGATACGTTCCAGAATCGCCGGCAGCGTTTGATTGACCGCATTCAGGCTCACCAGGCCGGTGATCCCGGGGTGGATATCGATGTTCTGCTTGGTGTCGCGCGCCAGGGCGAGGAGCAGATCCTTGACCTGCACTTCGTTCACTACCACCGTGTAGGTCTGCGGTTTGACCGTGGGCTTCGGCGGGGGCACGAATGTGGTGGCGCGCGCTGGGGGCGGAATTACCCGGTCCGCCTCGGGCTTCGGCTTGGGCTTTTCGAGCCCGATGTGGCCTTTAGAAGTCGGGATATACGGCTTGTAGGCCGAGCAGCCGGCGACCATCACGCTGACAACGAGCGGGACGATCCACGCGCGTATCGAGAATACCGAGAACAGACCCGACTTCAGCGGCGCGGTGTCACTCAGGCGTGACTTTACAGAGCCGTTACTGCCTTCTGATTCCGCTACAGATCGCATCGCGTTGTTTGTCCCCTGATCGAGCCATCCCTTGCTCTCAGGGGGGATTTTGCCCGGGCGGGGTCACGAAGCTCCATGCCGACTGATCTCCCCCCGAATCCCCGCCACCGTACGCAAGAAGGGTCCGTTCCCTTTGAGTGATTCCGGCAGTTTATCAAGCGCTTCCCGAGCTGCACGATAACTATTGAAGCTCCCGTAAAGAACTGTTAACCACGGTTTTTGCTTTGCTCGAGTACGATACACAAAAACTTTATTTATTTCAATAACCTTCGAAAGGTCGTTGAGATGGTACCTTAAAGTTTCAGGATTGTAGGTTCCCAGCAACTGAATGCTGGACGTCGTGGGTGCCTCGGTTGCAAGCCATTCCTTGGTCGCGGCGAGCCGAACCTCAAGGATATCTTTAGAATCAACTGGTTGCGATCGTGCTGGCCGGGTTGCCGAGGTAACCTTGGCTTTGGGTGTGGCACGTGTGGTGGAGCTGACCCCCTCGGGCAGAGAGACGGTTGCGGACTCGGGGGCGGGCGCCCCGGTCGCCGGCTCAGCTGCCGCTATGGTCGCGGGTTTGTCTGGAACGGAGACTGCCGGAGGTTGTGGAGCGGGCTTCTCCTCCGGGGGCGCGCTGGTCGCTGGATCCGGTGCCGCGCTGGATGCCGGTCTCGTCGCGACAGAAACGGACGCAGGGTTCGGAGCCGCTTCTTTCTCCTCGGCCGTGGCTGCCGCCATGGCCTGGTCAGCAGCCGAAACTGCGGTCGGTGTCGGACTGGCCGGGGCGCTCTTGGGGGCGGGTGCAGCGGCGTGCACGCGCGGTTCCGCCTTCTTCTCGACCGGGGCCGCGCGGTCTTGCACTCCCACTGGCGCCGGCGTGCGGATTAACGCCTCCTGGAACCATGCGTAGAATCCGACACCTACAGCAACGCCTAGCGCCAGCAGAGCAACCCCCCAAATCGGGCGCAGCCCGGTTCTAGAGCGGGGCGCCGCGCTGAACTCACTGTCAGCTACCGCCGCGTCGACGTGCTTGCGCCGGATGGTGTGAGTATTTTCTGAAAAAGCCGCAAGCAGCGCCTTGTCGGCGATCAGATTGACGCGCCGCGAGAGTCCGTGCGCCGCCCGCGCAACGGCTTTCACCACCGGCTCGGGGAACAGCTCCGGACCGTGGTAACCCGCCGCGCGCATGCGGAACATGAGGTACTCGCGGGTCTCATCGACTGAAAGGGGCTCGAGCCGGAAGCTGTGAGTAATGCGTTCGCGCAATTGCCGGATGTTGGCCTGGCGCAGATTCTGATCGAGCTCGGGTTGCCCGAACAGCACGATCTGCAGCAGTTTGTCGTTTTTCGTCTCGAGGTTCGAGAGCAGGCGGATCTCCTCCAGGCTCGGCAGCGGCATGCTCTGGGACTCTTCCACGAACACCACCACCCGCTTGCCCTCGGCGTGGCGCCCGAGCAGATAATCGTGCAGCGCCCGCACCACTTCCAGCCGCGACGCATCTAGCCCGACCCCGAGCTGCAGCTCGAACGCGATCGCATGCAGGATCTCCTCGGGGGAGACGCTGGGATTTGCGATATAGACGGACTCGATGTGGGCGGGAAGCCGCGCCTGAAGCATGTGGCACAGCATGGTTTTCCCGCTGCCCACCTCCCCGGTTACCTTGACAATGCCCTCGCCGTGCGTAATCGCGTAGATGAGGGCTTCCAGCACCGGGCCGCGATTGCCGCCGCTGAAGAAAAACTCGGTGTTGGGCGTGATCTTGAACGGGGGCTGGTTCAGTCCGAAATGGCTGTAGTACATCGCCCGTTCTCCGGCCGTTTCGCGTCAGGCGTCCGCGGCTTACTTGAAAGCGGGCCGCGCTGCCTTCGCCGTCTCGCCACCGCTGTCCGCGTAATTTTGCATTCTGCTGTAGAGCGTGGTGCGGTGGATTCCGAGCAGCTTGGCGGCCTGCGTGAGATTGCCCTGCGTAATCATCAAGGCAGCCTCGATGTAGCCGCGTTCCCACTGGCCAATCGTGTGGTCGAGATTGAAGCCCTTCTGCATCTGCAGGTGGCGCTTCGCCGCCTCCAGCACGGAATTGAAGTCCTGACCCACCGCCAGCCCTGGCAGCTCGATGTCGAGGCTCTCCATGTCGAGCTCTGTCCGCAGCCGTTCCCCATTGACCTTTTGGCCACCGTACTTGGTGGTGAGGCGGATCGCGATGTTGCGGAGCTCGCGGACGTTTCCCGGGAAGCTGTAGTCAAGCCACAGCTCCAAAGCATTTGCATCGAGCTCGAACGGGTCGACGCGCGCCTGGTGCGCATAGAAGTCCCGGAAATGATCGAGCAGGGTGCGCTTGTCCTCGCCCAGATCTCGCAGCGGCGGCACGCTGATAGTGAAGACAGAGAGGCGGTGGTAGAGATCGGCGCGGAAGCGACCGCCACGGATCTCCTGGCGCATGTCACGGTTGGTCGCTGCCACTACGCGGGCGTTGGATACCCGGCTCTGGGTTTCACCCACGCGCTGGTACTCGCCGTTTTCCAGCACCCGCAGCAGTTTCGCTTGCAGCTCGAGCGGGAGCTCGCCGATCTCGTCGAGGAACAACGTGGAGTCCTTCGCATCCTCGAAATAGCCGGAGCGTGAGGTGGTTGCTCCGGTAAAGGCGCCCTTAACGTAGCCGAACAGTGTCGGTTCCACCAGCGTGGGGGAAATGGCTGCGCAGTTCAACGCGAGAAACGGGCGCCCCCCCCGCTGACTCATGCGATGCAGCGAACCCGCCACGAGCTCCTTGCCGCTGCCGGACTCGCCCTCGATCAGGACCGGGAACGGCGCATTGGCGAACTGCGCAATCTGTTGCCGCAGCTTGTCCATGAGCAAGCTCTTGCCCAGCAGACCGCTATCGGCAGCGGCCCCGAGCTCAGCGTCGCTGATTTCGAGCGCGCGAACAAGCAGGCGCTTAAGCGCCTCCGGCTCGCACGGCTTGGCGACGAACTCGATCGCGCCAAGCGTGCGTGCGTGCCGCGCATTGGTTTCGTCGCTCTGCCCCGAGAGCACCACGATCTTGATTCCGGGCGAATGGGCGATGAGCTCGCTGATCAGCCGAAACCCCTCGTCGGGACGATGCGGTGTTGGCGGCAGGCCGAGGTCGATCAGCGCGAGCTGCGGCGCCCGCTCGAGCTGGCGCAGCATGCTCTTGACGCCCGCGCGAGAGTCGGCGACGTAGACATTGAAGTCTCGCCCCAGCACGAAATTGAGCGTGTCGGTGATCAGCGGATCGTCGTCAACGATCAGCAGATCGGGCTTATTGGACTCAGCTTCCTTCACGGCTTGCCCCCGGTAACCTAACTTTATTGTATCGCAAAGGCTTTTCCAGGGCCGGTGCGACTCGGGTCAGGATGCGATGCAGGCCAGGAACGCCTGCTCCAGGCCGCCAGCGCCAAAGGGCTGCGCGAGCTCCTCCGGGCTGCCCGCGAAGCGCAGCTTGCCTCCGTGCAGTACGGCCATCCGGTCGCACATTTCGGCAATATCCGCGAGCGCGTGGGAGGTGAAGAACACAGTCCGGTTGGCCTGCTTCAGCTCGCGCAATGCTCGCTTGAACAGGGCCCTCGCCTTCGGGTCCAGGCCACCAGTGGGCTCGTCGAGGACATAGAGATCCTTGCCGGATAGCAGGCACGCCGCGAGCCCCAGTTTCTGGGTCATCCCCTTGGAGTAGGTGCGCGCCGCCTTTCCGAGCACCGCCGGATCGAGGTCGAGCCCTGCGAAAACCTGCGCGATCTGACGGTCCTCGTAGGGCTGCCCGTAGAGCTTGAGCATGTACTGGAGGAAATCGCGACCTGTCAGAAAATGCGGCGGATTGAAGCGCTCGGGCAGGAAGGCGAGCCGGCTGCGTGCGGCAGTAAGGCGGTGTCTTACTCCGAAGATCTCGATTCCTCCGCTGTCGGCATCGCAGAAATCGAGCAGGCACTTGATCAACGTCGTCTTGCCTGCTCCATTGACCCCGACCAGCCCGAAAAACTCGCCCCGCCCCACCTCGAGCGTGAAATCGGTCAATGCCGCGACCTCGCCGAAGCGCTTGCTGACCTGTTCGAAGTGCAACGCAACGCCGGTCATGCAGTGCAGTATCAGTATCCGCGGATTGGAGTCCGCGTTACGGTATCCCAAAGCTCGGCCTATCACAACTTGGCGGGGGCTAGCGATGCCGCGCCGTGGCTGTAGAAGAAGAACCCGGCGCGGCGCGCGTTCGTGGCGCAATGTCTCGCACCGACGCGACGCATGCTCCTGAGCAATGGCTTGAACGTCGGGCTTTGAATTCGCCCGGCGGTTTGAAGTGCGAGCGCCCGAATGCGCACGACGCCTGCGCGACCCGCTTTACGTTTGTCTCAACACGTCGGCAGCGCTGCGGCTGCTGCGCCACCCGAGTTCGTGAGCGGCGCGTCGGCAATTGATGAGCAGTGTTCGCGTCAAGCCATCGACCCACGCCGGCTCCCCACCCCAGCCGAAAAAATGCCAAGCGAGGCGCGCTGCCCCCGCCGCCACGAACAGGGGCAGCGGCAAAGCGAGCCGGTGACGACTCCGTATGGCGTCGCGGAAGCTGAAGCCGTCCTCGGCGGCGAGATTGAAGGGACCCCGGACCTCGCGCTCGAGCGCGAGACACACGGCTCGCGCTACGTCGTCCTCGTGCACGCACTGCAGAAGGGGATGCGCCCCAGGGAGGCGCACGTAACACGGCTGGTTGAGGAGCTGCCGCAGCAGGGGCTGGGCGTTCGGCCCGAGGATGACGTGGGGCCGCAACCGCACGCATTCCGGAAACTCGAGCTCCAGCAGCCGCTCGAGGCGCGCCTTGTGGTGCGCGTACAGAAATCCCGGCAGGGGTTGGAGCGGCGCGTTCTCGCGCACATGCACGCCGCTGCCATACACGGCGGCGCTGGAAAGGTGGAGCAGCCGCAGTGCGCCCGCCTTGCGCGCGGCATGGAACGCCTTGAGGCTGCCGGTCACATTGATGTCAAACATGTCCTGCTCGGACATTCTGCCGCGCGGTACCACGAAGGCGAGGTGCACGAATCCGGTGTGCCCTTCCACCAGGCGTTCGAGCTCCGGGCTGCGGAAATCCATTTGCGCCGCCCGAAACTTTGGATGGTGATAGCGGGGCGGCGCGATGTCGATGCCGGTGACCTGCTCGATCCCGGGCTGCGCACACAACCGGGGCAGCAACGCCGCTGCCAGGCGGGAGCTAGAACCGGTGACGAAAACCTTCATCGGCATTCAGGATCGAGGATTTAAAGTTCCAAGTTCCAAGTTCCAAGTTCCAAGTTCAGGGTTCAGGCTTCAGGTTTCGGAATTCAGCATTCATGAGGCGACGTTCAGACCGATGCGCGCCTCAGTTCATGAGTGGTTTTGCTGAATCTGGGGTCCTGGATCCGGAGTTCTGCGGCAAAACGGGCATCACTTCGCGTGCGAAGCCCAGCCGGTCAGCGAGCTCGAGCTGCGCGAGCGTCTCGGCATAGGCCTGCGCCTCGGTCAGGCCCAACTGAGGCGGAGCGGCGAGCCCATAGAACAGGTCGAAGCGCATGCGAACGATGGGCCGCGGGAGGGTCGCGTTATGATGCCACCCGGTCACGCAAACTCCAACGGGCGCGCGCCGCATTGTTCGGGCGCGATGATGTGGTTTAGAATTGAGCCCTTTTATCAGCGCCCGCCGCGATGGAAAACTTGGTTGAAATCAAGGACGTCAACTTTTCGTACGACGTTCGTCCGGTGTTGAAGGGCATCAACATGACCGTGCCCCGCGGCAAGGTTGTGAGCATCATGGGACTGAGCGGCTGCGGCAAGACCACCCTGCTGCGGCTGATCGGCGGCGCCCTGCGGCCGACGACGGGGGAAGTGCGGGTCGCCGGGCGCCTGATGAGCAAGCTCGACCAGGATGGGCTCTACGAGATGCGCCGCAAGATGGGCATGCTGTTCCAGTTCGGCGCACTGTTCACGGACCTGTCGGCCTACGACAACGTTGCCTTCCAGATTCGAGAGCACACCGACCTTCCGGAGAGCATGATCCACGATTTGGTGATGATGAAGCTCAACGCGGTCGGTCTGCGTGGCGCCCAGCACATGATGCCCTCGGAGCTCTCCGGCGGGATGGCGCGCCGTGTTGCGCTGGCGCGCGCCGTGGCGCTCGACCCCATGCTCATCCTGTACGACGAGCCGTTCACCGGGCTCGACCCGATTTCGATGGGCGTGATCAGCGAGCTCATCCGCCACCTCAATGACGCGTTGGGCGCAACCTCCATTGTGGTCACACACGACGTTCAGGAAACGCTCAAGATCGTCGACTACGTCTATTTCATGTCGGATGGCGCGGTGGTTACCGCCGGCACGCCGGACGACATCCGCGGCTCCAACGCGCCCTTCGTCCATCAGTTTGTCTGGGGTGAGATGGATGGGCCGCTGCCGTTCCACTATCCCGGATCCGAGTACGCGGCAGACCTCGAGTTGAGGGGCGCCCGTGCCTGAGCGGCTCGCCAGCGGCCTGCGCGGCATCGGCCACCAGGTCGTCAACGGGGTCTGGCGCCTGGGCTACGCGAGCCGTTTTTTCCTGCTGACGCTGCTGCGCTCGCCGACAAGCTTCCGCCGCTTTCACCTGACGGTGCGGGAGATCTACTTCACGGGCGTGCTCTCGCTCATCATCATCATCGTCTCCGGCCTGTTCGTCGGCATGGTTCTCGGCTTGCAGGGCTACGAGACACTGCAGAAGTACGGCTCTTCAGAGGCCGTCGGCACGCTCGTTGCGTTGTCGCTTACTCGCGAGCTTGGCCCGGTGGTCGCCGCGCTGCTGTTCGCCAGCCGCGCCGGATCGGCGATGACGGCGGAAATCGGCCTCATGAAAGCAACCGAGCAGATCTCGGCCATGGAGATGATGGCCGTTGACCCCATCGCGCGCGTCATCGGGCCGCGCTTCTGGGCTGGCGTGATCTCGATGCCGTTGCTGGCCGCGATGTTCAGCGCGGTGGGCGTGTTCGGTGGTTACCTCATCACGGTGGTGGTCATCGGCGTCGATGCAGGCGCGTTCTGGTCGCAGATGCAAAGCGCAGTGGATGTCAGACACGACATCATGAATGGCGTGATCAAGAGCGTAGTTTTTGGTGTGGCGGTTACCGCGATCGCGCTGTTCGAGGGCTACGACGCGCCGCCGACGGCAGAAGGCGTCTCGGGGGCGACTACGCGCACTGTAGTCACGTCCTCGCTGGCAATCCTGGGGCTGGATTTTGTGCTCACCGCGTTCATGTTTACAGGGATTTGAGCCTATGCAAAGAACCGTTCTTGATCTGTGGGTCGGCGTTTTCGTGGTCGCGGGCATCATTGCGCTGCTGGTGCTCGCGCTGAAGGTGGGAAACGCCAGCACGACGTTCAATGTTGGAGAGACTTATCGCGTGTACGCCGAGTTCGACAACATTGGCGGCCTGAAGGTGCGGGCACCGGTCAAGAGCGCCGGCGTGGTCGTGGGAAGAGTCGACGACGTCGAGTTCGATACCCAGCGTTACGTTGCCCGCGTCGCAATTAAGCTCGACAAGCGCTACCTGTTCCCGAAGGACACCTCGGTATCGATCCTCACCTCCGGGCTGCTGGGCGAGCAATACATCGGCCTGGAGGCGGGGGGCGACAGCGCCATGCTCAAGGACGGCGACGCCGCCAGAATCACCCAGTCCGCGCTGGTGCTCGAGAAGCTGATCGGCCAGTTCCTGTACAACAAGGCGGCCGAAGGCGGGGCGAAATAGGACCCGGTCGCGAGCGAAACGATGCTCAGGAGCTTGTTGTTCGCGGTGCTGGCAACTGTTGGCTCATCCGGGCTGCCGCTATACGCGCAGGGCATGATGGCGCCGGACGTGCTCGCCAAGAGCGTGACCGACGAGGTGATCGTGATCCTGCGTTCGGACAAGGATATCAACGCCGGCAATCCAGGCAAGTTGATGAAATTGATCGAGACGAAGGTGCTGCCGCATTTCAATTTCACGCGGATGACGCGGCTGGCGATGGGCAAGAACTGGCGCAAGGCAAACCCGCAGCAGCGGGGGGGGCTGGTCGAGCAGTTCCGCACGCTGCTGGTGCGCACCTACGCTACTGCATTCGGGTCGTATCGCGACCAGACGATTACCTACCGGCCATTGCGCATACGACCGGAAGACGACGATGTGGTGGTGAAATCGCAGGTTGTCCAGCCGGGCCGCCCGCCTGTGGCCGTAGACTACAGCATGGAAAAAACCGGCAACGGCTGGAAAGTCTACGATGTCGCGATCGAGGGCGTGAGCCTGGTGCAGAATTACCGCAGCACCTTCAACGGAGAGGTCCAGCGCGCCGGGATCGACGGGCTGATCAAGGCGCTCGACAGCAAGAACCGGCAGCTTGCGCAAAGGACCCAGGGCGCCAATCCATGATCGAATGTCGCGAAGGCCGTTGCACCCTGCGGGGGCCAATCACCATCAATAACGTCGTCGCACTTCTCGCCCAGGGCAACGGGCTGTTCACGGCACCGGGGGTCACGGTCGACTTGGAGGGCGTTACGGAGGTGGATTCGACGGCGGTGAGCCTGTTGCTCGAGTGGCGGCGGGAGGCCGGGCGCCACGGGCGCCGCATCCAGTACGTCAACCTTCCCGGCAATTTGACGAGCCTCGCCAAGCTCTACGGCGTCACCGAATTGCTGAGCGAGGGCTGAGCCCCGCCCAGCAATGAGTAATGGGTCTTAGGTGGTTTTGCCCATCACTCATCACTCATCACCCATCACTCATCACTCATCACTCATCACGCGCTAAATGGTCCCTGCGATTGAGTTCGAGCGGGTCTCGAAGCGCTATGACACCTTGAGGGCGCTGACGGATGTCACGTTCCAGATCGCGCCGGGCGAGTTCTTCGGTCTGCTCGGTCCCAACGGTGCCGGCAAGACCACGCTGATCAACATCCTTGCGGGCCTGGCGCGCGTTTCGGGGGGCAGCGCGCGCGTCATGGGTTTCGACGTTCTGACCCGTTACCGCGAGGCGCGGCGCTCGCTCGGGGTAGTGCCGCAGGAGCTGGTGTTCGATCCTTTCTTTACGGTGCGCGAGGCGCTCAGCTTCCAGTCCGGCTACTTCGGCATTCGCGACAACCGCGACTGGATCGAGGAGGTGATGTATCACCTCGATCTCGCCGGCAAAGCGGAGACCAACATGCGCTCTCTCTCCGGCGGCATGAAGCGGCGCGTGCTGGTGGCGCAGGCGCTCGTGCACAAGCCGCCGGTCATCGTGCTCGACGAGCCGACCGCCGGCGTGGACGTGGAACTGCGCCAGGCGCTGTGGCGGTTCGTCAAGCGCCTCAATCGCGACGGTCATACCATTGTCCTGACGACGCATTACCTCGAGGAGGCCGAGGCATTGTGCGAACGCATCGCAATGCTCAAGCAGGGGCGCGTGGTTGCGCTCGATACCACGCAGAATCTTCTGCGCATGCACTCTGGGTGTTACGTTGCCCTGCGACTGATCCCCGATCAGCTGCCCGAGGCGCTAGCGCCATTCGTCACGGAGCGCGACGAGCGCGGCTATTGGCTGGCGCTCCCGGCTTACACTGAAGTCGAGCGCGTTATGGCCGAGCTGCGCAACGCACGCGTCGAGATCCAGGAAATGGAAGTGATGCAACCGGATCTCGAGGAAATCTTCGTGCAGATCATGAGCCGCCACTAAAGGTCCTGCGGATGAGTGCGCCGATTGAATACCGCTCTTTCCATGGGTTCTACACCCTCTTTCGCAAGGAGTGGCTGCGGTTCTGGAAGGTGAGCATCCAGACCGTACTCGCGCCCGTGCTCACGGTGCTGCTGTTCCTGGTCGTGTTTGCCTATTCGTTGCGGGGGCGGGTCGAAATCTTTCCCGGGCTCGGGTACAGCACTTTTCTCGTGCCGGGACTGACGATGATGGCGGTGCTACAGAACGCCTTTGCCAACAGCTCGTCGAGCCTGATGCAATCCAAGATGACAGGTAACATCATTTTCGTGCTGCTGCCGCCGTTCTCATACGGTGAGTTCTTTTTTGCTTACCTTCTGGCGGCAATGGCGCGGGGCCTGGTGGTGGGCCTGGGCGTGCTGCTGGCGACGGTGTGGTTCGTCGATATCAGGCTCGAGTACCCGGTCTGGACGATCGCATTTGCGCTCGCCGGCAGCGGCGTCATGGGCGCGCTCGGCATCATCGCGGGGCTGTATTCGGACAAGGTGGATGAGCTCGCGTTGTTCAGCAACTTCATCATTCTGCCGCTTACGTTCCTCTCCGGCGTGTTCTACTCGATCCGTTCGCTGCCCGCGTTCTGGCAAAAGCTCTCGTTCTTCAATCCGATCCTGTACATGGTGGACGGTTTTCGCTACGGCTTCTTCGGTCGCAGCGATGTCTCGCCCTGGTTGAGCCTCGCGATTGTCGGTGCCAGTTTTTTCGCCTTATCATTCCTCACGCTATGGCTCCTCAGAACCGGATACAAGCTCAGGCATTGACCTGACGCCTGAAATGCTTGACTGGTGGCTCGTGCGATTTCCATACGCTCTTGCGCCCCGGCGCATAACCCCACAGGATAAAGCCATGATTAATCCTGAACAGATCAAAGGCTGGATCGCGGAAAGTCTTGCCTGCGACCACGTGCAGGTCGACGGCGACGGGCATCATTTTGAAGCGGTGATTGTGAGCCCCGCCTTCCGCGGCAAGTCGCGCGTGCAGCAGCACCAGCTCGTTTACGCGGCGCTGGGCGAGCGTATGCGCGCCGATATCCACGCGCTTTCCATGAAGACCTTCACCCCCGAGGATTGGCGGCAAGCGGGCCGTGGATAAGCTCGTTATCGAAGGCGGCGTTCCGCTCAGCGGCGAGGTGAGGGTCTCGGGGGCCAAGAATGCGACGCTGCCGATCCTGTGCGCTTCCTTGCTCACGACGGAGCCGCTGGTCGTCACCAACGTTCCGCACTTGCGTGACGTAACGACCATGCTCACTCTGCTGGGCGAACTGGGCGTGGCCATCTCGGTTGACGAGCGGCTGGGCGTAGAGCTCAACGCGGCGCGCATCGGGGCGCCGGTGGCTCCCTACGAGCTCGTGCGTACGATGCGCGCATCGGTGCTCGTGCTGGGGCCCCTGGCGGCGCGCTGCGGCGAGGCGCGCGTATCGCTGCCGGGCGGCTGCGCGATCGGCCTGCGGCCCATCGACCAGCATATCAAGGGACTGCAGGCGATGGGCGCCGAGATTGCCATCGAGCATGGCTACATCGCGGCGCGCGCGAAGCGACTGAGAGGCGCGCACATCTGTCTGGACCTCGTGACCGTCACCGGCACCGAGAACCTCATGATGGCAGCCACCCTCGCTGCTGGCACGACTGTCATCGAGAATGCGGCCCGGGAACCCGAAGTGGTCGATCTGGCCACCTGTCTGAGCGCCATGGGCGCGAGGATCCGGGGAGCCGGCAGCGACGTGATCACGATCGAGGGCGTGGAACGGCTGCACGGAACACGCTACGCAGTGATGCCGGACCGAATCGAGACCGGCACGTTCCTGGTTGCTGTCGCCGCAACCGGCGGTCAGGTCAAGCTGCGCGACGCGCGACCGGACGTCCTAGACGCAGTGCTCGACAAGCTGCGCGAAGCCGGAGCTCACATCACGACCGGCTCCGACTGGATTGCGCTCGGGGCGAACGGGACGCTCAGCGCCGTCAACGTGCGCACGGCGCCTTATCCGGCGTTCCCGACCGACATGCAGGCGCAGTTCCTGGCGTTCAACAGCGTCGCTCGCGGTATGGCGCGCGTTACCGAGACGATTTTCGAGAACCGCTTCATGCACGTCCAGGAGCTGAAGCGCTTGGGCGCCGACATCGAGGTGGAAGGGAGCACCGCCGTCGTGAAAGGGGTCGCAAAGCTCGATGGTGCCAGCGTGATGGCAACCGACCTTCGCGCTTCCGCGAGTCTGGTGCTGGGCGGGCTCATCGCGAGCGGGAAAACCACCGTCGATCGCGTCTACCACCTCGATCGCGGTTACGAGCGCATCGAGGAGAAGCTCTCCCGCCTAGGGGCACGCATTCGCCGCGCGCGCTGACCATCGAACCTCTCAGCGCCAAGACGCCAAGAAGAGGAGCAATCGAAAGCAGCGGGCACTCACGGTCCCTTGGCGCTCCGCGCGGCCTTGGCGGTAAAATGCTGTTTTTTTGAGGTTTGCCGGTGATCACCTTCGCCCTGTCCAAGGGCCGCATTTACGACCAAACGGTGCCGCTGCTCAAGGCGGCGGGCGTCATGGCGCGCGGCGACCCGAAGACCTCCCGTAAACTGATCATGGCGACGGCGCGGCCCGATGTGCGGCTCATCAGGGCGCGCCTCGTCGTCACCCAGGCGGCGCTGAAGGTAAAACGCGCCGCGATCCGGCCCCTGTTCGACGCCTTTGCGCGTGCCGTCTCATGACCACGATCCGACGCCTGACGAGCGACCAGCCCGATTTCGATGCCCGGCTGCAGGAGCTGCTTGCGTTCGAGTCGGCGCAGGATGCGGCCGTCGAGAGCGCAGTGGCGGGAATTCTTGCCGGCGTCAAAACGCGCGGTGACGCGGCGCTTCTTGATTACACGCGGCGCTTCGACCGAGTCGAGGCGGCATCAGTGGCCGCGCTGGAAGTTCCGGCCGCGGAGGCGCGCGCGGCACTCGGTCGAATTCCCGCGAAAACGCGCAAGGCTCTCGAAGCGGCCGCAGCACGGGTGCGCACCTTTCACGAAAGGCAGCTCACCGACTCGTGGAGCTACCGTGAAGCAAACGGGACAGAGCTTGGCCAGCGCGTCACGGCGCTCGATCTCGTTGGCATCTACGTGCCGGGCGGCAAGGCGGCCTATCCCTCGTCCGTGATCATGAACGCGTTGCCGGCCAAGGTGGCGGGCGTGCGCGAAATCATCATGGTGGTGCCGGCGCCTGGCGGCGAACGAAACGACCTTGTGCTCGCCGCCGCGTCCATCTGCGGGGTCGAGCGGGTGTTCACGATCGGCGGCGCGCAGGCGGTGGCTGCGCTTGCGTACGGCACTGCAACGGTGCCCGCCGTGGACAAGATCGTTGGCCCGGGCAACGCCTACGTTGCTGCCGCGAAGCGGCGCGTTTTCGGGGTCGTCGGCATCGACATGATTGCCGGCCCCTCGGAAATCGTGGTGGTGTGTGACGGAAGCGCCGCGCCCGACTGGGTTGCGATGGATCTCTTCGCCCAGGCGGAGCACGACGAGCTGGCGCAGGCGATCCTCATCACGCCCGATTTGCGCTTACTCGAGGCGGTGGCTGCCAGCATCGAGCGGCAGCTCGCGGACATGCCGCGGCGCGATGTGATCGCTGCGGCCCTGCACAAGCGCGGCGCGCTGATCAGGGTGCGCGACCTCGATGAGGCCTGCGAAGTGGTCAACCGGATTGCGCCGGAGCATCTCGAGCTGGCGGTCAAAGATCCGGATGTCTTGCTGCCGGCGATCCGGCATGCGGGCGCGATTTTCCTCGGACCCTACAGTTCCGAGGCGCTTGGGGATTACTGCGCGGGGCCGAACCATGTTCTGCCCACGTCACGTACCGCGCGTTTTTCCTCGCCGCTCGGGGTCTACGACTTCCAGAAGCGGTCGAGCGTCATTCGCATATCGAAGGAGGCCGCGCGCGAGCTCGGTGCCATCGCCGTGGAGCTTGCCCGTGGCGAAGGCCTGACCGCGCACGCCAGGTCGGCCGAATACCGCATGAAGATCGAAAAAGCATAGACACGAAGGACGCGAAGGACACAAGGGACAGCCGGACCAAATCGCTTTCTGTTCGGGTAAGCCTTCGTGTCCTTGGTGTCCTTTGTGTCTTTGCTCTGACTTATGGCGAAAACACCCGAAGAGATCATTCGAGACGACATCCGCGCGTTGACCGCTTACCACGTTCCCGACAGTTCCGGCATGGTCAAGCTCGATGCGATGGAGAATCCGTACGGGCTGCCGCCGGCGCTGCGCGCCCGGATTGCGCGGCTGGTCGAGGACGCTTCGCTCAACCGCTATCCTGACCCCGGCGCGGGCCAGCTCAAGGCCCGGCTGAGAGTGTCCTTCGCGGTGCCGGAGGCAGCCGAGTTACTGCTGGGAAACGGCTCGGACGAAATCCTCCAGATGCTGGTGCTAGCGGCAGCGCGCCCCGGAGCCGTGGTGCTCGGCGTTGAGCCCTCGTTCACGATGTTCCGCATGATTTCGGCGTTTGCGGGCGTGCGCTACGTCGGCGTGGAGCTGCGTGACGACTTCGGGCTCGACGTCGGGCGCCTACTGGCGGGCATCGAGCAGCACAGGCCGGGGCTGATCTTCCTCGCCTACCCCAATAATCCCACGGGCAACCTTTTCGATGCGGCGGGGATCGAGCGCATCATCGCGGCAGCGCCGGGCATGGTGTTGATCGACGAAGCGTACCATGCGTTCGCCGACCTCAGCTTCATGGCGCGCGTGCCGCAGCAGACCAACCTGTTGGTAATGCGTACGCTCTCGAAACTGGGGCTGGCCGGGATCCGGCTCGGGGTTCTGGCCGGCCGCGGGGAGTGGATCGCGCAGCTCGACAAGTTGCGCTTGCCGTATAATGTCAACACGCTTACGCAGGTGGTTGCGTGCGAAGTGCTGCAGCACGAGGCAGTGTTGACAGAACAGGCCGCTGCCATCAAGCTTGAGCGAGGGCGCCTGTTGCGCGGGTTGCAGGAGGTTCCGGGGTTGACGGCCTATCCGAGCGACGCCAACTTCCTACTGTTTAGAATTGGCAACGCGGAGCGTGTTTTCGACGGCTTGAAACAACGCGGAGTACTGATCAAGAGTCTCCATGGCTCTCACCGCCTGCTGGCGAATTGCCTGCGGGTGACGGTCGGTACCCCCCAAGAGAACGACGCTTTTCTCGCCGCATTGACCCGTACCCTCAACGCTTGATCTCCAAGGCTCAATCTGCGCGCGTCGCGCCGCACCGCCGTGAGCCCCACCATGCGTAAAGCCGAAGTCAGCCGCAATACCCAGGAAACCCGGATCACGGTGAAGCTCGACCTCGACGGGGCGGGAAAGGCAAAGATCGGCACGGGCGTCCCCTTTCTCGATCACATGCTCGAGCAGGTGGCGCGCCACGGCGTGTTCGACTTGGAGGTGTCGGCCAAGGGCGACCTTCATATCGATGCCCATCACACGGTGGAGGACATCGGCATCACGCTGGGCCAGGCTTTCGCCAAGGCCGTCGGCGACAAATCGGGCGTGCGCCGTTACGGCCACGCGTACGTTCCGCTCGACGAGGCGCTGTCGCGCGCGGTAGTGGATGTTTCCGGGCGGCCGGGGCTTGAATACCGTGTCGGATTCACGCGCGCACGCATTGGCGAATTCGACGTCGACCTCGTCCACGAGTTTTTTCAGGGCTTCGTCAATCATGCCCGGATCACGCTTCACCTTGAAAATCTCAATGGCGCCAACGCACATCACCAGGCAGAGACCGCATTCAAGGCATTTGCGCGCGCGCTGCGCACGGCGGTCGAGCCCGACCCGCGCGTAAAGGGCGTGCCTTCCACCAAAGGCTCCCTATAGGGCGGTCGCCCGTTCCGAGTTCAAGGTTCAAAGTTCAAGGTTCAAATCCGAGGCTTTAGCGTAAGACATGGAACATTGAACGTGGAACTTTGAACTTGGAACTGACGAAGTCATGACCGACGTCGTTGTGGTTGATTACGGTATGGGGAATCTCCGCTCCGTGGCGAAGGCCGTCGAGCGCGTCGCTCCCCGGCTGACGGTCGCCGTCACCAACGATCCGGAAACGGTGAGGCGCGCCGCGCGGGTGGTCTTTCCGGGACAGGGCGCGATGCCCGACTGCATGCGCGAGCTCGACGCGCGCGGGCTCCGTGGGGCCGTCGTCGGGGCCGCGCGTGCCAAGCCGTTTCTTGGAATCTGCATCGGGCTGCAGATGCTGTTCGAGCGCAGCGATGAGGGCGATGTCGCCGGCCTTGGCCTGCTGCCGGGAAAAGTGCGGCGCTTTTCCGCCGAGAAAGTGACCGATGCCGGGGGCGTACGGCTGAAGGTGCCGCACATGGGCTGGAACCAGGTGCGCCAGACGTTGCCTCATGCGCTGTGGGAGGGCATTCCGCAAAACGCCCGTTTCTACTTCGTGCACAGCTATTTCCCGGAGCCAGCGAATCGCGGCATTGTCGCCGCGGAGGCGGTCTACGGCGTGTCGTTCGCTTGCGCGTGCGCTCGAGACAATGTCTTTGCCGTGCAGTTTCATCCAGAGAAGAGCCAGGCCGCCGGCTTGCGGCTGCTGGCCAATTTCGTGGCGTGGCAGCCCACTTTACGCCACGCGGCGCAACCGGTTCCCGCTTAACCTGCAACTTAACTTCGCAACCATGCTGATCATTCCCGCAATCGACCTCAAAGACGGAAAATGCGTGCGCCTCGAACAGGGCGTGATGTCTACCGCTACGGTGTTCTCGGATGACCCGGGGGCCATGGCCAAGCAATGGTTCGCGCAGGGGGCGCGGCGACTGCACGTCGTCGATCTCAACGGCGCGGCGGCGGGTCGGCCCAAGAACGAGAACGCGATCAAGGCCATCGTAGCGGCAGTGGGCGACCAGCTCCCGGTGCAGCTCGGCGGCGGGGTACGCGATCTCGACACCATCGAGAAGCTCCTCGACTCGGGCATAAGCTACGTCATCGTCGGCACCGCAGCGGTAAAAACGCCCGGTTTCCTGCACGATGCCTGCACGGCGTTTTCCGGGCACGTGATGGTGGCGCTCGATGCGAAGGATGGCAAGGTCGCGGTCGACGGCTGGTCGAAGATGACGGGCCACGAGGTAGCGGACCTTGCGAAAAAATTTCAGGACTACGGCGTCGAGGCGATCATCTACACCGACATCGGGCGCGACGGCATGATGAAGGGCGTGAATGTCGAGGCGACCGTCATGCTTGCGCGCCAGCTGACGGTTCCCGTCATCGCAAGCGGGGGCATTACCGGCCTGGACGACATCAAGGCGCTGTGCGCGGTCGAGCGCGAGGGCATCACCGGCGCGATAACCGGGCGCGCGGTGTACGAGGGAAAGCTCAACTACGCGGAAGCCCAGAAGCTTGCCGACCATCTCAGCGCCACAAACGCCGAAGACGGGAGGCAAAAGGCAGACGGATAACGAGGGCTGATTCCGAATCGCCTGCCTCCATCCTTCAGCCTGCCATCCGTATGGGTCTTGCCAAGCGCGTCATCCCCTGTCTTGACGTCACGGCCGGGCGAGTGGTGAAGGGCGTCAACTTCGTCGGGCTGCGCGATGCCGGCGACCCCGTGGAGATCGCGCGCCGCTACGACGAGCAGGGCGCGGACGAGCTGACCTTTCTGGACATTACCGCTTCGAGCGACGGCCGGGACGTCATCGTTGGCGTGGTGGAGGCAGTCGCTGCGCAAGTGTTCATTCCAATGACGGTGGGCGGCGGCGTTCGCGCCGTGGAAGACGTGCGGCGCCTGCTCAATGCCGGTGCCGACAAGGTCAGCATCAATACGGCCGCGGTGGAGAATCCGGAGTTGGTCGCCGAGGCGACTGGCCGCTACGGGGCGCAATGCATCGTCGTGGCAATAGACGCGAAACAGGTGCCAGGTGCGGGCACGCCGCGTTGGGAGGTCTACACCCACGGTGGGCGCAAGCCGACGGGACTGGATGCGCTCGACTGGGGCCGGAGAATGGAGCGGGCCGGCGCCGGCGAAATTCTCCTGACCAGCATGGACCGCGATGGAACCCGCAGCGGCTTCGACCTCGAGCTAACTCGCGCGTTCTCCGAGGCGCTATCAATCCCCATCATCGCGAGCGGTGGTGTAGGCAATCTCGATCATCTGGTCGACGGGGTGCTCAAAGGCCATGCTGACGCAGTGCTGGCCGCGAGCATTTTTCACTACGGCGAGTACACGGTGCGCGAGGCGAAGGAGCACATGGCGCGCCATGGCATCGAAGTCCGGCTGTAGCCGCCGTTCCATGTTCAATGTTCCAAGTTCAAAGTTCCGTGTATTCTGTCTAAACCTTGAACCTTGAACCTTGAACCTTGAACCTTGAACCTTGAACTTGGAACGTTGAACCGGTGAAAGAAGCGTGGCTCGAAAAGATCAAATGGTCGCCTGAAGGATTGGTGCCGGCAGTAGCCCAGGACGCGGGCAGCGGCAGAGTGCTCATGGTGGCCTGGATGAACCGCGAAGCGTTGCAGGAAACGGCGCGAACCGGAGAGGCGCACTACTGGTCGCGCTCGCGCGCGAAACTGTGGCACAAGGGGGAGGAATCGGGTCACGTTCAGCAGGTACGGGAGATCAGGCTCGATTGCGACGCGGACGTGATTGTGCTGGCGGTAGAGCAGGCGGGCGGCATCGCCTGTCATACTGGAAGGCAAAGCTGCTTCTACCAGAAGCTCGAGGACGGCGAATGGGTGGTGGTCGATCCGGTTCTGAGGGACCCGAAGGATATCTACCGGCGATGATCAAGGACGATGTGCTGACCCGTCTGGGCGAGGTGATCGCGGCGCGCCGCGAGGCCGAGCCTGCGGCCTCATACGTGGCAAGCCTGTTTGCCAAGGGCGAGGACGCGATGCTCAAGAAGCTGGCCGAGGAGGCCGCCGAAACGGTGCTGGCCGCCAAGGGCGGTGATAAACTGAACATCGTGCGCGAAACTGCGGATCTATGGTTTCACAGCCTGGTCGTGCTGGCGTGGCACGGCCTCAAGCCCGAGGACGTGCTCGCCGAGCTGCGGCGCCGGGAGGGGATCTCGGGCGTTGATGAAAAGGCATCGCGCAATTGAGCGGAGCGCGCGTCCGCGGCGATTAAATGCTGCCCGCGATGAAGGGCGGCGAGGAGTGATACATGGGCTCGCTTAGCATCTGGCACTGGCTGATCGTACTGCTGGTGGTCGTACTGGTCTTTGGCACCAAGAAGCTGCGCAATCTCGGCACCGATATGGGCAGCGCAGTGAAGGGCTTCAAGGACGGCATGAAGTCCGAGGAGGAAAAATCCGCGCAGGCGAAGCCGGAAATTCCGCCCAGCACCGGACAGACCATCGAGGGCGAGGCCAAGAAGGAGACGCCAAAGGCGTGAGCGGTAATCGGTAAGCAGTAGCTGCTGGCTGCGGCCAGAACCGCACGCTGCTCGGCGCTCACGGTTCTTCCATGTTCGATATCGGGTTCACCGAGTTGCTCCTCATCGCGGTCGTCGCCCTGATCGTGATTGGGCCGGAGCGGCTGCCCAAGGTCGCGCGCACCGCCGGTCACCTCTTCGGCCGGATGCAGCGCTACGTCAATGACGTCAAAGCCGATATCTCGCGAGAGATGGAGTTCGACGAGTTGAGGAAGCTTCGCACCGGCGTGGAGGACACGGCGCGCTCGTTCGAACAGTCCGTGCAACAAGGACTGAGCGAGACGGATAACGAGCTGAATCGGGTCGCCCAATGCACGCAGTCCCAGGCCGACCCGGAAACGGCGCCCGCTCCCGAGTCCGAGCCGGCTCCCGCCGAGCGCGAGCCATCCGCGGTTCCCGCTTCCCCGCAACTCGACCTTGCGCTCGAGCCTTCTGCTGAGGCGTCGACGCGCAAGCCGGCGTGATTCGATTCACGGACGAGGCAAATGAGCGAAGACACTTTCATTTCCCATTTGATGGAGCTGCGCGATCGCCTCTTGCGCACCCTGATCTCGGTGGGAATCGTCTTTGTATGCCTGTTTCCGTTTGCCTCCGAACTCTACGACATCCTTGCGCAGCCTCTACTCAGCACGCTGCCGAACGGCGCCAAGATGATCGCGACGGGCGTCGTGACGCCGTTCCTGATCCCGGTCAAGGTGGCTGCCATGGTCGCCTTCTCGGTGGCGCTGCCGTACGTCCTGTATCAGGCCTGGGCATTCGTCGCGCCCGGCCTCTACGCCCACGAAAAACGACTCGTGCTTCCTCTCGTTGCGGCGAGCACGGTGCTCTTCCTCGTCGGCATCGCGTTCTGCTACTTCTTCGTGTTCCGGCTCGTCTTCGACTTCGTCTTCAACATTGCGCCGAAGAGCATCTCCGTTGCGCCGGACATCGAGAACTATCTCAACTTCGTGCTCACCATGTTTCTCGCTTTCGGCGTGAGCTTTGAAGTGCCGATCGTCGTGCTCGTGCTCACGCGGATGGGCGTCGTGACGATCGAGCAGCTCGTCAACATCCGGCCTTATTTTGTCGTGGGCGCGTTCGTCGTGGCCGCGATCGTCACGCCGCCGGACGTGATCTCGCAGCTGCTGCTCGCGTTTCCGATGTGGTTGCTGTTTGAGGTCGGGCTGCTCGCGGCGCGGGCATTTGGGCGGCGCCCGGCGCAAGACGAGGGGGATTACCGTCCGCCCGGGGAAGAAGAAATGGATCGGGAGCTCGACGAGAGCGAGGCCCAGGACAAGGGCCGCAGCCAATAGCTCCTGGCGCCGTAGAGGTTCAGATCAGGGATTCTGCGGTTGCGGTTGCGGCTGCGGCTTCGGGCGTTGCCCCACCGTGACGGTGACCTCGGATGCGCCCTGCTCACGCAGGAGCCTCAGCCGCGCGCTCGCGCCCGGCGCGAGCGCGGCAATCAGATTCAGCATGCCGATCGAATCGGCGACCGGGGTGTCGTTCACCGCGACCAGGACGTCGCCCAGCTTCACGCCCGCTCGGTCCGCGGGTCCGCCGCGCTCCACCTGTGAGATCAGCACGCCACTCGCGCTGGGCAACTTGAACGATTCGGCGAGCTCTTTGGTGATGTCCTGCACCCCCACGCCAACCCATCCCCGTGTGACGGATCCCTTCTGGATGATCTGCTCCATGACCTGGCGGGCAATGCTCACGGGAATTGCATAGCTGATACCGGCAGCGGCCCCGGTCTGCGACAGGATCGCGGTGTTGATTCCCACGAGGTTGCCTTGCGTATCGACGAGCGCCCCGCCGGAATTTCCCGGGTTGATCGCCGCATCGGTCTGAATGAAGTTCTCGAAAGTCGCGATGCCGAGATGGCTGCGGCCGAGTCCGCTCACAATGCCGAGCGTGACGGTCTGGCCGACGCCGAACGGGTTGCCAATCGCGAGTACGACGTCGCCCACCCTAAGACGATCCGAACGCGCGAACGTAATGGAGGGCAGGTCCCGCACTTCGATCTTGAGCACGGCGAGGTCGGTCTCCGGGTCTGCACCGACCACCTGCGCGGACACCTTGCGCGAATCGGCTAGCGCTACTTCGATCTGGTCCACCGCCTCGATTACATGGTGATTGGTGAGGACGTAGCCTGTCTCGCTGACGATCACCCCGGAGCCCAATCCTTCGCGCCGCTGCACGTCCGGGTCCGAAGGATTACCGAAGAAGTAGCGGAAGACAGGATCATCCTGCAGCGGGTGCCGCGGCCGCTTTACATCCTGGCTCGTAAAGATGTTGACCACTGCCGGCATCGCCTTACGCGCAGCCTCGCTGAACGAGGTCGTCTCCCGGACGGGCACGCCGACGGACCGCTCCTTGATGGCAACAACGTTACTGCGCGCGCGCCACGAAAGGAGGTCAGGCCGCAGCGTGGAGACCACGAACAGCACTGCGAGACAAACGGTCGCGGTCTGGGCAAATACCAGCCAAAGCTTGCGCATGGGTCGGGAATGCTTTGCGTCTATTGGAACTGGTTCGGTTCGAATCGATCTCTTAGCAACAAGGCCAGCCGCATATTCAGCGCAACGAGCTGGACGCCTGCCTGAACCAGTATCGGAGTGTCCCTGATGACAGCGATTATTGCCTGAAACGGATTAATTCCGAAAGCTCGGCGCCGATCGGACCGAACGCGTCGAAGCGCGCGCGTTAAAGCCGGGAGCCCGCAGCCGGGACCGCTGATGCCGGACCGAGAAGGCGCCTGGAGATGGGTGTTGCAACCTATTGACTAGAAGTTATTTTTTCAAGTTTTGCTTAAGTTTCGCGTCGCGTTTGTGTACAATGTCGCCCTTTGCCAACAGCCGGGAATATTCGTATGGCAGACAAAGAGTTGGACTCGGGCAAGCGGCGCTTTCTGATTGCCGCCACCAGTGTCGCAGGAGGGGTCGCTGCCGGTGCCACAGCAGTGCCATTTGTCGCGAGCATGTTGCCCTCGGAGCGGGCAAAGGCCGCTGGCGCGCCGGTCGAGGCCGATATCACCAACCTCGCGCCCGGCGAGCTGATGCGCCTGGAATGGCGCGGCAAACCGGTCTGGATCGTGCGGCGGACCAAAGAAATGCTCGAGTCGGTGAGGAAGAACGACACCAACGTGGCCGATCCTGAGAGCCAGCGCAACCCGGATTACACGCCGCCGTACGCGCGCAACGAGTATCGTTCGATAAAGCCCGAATATCTGGTCGTCGTTGGCATTTGCACGCACCTCGGCTGCTCTCCGGTCGACAAGTTTAAAGCCGAGGCGGAGCCATTCGACGCCAACTGGAAGGGTGGGTTCTATTGCCCGTGCCATGGCTCGCTTTTTGACCTGGCCGGCCGTGTCTACAAGAACAAGCCCGCTCCCGACAATCTCCCGGTGCCGCCGCATACGTATCTGTCGGACAGCACGATCCGCATTGGCGAAGACCAGAAGGGGGCGTAGGCGATGGCAGCGACCGAAAAGCCGCCGGTCACCGGGGCAGGGCCGTTCAACGGCCTGCTGACGTGGGTCGACCAGCGCTTTCCCCTGATCCAGCTCTGGCGCGAGCATCTCGCGGAGTACTACGCGCCGAAAAATTTCAACTTCTGGTATTACTTCGGCTCATTGGCGATTCTGGTGCTCGTGATCCAGATCGCCACCGGCATCTTCCTCACCATGCACTACAAGCCGGACGCCGCGCAGGCGTTTGCGTCGGTCGAATACATCATGCGCGAGGTGCCAGGCGGCTGGCTCATCCGGTACATGCATTCGACCGGCGCGTCGGCATTCTTCATTGTGGTCTACCTGCACATGTTTCGCGGCATGCTGTACGGATCCTACCGGCAGCCGCGCGAGCTCATCTGGATCTTCGGCATGATGATCTACTTGTGCCTGATGGCCGAGGCTTTCTTCGGCTACCTCCTGCCTTGGGGACAGATGTCGTCCTGGGGCGCGCAAGTGATCGTGAACCTGTTCGATGCGATCCCGCTGATCGGGCCGGATCTGGCGTTGTGGATACGCGGCGACTATGTGGTCTCGGACGCGACGCTCAACCGTTTCTTCTCGTTCCACGTGATCGCGATTCCGCTCGTGCTCCTCGGGCTGGTGGCCGCGCACATCATGGCGTTGCACGAGGTCGGGTCGAACAACCCCGACGGGATCGAAATCAAGAAGCAAAAGGATCCCCAGACCGGCCATCCGTTGGACGGCATCCCGTTTCACCCGTATTACACCGTCAAGGACATCATGGGGGCAGTCTTTTTCTTGATCGTGTTCTGCGTGATCATGTTCTTCATGCCGGAGTTCGGCGGCTATTTCCTGGAATACAACAACTTCATACCCGCTGATCCGCTGAAGACGCCGACGCACATCGCGCCGGTGTGGTATTTCACGCCGTATTACTCGATCTTGCGGGCGACGACCGAAACGTTCATGTGGGTGCTCGCCGCCGGCGTGATCGGTTATTCGGCGCTCATCATCCGGTCGGTCGAGGCGCGCGCGGTCAAGTTTACCGTCGCGGCAATCGCTGCCGTCCTGCTCGTGGGTTTCTTCACCCTCGAGCCCAAGGTCTGGGGCGTGGTCCTGATGGGCGTTGCGGTGCTCGTCTTCGGGCTCCTGCCCTGGATCGACTGCAGCCCGGTGAAGTCGATCCGCTACCGCGGGCCGCTCTTCAAGGGGGCGCTTGCGGTTTTCGTGTTGGTGTTTTTCGTGCTTGGGTATTTTGGTACCCAACCGGTCACGACGATGGGCACCTTGATGTCGCAGATCGGCACGCTGATCTATTTCGCTTTCTTCCTGTTCATGCCGTGGTACACGAGAATGGACCGGACCAAGCCCGAACCTTCGCGGGTGACCTGGGAAGGGGTGCACTGACATGGGCCGCGGCAGGCAACTGCTTGTGGCGCTGCTCGCGGCGCCGGCGCTTGCCCTGGCGGCGGGGGATGAAGTACCGCTCGACCGCGCGCCGATCGATGAGTATGACCTGATCTCGCTGCAGCGCGGCGCGCGGGTCTACGTGAACTATTGCCTCGGCTGCCATAGCGCGAGCTACATGCGCTATAACCGGCTGGAGGACCTGGGTCTCACTGCGCAGCAGATTCGCGACAACCTGATCTTCGCAGGTGCGAAGGTTGGCGATCTGATGAAAAACAACATGAATCCGAATGACGCGAAGGAATGGTTCGGGGCGGTTCCGCCGGACCTCACCGTGATCGCGCGTTCGCGCGCTTCGCCTGCAGGCAGCGGTGCGGACTGGCTCTACACCTATTTGCGAAGCTTTTATCGCGACCCAGCGCGACCGACAGGCTGGAACAACGTCGTCTATCGCGATGTCGGCATGCCGCACGTCCTGTGGCAGTTGCAGGGCGAGCAGGAACTGCGCACGGAAGTGGTCACGATCCCCCGCGGTAACGACGAGGAAGACGTGGAAAAGCGCGAGGTGCAGAAACTCGTGTTCGCCCGGCCGGGGAGCCTGAACCCGCTCGAGTACGACCGCCTGGTAGGCGACCTCGTCAACTTTCTGGCCTACATGGCCGAGCCGGTGAAGCGCACCCGCATCGAGATTGGTTTTTACGTTCTGCTCTTCCTCGCCATCCTGTTCGTGCTCGCTTACGCCCTGAAGAAGGAGTACTGGAAGGCCGTCCACTAATACCGTGACCTGTAACCTGTGACCCGTCACCCGTCGCCCGTCACCCCTCACCCGTTACCCATCACCGCTCTTATGATGACCTTATATTCAGGCACGACCTGCCCCTTCAGCCAGCGCTGCCGCATCGTGCTGTACGAGAAAGGGATGGATTTTCAGATCGTCGACGTCGATCTGTTCAACAAGCCCGAGGACCTGGCGGTGATGAACCCCTACAACCAGGTCCCGGTACTGGTCGAGCGCGATCTGATCCTGTACGAGTCGAATATCATCAACGAGTACATCGACGACCGTTTTCCGCACCCACAGCTCATGCCTGCCGATCCGGTGCTGCGCGCCCGCGCCCGCCTGTTCCTGTTCCGCTTCGAGCATGAGATGTTAAGCCACATCGAGTCGATCGAGAAAGGGACCCAGAAG
>JAOTVX010000022.1 GCA_029863175.1 Betaproteobacteria bacterium | reverse complement strand
GCGCGGTGTCGAAGACGGAAAGCGACCAGTGCCACGCCTCAAGCGGTGCGCACCTACAGGAGCTGCTGCGCGGCAACCACCGCTACGTCTTCACGCTGATTCACAAGTTCCAGACGCCCGAGGCGCTCACCGACCGCGCGGACGTCATCGTGCTCACCGACGAGGCCCACCGCAGCCAGTACGACACGCTGGCGCTCAACATGCGTTCGGCGATGCCTAAGGCCACCTTCCTGGCCTTCACCGGCACGCCGCTGATCGCCGGCGAGGAGCGCACCAAGGAAGTCTTCGGCGACTACGTGTCGATCTACGACTTCCAGCAGTCGGTCGAGGACGGGGCGACGGTGCCGCTGTTCTACGAGAACCGGACGCCGGAGCTGGAGCTGGTCAACCCCGATTTCAACGACGATCTCTACGTTTTGATCGACGACGCGAGTCTCGATGAGGCGCAAGAGGAGAAGCTCGAGAAGACGCTTGGCAAGCAATACCACCTGATCACCCGCGACGACAGGTTGGAGACGGTGGCTCAGGACATCATGCAGCACTTCCTGGGGCGCGGCTTCGTGGGCAAGGCGATGGTGGTGTCGATCGATAAGGCGACAGCGCTGCGAACGCACGACAAGGTGAAGAAGCACTGGGTCGCCGAGACGGAGCGGGTGCAGGAGAAACTGCGCGAACTGGCCTACCAGCCGCGCGGTGGTGAAACGACGCCTGAACTGGCGCGGCGCGACGTCCGCATGGCGGAATTGAAGGGCCGGCTCGAGGTGCTGACCACGACCGACATGGCGGTCATCGTCTCGCCGGGACAGAACGAGATCGAGCAGATGAAGAAGCGGGGGCTCGACATCGAGCCCCACCGGCGGCGCATGAACGAGTCGCGGCCCGGTCTAGACGAGAAGTTCAAGGACACGGAAGACCCGCTGCGCCTGGTCTTCGTCTGCGCCATGTGGCTCACCGGCTTCGACGCGCCGAGCTGCTCGACGATCTACCTCGACAAGCCGATGCGCAACCACACGCTGATGCAGACCATCGCCCGCGCCAACCGGGTCTTCCCCGGCAAACACAGCGGTGTGATCGTGGACTACGCAAACGTCTTCGCCTCGCTGGAGAAGGCGCTCGCCATCTACGGCGCGGGCAAGGGGGGCGCGAACCCGGTCAAGGACAAGGCGGAGCTGGTCGCGGCGCTGCGGGAGGCCCTGGACGACGCCACGGCGTTCTGCGCGGGACACGGGGTAGACCTCGCTGCGATGGAGGCGTTTCCGGCCGGCGGCTTCGAGCGGCTGGAGGCGGTGGAGAACGCCATCGAAGCGTTGATCGCGCCCGAGACGCTGCGGCGCGATTTCTTCGGCCACGAGAAGCTGGTCGGCACTCTCTATCGCGCAGTGAAGCCGGACCGGGCAGCGCTGGAGTTCGCCGAGCGCGTGGCTGGCATCCTGGCGCTGGCCGCTGCGGTGCGGACGCGACTGCGACCCGACCCGCCGGACATCTCGGAAGTCATGGGGCAGATCACGGGGCTTCTGGACCAGTCCATTGCCGGCCTGACGATCCGCGAGGCCGGGCCGCCGGCGATCGACCTCTCGAAGATCAACTTCGAGGCGCTGGCGCAGCGCTTCAAGGAGTCGAAGCACAAGAACACCGAGATCGAGGCACTGAAGGCCGCAATCCGTGCCAGGCTGGACAGGCTGATCCGCCTGAACCGCACCCGCACTGACTTCGCGGAGAAGTTCGAGGAGCTGATCGAGAGCTACAACGCCGGCAGCCGGAACATCGAACAGTTGTTCGAGGAGCTGCTCAAGCTCTCGAACAGCCTCGACGAGGAGCAGGAACGCCACGTACGCGAGAACCTCGCCGAAGAAGAGCTGGTCATCTTCGATATCCTGACCCGTCCGGCCCCGGAGCTGAGCGCGGAGGAGCGGGACGAGCTGAAGAAGGTGGCTAAGGACCTGCTTGGCCGGCTCAAGCAGCTGCTGGTGCTGAACTGGCGGCAGAAGTCCGCGGCGCGGTCCCAGCTTCGTCTCGCCATCGAGGATGCCCTAGACGCGGGCCTGCCCAAGGCCTACGCGCCTGAACTCTACAAGGAGAAGTGCTCCGCGGTCTTCGAACATGTCTACGAGAGTTACCCGGAGCGGGACACCGGGGTCTACGCCGAATCGGCGTAAAGAATGCGACGATGCGGGCTAACAATCGGTTGCAGGGTACGGTCCGCTGCGCGGCCCGCCGCTGAACCGGGACGTTAGCCCTCAAACGCGCCAAGAGATGACGACCACCTCCACGAGTTCTTCGCTGGTCGCAATTGGCGCGATCGAAAGGTAACCTTCGGCGAGCCCGCCTCTCCGTTCGAGAATAACGAAGGCGAGGAAGTCCCACTCTCAGAAGTCTTTCCGCTACCGAAGGGGCAAAAGCTCTATTACAACTTCGATTTCGGCGACGATTGGCTGTTCGAAATAACTTGTCATCCTGAAACGACGGAAGCGGCGCGAAAAGCAAAGACAGCGAAGGTCGTTCACGAGAAGGGCCGTCGGCCAATACAATATCCCAGTGAAGACGATGAGGGCTAACCCGCCCATGAACACGGACCCTCCACAAGCGGGCTTCTCCCGCTCGTGTCGGGCCGCTTATCGGCAACGTTAAACGTCTGCTTTGGGTCGAAAGCGGTCGTTCAGACAATGTCTGCTTTCGGCCTAATGTGGTCATCAAGAATGCGGCTGGTTTCACCGCAAATCTCTTTTGGCGTATCAGTCCGAGAAGGTCACGGGATTTAGTGGTCGCCGATCAACCGAAAAAGAGAAGATGTCGGGCCGCGAATAGTGGCCACAAACATCCAGAGACCGCCGTGCCCGCCGTGCATCTTCCTTGTCTATCTCCGCGTACAGGATACCTTTTTCACGGTTGAGTGGCCCTGCAACTACCGTTCCCATGGGCTTGACCACAACGGCATTGCCGTCATTAATCCATTCCTGAGGTTCAAACAACTTGTCGCGTTCGGGGAAATCATCCGGCAGGTCACTGCCCTGCAGAGCGGTCGCCGTCCCGATCACCCAACAGCCTGCTTCCTTCGCGATATGGCGCATCGTCGCCAACCAGCTGTCGCCTGCATCCCAAGTGGGCGCCACATAGATATCAATGTCTTGGGCATAAAGGGCATATCGTGCCAAGGGCATATAACTCTCCCAGCAAATCAGGGACCCCAGCCGCCCGGCAGGTGTATCGACAACCCGAAGCCCAGTGGCGTCACCCATGCCCCACACCATGCGCTCGGGGTTGGTGGGCATCATTTTGCGATGCCGATTGAGGATCGCCCCTTCCGGGCCAATCACCACGACCGTATTGAAGAGGGTGGTGCCACTGAATTGGCTGTCGAGTTCGTTGATGCCAAGGACGATCGTGACGCCATG
This sequence comes from Betaproteobacteria bacterium, assembly GCA_029863175.1. Next base: position 54,872 of record JAOTVX010000022.1, on the reverse strand, counting down.
CTTGGCTGCCGCGTCCTGCACCGGTTGCAAGTCTCCCCCCGCAAGGTCCACAGCGTTTTCCCGCAGCCGTGCGTGGATTTCCCCTGAAAGCGCCATGTCGCCGCCCGGCCGAAGCCGCCAAATCCAAGTCGGGTAGCCGGGTATATACGCCTCGGGGAAGACGAGGAGGGAGGCGCCTTCAGCAACCGATTCGTCGATGGAATTAAGCATGCTCTCAATGGTCTTCTGCCGGTCCAGAAAGACAGGTGGCCTTTGAATAACGGCGACTTTGGTAGTCATGAGCGTTCCTCCGGAAATAACCGAGCCTCATGTCACTCTACCCGAATTAACTTACCGGTTGGGTTCCATCGCGCAGAGTCAACTTGCCTTTCTGAAAACAAGTGGGGGAACCCTATACCCGCTTCGGGAGAAAGGGAAGGAGTGAGGGCTGGCGTTTATCCGTGACTCTCTAACTACCGTGAATAGTGAATAGAGATTTGTTCTTCTTGGCGTCTTGGCGATTCAATTATGTCTCGTTTCTCTCGGCGTCTCAGCGGTTCAGTCTATATTTCTAGTCTTGTTGGCGGCCTTGGCGCCTTGGCGGTTCAATGATTTCCGCTAGAACACAACCACGCTGCGAATCGACTTGCCCCCGTGCATCAGGTCGAACCCCTTGTTGATGTCCTCGAGCTTGAGCGTGTGGGTGATGAGATCGTCGATGTTGATCTTTCGGTCCATGTACCAGTCTACGATCTTCGGCACGTCACGCCGCCCTTTCGCGCCGCCAAAAGCCGTTCCCTTCCAGACCCGGCCCGTGACGAGCTGAAACGGGCGCGTCTTGATCTCCTGCCCGGCGCCCGCGACTCCAATAATGACCGATACGCCCCAACCCTTGTGGCAGCACTCGAGCGCCTGGCGCATCACGTCCACGTTGCCGATGCACTCGAAGCTGTAGTCGGCTCCGCCCTTCGTCAGGTTGACGAGATACGGCACCAGCTCGGCGCCGACTTCCTTCGGGTTCACGAAGTGCGTCATCCCGAACTTTTCGGCAAGCGCACGTTTCGCGGGACTCGTATCGACGCCCACAATCATGTTGGCACCGACCAGCCGCGCGCCCTGGATCACGTTGAGGCCGATGCCGCCAAGCCCGAAGACGACCACGTTGGCGCCCGGCTCGACCTTTGCCGTGTTAATCACCGCTCCGATGCCGGTCGTGACGCCGCAGCCGATGTAGCAAACCTTGTCGAAAGGCGCATCGTCGCGAATCTTGGCGAGTGAGATCTCAGGCACCACGGTGAAGTTCGAGAACGTGGAGGTGCCCATGTAGTGGTGGATCTTCTTTCCGCCGAGCGAGAACCGGCTCGTCCCGTCCGGCATCACGCCCTGCCCCTGGGTGACGCGGATCGCCTGGCAGAGGTTCGTCTTCTCCGAGACGCAGTACTCGCATTCACGACACTCGGGGACATAGAGCGGAATGACGTGGTCGCCTTTGCTGAGCGTCCTGACGCCGGGTCCCACTTCCACGACGACACCCGCACCCTCGTGACCCATAATCGATGGGAACAGCCCCTCCGGATCGGCACCCGAGAGCGTGAATTCGTCGGTATGGCAGATGCCCGTTGCCTTGATTTCGACCAGCACCTCGCCTGCTTTCGCGCCGTCGATATCTACGGTCTCGATAGTAAGAGGCGCACCCGCCTTGTGCGCCACTGCGGCTCGCGTTTTCATGCTCCCTCCGGATTGCCGTTCGGATCTCAATAGTACAACACAGGGTGATGAGAATTGGTGATGGGGAACTGGTGATGAAAAATGGTGATGAAAACCCAATCTTGGGCTTTGCCCATCACCAATACACATCACCATTTATCATCACTATTAATCATCACCATTAACCGTCGGCAGTATCGATGACCGCGCCCGTCCATTAGACTTTGCAGGATGGAAAGATACCGCGGGCGCTTCGCGCCCTCCCCCACCGGGCCGCTGCACTTCGGGTCGCTCGTGGCTGCTGTCGGCAGCTATCTCGAAGCGCGGGCGCGCCGCGGTGAATGGCTGGTACGAATGGAAGACCCGGACCCGCCTCGAGTGGTGCCCGGTGCGGCAGACGAGATCCTGCGTGCGCTGGAGGCATGCCGCATGCTGTGGGACGGACCAGTTGTGCGCCAAAGCGAGCGCTCGGACGCATACCACAGCGCGCTGCACCGGCTACGCGAGCGCGGCGTCGTCTATTCCTGCGCATGTAGCCGGCGCGAGATCGCCGACTCCGCGGTGATGGGCATCGAAGGCTACGTCTACAGAGGTAGCTGCCGGGATGGACTGCCACCCGGGAAACGCGCGCGGGCCCAGCGCGTGAGTACGCGCGGCGCAACGGTCGTCTTCGAGGACGCAGCGCAGGGACGAATCGAGCACGACCTGGAAAAAGAGATCGGCGACTTCGTTCTCTACCGCGCCGACCGGGTCTATGCCTACCAGTTGGCGGTCGTGATGGACGACGCCGAACAGAACATCACCGATGTGGTGCGCGGTGCGGATCTGCTGGCTTCCACGCCGCGCCAGATCCATCTGCAGCGCCTGCTCGGCCTCGCTACCCCCCGCTACGTTCATCTGCCGGTGGCGGTCAATGAGGCCGGTGAGAAACTGTCCAAGCAGACGCTCGCCGCGCCGGTCAATCCCGCGCACCCGGTACCGGCGCTTGCCGCCGCCCTGACGTTTCTGGGCCAGTGCCCGCCCACCGAGCTCGGTCGCGAATCACTGACGGAATTCTGGGATTGGGCGCTGAAGAACTGGGACCTCGCGCGGGTCCCGCGGGTGCGCACCGCGCCTGTACCACCCATCGGGGACCAGGGGTAGGTGACGGATGATCATTCCGGGTAAAGGGTGATGAACGATGGTGATGGATACTGGTGATGAGAGAGGGTGATGTACAACAAGGGGTTCATCACCAGTTCGCATCACTAGTTCCCATCACCAGTTCCCATCACCAGTTCCCACCACGGAATGTCCGGCTGATTTGTCTTCATTCATCGATGATCTATGGTGGTTCAATGCGCGCTTGCGCGCGGCCACCTGTTCGATGAGCTTCCGGATCCGCGGCGCGGCATCGCGGCCGGCTTCCTCGCCCGCAATGATGTTTTGCTCTTTGTGGTCGAAGTCGAGCATGCGTGTGCGCACCGTCTGCGGTGTGATGACGACGTCGGCCGCCTCGAGCTCCTCGGCAAGGAGCGCGTAGCGGTACCGGCGTCGGTGCTCGGCCATGCCCGGTCCCGCCGCATTGCGCGCCTGAGCGAACCATGAAACGTCCACTGCAATCACGATGTCCGCGCCCATCGCGCGCGCCAGCTTGACGGGCACCGGACTGGTAAGGCCGCCGTCCACATATTTCTCACCGTTGATGACCGGCGGCACGAAGAGTCTGGGCACGCTCGCGGAAGCGCGCACCGCGACGCCCGTGTTGCCCCGGTTGAACACCGTCATCCGGTGGTTCTTCGCTTCCGTGGCCACGATAGCGAACCGTCTGGGCAGCTGCTCGATCGACTTGTCGTTTACCAACCGATTCACGAAGTTTTGCAGGGCCTCGCCCTTTACCCAACCTTCGCCGATCACAACGAAATCCACAATGTCGTCGCGCTCCAACGTCAGCGCAATATTCCAGATCTCGCCCGCCGGGCGGCCGCCCGCGTAGAGCGCCGCCACCACTGCGCCGGAACTCGCGCCCGTCACGATGTCGGCCTCGATGCCGGCATCCTCGAGGGCCTTGATCACGCCGACGTGGGCAAAACCGCGGGCGCCGCCGCCGCCAAGCGCAAGCGCGACGAGCGGTCGCTGCGACCTGAGGGGCACGATCTCGACCTGACGCGGCGCGCCGTCCCCGTTGAACTCGCTCGGCACGAGCGCGCACCCCGCGACTAGCGCAGCAGCGAGAAAAAAGGTGGCAAGCTTGCGCATGACTGCAGTCATTGTAAATCAGCCATTCTTTCCAGTCAGATCAGCGCCAAAATCGCGCACCGGGTGCACCGGACCGGGCACGGGGCATCGAATTGCTTTCACAACGCAAAACGGACAGAATTATGCACCCGCTTGCACACCACCTACCGCACTGAAACTACCTCGAGACAACAACAGAAGAGGAGCAATCCAACGAGAAGCGTTAAGCTTTTGACAACCGCCCTGGCGATCGCGGTCGCGGGCGTCATTGCGCCGGCTGGCGCGGCCGACCCGGCGAAGAGCTATCCCACGCGGCCGGTACGCTTAATCGTCCCGAACGGACCTGGCAGCGCGGTGGACACCCTGACCCGTATCGTCGCCAATCAGCTAACTCAGGAGCTCGGGCAGCAGCTCGTGATCGACAACCGTGGCGGCGCGGCCGGCATCATTGGCATGGAAATCGCCAAGAACGCGAAGCTGGTTAGGTCGCTCCGGTTGTCGGCCAACTGACGAGCCATTTTCAAGTGGCAACAAAAGGCGGCTGCGGCCGCCTTTTTTCTTTGAATCGTGACCGGTGACCCGTAACTGGGTGACTAAGTGAATGGGTGATTACGACGAATCCTGTTAACCCCAATATACTAGGTTACCTAGTCGCTTAGTTACTTAGCACATAATCACGGGCACCTGCATCTGACCTTCCGCCTTCTGACTTCTGACTTCTGACTTTGGAGAGAGGAACCCCACATGTTGTTGCTGGACCAAATGATCGAGCGCGGCCTGCCTGAGGAAACGCGCATGATGCGGGACGTCACCCGCAAGTTTGTGAATGAGCATGTGATTCCGTTCATCCGCCAGAACTGGCAGCAGGAGTGGAGCATGAAGCCGGAAGGCCGCCTCCCGGAACGGATTCTCAAGGTGGCCGACGAGATCGGCATCCGCACGCTCGGCATTCCCGAGGAGTTCGGCGGCACACCGCTCGATCCCAAGACCGAGGTGCAAACGTTCGCGGTCATTTCGGAAGAGATCTCGCGGGGCGACAGCGGACTCTCCGACAAGATGGTGCAGATCTGGAAAGTGTCCGTGCTGTTGCGAAACGTTGCCCCGCGCCACCTTCAGGAACTGTGGTTTCCGCGCATTGTAAAGGATCACACCTTCCTGCTTTCGCACTGCCTGACCGAACCGCGCGGCGCCTCCGACCGCTGGCTTCCCTACAACGTGCCGGAAGCCGCCATGCATACCAAGGCGGTTTTGAAAGGCGACAAGTGGGTAATCAACGGGCGCAAGCAGTTCATCAGCAACGCCTACGACGCGAAGCTCTACGTCGTCTACGCCAACACCGACCCGAAGGCGGGCATGCTCCAGGGCACATCGAGCTTCCTCGTCCCGCGCGACACCCCCGGCCTGACCGTCCAGCGCTGCAATGAGACGCTGGGTGGGCGCTTCATGAACAACGGCGAGATCGCCTTCGAGGACATGGCGTTACCCGCGGACCACCTTTTGGTCGAGGGCACCGCGCTCTCGAAGGCGGGCGTGTACTTCCGTCCGGGGAAGATCATCCAGGGCTCAAAAAATCTGGGCGTCGCTGTCGCTGCGCTCGAACGGACCGCGGACTACGTGCAGAACTACGTGCAGGGCGGCCGCGTCCTCATCAAACACCAGGCAACCGCCCTCCGGGTTGCCGAAATGGCGACCAAGATCTGCGCGGTGCGCGGGCTGTTGCGCGAGGCGTCACGCGCCGTGGACGAGAACGCGTCCGAGGCCGACCTGCTGTGCAACATGGTGAAGCTCTACGCCTCCGAGGCAGTGCTGGAGGTGTGCAAGCACGCGATGGAGCTGCATGGCGGCAATGGCACGATGCTCGACTTCGGCATCGAAAAGCTCTACCGCGACGCCTCGATGTTCCTGCACATGGACGGCACGGTGGATGTCACCAAGTTCAAGATCGTGAAGGCGCTGTTCCCGGACACGGCGGGGAAGTATGCCGGCCCCGAGGCCTGACGAAAACCGGTGAATGGTGAGTGGTGAATGGTGAGTGGACCGGAACCTTTGGCGGATGCCCCCAATGCTGGTCACTGGTTGCGGGTTTGATCGGCGTATATCGGCGTCCATCGGCGGCTAATATAGATTTTTGCTTTTCGTTGTATCTGTGTTTATCTGCGTTTATCTGCGGTTAATGAGTTTTTGATTTCGTGCAAAAGGTCATGACGATCGGCTAGGAGCGGACGTCCCGCCGCGCCTTCCAGAGACGCACGCGGATCCCGGATTTAACCGTTCCTTCGATCGTGTCGCCGCGCACCCGGCCGGTGTAGACCGCCCCACCGGCGCCGAATCGAATCTCGTCTCCGCGCAGGCGCCCGCCCGTGACGGGGGTTGTCTTTCCGCCAATCTTGAGCGAGCCGGAGATCATCTGGAACTCCTGCTTGAGCGCGAGCTCGCCGCCGTCCATCCGCCAGGCGCCAGCCACCTTGGTCGGCACGATCCAGAGATAGGCCGTGCAATAGGAATCGCATCCCGTCTCCCTGCTCGCGGTGACGATCTGATCGGCCCGCCACTCCGCCATCGTGAAGGAATTGGACACCACGCGCGTGCCGGGTTTCATCTCGAGGATCTTCGGACGCAACTTGATATTGAGGTCCGGCAGCAGAAACAGGGTGACGACGGTCGCCGCAGAAAAATCGGTCTCGAAAATATCGCCATTGATGAACCGGGCCTTGTCGCCGACACCCTCCTCAGCAGCCCGGCGCCGGGAGAGCGCGACCATGTCCGGGTTGTACTCCACACCAAGCGCGCGCGCGCCCCGTTTGACGGCGGAAATTACCGTGCGCCCGTCGCCCGAGCCGAGATCGACGACGTAGTCCTTGGGCGTGACCTCGGCGAGGTTCAGCATCCGGTCAACCAGCGCCTGGGGCGTGGGAATCCAGATGACATCCTTGCCCCTCTGACCCACCTCGGGCTCGAACTGTTGCGCCCGCGTATCCTGCGCGACGCTGCCGACTGCGACGAACGAAAGAATCAGCGCCCAGAAAACCCGGCGCAGAAGAACAAAAGCACTCATGCTCTTCTCCACATCGGTGAGTGACTATCTGCGCTTATCTGCGGCTAAAGACTTGATCACTGGATTTTCCAGCCGAGCCACTCGCACACGCCCCGGCCCATGATCCACTCCTTGTCCTCGGGCGTGAGCCAGGAAAGCTCTTCCGTAAACAGGGTGATGCCCTGATGATAGGTGCAAGGCAGGCGCGAGAGATCGGTGCCCCAGAACATGCGCTTCGGCCCGAACGCGTCGTAGACCTTGCGGATATAGGGATGCAGGCGGCGATAGGGATAGCTATCCGCGGTGAAACTGGGCAGACAGCTCGCCTTGGCCGCGATGTTCGGATACTTGGCAAGTGCGAGGAATTTGTCGAACTCGGCAAATGCCTCCTCATCCTTGCTGGCGTGGAGCCCGAGGTGATCCATCACGATCCTCAAGCCCGGATAGCGTCCGGCAATGTCCGCCACCAGATGTGCCAGCTCATGGGGAACCAGCATCATGATTGGCACGCCGGCCTTTTCCGCCGCAGGCCACAACCAATCGACGCGGCCTTCGGTGAGAAGCTCCCTCAGCCCGGGCCGGTGAAAGGTAAAGCGCAGCCCCAGCATGCCCGGCTGCTTGCGCCACCCCGGTATCGCTGCGCGTGCCTCCGATCCCTCGGGGTCGAGCCGCCCCATGACGGCAAACCGGTCCGGGTCCGCCTGCGCGGCAGCCAGCGCAAGATCGTTGCGCTCGCCTTCCCAGGAGGGTGGCACGATCACGGCGCAACTCACGCCTGCCGCGTCCATCTCCTTCAACAGTTCCTCCTTGCCCAGCGGTTCCGGACGGTGTGGCCTGTGGCGCGCCGGCCACGGGCGCTCGGGCGTGCTCGCCGCCCAGATATGAACCTGCGCATCGGCAATCAGCATCGGAATTTCACTCCATCGGACCTGATTTTCGAGGAGGCGCAGTATACCCTAGCGCGGCGCAGTGCAGAGTGCAAAACCGGGAAAATTTACCTAACCGATGTTTCCAATCCGTGCAATTTTATTGTCTCGCGCTCTGCACTCCATACCTTCCACTTTGCACTCTGCACTTTGCACTCTGCATTTTGCATTTTGCACTCCGCCTACCACTAGGCGGCGGCAAGGCTGTCTGCAAGGAGTTTCAAGGCCGCGGCGGCGAAGGCATGCATGTTGGCCAGACGGTCGCTGTCGCCCGTCCGGAGCACCAGCGCATGCTCGATCGGCCCGGTAACGGCGACAACCGTGTGGCCGGGGGGGTCGCCGTAGCGGTTGCCGCTGGGTCCTGCCGCGCCGCTCTCTCCCACGCCCCAGCCCGTCCGGTACCGCTCCCGAACCGAGCGCGCGGCGAGCAACGTGAACTCCTCAGTTGCCCCGTTCAGCTTTGCGAGCTCGTCTGCGCCCCGGCCCGAAAGGTGAAGCAGAACCGGGCGCGTGTAGGTGACGGCTCCTCCTACGTAGTAGACGGACGCCCCCGGCATCGCCAGCAGCGCGGCCGAAATCAGTCCGCCCGCCGAGGACTCGGCGACGGCAACTGTTTCCTTCCGCGCCTTGAGCAGCGAGGCCGCCCGCTCCGCGTGTGGCAACAACTCCAGCAGTGTCATCTTCTTCCCCCCTGTCCCGTCGGAAAAACCGCTTCCGGGTCACTGGTCACGGTGTCCCCGATGAACTGCAATCGCGCCAGGTGGGCGTAGAGCCCGTTCGCGCGCAACAGCTCGCTGTGCGTGCCGGCCGCGTGTATGCGGCCCCGGTCCATGACGATGATGCGGTCGGCGTGACGAACGGTTGCCAGCCGGTGCGCGATCACCAGCGTCGTGCGGCCGCGTGCAAGCCGCTCGAGCGCGGCGGCAACCTGGCGCTCGCTTTCCGCGTCGAGCGAGCTCGTCGCTTCGTCGAGCAAAAGGATGGGGCGGTCAGCCAGCAGTGCGCGTGCAATGGATACACGCTGGCGCTGCCCGCCCGAGAGCTTGACGCCGCGTTCGCCCAGGTCCGTATCGAAGCCCTCGGGCAGCCGCTCGATAAACTCGAGCGCGTGCGCTGCTATGCAGGCCTCGCGCACTTCCTCCGGCGCTGCGCCGGGACGGCCGAAGCGCACGTTCTCGGTTACGCTCGTGGCGAATATGACCGGGTCCTGGGGCACGAGCGCGACCGCGCGGCGAAGATTGCGAGGATCGCAGTGCCGGATGTCAGCGCCGTCCACCAGGATGCGGCCCGAGAGCGGATCGTAGAAGCGCAGGATCAACGCGAACAGCGTGGACTTGCCTGCGCCCGATGGTCCGACCAGCGCGACCCGCTCGCCCGGATCGACGGAAAACGAGACCGGTCCGAGCGCGGTGATTTCAGGGCGGCTCGGATAGGCGAAGACCACCTCGTCGAAGCGAATCGCGCCTGAGACGCGCGGGGGAAGCTGGATCCGGGGAACGGCGGGCGCGAGCTCGGGCTTCGTGTCGAGTAACTCCATCAGCCGCTCGGTTGCTCCCCCGGCGCGCTGGATCTCGCCCCACACTTCCGAGACCATTCCCGCGCCGCTCGCCACGATCGCGGCGTAAAACACGAAGGCCGAGAGCTCCCCGGCCGTAATTCTTCCGGCGAACACGTCGTGGCCGCCGATCCAAAGAATGACGCCGATCGCGCAGAAGCCAATGAGCATGACGAGCGAAATGAGCCACGCTTTCACGCGGACGCGGTGCACGCCGGCAGCTAACGCGCCGTCGGTCGCTTTCCCGAAGAACTGGCGCGTGCGCTCCTCGTGCACGTAAGCCTGCACCGTGCGGATCTCGTGCAGCGACTCGTCGATATGCGCGGAAACATCCGCGACGCGGTCCTGGTTGGCGCGGGAGAGCCGCCGCACGCGCCGGCCCATGAGAACGATCGGGATCAGCGTCGCGGGAATGCCCAGCACGATCAGCGCGGCGAGTTTTCCGCTGGTGGCGAACAGGAGCGCGAGCGCTCCCAGCATCATCAGACCGTTGCGCAAAAACATCGAGAACCCGAACCCGATCACCTGGCGGATCTGCTCGGTGTCGTTGGTGAGGCGCGAGCCGATTTCGCCCGTGCGCGCGGAATCGAAGAATGCCGGCGAAAGCGACACAACGTGAGCAAATACCGCTTTGCGCAGGTCGGCGATGACCCGCTCGCCCACACTCATCATGAGGTAGAAGCGCACCCAGGTCGCCGCCGCAAGTACGACCGCGACCGTGACGACGCCCGCGAGCGCCGCGTTGAGGAGCTGCGGATCCGCGCTGCCGAACCCCCCGTCGATCACGTAGCGCAGTCCCTGTCCCAGCGCGAGCACCGAGCTCGCGGCAACGAGGAGCGCGACGAGTGCGGCCGCAACGCGCCAGCGGTATGGAGCGAGAAAGCGCCCGAGGCGAAGCAGGTGCACCAGATCGCCCTTGGGCGGGGACACGAAAGACGGGACCATGGCCATGTACCTATCCTAACACCCGTGAGTCGTGATTCGACCGGTGAATCGCTCTCAAAGCTGAACCGTCAACGACGCGGAAGGCGCTAAGGAACACAAAAGCCTCACCGCTAAGGACGCGGAGCACGCCAAGGAAAATTGCGGCCTTAGCGACCTCTGCGGTGAAGCTTTTAGGCGAAATGTTAGCGCGTTTGGCGATCTCGGCGTCTTGGCGGTTCAATTTTGTATTGGTTCTTTCCGCCTCTCCGCGGTTCAGTTCGAATTCTTAGCGGTCCTGGCGTCATGGCGGTTCAGTATTGATTTTACTTCTCTCCGCGTCTCGGCGGTCCAATTACCGCTTTTCGTTCAGCACTTCGTAAGCGATGTGGTGCGCCTGGATCGAAGCGGGGAGACCGCAATAGACCGCGATGAGGAGTAGCACTTCCCGGATTTCTTCGATCGTGCAGCCGTTAGCGAGCGCGCCCTGCACGTGCACGCGGAATTCGGCGGGGCGATTGAGCGCCGCGTTGATTCCCAGCACTGTGAGACTCTTGATCTTCAGGGGAAGCGCGGTGCGGCTCCAGACGTCGCCGTAGGCATGGGCGTTGATCATGTTATCAAGCGGCGCCCCGAATTCGCCAAGTGCGTTCATGCGCCTGTCGATCGCCTCATCGCCGAAGATCTGCCGGCGAAGTTTCTCCCCGCGGTCGTAGAGTTCCTGTGTATCCATGGTCCTGTCTCCTCTCTGTCATGGTTTTCCAGCCGACGGCTCTTGTCGCCGCCAGCCGCGATGATCTCACGAACGCCAAGGTCGCAAAGGACGGCTGCGCCCGCCCTTCCTGCCCGCCTGGCATCAGCCCGGCGCTTGTGGCATGGGGTCAATCCCGGCGTTGCAAGCCGATTTGATGCGGGACGAGGCGTGGACTACCATAAAGTTTTCAACCTTTTTCGATCACGTGTGCCAATCGGCGGGAGGTCAACATGGCGGCGAGAAAGAAAGCGAAATCCAGAAGGAAGACCAAGGCCAAGGTGAAGCGCAGAAAGGCGCCGGCGCGCAAGCCGGCCGCGCGGCGGAAAACCGCAAAGCCTCGCAAGGCCGCCAGGAAAACGGCCGCCAGACGTGCGCCCGTAAGGAAGCCTGTTCGCGCCGCCCCCCGCAAGCCCAGGCCGGTGGCGCAGCCCGTCCGCATGGCACCACCGGAGACGGTCCCCGGCGAGCGCATCGGCGTCGTGACCCATTACTTCAGCCACCTCGCCGTTGCGGTGATCCGGCTGGACGGAGGCGCCACGCTGCAAGTAGGTGATCGCATTCACATCAAGGGACACACGACCGATTTCGAGCAGCGCGTGGATTCACTGCAGGTCGAGCATCAACTGGTTATGGAGGTCGGGCCGGCCGATGACTTCGGCCTCAAGGTGATCGACCACGCTCGCGAGCACGACATCGTCTACAAGGTGTCGTGAGGCCGGCAACAGCACGCACCGGCCTCACGCCGGCTCGATCAGCTCCGGCCCATCGTTGCGCGTGTTGTTGACGCGCGCGCTGATCGGGTAGGCGCGCATCTCCTCGGCCGGAAAGGGCGTGAGCAATCCGCTCAGCGCCTCCAGCTTTTCATTCCTCGGGTCGAGCCATGCCTCGTAGTCGCGCTCGTGCAGGATGACCGGCATCCGGTCGTGCACCGCGCGCATCAGTTCGTTCGGGCCAGTGGTGAGGATCGTGTAGCTTTCGATCGGTGCCGCGCCGTCCTTTCCTGGCCAGTACTCGTAGAGGCCTGCAGCCGCAAATACATCCTTGTTGAGCAGGCGCACGAAATGTGGCACCTTGCGCCCGCCGGCTTTCTGCCATTCGTAAAAACCGGACATCGGCACCAGGCAGCGCCGGCGCCGGAAGGCCGTACGGAACGCCGGCTTCTCCGCGACCGTTTCCGAGCGAGCGTTGATCATACGGGCGCCAATGGCCGGATCCTTCGCCCATGACGGCACCAGGCCCCAGCGCAGCAGCGTGAGCGTTCGCCCGCGCTCGGGATTTACGCGAAAGACGGGCAGGTTCCGCGTCGGCGCCGCGTTGAAGGTCGGATGAAAAGCGATTTCCTCGCCGAGGAACTCGATCGCGTCGCGGCTCGCGCGCGAGACGGGGCCGTAGATCGCATAGCGTCCGCACATTCCGTGCCATTCTAGCTTAAGTGACGCGCGGACAAGGGGTCTGCCGCAGCGTATAGTTCGACAGTCCAGCAGGCGGATTGTCTAATGGTACGGTCCATCCCGACTCGCGGATGTGTCTGACCACGACGCCCAAGAATAAATTCGAGGAGAACCATCGCATGCGCGCAATCAATTTCGTTCTTGTTCTGCTCCTGGGAATCACCGGTAGCGTTTTCGCACAAATCTACCCTGCCAAGAAGGTTACCGTAATCGTGCCGTTCTCGGCCGGAGGGTCGGTCGACCTCGTTGCCCGCACGTTGGGTAAACGCATGAGCGAGATCTGGCGCCAGCCCGTGATCATCGTCAACCGGCCTGGCGCCTCGGGTAACATCGGCGCGGAATTGGTATCACGCGCGACCCCGGACGGCTATACGCTACTGTGCGGCTCAACGGCATTGTCGATCAGCCCGAGCAGCTACAAAAAGCTCAGCTACGACGTGTTGAAGGATCTCGCGCCGATTAGCCAGCTCGTGGCAACGCCGAATCTCCTCGTCGTGCACCCCGTCATGCCGGCGAAGTCTGTGCGCGAGCTGGTCGCGCTAGCCAAGGCCAAGCCCGATCTCCTCACGGCGGCATCGGCGGGCGCAGGAACTTCGGCTCACTTCTCGCTCGAGCTCTTCAAGAGCATGGCGGGCGTGAAGATCACACATATTCCGTACAAAGGCGCGGCACCCTCGGCCGTAGCCGTGGTGGGTGGTGAAGTCGACATGGCGCTGCTGCCAATCGTAGCGGTGGTGCCGCTCGTGAAGGCCGGCAAGCTGCGCGCGCTTGGAGTCACGACCTTGAAGCGTTCGCCCGCCCTTCCCGGCATTCCGACGATCAGCGAGGCCGGCGTCAAAGGCTACGAGGCAGCATCCTGGAGCGCGATGCTTGCGCCCGCCGGCACACCGCGCCGCATCATCGACATAATCCACGCTGCAATCGTGGACGCCTTCCGATCATCCCAGGTGAAATCGGTACTGTCCCGACTGGGCGGAGAGCCGATCGGCAGCAGCCCGGATGAGTTCGCACGCGCGCTGCGCGCGGAAATCGCGAAATGGCGAGACGTTGCGAAGCGGGCGGGAATCAAGCCCCGCTAGGCGCGAATGACCGCCGCGCGGACAGGCGTTCGCCAAAACACCTGTTTGAAGCCGCAGATACACGCAAATGATCGCGGCCAATGAATGGCCTCGATTTCTAAATCACGTTCTACGGGTTCGCCCAGTAAGCGGGATTGCCGCGGAACAGGCGTTTCGGTACCGCGCCGTAGACCATGAGCACGTTGTTGACGGCCTCACCGATGCGGAAGTCGACCGCGAGGCTGCACAGCGCATAGGCCTCCGCCGTCGAAAGGCTCGCGTGCTGCTGCAGGAATGTCGTGGTCTCCTTAACGGCGCGCGCGAGCGCTTCGTCGAGGTCCGCGCCCAGTCCCATCGAGTAATAGTGGGCCGCATCCTCCGCGCGCGGGGCGCTCAGGCTCCCGCCCGCGCCCTTGTGGACGATGAGCTGCACGGTCGGCGTGAGCGAGATCTCGATCGCAGTGCCGTTTACTTCGCCGTCACCCTGGCACGCGTGGCCGTCACCGATATAGAACAGCGCGCCGGAGTTAAACACCGGCAGGTAGAGCGTGGCACCTGACGTGAGATGTTTGAAATCGAGGTTGCCGCCAAAGGCGCCCGGCGGTTTGGTGTTCGCCGGCGAGCGATCCGGCGGCGGCGCGACGGCAACGATCCCCATGAACGGCGCCAGCGGTACTTCGACCTCGAGCGCAAAGAGCGCCACGCCGCGCTCGAGATCGAGTTTTATGATTCGCTGCGCGGGCGCCGGAAGCAGGTCCGGCGCCGCGCCCGAGCCCGGCCCGGTCGCATTCACGCCGTAGGGCACGCGGATCTCGACGTCGAGCATGCGCGCTTCCAGCAGGTCGCCGGGCTCGGCGCCCTCAACGTAGATCGGGCCGGTCACGATGTGCGGGCCGGCGCCTTCGGCGCGCTTGACGCCGCCATAGACGTCGCGCGCGTCCTGCAGCACGGCGTCGGGCGCGATACCGGCCTGACCGAAGAAGACGACGGGGTCGAGCTGTGTGTTGAGCCCCTGGTGCGACACCGTGTCAATCCGCACAGTCTGCTCCGAGCGCACGCGCAGTACCGGTTTCCGTTGCGCGGCAATCCACCCCCAACTCACAGTCTCGGGAGTCGAGCGTAGCGTCGCGTCAGGCGTCAGTGTCTTTGCCATTATTCACGGAGGATAATGCAAACGGCCGTGCGCCCCAAGCCTCCTGGCGCTCAGCGAACGTTCTGCAGAAGGAGCAGCAGCCCACCTACTATTGCGATACCGTTCAGCAGGAGCAGCCTCAGGGTGTTACGCTGCGCCGGATCCGTCGCGCGCCAGAACCGGTGAAACATCGCATTGGCGACAACGGTAAACACGATCAGGCACCACACGCCGAATTCAGCATGCCAGCCCGCAAGCACGAGCGCGCAGCCAGTGAATTGCAGCGCCATCCCGAACCAGAACACGGCCACCGGCAACGGCACGCCGATCGCGACCATACGCGCGATGTGGTCGCGGACCTTCGCAGGGCCGAGGTTACGCAGGCCCGCCGCCAGAAAAAAAAACATGATGAGCAGCCTGCCAGCCGTATCGAGCCATGAAGCGTCGCCAGTCATTCTCGTGCCCCCAAATCCGTGACTAGTGTGTGCAACCCGCCTCAAACAGACAGACACAAAACCATATTTGTTGAATGAACGGAATAGTAATGGATAAAATGAGCCACGGGAGATTCATCGCCCTCGGGAACAAGGCTTTACCACCAGAAAGGCAGTCGATGCGAGACTACTGGGCAAGCAAGCTTTTCTTCGACCTTCAGGATCCCGCCGCGGGGGATGAGTACCGGGCCGATCGCAAGAAAGTGCTCGACCGCTATCCGCTCAAGCCCGAGGTTCGGGCGGCAGTCGAGGCCGACGACGTTGCCTATCTCTCGCGGCTGGTGAATCCCTACCTGCTGCGCTTCTACTTCTTCGTGGCAGGCATGCCGGAAGCCGATTTCTTGCGCAAGATCAAGGCCGCCGATTCGCGGGCGGAAGTGGGCCATGGCTAAACTTGTCGGGGTGTACGCCGCAAGCCACGGGCCTCTCATCGTTCGCAACTGGCAGAACGTCAAGCTCGCAGACCAGCAAAGCATGTCGGCGGCGTTCGCGGATCTCGGACGGCGCGTCAATGGCGCGCGGCCGGACGTGCTGATCGTGATCTCGCCCGATCACTGGATCAATTTCTTCATCGACAACCTGCCCTCGATCTGCCTGGGGGTGGGCGAAGTCCATGAGGGCCCCAACGAACCCTGGCTCAAGGATTTCCCCCACCGCGAGATCCCCGGCCATCCGGGGCTGGCGGACCATATTCTCAAGACAGCGCTCGCGCGCGATTTCGAGCCTTCGGTATCGCATCATTTGATCCTCGACCATGGTTTCTGCATCCCGCTGTGGAAAGCCGGAATCGAGCCGCTCCCCGCCATCGTGCCAGTCGTGCTCAACGATATCGAGCCGCCCTTCCCCACGGTGAAACGCTGCTATGCATGGGGCGCGATGCTGGCCGAGGCGATCGCGACCTATCCGGAAGAGCTGCGCGTGGCAGTGCTTGGCACTGGCGGTCTCAGCCACTCGATCGGCGAGCCGACGATGGGTCTCATCGAGGAAGATTTCGACCGCGACTGCCTCCGGCTGTTCGAATCGAGTGACGAGCAGCCGCTGATCGAATTCTTGACGAGGCGCCTGCCGACCGTCGGCAACGGAGCTTCCGAGATCCGCAATTGGATCGCCGCGCACGGTGCGGCCGGAGGCAACGGCTTCGAGTTGATCAACTACAAGGCGATTCCCGAGGTCTACGTCGGCTTCGGCGTCGCGTCCTGGGATCTTAACCGCAGATAAACACGGATATAACATCAATCAAAAACCAAAACGCCAGCAACTTCTGTCTGGCTTGGCTTTGCGGTTTTCGTTCTTCGAATATGAAGTTCTATCGGCGTTCATCGGCGGCTAAATTCATACATCGATATCACGCGCGCTTGAATGTCTGCGCGAGCTCGGGATCGAATTCGCCGTCGATCAGCACATAGAGCATGCGCACGGGCTTGCCGGAGCGGTTGCTCCAGGCGTGGTTCGTGCCGCGCTGGATGACGACGTCACCCGTGGTGAGCTTCACCTCCGTATCGTCGAGCACGAGGTAGATCTCGCCGTCGAGCACCACCGCGTAGTCCACGGTCTCGGTACGGTGCATGAGCGGATGGTGTCCACCGCGGCCAAAGGTCGAGGCCCCTTCGTTTCCGACCGCCCTAAATATTTCGCGTGCCTTCTCCGGAGTGAGGTTGCGGATCGCATCCGTTTCCGGAGCGACCTCGGAAATGCGAAACACCGTGCCGCGTGCCCCCGGATGGAGCCGGCGTGGCCCGGTCGTGGGATCCGGCTCTTCGCGCGTGATCAGCACTGGTGCCGCACTGGTTCTCCAGACGTCGCTCGAAATGTGGCCGGGGCGCAGAGGGTTGGCGTGCACCGACGGCACGGCGCCATCCAAAATGACGACCGCCTTTCCATCCTCGTCGTGCCCCGTAACGACCCGCCGGATCTTGCCTCGCTCAGTCATAGGGATCCTCTACTGTTTCCGTGTACGGGGACGCGGCGTTCGGGCCGGGAGCGGCCTGGGGTCATCGGCCGTCATCACCCGGATGAAGATGAGGACGGCAACGGCAAACACGAGCAGCAGAATGATGATCCCGAACTGCCACAACGGCGCGCACTCGCCCGACGGCAACTGGTCGCCCAGGCAAGAGCCCACGTACTGCCAGATGAACTGAAAGTTGCCCACGCAGCGGTCGTCCCCCGCTAGTAGGCGGCGGCAGGCTGCAGCAGCATTGCCGCCCGCACCTTCGCCTTGAACTCGTCCACCGTCATCACCCAGGAGATTGAGCGCGACATGAGCTCTAGCGCCATCCAATGGTGATCGAGCCCGCGCATGCTGGCGACGCAGTCGGAGATTACCACGGGCCGGTAGCCCCGGTTCTGCGCCGAGAAAGCCGTCGAGTAGACGCAGGTGTCCGTATTGATGCCCGTGATGACGACCGTCTCGGCCTTGAAGGTCCGGCCGACGAGCGTATCGAGATCGGTTCCAAGAAACGCGTCCATCGAGCGCTTGGTGGTCACGTGAATGTCCCCCGGCTCGACCAGTTCCGCGGGGATCTCGGCGGCCGCGGTGCCGTCAATCCGGTCCGGGCCTTTGCGCGCCTCAGCCTGCGCGTTCTGGGAGAGCCGCGCCTGCCGGCTCGCTTCAGTCATCACGCCGGTGACGAAAAAGCCGCGCTCGACTTCCGCCGGGCGCCGTTTGACGTAGGCGTGGATCACCGGCAGGCCTTCCGCCCGGGCGAACGCGAGCAGCTTCGTCGCGTGACCGATGACCCGTTTCGACTCGTCGGGCGCGACCGGAGAGGTGGCGACTTTCATGTCGAGGTACTCGTTTTGCATGTCCACGGTCAGAACGACGGTCCGGCGCAGGTCGATCCTGAGCAGCTCGTTCATTCGACGCTGGTAATCGGAACGGTCCCTGATCTCGACCGGTGGTTTCATTCAAACCTCTCGATTGTCGTAGGGCATGACTCGTGACTGCTGACTCGTGCCGAGCCTCTTCGCTGCTGGTAACACCCCGCTGCGCCGGCCGAGTCCCGGCTATCTGGGCTAAGTGTACACTACCGTCGCATCATTCCCCGGCCCGGCAATCCTGGTCGAGGAACAAATGCATCTTGCGGTCGCGGCGCGGGCCGCCTCCAGGATGCGATAGGGACTATGCGATGGCGGATTTGAGAAGGATACGCTGGGACCGGTTTCCCGCCCGGCCGAAGCACCACGACCGCGTGTCGAAGAATTTCTGGTTTGGCGAGCTTATGCGCTCCGACCTCGCCGACCGGCTCGGCATACGCAATTCGTTCACAAGTGTGAAGCATGTGCGCGCGGCCGTTTACCTGTGCCGCAGCGTGCTACAGCCGATGCGCGATGAATTCGGGGTGTTCTCGCCCAACAGCGTGTACCGGTGTCAGGTGCTCGAGCGCGCGCTCAAGAAAAAGCCGCCCAGCTGGTCCAGCAGCAGCCAGCACACCGCCGGGGAAGCATGCGATGTGACCATTCCGGGCGTCGCGACGCTGGAACTCGCGCGGTGGGTGGCAAGAAACCTCGAGTTCGACCAGTTGATCTGCGAGTGCTACGACCCGGCCAAGGGACCCAGCTCCGGCTGGGTCCATGTGTCACTGCGACCCCCAGGCCCCAAAGAGAACCGCCGCCAGCTTCTGAGCTACATCTTCGACCACGATCGCCGCGGTTACGTCTACGTGGACGGGCTGCGGGCTATGGCCTGAAGTTAGATGATGCGTGATGGGTGATGGGTGATGGGTGATGGGTGACGACGAATAAACCGGGCCGTTCAATGCGCCACATTTTAACATTCATCATCCGTCGTTCGCCTTTGCGGGCCAGTTTTAGTCGGACGCCATGGCGTCGACTTCCTGCTTGAGGCGGTCTGCGCCCTCGAGAAAAGCTGCCGGGGTAATTCCCGAAACCATAAGGAACAACGGCGCCTTGAGGCTCTGGCTGTGAGACTGTACGGCGGGGTCCATCGCGGCCGTAAGATTCGTCAGCACGGCCGCACCGCCAAAGGCGACGAGAGACACCACAGCTGCCACGGCTGCGCACATGCGCCGGCCCGACCGGGAGGCCAGGCGTAAGTGGTGATAAACAATGTAGGCAAACAGCGCCGCAGCGCCCGCGAGGCCCAGGGTTTCCAGCCAGCCCGCGTCGAAGCCGAATGCGAGGTAGCCCACGGCCATCGTCCATAGCTCCAGCGCGAGCACGCCGGCGCACGCCACGAATCCATGTGCGGCGAAATTGACGCGACCCCCTACCGTCCGGCCCACCAGCGACCATACCGCGATCCACACGGCACCGGCGGCCACCGCCAACGCCACCAAGATAACCATGATCGCCTTTTCATCGCGATGGCTCGTCGTGAGGTAGGCATCCCATACGAACGTCGCTAACACCACCGCGGCAACGATCAAGAACAGGACCGATTGCCGGTAGGCGGTGGTCTGCAGGATCGGGCGCTCGGCCGCGACCGCGTACGACCGGGGACGAATTCTGAGTTGCGTGTGACCGATGCGGACCACGTCTTCCGGCTTGACCTCGACGCAGGTCCTCTTTTCGGGAGAAGGCAGGACGACCATGCCATTGACTGACTGCAGATCCTCGACCTGGAATCCGCCGTTCGGCCCTTCGCGGATCTCGAGATGGCCTGCCGCTACGAACGGGTCGTCCAATAAGACGTCCATCTCGTAGCTGCGCCCGACGCGGCTCGGCCAGCGCCATATGGGGTGGCGCGCCGTCACCTCACCATGCCGCCCCATCACCTCGACGAACGCTAGCGGTTCCAACGGATGGTCTCCAGAAAGCGATGCGACAGCTCCATCGCGTGTTCGTAGGAGACGCCGTCCATTTGGAGCTCCGAATGCAGCGCCAGCGACGAGTCGCCAAGCGTCGCCACTTTCAGCACCATGTCATAGAGCCCGTCGAACAGCTTGTAGCGGCGCAGGCACTGCGCCACCTTCGCGCGTACCCCCTGCAACGCGACGATCCTGTCCTGGCACGCGTAGGCCGTGTGGTGCTTGCGGCTTGTGTAGTCGCTGGACACGGCCGCGCGGAACTGCATCTCCTGTACGTGGGCGAAGCGCAGCGGGTCAAGTTCCAGACTGCGCAGGACGCGGTGACGAAACATGACCGTCCCGGTCTGCAGCTTCGGATCCACGTAGAGCCAGGAGAGCGTGTAGCAGTAATAGCTATTCACGTCGTAGGCTTTGTCCCGTTCGCGCTCGGTGCCCGCGGCGCACTGCATGAACGTGCCCATGCGTGCGGGCACAATCAAGGGCCCGAGCTGCTGGGTCGGCAGCGGCGCTTCCAGCGCCTTCTGCAAGGCGCGATCGTGCGCCTTGAGCTGAGCACCCACGTCGCCGCGGAAGTTGGCGGGGGGCGGAGCCGACAGCGCGCGGGCGCGCGCCAGAAGTTTTGTCGCGAACCCCGCAGGGACGAGAAAGCTCACGAGCTGCCCGCCGCGGTGCGTCGCGACGTTCACGCCAAACACGCGCCCTGCCGAGTCCACCGCTGGGCCACCGCTCATGCCTGAATTGATCGCGCCGGTAAAGTGAATGCGCTCGTAATAGAGCTCTTCCGACCGGCCGTTGTAGATGCCCTCGACAACGGTGAGGCCCTGGCGCAACGGATACCCGAGCGAGAAACCGCCGTCGCCCTTAGCGAGCGGCCGGGCGCGAAAGCCGAGCGCCTTTACCTGCCCCGTGTCGCCCTTCACGACGGCCAGGTCGTTCAGGACATCGATAGCCACGATCTGAAGGGGACCGCGGCGGCCACCAGGGAGAACGAACTCAAGGCGGTACACGTCGGGCTCGAGCGCATTGTCCGCGATCACGTGATAGTTGGTGATGATCAGCCCGTCGTCGCCGACGACGAACCCGCTCCCGGTTGCAGCATGCGAATCGCTGCTGCCGAGCAGGACGCGGATCTGCGCAACGCTGCCCCGGATCTGCTCGAAGAGCGAATGCGTCCGAGAGAAAATCTCGGGTTCCTGTGCCGCGGCCGGAATGCACACTGCCGCTACGCTGAGACAGCAGATGCCCCGCAGGAGGCTCATCGCAACGGTCAGGGAGCAGGTCCGCATCCGTCCCTTATACCACGCACGGCGCGCAGCCATGGCGCGCAATCACCGCGATCGGAACGAAGCGGCCCGACAAGGAAACGTGACTAGGTGACTGACATAGCGACTTAGTTACTTAGTCACTTAGTCACTTCGTCACGTCCACCAGGAATTCGAGCACGAGTCGGTTGAATTCATCGGGCCGCGTCCGGGAGATCGAGTGTCCGCCCCCTCGCAGGACCACGAGCTTCGCGCCGGGGATGACGCGCCCGAGCGCTTCCGCGTGGTAGCTTGGCGTGATGTAGTCGTTATCGGATGCGAGGATCAACGTGGGGCACTGAATGCGCGCGAGCCCGGCGCGGCGGTCGAACGCGAGCAGCGCGTTGATCCGGCCCACCGACACTTCTACCGGTGGCGCCCCGGCCACGTTCCGGCGCCGCTCCTCGTCGATCTCGGCATCGTGCGCGTTCACGTAATCGGGCGGATAGAGAAACAAGGGGTGGAACATCGCGTGCAGTTCCGGCCCCGCCTGCTGGTACATGAGACGGCGCCCCTCGAACAGACGCCGGAACCACGGATCACAGTAGGTCCAGGTGCTGCAAAGGACGAGCCGGTCGATGCGCCGCGGCCGCTCGATCGCGAGTGTCTGACCAATCGCCCCGCCGGTAGACAGCCCGACGAGGTGTGCGCGCTCGATTTCGAGCGCATCCATGAGACCGGTGAGTTCGGCGGCCATCTGGTCCACCGAAAACTCGCGCTGCTGCCGGTCGCTCTCGCCCGTCCCGCGCTGATCGTAGGTGATCACGCGAAAGTGAGCGCTGAAAGCCGGGACCTGCGGCTGCCAGTACCGCCCGACGCCGTTCAGGCCGCTGACGAAAATCAGCGGGTGTCCCTGCCCCGTTTCCTCGTAGTAAATCTCCCCGCCTGCAACCGCGACCTTCGGCATGTCGTCCTCTCCCCTGTGTACCGGCAGATACGATTCTGCGCGACAGGCACCCGCGCCCATTGGCTGTTTCGCGCTTACCGGTTACCCGCTACCATAGCGCTCTTTTTAGGGAGACTCCAACATGACACCCACAACGGCGGACGTCTCGGTTGGCGACAAGGAACTGGCGGGCAAGGTCGCGCTCGTAACCGGTGCGTCGCGTAACATCGGGCGTGCCACGGCCCTTGCGCTAGCAGCCGCGGGTGCGGCCGTTGCCGTCAATACGCTCGCATCACAGGAGGACGCCGACAAGGTCGTCCACGATATTCGGGCAGCTGGCGGCCAGGCGGAACTTTACATGGCCGATATTGCGGACGGGAACGCGGTGAAGACCATGGTCGATGCCATCGTCAAGCGCTTTGGCCGCCTCGACATTCTCGTGCTCAATGCCTCGGTGCGCAGCGAAAAACCCTTCACCGAACTGACTTACGAGGAGTGGCGGCTGCCGCTCTCGATCACGCTGGACGGTGCGTTCTTCTGCTCCCAGGCATGCATCCCGCATATGCTCAAGGCGGGTGGCGGCAGCATCGTCACGCTCGGCGGACAGATGGCGCTATCCGGCGCGAAGAACCGCGTGAACGGCTCGGTCGCCAAGCACGGGCTCGTCGGCATGACGCGCGCGCTGGCGCGTGAATTCGGCGACCGCGGCATCCGGGTGAACTGCGTGTCGCCCGGGACGATGAATACGACCCGCGCCGCCGGACGGGCGCCGCGGCCGGATGCCGCCAAGACGGTTCCACTGGGGCGGCCCGGTGAAGCCGAAGAGATCGCCACCACGGTCCGCTTTCTGTGCGGCCCTGGCGCAGGTTTCATCAGCGGCCAGACGATGCACGTGAATGGCGGGCAGATGATGTTCTAAGCTGATGAAGCGTGATGGGTGACGGGTGACGAAGTGGTGAGGTGACGGGTCTGTCCCTATCACTCATTACCAATCACCTGTCACGCAGTCTTGCTGGTGGCCGCCTCGCGAAAGTAAACGGGCAGGTCCATCAACGGCGCGCGGGTTGGCACCTGGAAAAAAAGATCGCCGACGAAGCCGCGATGGTAGCTCGAGTGATTGACGACGTGGAGCAGGATCTGACCGCGCGTCATTTCGCCCTCGCTGCTTCCAATCAGCGTGTAGCGCACTTTCTCGTCTAGCGCAGCATCCGGGACCGAGTCGCTCCAGTCGACGTACCACTTGTCGACTTCCTGCTGTGCCCGCCACAACTCGGGTAGCGGCGGGTGCCCTGGTGTGTTCCGCGCGGAGTAACCGTGCTCGCGCCCCTCCAGATGCGCCTGCCAGATACGGGCGATCACGTAATTGTGGTTGAGCGTGTGCACCATGTTCTTGAAGAGGCTCGTGCGCTCTTTCTCGGCCTCGCCGGGGGGAAGCGCCGCCACGGCATCAAACATAACTTGGTTCGCCCATGCGTTGTAGCGCGCGAGCATGCGAGCGGTGCTGGAAGTGATCACGGGCAGTTTCCTCGGTTTAACACGGGCGCGTTCATGCCGTCATGGCCCTGCCATGATGCCCGCGGGATGCGCCAGCGCCCGCGGCAGGCGTGTTACTGGGTCTTCGGCGCGCCGGGCTTTCGCGCCGATGTCGAGGCCGTACCGGGCCGCTTCTGCCAATCGGCGCGGCGAAAGCTCTCCCGGCGCGTCTGCACCGGGGGCTGCTTCTCGATGTACTCACGAATGCGCGCGGCAACCGCGGCACGCACGTCACTCGGCAACCCGCCCGCCACCGCATCGAAGCGCGCGATTACGGGATCGTCCGTGGCCGAACCGCTACGCGCCGGTGCGCTGCCAATGATGTCATCGGCCCCGGACCGGCCGCGAACACCATCGTGGAAGAAGCCGAGCTGCTGCTGCCACACGAGCGCGCGCTCGCTGGAGTCGATGCCATAACAAAGTTGGAAAGACGTGACTTCGCCGCTCGGCACCTGCCACACGAACAAGTCGAAGTAATCGTCGTGAAACCAGCGGCGCTGCGCCGCGGGGTCTGCCGCCACCCCCAGAATTTCGCGCATCATGATCGTGCACTGCCTCCCTAAAGCCAGGTAGATACCAAGACAGTACTCCCAGCGGACAACGATTTCAACTGGAACCCGCTCCAGCACCCCGACCATTATGGCCGATCGCGGACGGTTACACTTGTCACAAAGTGTTACCAAATGGCAACGGAACGGGCCGATCCGCGCAGGGTCCGACGAAGTGAGCTCCCCAACCAGGAACCAGGGGGCGCATACTTCCTTTCAACCAAACTGGAGAAACATCATGAAGAAAATGCTAATAGGTACCCTCGTCACAGTCAGCCTCGCAGCAGCGGCCGCTCCGCTGGTTCTGGCGCAGACAGCGTTATCCGGCACCGACGGGCCGCGCGCCGAGCGCCTTGCGCACCGGCACGGCCACGGGCAACGCGCGATGCGGCTGCCGAGCGAGCGCATCGAAGCACGGCTCGCCTACCTCAAGACCGCCCTGAAGATCACCGACGCGCAGGAGGCGCAATGGAACAGCTTCGCGGACGCGCTGCGCCAGCACACGCGCGGCGCCGATGAGCGCTTCAAGGCGCGCCACGCGCAGCGTGACCAGAACGTGAGACGCACGCCGCCCACGGCGATCGAGCGTATGGAGCGCCGGCAAGCGCGCCTTGCCGCGGCTGCCGAGCGCCTCAAGAAGACGCTCACCGCCGCCAAGCCTTTATACGCCGCGCTCTCTCCCGAGCAGCAGCAGATCGCTGATGAGCTATTCGCACGCCGTGGCCGCGGCTTCCGACACCATGGCTGGCATCATCGCGGATAACGCTTAGTGCCGTGCGCGTCGGGTGATGGGTGATGGGCGATGCAAATTGGACCTCGTCACTCGTCACTCGTCACTCGTCACGAGGTGCGGCCTCGGCCTTCATCTCCTCGATCGCCTCGAGCATGCACGTAACCCCGTAGGTCAGTCATACTGGAGCTTGGGGTGCCAATCCGTCCCCCGACCTTCTGGTGTCAGGTCGAACAGGCTCCAGATGGGCCAGAGGAAATCGACGTGCCGCGGCTCCTGCCCCGGCGCAGCGGAAGCGAATAGCAATTCGGCAGCGTAGCTGTGATGAATCCTGCCGCCACGCCGCACGAACACGTTCAGTGCCGGCCATTGCGACCCGTCCCCGGTCTCGCCGTAATAGTCGCGATTGTAAGTATTGCCCGCGGAAGACAGCAGGCGCAAATTGCTCCAACCGCGCTCACGCGCAAAGTCGCGAATGCGCTGAATCGGGGCTTTCGCAACCACGGCGATGTTTATCCGCTGTGCCGCGTGTGCTACGGCCCCATCGAGGCTGTCCAGCATCGACGTGCACGCCGATAGCCTGCACTCTCGCCCGGAAAACGCTTGTCATGCAGCGCGCGACTTGTGGCGCTCGTTCCCGGCGGCCTCGCGCCCGATTCCCGTTTTCGCCTCGCCTTCTTCGCCATGCCACGCTCCCGCCCGGACTCAGCCACCCGCAACCACGTAGCCCGAGGGCGTACCCAGGACCGTGGTTCGTTCGAGGTGCCGCAGCTGAGTTTCGTCGAAATCGCCGAGCGCCTGGTGCATCACGCACCGGTTGTCCCACGCCACGATGTCATTCTTCTTCCACTGATGGCGATATACGAACTCCGGCCGTGTCGCATGCCGCACCAGATAATCGATGAGCGGTTTGCTTTCCTCGTCGGTCATGCCATTGAAGCGCTTCACTTTTTCGCCAATGTAGAGCGCTTTTCTTCCGGTCTCGGGATGCACCCGGACGACAGGCTGCGCCACCGGCGGATTGAGACGCCTCTGCTCGTCCGCGCGCGGAATGCCGCTCTCGCTATTCGCAATCTTGCGCGTCCCTGAGAGATGGATGCCGTGCAGATTGGCAATCAGCGCCTTTATGCCGTCCGAGAGAGCGTCGTAGGCAGCGTACATGTTCGCGAACAAGGTGTCGCCGCCGACCTCGGGAACGACGTAACTGCGTAGCAGCGAGCCGAGTGAGGGCGCGGTGGTGAACGACATGTCGGAGTGCCACTGCCGTCCCGTGTACTTCGTATCCGACGGGCTGCCGTCCGGCTTGGGCTCGTTCGTGACCATCAGGAGCTCGGGGTAGCGGGGATGCCGGTCACGCGGCAACGCATCGTGCCGGTCGAGCTCGCCGAAACGCCGGCTGAACTCGATGTGCTGTTCGCGGGTAATGTCCTGATCGCGAAAGAGCAGGATGCCGAAATGCAGAAAGGCCCGATAGATGTCGCCGAAAAACGCTTCACTCATCTCCTTGGAGACATCGATGCCGCAGACCTCTGCGCCGAGCGCGTGCGAAAGGCGGCGAAGCTTGAGCGTCATGCGAGCAGGATCCAGACGCCAATTCCTGCGAGCAGCGCAAACGCGATGATCGTTGCGACGAGCAAAGCCCGGGTGCGCACGCGCAGGATGCCGACCGCGTCCACCAGCCGTCCGTTCTGCTCGGCCAGGGAGTTAATGAGCTCGGAGGATGTGGCGAGCTCGCGTCTCAACTCGACGAGCTGCGACTCCAGCGCCTGCAAGCGGCTTTCCGGGCTGCCCGGCGCAGGACCGGCCCCTGCCTCGGGCACCTTGTCCCCGACCGAATCCCATAGCTTCTTCGCGCCGCGGGCGACGGCCGGCGCCGCCGCGATCACATCGGCCCACGGTATGATTTTGAATGCAGCTATCCAACCCGCCACGAACGACTCTCCTTTCTAACAAACCCGTCCCGTCTTGCTCGAGCCTAGCACTATTCAACGTAATGCACGCCGGGAGCGCGACTTACTACCGCTTTTCGCGTACGTGACGACGCCCGGCGCCACAGCAGAACGCCGGGCGGGTTCCGCAGCGGTGCATCCGTGAGGCCCTTCACAGCCTTTTCGCTTTATTTGTAGCAGGATAGGTGCCGTTATCGTCCCGTCCGGCCCAGTCCATCGGCACCGAAACGACCGCTCGGCGAAAGGAGAAAGGCGATGAAACTGAGCTTCGGAACGCAGCGAATTCTGGCAGCACTGGCGGTGAGCCTGATTGGCTCGGGCGCGCAGGCGGATGACGTAGAGACGGCGCTCGGCGGCGGGCTGGGCGCAGCAGCCGGAGCGGCGATCGGCCAATCCGTGAGCCCGAAAAACGGCGCGGTGGTCGGTGGCGCGGTCGGCGGTGCGGTCGGGGGCGCGGTGAGCACGCCGGGCGAAGGTCAGACGGGCGCAATGGTGGGCGGTGCGGTCGGCGGCGCCACCGGGGCGGCGGTCGGGAAATCGGTTGGCGGCCGCTCGGGCGCGGTGGTCGGCGCCGGCGTCGGCGGCGCGACTGGCGCGGTCGTCGGCAAGAACGTGAGCACCAGCAGCGACACGGCCGCCGGTTCCAGTGAAGCGCCGCGCCCCCAGCGCGTGCATGTCATCTATCGCGGCAACCGTTACGAACGGGATGACGACGATCATTGCGGCAAGAAATGGAAACACAAGAAGCACCCTGGCAAGGGCCGGGCCAAAGGGCACTACAAGAAAAAGTGCTGATGACGTGCCGTGATGGCTGCGGCAACGCGATCGAGTTCAAGGGCCTGCGCAACGTCGCCGACGTTTACGCCGCGTCCTAGCCTCCCGTTCCCGTCAGCGCCGTCGGCGACGCCGGACTTCCCGAATGATCGCGGAGTTATCGAGCTCGGCCTCGCCGTTAGCGAGGCACCCTTCGATCAAGTCAATATAGACGGTCGCCAGGGGAAGCGTCTGGCCGGCACGCTCGGCCGCCTTCTGCATCAACGCGAAATCCTTGCGCGACTGGAACACCTTGCCGTGCGGCGCGAAGTCGCCGTGAATCATTTTGTGGCCGCGGGTGTCCATCGCGCGGTTGTAAGCAGCCGATGCTTTGAGCACCTCGAGAAACGAGTCGAGCTCCAACCCGAGCGCTTCTGCGAATGCCAGTCCCTCGGCCAGCACGGCCCGATTGAGGCCTCCGACCAGATTGACAGCGAGCTTCGCTCGGCCCGCAGCGCCGGCGCGCCCGAGGTAATAGCGGCGTGAACAGATCGCATCCAGCACCGGCGCGACGGTTTCCATCGTCTCGACCTCGCCGCCTGCAAGGCCGACACCGTTACCCAGCGTAATCTGATTGCTATTCCCGGATATCGGAAACTCAAGAAAACGGATGCCGCTTCGCGCCGCGCGTTCAGCCAGAGCGAAGATACGATCGGGCTCACACGTGCTCGTACAGATCACGGTCTGCCCCGGTGAGAGTCCGAGGGACGCCATGCCGCCGGCGCCTTCCACCACGCCTTCGACCTGGTCGGTGTCGAACACGGCCAGGACGACGGGATTACAGGTCCTGCCGATGTCCTGAACCGATGCCGCCGTAATCCCGCCGAGTTCCGTCAGCCGGGCGCAGCGTTCAGGGATGATGTCGTAACCGTGCACGGTGAAGCCGGCGCCGATCAGCCGCTCGGCCAGCGCTGTCCCGATCAGGCCGAGCCCTACGATTCCCACAGGTTGCCGGTCGGTGCTCATCGGAAATTCTCCTCGTCACTCGTCACTCGTCATTCGTCACGCATCACGCATCACGCATCATTCAATCTTGACGCCCGAGGCCTTCACCACTTTCGCCCACTTCGCGATTTCGACGCGAAGATAAGCGATGAACTCCTCGGGCGTATCAGCGATCACTTCCGCGCCCAGGCGGGCGAGTCGGGACCTGAATTGCGGCGTCCGCGCGATCTGGACGATCGCCAGGTTGAGGCGTATGAGCACGTCGTAGGGCGTTCCTGCCGGCGCGAGGACGGCATTCCACGCAGAAGCCTCGTAGCCGGGATAGCCCACCTCGTCGAACGTCGGAATATCGGGCAGCGCGGGAGCGCGCTTCAGACTTGCCACAGCGAGCGGCCGCAACCGGCGGCTGCGAACGTGGGCAATCGCCGGCGGCAGCGTGGAGACGATTGCGTGCACATGCCCTCCGAGGACTTCCAGCACGGCCGGATTCATCCCGCGGTAAGGCACATGCAGGACGTTTAACCCGCCGGCCCGGAGCTTGAGCATCTCCACCGCGAGATGCGGCGTGCTGCCGTTGCCGGGCGAGGCGAACACTAGCTCGCCCGGCCGTCTTTTCGCGAGCGTGACGAGCTCCGCGAGGCTGGCAGCCGGCACCGAGGGGTGGACGACGAGCACGTTGTGCACCGCAGCGACCCGAGTAATCGCCGCGAAATCGCGCAGTGGATCGTAGCCGGTCTTCGCATAGGCACTGATGTTGCTCGCGAAGGCTGCCGGCACGACGATCAATGTCGAGCCGTCCGGGGACGCTTTCGCCGCGAGATTGGCAGCGATGTTGCCCGTCGCACCAGGGCGGTTATCGACGTAAAACTGCTGCTTGAAGAACGCGCTCAGCTCGGGCGTAAGCAGCCGCGCGATGATGTCGGTCGTCCCGCCCGGCGAGAATCCGACCAGCAGGCGCACCGGGCCCGTCGGATAGGTCGGCTGGGCCGGAGTCGCCGACGAGAAAAGCACACTGCCGGCAACCAACACGATGAGTAAGCGGGCGCACACGACAGGAGACAGTGCAAAATGAAGGGTGACCTATTCTACAGGGGCGACAGAGACGGGACCCGTCCCAAGTCAGAAGTCAGAAGTCAGAAGGCGGAAGTTGGAAGTCGGAAGTCGGAAGTCGGAAGTAAAAAGCTCTTAGGTCATGCTCCTTTCGCCTTTCGCCTTGCTTTTCGCTTTGCCAGTCACCAGTCACCAGTCACGCTTTCTGCCTCCGATGGCACGGTTTCCGGGCCGAAATGTTGATCTAGAACAAACTTTCCGCCAGCCGACCCAATAGAGTGTCGTTAGGATATCCTGGAAGGAGCATCGGCCATGAAATACGAAGACCCCGCATGCGCGTACTGTCCGCCGACGGTCAGGGCCTGCCGGCAGGGCGAGTCCGCGGAGCGCGGGCCTGGTTTCTGCCCGACCAAGGTCGATCCCGAAACACAGGCCGAGGCGCACACCCTTTATGACGACCCCGAAGTGCGCAAGATCTCGCGCGAATCAGCGCTCGTGGAATCCGAAGGCTATTGCAAGTGGACACGGGTCGAGGAGATCGTTCAGTTCGCCAAGCGCATGGGCTACAGGAAGATCGGCATCGCCAACTGCATCAGTTTCGTCGATCACGCCTATGTCCTCAGCGGCATTCTCGAGAGCCATGGCTTTGAAGTGGTGTCGGTCGCATGCAAAACCGGCAGCATCCCGAAGGAAGACATGGGAATTTCCGACCACGAAAAGGTCCGTCCGGGGCAATTCGAGTCGCTGTGCAATCCCGTTTGCCAGGCCGAGCTGCTCAATGCGCACGGCTGCGAGTTCAACGTTGTTCTGGGACTGTGCATCGGACACGACAGCCTCTTTTTCAAGCATGCGAAGGGGCTGACGACAGTACTGGTCGCGAAGGACCGCGTGCTCGGTCACAATCCGGTCGCCGCGCTGCAGCTTGCCGACACGTATTACAGTCGTCTTTGGGGGCCCCTCAAGCCGGCGAAGC
Organism: Betaproteobacteria bacterium; assembly: GCA_029863175.1. The sequence goes on along the minus strand of JAOTVX010000022.1, from coordinate 24,147 downwards.
CGCCTAAGATTCCCGTCGCAGGCCGGCGCAACAAGAACGCCTGAGGTGATAAAGCCAAGTGACTAGGTGACTACGTGACTAGAACCGGTCTCAAAATACCCGGAAAACCGCAAGATCCTTAACCACCGAATCACACGGAATGACATGGGAGAAGACGTGAACCTCGAAACGGGCCGTAATGGAACAACAATTTCCGTGTGCTTCCGTGTGGTTCCGTGGCTGTGTTATTTTTGAGATTGCCTCTAGGTAGCGAGGCCAACCGAAGACCAACGGCTGTTCGCTTAGTCACCTAGTCACTGCGGTTCGTTACTCATCGCGCTTTCAGAACCTGGCGCGCGGCGCGCGTCCCGCTCCGCAGCGCGCCCGCGACCGTTCCATGCTCGCCCTCGAAATCGGTGGCCTCGCCGGCGAAGAACAGCGTGTCGTGCAGTGACGCCGCCAGCGCCTTGCGCGCGCCGTCTCCGCCAACCGTAACGTAGCTGTACGCGCCGCGCGCGCAGGGATCCTCCTGCCAGTCATGGACCCAGGCCGCTTCCAGCTGTCTCTCGACCCGGGCCCGCTTGCCGAACATCGACTCGAGGCTTATCGTGGCCTGGCGGATGACGTGGCGCGTCGCTGCGCCCGACAGACGCTCAGCTCTAGGCCCGCCCGCCCAGGCAACGAGTAACGGCGTGCGCACCGGTAGCGCCGTCCAGAAAGAGGGGAACGGTGCGTCGAACGATCGCAGGAACGCCGCGTCCGCGTAGCGCCCCGCGTCCAGTTTCTCCCAGAATGCAGTGCGAAACCGCATGACGACCTTGATAACCGGGCTTGGCGCGAGCCCCCGCAACGCACGCTCCTTTTGCGTCAGCGTTGGGAAAAAACGGACCGCGCCCGGCGCGTCGCGCTGAAGCTGCAGCACGCCAAGGGGTAGCGTCACGATCGCGCGCGCCGCGGTAGCGCGAAACGCTTTTCCGCCCCGGTGCCCCTCGATCTGCACGTAGCCGCGTTGCCATTGCACTTTGTGCACGACTGTCCGCAACTGCAGCCGAACACCCGATCCTGCCAACGTTCGGCTCAGCGATTCCAGCAGCAAGCCATAACCGCCGAGCGGCCGGAAGTGCGAAGCGGCGGTCGCTTCGTCCTCGCCCGACCACTCCTCGACGATTGCCCGCGCGCTAACACGGGCCGGATCCGCGGCATCGTAGCCCTCCACGCGCCGGCGCGCGAATGCACGGGCCCTGGCCGACACGTGCCGCAGTTCGCGGTTGAGAAACGTCTCGAAGGAGACACCCTTCCGGGGCATGCCGGTCTTGCGCAAAGCCGCGTGGATCTCGTCGAAGATATCGCCCGTGCGCTTGAGCCTCCCGCGCTCGACATACCACCCGCTGCCAATACGGTCGATCGCGGCAACGCCGGCCCGGTCGAGCAGAGAAAACGTCGCCGCGGGACGCCCGTGAATGAATTCGGCACCGAGCTCTATCGGCACCGGCATGGCGGGAACCTCGAGCGACCAGCAGCGCCCGCCGACGCGGTCACGTGCCTCCAGCACGAGCGCCGAGAGCCCTGCCCGCGCGAGCTCTGCGGCCGCTGCCAGCCCGGCGGCCCCCGCCCCAATGATCACAACATCGTAAGACACGCCCCAATAATCTCCATCGTCAACTAGTAGGCGAAGGGTAACGGTGACAGAAACTAGCGGGTTTCATCACCGATTCTTCATCACCATTATCCATCACTATTTCTCATCACTCTTATCTATACATGTAGGGGCGGTTCATCCATCAACCCAATCTGCTCCTTGAGCTCGAGTATCCGGTCCTGCCAGTAGCGTTGCGTGCCGAACCACGTGAAGGCCGCGGGGAACGCCGGATCGCCCCAGCGCCGCGCGATCCACGCGGAGTAGTGAATGAGGCGCAGCGTGCGAAGCGCCTCAATGAGGTAGAGCTCGCGCCGGTCGAACTCGCAAAAATCCTCGTAGCCTGCGAGCACATCCAGCAGCTGGTGCGCCATCGACGCGCGGTCGCCCGACAGCAGCATCCACAAGTCCTGCACGGCGGGTCCCATGCGGGCGTCGTCGAAATCCACGAAATGGGGACCCTCATCCGTCCACAGGACGTTGCCGCCATGGCAATCGCCATGAAGGCGGAGAAGATTCACCTTACCCGCGCGCTCGTAGCACCGGCGCACGCCGTCGAGCGCGAGCGCCGTGGCGCTCGTCCAGGCTTCCAGAATATCCTGAGGGATAAGGCCGCTGCCAAGGAGCCAGTCGCGCGGCTCGGTGCCATGACTGTCGATGTCGAGCGCCGGTCGCTCGCGGAAAGGCTGCGTCGCGCCAACAGCATGGATGCGCGAAATGAATCGCCCGATCCACTCGAGCGTCTTGCGGTCCTCGAGCTCGGGAGCGCGGCCGCCGCGGCGCGGAAAGACCGTGAAGCGAAAGTTCGCGAACGCGTGTAGCGTCCCACCGGCGATGGCGAGCGGCGCCACGACCGGTATCTCGCGCTCGGCCAGCTCCTCTGAAAAAGCATGCTCCTCCAGGATTTGGGCGTCGCTCCAGCGCCCCGGGCGATAAAACTTGACGATGAACGGGGGGCCCTCCTCCATCCAGACCTGGTAGACACGATTCTCGTAACTGTTCAGACCGAGAAGGCGTCCGTCGGGCAGCAGGCCGACGCTCGCGAGCGCGTCGAGGGCGCGGTCGGGCGTGAGATCGGAATAAGGCGCCGGTGCCACCGCGACATTGTAAAGGCATGACCGGCACCTCGTGACTTGACTCGCCAATTTCGTCCATGCGCACGACCGACCAAACTCGAGCAAGGTCTGAAAGCCCGGCTACGAGGCGCGCCCAGCGAGCGACGGACGCATCGGGAATTCCCATGCTACACTCGTTCGCGAATCTTCGGAGAGAAAGCAATGACCTTGGCTAAGAGCCGAACCCACGTCCAGCGCGTTTACGATTTCGCGTCCTTGGATCACATACCGGATGGCGAGACCAGCCTTAAGGTCACCGCGCGGCGCTTGCTCTCAGGGCCGAATCTGAAAAGCGGGAAATCCTCGACCGTCGGCGCCGTGCTCGCGAGCAGCCACATCGCCTGCACGCTCGGCCGGCAGGCGCGGGGCACTGGAGCAAAGGCGCACACCCACCCCAACGAGCAGTTCAACTTCGTGCTGCAGGGCACGATGATGAACGACGTCGAGGGTGATCGCGTGTTCGCGTCAAAGGGGATGATCCTGCACACGCCGGGCATGGCCGTGCACACCGGTCTTGCCTGCCCCGACGAGGATCTTGTGTTTCTCGCGATCAAGGACACGCGCCACGGCATTACCGGCCCGCCAGTGGATGGCAAGTACGACGGCCCCAACTGTTTTGCGGGCTTTGGCGGCCGGATCAACGAACCGAGACAGACCACCGCTGACGTGCTCGCGGAGGCCAAGCGCCTCCCGCCCGGACCGGGCAAGCGCTACGTCTACGACATGCTCGAGAAAACCGATTCGTGGTCAGGGCCCGCGAGCGCGGCGGTCAAGACTGGAACCGGGTTTGCGCTGCCGACAGGAGTCACGGGCAAGCTTCTGACAGGCGAGAAGCTCCACGTCGCTGTGATGCGTTTTGCGCCAGGGGCCGCAATCGCGCGTCACATGCACGACAACGAGCAGTTCACGTTCGTGGCGGAAGGCACGCTCGAGGCGGATCTCGAAAGCGACCGCATGCTGGTTAACGAGCACTGCTTGTTGCACGTGCCCTCGGGAACGGCTCACGCGCTCACCGCGCCGCGCGGTGCGCTCGTCCTCATCGCGCAGGACAAGTGCCGCAGTTTTTCGGCGTAAGGCCGTCGCCCGGAATATCCGCTCGACGCGATCTCAGATTACTGCCCCGCCTCGCCGGCCTGCCTCGCCATCTCCGCGAGCACCTGATCGGTGATGTCGATGCGCGAGCTCGCGAATTTGGCTTCCTGCACCACCAGGTCGAAATTACCCGCCTCCGCCACGGCCTTGATCGCGGCACGGGCACCTTTTATGAAATCCACCGCGATCTCGTTGCGACGCCTTTGAAGGTCCTCGCGCATGGCCATCACCATCCGATCGGACTTCTTCATCATCGCTGAGATCGCGTTGCCTCTTGCCATGAGCTCCGATCGTTCCAGCGTGCTGCGCTCGGCCTCGAACCGCGCCCGCTCATCGGCGATCCGAGTCTGCAAGGCAAGGATCTCCTGCTCGCGCGGGCCGAACTCCCTTTGCAGCGCTTCGACAAGGCGCTGGCCCTGCACCGAATCTCGTTCCACTCGGGGGGCGTCGACAAAACCGATCTTGATTTCCTGCGCGTGCGCGAGCGCTGTCGCCAGCGCCATCGCACCCGCGAGAAGGACACTTCGGAACATGCCGGAATTATCGCTTTATGTTAGGGGTTCTTGTTTCGGGAGATACAGGGACCTCCGGCGCGAATCGCAGCAGCGGCGCCAGTGCGTCAGACGCGCTCTGCGCTTTCGCGTATCAAACGCCGTGCGCGGAGGCTCACGCCCCCCGCGCACTGCCGCGTCATTACGCCGGTCAGTCCGCCTTCAGGTTGTCCGCGGAGGTCTTGCCGTCGTTGCCGCGCACCAGTTCAAACTGGACTTTTTGGCCTTCCGCCAGCGTCGCGAGCCCTGCGCGCTGAACGGCCGAGATATGCACGAAGACGTCCTTGGATCCGTCGTCGGGCTGGATGAAGCCGAAGCCCTTGGTGTTATTGAACCACTTCACTGTTCCGTTTGGCACATAGACCTCTCTTGAAAAATGGAAAGATGATGTTGTTTGTGGAACGAGCACGCCGGGCGAAGGGACATCGCCTGGCATCGTGTTACCCCTATTTTCTCCGTCCCACAGGCTCGACCTTGGTAACACGATAGTTGATCGCACCGGAACCATGACGGCCCGCCGCAGTAAATTGGTGAGGGCCATTGCAGTGGTGGCAACGGTACACGAACTCGTCGCCCTTGCCGGCGGTACGCACAGTGGTCAGCTTGCCGCAGTGATGGCATCTCACGAGAACGCCCTCGCACCGGCCTGGGCAGCACCGCGTCCAACCGCTGCCCGGCGCAAAGCGCACGCATCAATCACAACGGGATGACCTTGGCTCTGAAACCGATCCGCACTATCCGACGCGGTCGCCTCAGAAGCCGGATTTAACACGACGATGTCCATCTCGATTCTTGTCAGGCGGGACGATTCGAAGAAACTCCCTGAACAACATGAGGGGAGCGGGGCGTGGAAGTGGGTAGGAGCTGTTTGTCGCGGTGTCAGCATTGCATCATACACGCATCGAAACAGCAAGTCCCGGAGCGCGCTCATCGAGCTTCGAGATCGCGAAAGTCGGCCGTCCCCGGCGCGGTCTTCACCACATCAGCCCTTGGTTTCGCGTGGCCCGCTCGTTTCAGCATTCTCGCTGGCATCACCGGGTGGCGTCAGCTCCGGCTGCTCCGCGGGGGCCTCGGGATCGCTCGCATCCGACCCGGTTCTGGCGGCGAGCTTGCGCTGCCGTTTTTCTTCCTGCCTCTTCTTCTTTTTCAGATCCCTCTGGCGCTTCTCGAAACGATAGTTTTGTTTTGCCAAGTGTTTACCTCACATCGCAGCAGCTGCCGCTTGTGTTGAATTGCAATATAGGCGGCCCCGACAGCGCCGCTACCCGGCGCCCGCGCGCGAATCGGATCAGCTGGACGCAGCTCAGGAAGGGCGTCCCCCGCCGCCGCCAAACTTCCCTCGACCGCCACCGCCGGTTCTCCCGCCGAAACCTCCGCCACCGCCGCGGCCCGCCCGCGCTTCGTTGACCGTCACGTTGCGGCCGTCGAAAGGCGTGCCATTGAGCGCGGCGATGGCAGCCTGCGCCTCCTGATCGCTGCCCATCTCGACGAAACCGAACCCCTTCGAGCGGCCGGAATCGCGATCCATGATGACCTGCGCCGACGCCACGTTGCCGTGCGCCGCGAACAGGTGATGCAGGTCGTCGTCACCGACGCTGTAGCTCAGGTTGCCGACGAAAAGCTTCTTGCCCACGCGAAACGCTCCGTAACGGAAACTTGCGGGGGTCATGCCCGCACCATAAGAATAACAGGGACCACGGCCAAAATCGAATGCGAAAACGCGCCCGGAGGCGGGACGCAAAGCAAAAACCCCGGCGGAGCGGGGTCTTTTCTCGACACGGGAGCCGCAAACACTGCACGAGCCCCGCCGTTTTCAGGCAAGCGTCAGAATCGTCTTTGGATGAGCTTCGCGTGAGAGGGGTGGAACACATAGCCCTTGGACTGTGCATTGGCCATGCAGCCATCGTAATTCTTGTACGCCTGCACCGATTCCGACAGCACCGATCGGTCAGCCGCCAGACGCTGCCACCTCCAGCGCCGGTCCTGGTCCACATAGAAACGCCAGATTGCGTTCATTAAGAATTTCCTTTCAGACGCCCCACATTCAGACATTGCATTATACGCCATTATCGTGGACTGCTGAAGCACGAATCGCTCTGCTTGCATGAACATGGATAACAGTGGAGTATCGAGAATAGAGCGAGTTATTCGCGATGCGTGAGCCGTCATCCGATCCGCGTAGTCCGTCACGAAATTCAAGGCCCTCCGCTCACCTTCCTCCTCCTTCCTCCTTCCGCTCTCCTCCCATCGGCCTCTGTATTACCATAGCAACCTTCGCTCTCGAGCCGAATCACGGAAAGCAATGGAATCCACGAAAAGCAATCTCGTCTGGAGCCAGCGCCTGAACATTCGTTGGTCCGACATGGACGCAAACGGTCACGTCAACAACGCCGCATTCTTCACTTACTTCGAGCAGACGCGTATCGAGTGGCTGCAATCCATCGCCGCCCAGACGACGCCGGATGGACACGGCCCGGTCGTCAAGAAAGCGAGTTGCACCTACATCCTGCCGGTCAGCCATCCTGCAACGCTGGAGCTCAAGCTGTACGCCGGCAAGCCGGGCCGGACAAGTTTTCCGACTTATTCCGAAGTCTGGACGACGAGCGCAAGCCCGGAGAAGGTCGCCGAAGGCGAGGCCATCATGGTGTGGGTCCACCGCGACACCGGCAAGCCGCAACCGGTGCCGGAGTTTTTGCGGCGGCTCATGCCTGAATGACTCTCGTTTCAAAACCTGAGATAGTGTTTTTCTGTTTGTAAGTTCGACAACCTAGCGAGGCCGCTGCACCACACCAAGCTGCAGGAGCATGCCCAAGTCATCTCGGACCGCGGCGTGCTCGGTGATCTGCCCGTCAGCGATGCGGAAGCTGTGGAATTGCAGGACGTTGACTGGTTTTCCGGTGGGCGCGACGCCTGTCAGCATGCCGCTGCCGATGGAGTCCGGCAGCGTCGGCTGGCCCCGGTGGGTGCCGGTCATTGTGACCTTGCACACGACGCGGTCGCCCTCGGCCGTGCTCTCTTCGATTCGATATGTAAAGTCCGGGAAGATGCTGAAGAGCATCTCGAATACCTTCTGCATTCCGGCCCGGCCGACTTCCCGGCCGTGGTTCTTTGCATTGACGGCGTAGAACGCAGCCCCAGCGGCAGCGTCCTGGCGATTAAACCCCTCGTCGTAGAGACGCTGGATCAATTTCTTGTTTTGCTCGAGCGACATGTCACCCCCTTGCCCAGGCCTAAGTTGCAATGATTGCCCGAAAAGCTTAACCCCCGCGGCAACAAAACATCAACCCCGGTGAATGGTGAATGGACCCGAACTTCCGTGAAACGTGAATCGTGAATCGAACCGGTTCAAAACCCAAGAACAAGCCGCAGATAAACACGGACAGAAAATCCCGACAAGCTAATGGGCGTCATTTTTATCGGCGTTCATCGGCGGCTAATGTCGTTTTTCGACACCTGTCGCGCCGCGCAGGCACTGTGCGCAGCCGAGGCGATGGCGCTATACTCGAAGCTCGTCGTCGACAACCATCAAGGATGGAGGGAATCATGACCAACAAGCCGGATGTGGGCCCGGGCGTCATCGTCCGGACCGAGCGGCCAAGCCTCGACGCACCGGACCTGCCGGGCCGTCCATACGAGTTCGTGATGGAAACCGAGGTCGAGTCGCTCGAGAAAATGCACAAGGTCGCGCGACACCGCAAATTTGAAATCCATGTGGACGAGCCCGCGCATCTCAAGGGCGACGACCAGTACCCGCAACCCCTGATCTACGTCGCCGCCGGCCTGGGTGCTTGACTGCTCACCCAGGTGTCGCGGTACGCGACCATGACCAAAACCAGGATCAAGCACGCGAAGGTGCGGGTCCTGTTCGACTGGTTCCTGCGGGGATCCGTGATCAAAGGAACCATCGACAGCGGCTGCAACGAAGTGCAGACGCATCTGGAGGTGCAGTCGGACGACGATCCGGACAAAGTGCGGCACGTCGTGCGATGCGCGAAACAAGGCTGCTTTGCTGAGCAGATGGTCGTCAGGCCCGTCCCACTGGTGAGCACGATCAAGATCAATGGCGAGGCGTTTGAGCTTTGACAACCGGGTGAATAGAACGTATCTCAAAAATCCATAAGACTTATTAACCGCAGATAGACGCAGATAACCGCGGACAAAAAACCCGCGCAAATCAATGCACTTCTTCCTTATCGGCGTCTATCGGCGTTCGGTCCTTCTCCCCCGCCCCTCCAACCCTCACCCCCGCGCCTCTCCCGAGAGGAGAGGGGCGGCAATTGCTTCCCCTTCTTCTTTTGGGAGAAGGGGAAGGGATAAGGGATGGGCGGCTGCATTTTGGTTTTTGAGACAGTCTTTGGTGAATCATGAATCGATCAAAGCCATGACTCGTTATTCATTATCCATTATTCGTCACTTTTTGCTCATTGCATTGCTGATGGCGTGTGCCGGCTGCAGTTCTCTCGTCGTCAGCGCGGGCAACTATCTGACCTACGATTACGCCTTCACCGATGCCGAGGCCGCAAAGGCGCGCCAGAATGCCGACAAATTGTGTGCGGCACGCAAGCAGATGGCGATCGAGACGCGCAACATCTGCACGCTCTCACGGTGCGTAACGGACTTTCAGTGCGTTGACCCTAAGGATCCGCTGGAATACCAGCCGCCGGGCCTTATGGACAATCAATATTGACGGGACGACCGTGAATCGCCACACGCGACAGGATCACCCGGTGCTGCTTGTCCGCGTCACGATTTACGATTTTCGGCCTTCATCCTTAGAGCCGCAAACCTAGTGAAACCCGCGTGCGTTGCGAACAAACACAGTGGCAGCGCAGGGTGTGTTTCATTGTGATAGGGGCTCTTAATCCCTCCCCCGGCAATCTCACGCAACGATGAAACGTTTGCTCATCGTGTTCCACTCGATGACCGGCGGCGCGCGTCAGATGGCCGAAGCTGTGCTGCGCGGCGCCACGTCAGAAGGCGGAGTTCAGTCGCGGTTCGTCCGCGCCGCGGAAGCGACGGCGGAGGACGTGGTGGAGGCAGACGGCTACGTTTTCGTGACGCCGGAGAACCTTGCCGCCATGTCCGGCGTCATGAAGGACTTTTTCGACCGCACCTACTACGCGGCGCTCGAACGGATCGCCGGCCGGCCGTACGCAACACTCGTCTGCGCCGGCAGCGACGGCCACAACGCCGTGCGCCAGGTCGAGCGCATTTGCACGGGCTGGAGGCTCAAGGCGGTCTGTGAGCCGATCATTGTGTGCACGCACGCCCAGACGCCTGAGGCGATCCTCGCCCAGAAGACGATTGGAGCGGGAGACCTTCGCCGCTGCGAAGAAACCGGCGCCGCAATCGCGGCCGGGCTCGCGCTGGGCGTCTTCTAGCGGCTCCGGTTCCGCTACCTGGTGATTCGTGAATGGACCCACGCACCCGTGAATCGTAAATCGTTAATCATAAATCGCAAATCAGGCCCCGTAAAAAACCGAAGGCCCGCAGAAGACGATTTACGACGCTTGATCGGCGTATATCGGCGTTCATCGGCGGCTGATCGATTCTGCTCTTGCTCTTGGCATTTCTGTCTTTTCGATACGTAAATCTGCGTTTATCTGCGGTCAATCTTCTGGATCTTGTTGCGCGCTGTTCGAATCAGAAAAGATCCAGCGCGTGGCGCTTGAGTGCGGCAAGCGGCGCGTACGGGAGCACATTCTCGTGCGTCGCCTCGAGCACGACCTGCGGCGCGTTGCCGGCCTCCCACGCCTCGACCCAGCGCAACACGTGCAGGCACCAGCGGTCGCCGGGCTTCAACCCTTTGAAACGCAGCTCTGGCCGCGGGGTGATGAGATCGTTGCCGCGCTCGCGCGAGAACTCCAGGAACTCCGCTGTCACCTTGACGCAGACCAGGTGCGCCACACCCTCCACGCCGTGCGTCGCGCAGCATCCGTCACGAAAGTAACCGGTCAGCGGAACGTAGCTGCACGCAAGCAGCGGACCGCCCAGAACGTTTTTCTCGTTGGAAACCTCGTCACTCATCAATCCTCGCGCATGCTCCTCTCTTTAAATGCGGTTTGCGAAGCCTACTGGACTGTACATCGAAGCCCGATGCAATGCCAGGAACCCGTCTTCCTTTCGACTCCGCCGTCTTCTCCACCTTTACGCTCAAAACTCGTACTGGGACAATCAGCCGCGCGCCTTTGCGTTCTCCCCTGCAAAGCGAGTAAACATTTGCCGTCAGGAACCGCAAGTCACGAGTCACGACGTATATCCCGCCGTAGAACGGGAATCCAGCATGTGACTCCCACCGCACCGTCAGTGTTGCAATTTGCGTTCTCCCTTCGGGCACACGTTGTTGCGGACGGCGGTTCCCTTCGATCGCAACCCACGGCACCGCTCGCGATTCCATTTCCCGACCCGTGGCCATTGTCCTCACCCTCGCGCTGACGTTCATCAATTTCGTCAGCGTGAACGCCGCTCGCGTGGTGGTTACGCTCTACGCATTGACGCTCGGAGCGCCCGCTTCCGCGGTCGGCATTATTGGCGGCTTGTTCTTCGTGTTCCCCCTGCTGCTCTCGTGGCCGATCGGCGCGATGTGCGATCGCCTGGGCGCGCGACCGCTGCTCCTGGCGGGAGCCGTATCCGGCGTGTGCGCGCTTGCCGTGCCGTTTTTCTGGCGCGATCTGCCGGCCCTTTACATCGCGGCGACTTTGAGCGGATTCTCGCTCGCGTTCTACCACGTTACGCTCCAGTACCTCATCGGCACGTTAAGCGCGCCGCTTCAGCGGTCGAGAAATTTCGCCAATTTCAGCCTGGTCGGAGCCGTGACGTCGTTCCTGGGCCCTCTGCTCGCTGGTTTCACCATCGACAATTTCGGGCATGCGATTGCCTGTCTCACGATCGCAGTCTTCTCCGCGCTGGCGTTCATTCTGCTAACGGCCGGGTCGCGCCTGCTGCCCGCGCCCGTCGCAAAAGGCGCGGCGCCTGCCACGCCCGAGGCGCCCCCCGCCAAGTTCGATCGGGCGCTATGGCGCATGCTGACCGTGAGCGGCCTCGCGCAACTCGGCACCGATCTCTTCCAGTTTTATATGCCGATCTACGGATACAAGCTGGGACTGACGGCCACCGCGATCGGAATGGTGCTCTCCACCTTTGCCGTGGCCGCCTTCATCGTGCGTGTTTTCCTGACTCGGCTCATCCGCCGGATGGGACCCAAGCGGCTGCTCGCCTACTCTTTCTCCATCGGGGCGGCCGGTTTCTTCCTGGTGCCGGCCTTCGAGCACGCCCTCATGCTCAGTCTCGTCGCCTTCGCCTTCGGACTGGGAATGGGCTGTGGGGTGCCGCTCACCCTCATGCTGATGTACGAGCAATCCACGGCGGGGCGGCCGGGCCGGGCGCTGGGCCTGAGGTTGACGACCAACAACGGCGTGCGCGTCGTGGGCCCCGTCATTTTCGGGGCAATCGGCTCCGCCTTCGGCGTGCCACCGGTTTTCTGGATCAGCGCCCTGCTGATGGGATCGGGCGCGTGGCTCGCGCGGGCCAAAAGGGCCCGGGCGGGGAACGCGTAACGACCGACCGCTCACTGGAATAAGCGATCACGATTCACGCATTACAAAATGCGAAGCACGTCGCCGGTCCGCGTCACCCATCCCATCTTCGACTCGAAGTTGTAGAGCGTCGCCTGTCGCACGAAGTCCGGCCCGGTGTGATCCATCGCGTCCTCGACCAGGATCGGCCAGAACTCGCGGAAGTAGGCCTCCCGCGCCGTGCTCTCGACGCAGACGTTGGTCGCGACGCCGGTGAAGATGAGATGACGGATGTCGAGGCCGTTGAGAAGGCTCTCGAGATTGGTGCCGGCAAAGCCGCTGTAACGGGTCTTCTTCACCACGAGATCCACCGGCTCCGGCTTAAGCTCGTCGATGATCTGCCAGCCCCACGTTCCCTCCACGATGAGCTTGTCCCGGTCGGCGGGACGCTCCTTGATCATGCGGATTGCCATCTGCTTGCGGATGTTGGGCGATTGCGGCCCGCCAGCGTCGCTGAGATCCGGCTTATAGCCGAACTGCAGGTAGATCACCTTCACGGCCGCCTTCCGTGCCGCGAGCAGGAGGCGCTTGTTGGCCTCGATGACGGGTCGTGTGCGCGACTCATCTATGCCCGTGCCCAGGTCCAGCATCCCGCCTTTCGTGGCATACGCGTTCTGCATGTCGACCACAATGAACGCCGTACGCCGGAGATCGATTTCCACGTCCTGCGGACGCGCTTTCAGAGTAACCATCATCGATTCACGATTCACGACTTCAGTGATTGATGACCTTCCGGTAATCCGCCGACGGTGTATGCCGTGCCGGCCAGTTCACGCCGTCCTCGAAGCGCGCGAACACGCTGGCGTGCCGGGCGAAGCCGCCTTCCAGCAGCGCCACCGAGACGATCTCGACGATCGCCGCATCATCGTAGCCGGCATCGCGCAGCGCCTGGAACTCGCCATCGGTCATCTGCTCATTCAACGTCAGCTTGCGGGCTACGCGGAAGACGGCCTTCTCGGCGTCGGAGAGTTCGGCGTTCTCGAAGTCGTGCAGCTTTTCCACTTCCGCCGCATCCATTTCCATGCGGTCAATGAGGTCGGTCTTATGAAAGTTCACGCACCGCGGACAGTCCGATGCCACTGCACAGACCATGGCGATACGGTTCATGAGCTCGCGCGGCAGGTGCCCCTTCAAGACCTCGAGCTGCTTCTGCAGCTCCCACCACGCCTTGAGCAGCCCCGGCACGTTCGCAAAAAAGCCGAACAGCGGACCCAGCCAGCGCGGGTCTTTCATTCGGCAAATCTCTTCGTAGACCTGCTCCACCTCGGAAGAACCCTGTCCCGGCTTCACCAGGACCACGTGCTTCAACGCCGCACCGCCCATTCGCGCTCTCCTTCACCTTGAGGCGTCGTGTCGATCAGGGAATGCCAAAATCGTAGCATACGGGAGCGACTGGCTTGCGGTCGTCGCCCAGGTTTGCGCCCGACGACGTAATCATCTGCCCCCTTGCCGCCGGAATGGCGCCGCGCGCCTGCGGCGCTGGCATCTCCGACGTGTGGTATATGTTAGTAGTATCGCACCGGAATTACCTAACCCGAAGGGACCCCAGCTATGCCAGAAGTCAAAGCCGGACGGGCCGTGATCGAAGCGCTGCGCGCCGAGGGCATCGATCATATCTTCGGCCTCGTGGGCCTCACCACGAACAGCATCGTCACGGAACTTTACGGGCGGAGTGACATCCGTTTCGTGGACCCACGCCACGAGGAAGGCGCCGCGTTCATGGCGTACGGTTATACGCGGGCGTCCGGACGGCCGGCCGTGTGCATGACAACGTCGGGACCGGGCTCGATCAACCTGCTCACCGGGATCGCGCTCGCCTACAAGGGCCGCGCGCCGGTGGTGGTCATCGCCGGCGACGTGGCGCGGGATTTTCTCGACCGCGACGGCAACCAGGCTTTCGACCTGGTAAACCTGTTCAAACCAGTGACGTACTTCGCGCGCCAGGTTCACACCACCGCGCGCATCGTGCCTACGCTGCACGACGCGTTCCGCGCCGCCCTGTCCGGCAAGCGCGGCCCGGTCTTCGTCGGCGTTCCCCGCGACTTGCTCGACCACCAGATGATTGAGGTGCCCGTGTCGCCGCCCGCGGCTTACCGGGCCGTGGCTGCGCGCCTGCCGGGCGACCCCGAGGCGATTGCACGAGCCGCCGCGCTCCTCGCCGGGGCCCAGCGGCCGCTGCTGCTGGCAGGCGGCGGCGTCATCGACTCGGAAGCGAGCACCGACGCGGTAGCGCTCGCTGATCAACTCGGTATGGCGCTCTGCACGTCCTACGCGCACAACGATGCCGTGCCAAACAGCCATCGGCTCTACGTTGGTATGCCGGGCTGGCGGGGCGCAGCCGAAACGCTCGCAGCCGTCCATCGCGCCGATGTGATCCTCGCGCTCGGATGCCGTCTCAGCCAGTCGACGACGGCGTGGGACTACAGCGTCCTCAATCCGCAGGCCCGCATCGTGCAGGTGGACATCGACGCTCAGGAAATCGGACGCAATTACCCGGTGGCCGTCGGCATTCTGGGCGACGCGAAAGCGGTCGCGCAGCAATTGCTCCAGGCGCTGCGTGCGGGGCATTCGACGAGCAAGGCCAGCGCGGAATGGCGCTCGGAGATCCAGGCGCTCGCCGCGCGCCGCAAGGCGCGGCTGGCGGCCGAGATCGAACTCAAGGGCGACCCGATGATGCCGCAACGGGTCTTCCCCGAGCTAAGGAAAGTGCTGCCAGAAAATTGCATGGTGACGCTGGATGCGGGCGTCGCGACGGGCTTGAGCTACGATCGCCTCCAGTTCGAGTCGCCGCGGACACTTTTCAACTATGCGGGACAGGGCGGGCTCGGGATGGGCTATTGCGTCGGGCTCGGCACGAAGCTGGGAAACCCGGACCGCCCTGCGATGAGCATCCAGGGCGACGGTGGTTTCCTCTACACTTCCGGCGAGCTCAACACCGCGGTGCGCCATCGTATCCCGCTCGTGAGTCTCGTTCTGAACAACCGCTGCCACGGCTCCGAGAAGGCGCAGCAGAAGAATAACTATGGGGCGCGCTATGTCGGCGTGGATCTGGAGAACCCGCGCTTCGACAAGCTCGCGGAGGTCTACGGTGCGCGCGGGTTCTACGTGACGCGCCCCGACGAGATCGCCGATGCCGTCACCGCCGCCTTCAGGTCCGGCAGCCCCGCCGTTATCGAGATCCCCGTCGCGGAGTATTTCCCTTCGCCGCCACCTACTCCTGGCGCGGCTGGGAAAGCTGGCGGCCACTAAACCAGGTGCCATCGCCTTGCGATGGCACATTGGTGACGGGAACTGGTGATGAGAGCTGGTGATGATTAATGGTGATGGGTAAACCCTGCAAAACGATAGGGGTTCATCACCATTTTTTCATCACTTCCTCGCAATGGAAGAACGAAGGGCGGCCATGGCCGCCCTTTCTTGCTCATCTGGTCACCGGTCACGGGTCACCGGTCACCGACGCGAAGCGTCACCTGGCGTACTGCGCCCCAATTTGCTTGAGTCGGGCCATCACCTCCGGCCCGACCACATCCTCGCCCAGTGTTTTCCAGACCGGCGCGACAGCTTTCTGCCAGGCCTTCTTCTGAGCGCTGTTAAGGGAGTGCACTTTCGTGTTGGAGGCGCGGATGGTTTTTAGAGCCTCGGCGTTCATCTTGTCGGCGTTCTCCCAGTTCCACTTGCTCGCCGCGTCGAGCGCTTCCTGCACGCCCTTGCGCACGTCCGCCGGCAAACCTTGCCACCACTGCTTGTTGGCGCCGACGATGTAAAAGCTGTAGACGTACTCGTTGAGGACGATGTGGTCGACGACCTTGTAGATGCCGGCCGCGCGCCAGGCATTGGGCGTCGGCTCGGCCGCGTCGATCACGCCCTGCTGCAAGGCCGAGGGCACTTCGGACCAGCTCATGGCGATAACGTTCGCGCCGATCGCCTCCATAGTCTTGACAAAGACCGGAGCGGATTGCACCCGGATCTTCTTGCCTTTCCACTGGTCGGGCGTCAGCGCTGCCTCGCGGCCCTTGTGGCCAAAGTCCCGCGGGCCGTTCATCCATACGGCGACCGGCGTGATGTTTTTCGCTTCCAGGTCTGGCACGAAGGCTTTGCGCACGACCTCGTCCTTCAGGGCCGCATCGATCGCCTCGGGACTGGAAAGCAGGAACGGCAGCAGCAGCACGCCGACCTTGGGCGCGACCGGCGAGTAGATGCCGGCTGTCGGCGAAATGATGTGGGCCGAGCCGAGCTGGAGCCCCTGGATCTGGGTCTTCTGGTCGAAGAGTGTACCGCTGTGGTGCAATCTCACCGAGGCCTTCTTACCGACGCGCTTCTCGATCTCCTGCTTCAGTACCTCGAAGGTCTGGCCTTTGAGGCTCTTTTGTTGGGTGTCGTTCGACAGGACGATCTCTGCGGCGAACGCCGTCGGGACGCCGAGCATCAGCGTGGCGCCGAGCGCGGCGCCGACGAGGCTTCTGGTCATGTTAGTCAGCATGGTTTCCTCCTTGGGTAATCAGGGTCTTGCTTCTCGATTCGACCCGGCCGGATCGCCGGTTCGATGCCTGCTCCGATACATCACAGATTCATAAGCCGCGGCAAGAACAGTGAGATCTCGGGCACATAGGTGACGAGCAACAGGGCAAAAACGGTCGCCACCATCCACGGTATGGTCGCCCGGAACACGGACATCACGGGCAAACCTGAAACACCGCTGCCGACAAACAGATTAAGGCCAACCGGCGGGGTCACGAGCCCGAGCTCGATGTTCACCACCGTTATTATGCCAAAGTGCACCGGGTCGACGCCAACGGCCTCCGCCGCGGGAAACAGGATCGGAATGAAGATCAGGATGGTCGGAACTCCTTCGAGGAAGAAGCCGACCACGATCAGGAACAGATTGACGATCAGCAGAAACTGGACGCGACTCAGCTCCATCGCGACGATCACCTCGGTGACCGCTTTCGGCACGCCCAGCTTCGTGATGAAGAAGCCGAATAGCACGGCGTTCGCGGCAATCCAGAAGATCATGCCCACGCGCGCGCTGGCGTGAACGAACGCCCCGGGAATGTCGCGCAGCTTCAGTTCCCGATAGAGGAAAAAGCCGATCAGCAGGGCCAGTGCGCTCGCCATTACAGCGGCCTCGGTCGGCGTAAAGATGGCGCCGCCCGCAAAATGGGCGCTGCCGATATCGAACTCGGGAAAGCCGTAAATGCCGACGATGATGAAAAGCGGCAGCGTCAGCGCTGGCACGCTGTCGCGCACGGCCCCAAAACGCATGGGCCAGGCAATTCTCTCGCGCAGCTTGTACTTTTCCTTGCGCGCGAGAAAACGCGCCGCCACCATCATCGCGGCGCCGTAAATAATGCCGGGCACGATGCCGGCGATGAAGAGATCCGGAATCGAGGTCTCGGTGATGAAACCGTAGAGCACCAGCGGGATCGAGGGTGGGATGAGAATGCCGATGGAGCCCGCCGTCGCAAGCGCGCCGATCGCGTATCTCTCGGTGTAGCCCTCCTTGACGAGCGCCGGGTACATCATGTTGCCGATCGCCGCGACCGTCGCCGGGCTCGATCCCGATATCGAGGCGAAAAAGATGCAGGCGAGCACCGCCGTCATGCCCAGACCGCCGCGCAGGTGCCCGACGAGGGCGTTGGCCAGCCCAACCAGCCGGCGCACCAGCCCGCCGCTTTCCATGAATGCCGCGGCGAAGAAAAAGAACGGCACCGCCATCAGCGTAAAGTGATTGAGGTTGGCGTAGACCTTCTGGCCCAATACCGCCAGGGGGATCGGGCTGAACAAGGTCGAGGCGACCACCACCGAACCACCGAGCGCCACCGCAATGGGCGCGCCGACGATGATGAGTACGAAGAATGTCGCAAAGAGAACGAACGCTTCCATGGCCGTCAGGCGCTGCCCTCGCCATGTTTCGCCGAATCCAGTGGCAAGCCGACCTCTGGATCGCGTACCCACCGGATGATCAGGATGACGTAGCGGATCGCGAAGGCAGCCATGGCGACCGGCACGATGCCGTAAGTGACCGCGTCCGGCACGTTGGTCTCGATGTCCCGAATGCCCATTTGATACACGAACCGCGTGTACTGCAGGCCGCAGTAGAAGAAGAACGTTGTCAGCGCGAGAGAGGCCAGCATGCCAATCAGATCGAGGATCCGGGCGCCGGCGCGGGGCAATATCAATGCGAGCACATCGACCCGGACATGCACACCGTCGCGCACCGCTCGCGAGCCACCGAAGAGCATTGCCCAGATGGTGAGCGTTACGAAGATGGCTTCATTCCAGGGAAATCCGGTGTTGAAGACGTAGCGCAGAACGACCTGCATCACGCCGAGCCCGAGCGCGACGCTCGAGAGCAGAACGATGACGCTGGTTTCGACGTACGCCAGCGCTTTATCGAAAAGTGCCAGATGCTTCATTTGCCAGAAAAGCGGGAAGAAAGCGACTATTCAATTATAGGGGCACCGACCACGCTCTCGTTATTCCGTGCGTAAATCACAGGCTTCTCGTCAAGCGAGACGGCAACTCCTTCCGATCTAGCGAAGCTCGCCGCCGCATTCCTGCGGTATCCGCAGCACGAAGAAGTCCTGCCCCGGGACGACGAGGCTTGCATGATCGCGATGCTCATAGAGGCTGCTGTTCGAGCGCGGTTCGAGCAGCAGCGGGATGAGGCGCCGCGCCGGCTGCCGCAGGGAAACCCAGAGCGCGCCGGCGGGCAGACGAACGAGGGCTTCGCGCTCCTCGATCCGGATCCGTTCGCTTGTCCGTCCCCGCGTGGATTCAGCTTTCTCCCGCGCTTCAACGTGCTGCACCGTGGCCCGGCACTCCCGCGGTTTGCGCAAGATCTCGTAGCGGATGTGCTGTCGTTTGAGCGCTGCCCCGATGGTGTCCTGATGGGCGGTGATGCCGTACGCAGCGGGCAGCTCGAGCGCTTCGGATGGCACGATCCGGCCAAGATAACGGAAAGTCCGCATCTCCACTTGCCCGTCGGTGATGCGCCGCAGCCGTATCGGGATCGTCTCGCGCCCGGAATCGGGCCCGTAGGCGGCAACGAGAAACACACGCTCGTCAGCGTCCGCCCGCTGCCATGCCCTACGCGCCGCCCGGCTGCGCGCCGCAATTTCGTGACGCTCCGCGAGGCATACCAATAGGACCGTCCGCAGGCTCATCAGCTGCTTGGCCGTGCGCGCGCGGATGTTCTGCGGCGTCGGGTAGGTATCCCCCGGGGGATCAAGCCGGTTCTCGACCAACAGGGAGAATGCTCCCTCCATGCCGGCGCGGTTGCGCAGATTCCTGAGCGTCAGGCTGCCGTGCGCGATCGGCTGGCCGATATCCCTGATTTCCCCGATATAGTCGTTGGCTCTCAGCCCTTCCCGTTGCAGGCGGGAGACGATGGCGGGGCGGATGCGCTCGCGGCTCAAGGCACGGATCGCAGGATCGATGTTTGGATTGTTCCCGATCTCGATCTGCGTCTCGAAGTCCGTCAGGTACCCCTGGCGGGCAAGCGTTTTGGGTTTGTAAATCGTCGCTTCATGCAGATCGATGAAGACATCGGGCCGCCAGCGCGCGAGCGCGTCCACCAGCGCCCGGTTCTCGGGCGGCGTCAGCGCGCCCAGATTGACGCCGCCAGCACTGATCCTTTCGCCCGACTCATGCCCGTCCGGGTTGCCAAGCGGTACGAGAATGAATTCCATCAGGGCGAGCAGCGCGCGCGGCGGAGCCTCAACGAGGTCTCGCGCCAGCATCAGGATCGCTTCGGCCCCGCCGGGCTCCGTTCCGTGGAGAGAGCCGACAATCATCACCCGCAGCCGTTCGCCGGGCATGCCACCGCGCGCGAGCACCTCGATCGACTCCGACACGAACAGCGCATCGAGCGGCCTTCCCTCGGCCGATATGCCGATAATCGCGTGCCTAGCCCGCGTGTCGCGCTTCTCGATCGTCTTCAGAAAATGTCCGACCTCGGACGCCGAGGTAAGGTGGGTGTATCCGCCCTCCTCCAGCGGCGTTTGCAACGGACGCAACCCCGCTCCGTGAACGGGCAGCCACAGGAATATCGCTCCCATGGCACATACCGCCCATCTCGCGAGCGCTCTGTCGAGAAGAGACAGGGGTTTCATCGTTCAGAGAATGGGGGCGAAACCGTCATCAGCCCGCCCGGGGGCGACAAGATTCTTGTGATGGGATGAGGAACGCAGGTTCGAGCTCATCACTCGTCGGTTGTCACAGCTCAAATGATCTGGTTCTGCGCCACCAGCACCCGCTGCAACGCCACGATATCCACGGCGCGTGGCTCGACTCCCGCTGTGATGGCCAGTGCAGCCGCGGTGCCGGTCGCCTGCCCCGTCATCATGCAAGCCGCCTGCGAGCGGGTGCAGCCCTGCGCGACGTAATCCGCCGAGATGCACCGCCCCGCGACGAGCAGGTTCTTGACGCCTCTCGGCACCAGCGAGCGGTATGGAATATGAAACCAGCCCGATCCACCGACTTCAGCGAGCAGGAGGGATTGCTTGCCGTCCTTGTCGTGCACATCGACGACGCTGCCGTAACGTCCGATACCGTCGTCGAAGTGCCTGCCGGAGAGGACGTCGTCCTTCGTAAGCGTGTAATCGCCAACGATGCGCCGCGAGTCTCTTACCCCGACCGACTGCGCGGTGTGGACCAGGTAGGAATCCTCGTAGCCGGGCACGTATTTCCGGTAGAACGCCGCCATCCTGACGGCGACATCCCGCATGCCGATCGTCGCCCGCGTGAGCGCGCACCTGTCCGTCGCATCGACGTTATAGGCCATGTCCATGTTGTGCGACATGAGGTCGTAGCGGAACTTTCCGTTTCTGAACATGGGGCGCGCCATGTAAGTCAGGGTTTCCGGATTCACTTTTTCCAGTCCGTAGGGAATCGGGTACTCATCCCGCTCGACCGCCTCCCGGATCTTTGCCTTGAACGGCAGCACCGTTATCGGCTTGCCCTCCTGCCGCAGCCGCAGAACAGTGTCGACATATTCCTCGTTGAATTCGGCCGGATGCTCCTTGATATACGCCAGCGTCCGGTCGAGGTTCACTCCGCCCATGATGAAGTACAGCGTCATGGGCTGGCAGTGCCCTTCCTCCCGATCACCCATTTCGAAACGGGCACCGGCGGCGGCGCATACGTTGCCGTCGCCAGTCGAGTCGATGGTGACCCTGGCGCTGATCTCGACGCGCTCCTCGAGATTTTCGATGACCGCGCCGTTGACCGAGCCATTCGAGAGCAGCAAATCCGTGGTCTGCGAGTAGAACCAGACGTCCACGCCCGCCTCGATTACCATCTGCTCGATCACCCATTTCGCGATTTCGGGATCGAAGAGCTGGCGTGCGGTCGCCTGGCCCTTTGATCCCCACGCCGAGCCGATCTCGAGCATCCGGTCGAGATACTCCTGGGCGATGGAGAAAACGAGCTGCTCATCGTCGAACGAGCTCTCGTACTGGGTGATCATCACCTTCTTGTGCTCCGCGCTCCGCGGGGCCCTCATGTGTCGCATGGAGCGGATCATCATGACCATTCCGCCGGAGTGCGTGCCGCCGAGGTGATCCCGCTGTTCGACCAGCGTGACTTTCGCGCCGTTTCGGGCCGCCGCAATCGCGGCCACGAAGCCCGCCGTCCCGCCCCCGACCACCAGCACGTCCGTCTGAAGCTTTTTGACCGCCTTCGCTACCGTTGGGCTCATCGCACGATTCCTCCGGTCACAGGTGACGATCCTCGAACGAGAATCCTGGCGAATCTTAACCCGAAGCAGGCGCCGATCTTTTGATCCCTCTCAATCTACTCTCGGGCAGAGGCAAAAAGCGAGGCGGCATCCGGCGCGGCCGATGCGCGGCACCGGGTTGATGAGGGAAATCGCCTTCTCCTTTCACGCTGATCTCTCCTGTTCCGTTTAGAATGCCAGCCTTGCCCCCTAACCCGTTCTCCGAGAAAGCGCTGTGCCCGTTCTGGAAATCATCAGCATCCTCGTTCTCGGAGCAATCGCCGGGCTCTGGCTCGATAGCATCAGGGTGCGCGAAGCGGCGGTCCATGCGGCTAGAGCCGCCTGTGCGGCGGAGGATCTCCAGCTGCTCGACGACACCGTCGCCATTTCGAGCCTGAAGCCGGCGCGCGACGAGCGAGGGCATCTGAGGCTGCAGCGCGCTTATGAGTTCGAGTACAGCGATACCGGTGACAACCGGCTCAAAGGCAGCGTCGTGATGCTCGGGCGCCGCGTCGTGATCCTCAACGTAGGATCGGGAGCCACGACTGGCGGACGAGTGTTGCACTGAGCGACCCCGAAACGGAATCTGAATCGAAATTTCTACAAGATGCCCATATCGGGATAAACTATGTTCAGAAGGAGGTGACACGACATGGCCCAACAAACAGCCGGATCCAAGCCCACGGACGAGTTCGATCACATGTTCAGGGCTATTCACGACCACGAGGTCCCATGGGAAAGTGATGACGTGCGCGGGTTATTGAAGCTTCCGCCCGGCGTGCAGGTCAAAGTGCTGAACTATGACCCGGTAATGAAACGTATCGACATGAAGCAGCGCTTCCCCGCGGGATATGTCGAGCCCGCGCACACGCACAAGAGCTGGCATTCCATTCTGGTGACCAAAGGCCGCATGTGCGTCGCCGGTAAGGATCTGCGTCCTGGCGACTACGTGTTCGGCTGGGACATCCCCCACGGCCCCTACGAGTATCCGGACGGATGTGAAGTATTCATCGTCTACATGGGCGACGCGACCCACATCTGGGAGAACAAAGACCTCCTCCAGCACAAGAACGTCTGGAAGGCGGAAACTACGGAAGGCGAGAAGGGCGTCGTCGAGCACATCGAGAAACGGAAAACCGGAAAGGTCTAGAAGCGGTGACCAGCGACCTGTGACCGGAGGGTCTAAGACAGGAAGGGCGGCCGAGGCCGCCCTTCGTTTTTGTCACTTCAAAACGTGGCGTGAGTCATCGGTCTTCATGGTTTTCTGCTTTTCGTATAAATTAATCTGCGTTTATCTGCGGCTAAATACGGTCATGCGTTCTTGGCGTACTTGCCGGTAAGCTGCGGCGTCTGCCCCTCTTGCTCTTTCTGCTGGCGCTCGAGGCGCGTAACCCGTGCCCAGGTACGCTTCAGGTCGTCGCGCACCTTTATCCGGAGCCGGCCCAAGCCTTCGGTCTCAAGCTCGACGAGGTCGCCGTCCTGGAACGGGTTCAGCCCGCGGTGGTTGGTCCCGGTCGCGAGCACGTCGCCCGGCTCAAGCGTATGGATCGAGCTCACCCACTCGATGCAACGGGGAATCTTGTGCGCCATGTCGCTGGTGTTGAAGTTCTGCATGAGCGTCCCGTTAACCCACAGCCGGATCTGGAGATGTTGCGGGTCCTTGATCTCATCGGCAGTCACGATATAGGGCCCCATCGGTGCGAAGGTGTCGCGCGACTTCATTTGGTAGAACGTGTTGCCCGAGGGCGGCAGGCCGCGCGCCGACCCGTCGATGAAGTTGAGATAGCCGAAAACGTGGCCCATCGCGTCCGCCGCGCGCACGTTCTGCGCGCGCTTGCCGATCACCAGCCCCACCTCCGCCTCGCCCTCGAAAATTGTCGCCGGGACATCGGGCAGCACCATGGTGTCGCCGTCGCCAATGACGCCGCTCGGTGATTTGTGGAACGCGTTGATCGGCGCCGGCTCGCTGCGGGTGCCATCCTCCATGTAGTTCACCGCCATGCAGTCGATGTTGTGCGGCTTGGGCAACGGCGGCCTGATGCGAACCTTCCCGACCGGCACGCCTGTGCCATCGGCAGCCGCTTTTTCCAGTTTGGCGCGGTAGTCCGCAAAGCGCTCGATCAGGCCGCTGATCAGGTCCTGCGGCCCGGTATGCGGAATGTCCCGCACCACCTGCGACACATCCACCACTGCTTCACCTTTGAGAACGCCAAGCTTGAAATCATCGAAGAACAATATCCTCATTCCACCCTCCCCTTCTATCAACGCGCCATGGCAAGAAATTTTCGTCGTTACTGCTAGACACTAATGGTGATGAGTGCTGGTGATGGAAAGTGGTGATGAGTACTGGTGATGAACAGCGAGACTGGTTTTCATCACCATTTCACATCACCCTTTCTTCATCACCATTTTTCATCACCAGTTGGCATCACTCGTGATGCCCGCCCTTGGGGAGCTCAGCGAGCTCAATGAGGCAGTTCTC
>JAOTVX010000079.1 GCA_029863175.1 Betaproteobacteria bacterium | reverse complement strand
GCAAGGCAGACGGGTACCGCATCGACACCGCCGAGCAGCTTGAACAGCAGTGCCTTTCCCTCCATCACTGGTAGCGCCGCCTCTGGGCCGATGTTGCCGAGCCCAAGCACTCGACTGCCGTCGGTCACGATTGCGACGGTGTTTCCCCGGTTGGTTAGCTCAAAGACCTGCTCGGGCGATTCAGCAACCGCGCGTGATGCGGCGGCCACGCCGGGCGTATACCACACGCTGAGGTCGTCGCGGCCCCGCACCGGGCATTTGGGCATCGTTTGGATCTTGCCCCGGTACCATGCGTGCAAACGCAACGCCGTGTCTTCAATAGTCCTGTCAGGGCTGTCTTTCTCAGAGGCGCTCATGCCTTCGATTCTCCTTGTCGTCGAGTCCCAGTGGAGGAAAAAATTCAAGGGCTCGGATTGCTTGAAAGATCACGTGAACGAATTCAAGAGATTAAACCGCCTGATGTCCGGCCCCCCGCAACTCCCGCAGCTTGGGGCCGGATCATCGCCCGTGTATTGACCGTGATCAGGGCAACGCGAGTAGGTGGGGTGCTAGCGTTCAGGCTGGATCAGTGGGCGTCATCGGCCGCAAGCGAGCGCGGCGGGACGCGAAGGAATAGCGGTGTCTTCCACGACTCAGCGGGTTTTTCAGTTCGGAGCCGGGCACGCCGATGGCGGGGCCGACATGCGGGATCAGCTCGGCGGCAAGGGGGCGAACCTGGCCGAGATGGCGCGGATGAAGATCGCTGTGCCCCCGGGCTTCACCGTATCCACCGAGGCCTGCCTCCACACGCTCGCTAACGACGGGCGGCTCCCGGAGGGGATCGAGTCGGAGATCGACTGCGCGGTGGAGCAGGTCGAGCAGCTCACAGGGGCGCGCTTCGGCGACCCGTCTTCGCCGTTGCTGTTCAGCGTGCGCTCTGGTGCGCGCGTCAGCATGCCGGGAATGATGGACACCGTGCTCGACATCGGAATTGACGAGGCCACCTTCGAGGGGCTTGCCCGCAAAGCCGACCATCGATTCGCCTTCGACTGCTACCGTCGTTTTCTGCAGATGTATGCCGACGTTGTCCTCGGTGTCGACAAGGCGTTGCTCGGCCGGCTGGTTGGGCAGGCGACCGGCGATGGCGACTTCGCAGGCAATCTCAACGACGGATGGCGCACGCTTAGGGATCTCGCCGGCGCGATCCGCGACGCGAGCGGCAAGGCGGTGCCAACCGCTGGCCGAGAGCAGCTCCTCGGTGCGCTGCGCGCGGTGTTCGCGAGTTGGAACACCCCCCGTGCGATCGCTTATCGCCGGATCCACGGGATCGCCGACAACTGGGGAACCGCGGCCAACGTGATGGCGATGGTCTACGGCAACATCGGCCCTGATTCCGGTACCGGTGTCGCCTTCAGTCGCAGTCCCGCCGACGGGCAGCCGGGGCTCTACGGCGAGTTTCTGTTCAACGCGCAGGGCGAGGACGTCGTGGCCGGGGGACGTACTCCGGGCCCAATCTCCGAAGGAGCGGGTGAAGAGTTCGGTGATGTTCCTAGTTTCGAGGCGCGACTCCCCGAGGTGCACGCCGAGCTGTGCGAAATCGTCGAGCGGCTCGAGCGCCACTTCCACGACGTGCAGGACGTGGAATTTACCGTCGAGCGCGGCAAGCTCTGGATCCTCCAGACCCGCAACGCCAAGCGCGCCGGCCGGGCGGCGGTGCGGATTGCGCTGGATCTGCTTGACGAGGGAACGATTCCCGACGAGGCCGGCGCCCTCAGGCTGGTCGATGCGCGGATGCATGTTGAGCAGTTGCTGCATGCCGAGATCGAGCCCGGATGCGAGCGCCCGGCGGTGCTGGCGACGGGGCTCGCGGCCTCTCCGGGCGCGGCGGCGGGGTGCGTTGTGACCGACGCGGACGAGGCGGAACGGCGCGCAGCCGAGGGCGAAGCGGTAGTTCTGGTGCGGCGCGAAACGTCCGCCGATGACGTGCACGGGATGCACGCGGCGAAGGGGATCCTCACCGCGACGGGTGGACTCACGTCGCATGCCGCAGTGGTCGCCCGAGGGATGGGCGTGCCCTGCGTTACCGGCGCCGGCGCGGTCGAGATCGCAGAGAACGGCTCGGGCTTCCGCGTCGGTAATCGCGCTGTCGCCATCGGCGAGTGGATCACCATCGACGGTACGGTCGGCGCCGCCTACTTGGGCCGCCTGCCCGTGGTGCCTGCGGACCTGTCGCCGAGGCTCGATCGACTGCTCTCCATAGCCGATGGTCACCGGCGACTCGGGATCTTTGCCAATGCCGACACCGTCGACGACGCGCGCCGCGCACGCAGTTTCGGTGCGGAGGGGATTGGGCTCTGTCGCACCGAGCACATGTTTTTCGGCACCGATGAGCGCCTGGTCACGGTGCGCGCGCTGATCCTCGCCGAGACGGATGCCGAGCGTGATGCGGCCCTGGCGCGTCTGCTGCCGCTGCAGCGCGCGGACTTCGAGGCGCTTCTGCGGGAGATGGACGGCCGGCCCGTGACCATCCGGCTCCTGGATCCGCCGCTGCATGAGTTCCTTCCCGACGACGCGGACGGGTTCGCGGCGCTCGGCGCGCATCTCGGCAGATCCGCGGACGCGGTGGCCGAAGCGGTGACGCGCATGCGCGAGCGCAATCCGATGCTGGGGTTCCGCGGCTGCCGGGTCGGCATCGTGCACGAAGCGATCTACCGGATGCAGGCCGAGGCGATTTTGGAGGCGTCGCTCGCGCTCCGGGCCGAGGGCCTCGATCCGCATCCGGAGATCATGGTGCCGCTGGTCGCGGTTCCGGAGGAGCTTGCCTACGTGCGCGCCTACATCGAGGAGACGGCGGCATCGCTCTTCGATGAGCACCGCGCGCGCGTCGACTACAAGATTGGCACCATGATCGAGCTGCCCCGCGCCGCGCTGGCGGCGGGCGAGATCGCGGCGCACGCGGACTTCTTCAGCTTTGGGACGAACGACCTGACGCAGACGACTTTCGGGCTTTCGCGCGATGACGCCGCGCGCTTCCTGCCGCTGTACGAGTCGAAGCACATCGTCGCGCACAACCCGTTCGCGTCGCTTGACGAAGAAGGGGTCGGGGAGCTGATCCGGATCGCGATCGAGCGCGGTCGCGCGACCAAGCCCGGACTCACCATGGGGATCTGCGGCGAGCACGGTGGCGATCCACGCTCCATCGCGTTCTGCCACCGCGCCGGGCTCGACTACGTGAGCTGCTCGCCGTACCGGGTGCCGGGCGCGCGGCTCGCGGCGGCACAGGCCGCCACGTCGAGCGGCATAAGGGAAAGTTCATAGTTCCCAAGTCACTATTCATGGTTACAAGCGCCTGAGTTTACGGTCGAGGGTGTTCCAGCAGTCCTGGAAGCACTTACCACCTCGGACGCTGGCGGGCTGACTACCGCAGCTCGCTGGCCAGGCGGAGCAATTCTTGACCTTGAGCATTGACGATTTCCTCAAGCTCTTTGCGCTCCGCGCTGCCAAGAAGACGTGCTTCGCGACCCAAGATGCGCGTTGCTCCCGCAATCGCCTTTCCCGCGGCCTGCATGAGTTTTGCTGGAGTGGGCAAGCTGGTAGTACCCGCCATACCGGCGATTGGGTCGCCTTTCGCCCGCCGTAGAACAACATGGGCTTCAACGATCTGGGCAAGATCACGCAGTATCTCGATATCTTCTTCCGTCCACGGGCGCGGCTTCGAGTCAACGGCGCAAAAAGAGCCAATGGCCTGGTCCCGGCCCGCTGATAGGGGTACTCCGGCATAGGCGATCACGCCCAGGTCCCGGCGCGCGAGATTGTCACGCAGGAGCGGGTGCTCGCGCGCATCGCTGACGGCAAGGTGTTCCTTCCCGGAAACCACCCACTAACAAAACGAATGGGAAAGGGGAGTCTGGCGCGATTTGGACCACGGTTCGCCGAGACCGATCTGGCTCTTGAAAAACTAGCGGTCCTCGTCCACGAGAGACATGAGCGCTACGGGCGTGCCGAGCAGC
>JAOTVX010000078.1 GCA_029863175.1 Betaproteobacteria bacterium | reverse complement strand
GGCGGGTTTGTCGTGCTTCGTGGTCGAACCACGTTCGATACCATATCGGTGAGGTGGGCCGCTGCGAGAGCCAGTTTCCACCGATTTCACCGAGTCGCTCCGTTTTTCGCCTTGGCATGATCCCGCCTCGATATAGTCCTCAATCCATTCTGACCGGTATTTCCACCGTCCGCCAATCTTCCGCGCGCGGATCTCGCCACGCTTTCGAATGCGCTCAAGCGTCCATCTGGAGACGCCGAGTGCCGCCGCCGCTTCTGGTTCGCTCAAAAGCCGAAAATCGACGCGTTCAACCGTCATTGCGATTGCCGTGAAGATGAAAGCGGTGACGCAGGATCCCCTCTTGTCGGAACCCAGCCCTGGTCGATTTCGCGGCGCGGAGCGGCATCACTCATCGCCGCCGTCGATATCGGGCAGGTTATGCCAAGCGCGGCTTGCGGGGAATTCCGTCATTCCTCCTCCTCGCCCCGCTGACTTCCGCAAGTCGCGATTCTGTCTTTCAAGGCCTCAGCCATTTCGCCGAAGTTAAGAAGAAGGATTGCGTCCTCGCCTTCTGCTCGTGATTTTGAATAGTGCTCCCATTGCCAGTGGCGATCGTCACCCACCGAATCTTCCGGTCGGCACCAAACCACCGCCCTTCGTGTTTTGAGCGATGCAAAAACAGCCCCTGGAGGTGTGTTTTTATACATCTTCAGCATTTCGAGCCGATTGACCAATATCTCCTGCGCGAGCCGATTAGCTTCTGTGACCGGTGTCAATCCCGGAGGAAAAAGGGTCAACGCACCGGTGGAATAGTGGCCAATTTCTCGAGCCCAGCCTGCGCCTTGGCGCGTGTGCTCCTCACATAGCTAACGCGCGACAAGGCGCCCTGGCCGAAGGCCAGTTTTAAGGAGCCGCGGTTTGTAGCGAGATCAGCCTTTAGCTTTGCGGCTCTGGCGCAGCCGGAAGCTCTCGCCGTTCATCTCGAGGATATGCACGTGGTGGGTCAGGCGGTCGAGGATGGCGCCTGTCAGGCGCTCCGATCCAAAGACCTCCGTCCATTCGTCGAAGGGCAGGTTCGAGGTGATGATGATTGAGCCGCGCTCATAGCGCTGTGAGATGATCTCGAAGAGCAGCTCGGCGCCGGTCTTGGAGAGTGGCACGAAACCGAGTTCGTCGATGATCAGCAGGTCCTGGCCGGCGAGAGTTTTCTGCAGGCGCTGCAGGCGGCGTTCATCCGCGGCCTCGATGAGCTCGTGCACCAGGGCGGCGGCTGTGGTGAAGCGGACCTTCAATCCCTTCTGGCAGGCAGCCAGGCCAAGTCCCAGGCTGACATGGGTCTTGCCGGTGCCGCTCGGCCCGAGCGCGATGACGTTCTCGCGGTGCTCGACGAACTCGCAACGGGCAAGTTCCATCGTCAAGGCCTTGTTGAGCGACGGAATGGCCTTGAAGTCGAAGCTGTCGAGGCTTTTGGTCGTTGGGAACTTCGCGGCCTTGATGCGGCGCTCAATCATCCGGCGCTCACGCTCGATCAGCTCGAGTTCGCAGAGCCGCAGCAGATACTGCACATGGTCTTTACCCTCGGCGGCGCACTGCCGGGCGAGCTTGGCGTATTCGCTCTGGAAGGTTGGCAGCCGGAGCTTCTTGAGATGGTGCTGTAGCAGCACCTGCGGGGTATCGCTCATGCCGCCGCTCCGGACATCAGGCTCATGTAGCTGGCCGGCTTCGTCGTCTCGACCCTTGCCCTTGGCAGGTAGGGATAGATGTCGAGATCGAGCCGTGGCGGGCGGCGCTCGATGCGGCACAGCACCAGGTGCTTGACTGCGTCATAGCCGATGGCGCCGAGCTCGAGCGCCTGCCGGACAGCGCCGTGGACATGGTCCATCTCGAAGGTCTCGAGGAGCCGCAGGACCTGGACATATTCGCGCTTGCCTTGTCTACCCATTCGCGCCTCCAGCAGCCGGCGCAGGGTGGCGAACTCCTCGGGCAGTTCCCAGCCCTGCAGAGGAGCCGCCTGATCCAGGGCTCCGACCTTCTGCTCCAGAAGAGGCAGGAAATGCATCGCATCGAAGATCATATCGGCCTTCTCGTAGGATCGCTGGTGTCGCGCGATCACCTCGGCGCCGCAACCGATGACGACCTCACCGACATAGCCGCGGACCTGCACCTCGTGATGGGCATAGGCGACCGGCACCGAGTAGTCGTTGCAGCGGTAGCGCACCATCGAAATCGAGGTGGCCCTGGTGCTGAGCTTCTCGCAGGCGTCGTAGGGCGCGGCCGGCAGGACCATCAAGGTATCGAGGTCACGCATCAGCCGCTCGCCGATCGTCTCGCTGTGACCCCGCAGCACCGCGTCCTGGCGCTTGAGACACTGCTCCTCCAGCCAGGCGTTCAGCGCCTCGAAGCTCTCAAAGCGGGGTATCGGCACCAGGAAGTTCCGCCGGCCGAAGCCGATTACGCCCTCCACGTTGCCCTTGTCATTCCCCTTGCCGGGGCGCCCGAACCGATCCTCGAACAGGTAATGCGACTGCAGCTCCGAGAAGACTCTGGTGCGCTTGCGGGTCTCATCACCAAGGATCCGCGCCACCGCGATCGTCGTGTTATCGTACAGCATCGACAGCGGCACGCCGCCGAAGAACGCGAAGGCTTCGACGTGCCCGTCGCAGAACGCCTCGGTCGTCTCGGCCGGGTACGCCTTGATAAAGAAGGCGTCCGAATGCGGCAGGGCCATCGCGAAGTAATGCAGCTTGCGCACCACCCCCCCGATCTCCCCGAGCGCCTCGCCGAAGTCCACCTGCGCATGCCCAGGCGGATGCGCCAGCGGCACGAACACCTCGCGCGTCCGGCGCTTCTTCTCCCGGACATAGTCGGTGACGATGGTAATCCCGCCGGTGAAGCCGTGCTCATCCCTCAGCCGCTCGAAGATCCGCTTCGCCGTGTGCCGCTGCTTCCTGGGCAGGCCTTTATCCTCTTCGAGGATCTGATCGATGATCGGTATGAACGGATCGAGCTTGGGCCGGACCGGCGGGCCCTTCCTCCGGTATCCCGGTGGAACCGAATGCCTCAGCATCTTCGCGACCGTCTTGCGGTCAATCCCGAAGTGGCGCGCCGCCGCGCTCTTGCTCATCCCAACGACATGGCACGCCCGGCGTACCCGGCTGTACAGATCCACGGAATACATCTCCCCGCCTTCAGCTCGTTTGCCTCAGGCGCAAAGTGCGGAATTTTACTCCGCGACGGTCAGGACATCCGACCGATTCCGCTGTCCATTTTGTCTCCGGGATTCACAGGTGCAGATCGACGCCTTCGTCGATCACTACAACAATCACCGCTATCACGAGAGCCTGGGCAACCTCACACCCGCCGATGTCTACTTCGGACGGGGACAGACAATCCTGTTGGAACGCCAAAAAATCAAAAGGAGGACATTCGAACTACGACGCTTGCAGCACGCCAAGGCTGCTGCCTAAAATCAAACCCAGGATGGGCCAGATCCTCCAATCCTGAGACCGATCACCTGTCTTAAGTTTTTTGAAGACGGACAATCCAATGCATGGGAGGCAATTGCATTTATCATGACAGCTGCTTCGGCACTTTCGCAAAGCTCACCGGACCATGTTGACACGGAATTGCCGGAGTAAGCGGACAGCGCATTGCGGGTGACAGGCGCCAAAAAACCGGCGGCTGCAACACTGAGAGTGTCGGCGATGGCTCGGCCGATCAGCTCTAGCGACGCCGCGTCTCTCACATCGCAGTGGCGGACGGCTGAGCTGAGCCTATCGATAAAGCTGGTTTTCATTCCGACCTCCGATGCGTCACTGCTGGTCGACGCCAGTGCAAAAACGTTAGCGCGGGCACTATCAAATAAACTGGACTTTTTGGGAAAGAATTTACGCCTCAAAGCTTGGCAAACCACCCTGATCTGAATTTAGACTGGGCCTTGGTTGGGCATTGTCAGAGGAAAATTCTGAATACCTAATGAGGAAACTGCGCTGGTTGGATCGATCCAAAAAAATCTAAGAGCGTGTTTGAGA
>JAOTVX010000021.1 GCA_029863175.1 Betaproteobacteria bacterium | reverse complement strand
GTCCGACCTGGGCGCCGTTCTGGGTCAGCGGCGAGCCCCAGACCCAGAACGGCGCCCAGGTCGGACTTGTCGCGTGCGTCCCGCCAGCGTTCCACTGTATGCCGTCGCAGGTAATGTCCCATCTCGTGCCCGATGATCGCGGCGAGCTGCGCCTCGTCGCTGCAGCGGAGCAGAAGGCCGGTCCATACCTCCATCATTCCGTTGGGAGCCATGCTCGCATTGAACCGGGGCGTGCGCACGATATAGGGGCGGAGATCCGGGCAGTGATCCTTGTCCAGCCGGCAGACGATGTCGCGAAAATACTGGTTGAGCGTGGCGTCGCGAACGACGAAACGCGACTCCTTGAGGTTGCGCTCCGCGCGGTCCATCATGCTCCACAGGCCATTCTCGTCGCTTTCCGCGGGCGGGCGATAACCGGGGACGAGAAAGCGCTCGCCCTGGGCCTGCGCGGCAACCCGACGCGCTACGACCAGCGATGCGAGGCCGCACAGCGCGCAACCGAACTGTCGGCGGGTGAGGCTCATTTGAGCGAGTCGGAAACAAGTTCCCTGACGGTTTCTCGGGCCGCCTCCGGCGTGCGCAGATCGCCATGCGCGCGCGCGAGAAGATTGAACCAGACGATGTCTCCCGTTTTGAGATCGACAACCGAAGCTAAGCCGATTTGCGCGCCTCCCGGAACCCCGACACCGAGCAGCGCGGCGACAATGATCACCCCGACCCGTCCTGCACTCGCGTAGCTGTCGCGAACGAAGAGGAACAGGGCGTAATCGGCATGGTGGGAACGAGAAATTGCAGCGACTGAAGGCCCAAGCGACCAATCGAATTTGCCCGCTTTGCTGGGAAGCTCGTACCCAGGAAAATATTGATGCACGAGGACTGACCCCCCGACCGCGCGGTGCAATTTCACAAGCTCGAGGCTGGTTGACTGGTCCTCGGGCGTGCCGCTCTGAGGCTGGTAGTCGACCAGCTTTACCTTGTAAGTTCTTGCCTCGGTTTCCAGCGCCGCGCGCATGTGCTTCAGGGCGGCATCCGTCCACTCGGACCTGGGTTCGGGTAGTCCGCCGGCGGAGAGCTCGGCCAGTTCCACGTCGAGTGGCATCACAACTATCACCGGGAGCTCGCCAGGATCGCGCCGCAGTTCCTTTGCCTGTCGCTGCACAGGAACCGCGCAGCCCCCCAGAGCTAGGGCGGCTGCCAGCGACAACACGACCCATAATAGAACTACGCGCGAAACGCGGAAGCCAGACTTCGCCTCTGCATCCATATCACATCTCCTTTCCCGGGAAGCCGGGACTGCAGCTTACTTGAGAAAAACTAGCGCACGGCGTGGGAGTCGTTGTGCAACCAGCGACGAGAAAAGTCAGCGCAAGCGCTAACGTTGCTGAGAACCGCAGGATCATGGCGCTTTCTCCTGTGAAAGAGCTGATCTGGGTTATTGCTTTGGACTTACTCGGATCACTATCCGCCTAAGCCTCATCTCTGCAAAGAGGGCAAACATCCCTTTGGGACGGCACAACGTCTTTATTCGAACAATGTTTGACCTAGCTCAAACAAAAACCCCGCCGAAGCGGGGTGTGTTTGAGTGATGAGGCGTGTCGCGCGGAAGCTTTAGGACGAATTGCCTCCTGAGCGTATGCCATCACGTCTTGAAAGGCACCATCGTCGATTCGGTGATCCTCACCGCCACACCGACGCGGCTACTATCATACCGGTCGACGCGGAGGACCTTTCCTTTGCATTTCCGCATCATCCTGCCCCGAGCCCTTTTGAGTTCTATCGAAAAGCTGATTGACTCCCCGATTGCATACGTGCCGCTTATCCAGAAGTACACGCCTGAGGCGCTCATGTCGCGCGTGACGCCAGTGGCGCTCCTCAGGAACACCCGCATCCCGGTATTGGCCCGGTGGCGTCTTCTCTTGTTTGATAGTTTTGCTTTCATTTTCCGCTGTCCTTCCCGAAAACTCGTAATCGTTGAAATCGTTGAAGTCTCGCAGCGGTGAAGCCCATCGTCACGGGGCCGGTTCTGGCGACATTCGCTGGAGCCTTTTCGTATGTGGCCCGTGTTTCAAGCGCTACTGGCGATCATTTGTACCGCAGCCAGATCGCGGCTGTCGTTGCAGTTGGAAATTGTTGCCCTGCGGCATCAGCTGAGCGTCTACCGGCGATCGGTTGAGCGCCCGAGAATTCGGCCGGGAGACGGGGGTTCTACCTGGCATGGCCGTTCGAGAAGATTCGCCAGACAGTGCCTGGCGAATCTTCGGGCGCAGTATTGCCGTCGTCGTCAGCGCAGTTGAGGGGAATTCCAACTTACCCGATGGTGCGCGCTGCTTTCCGCTCCCTTCGTCAGCCTACGTGCGTCTTCTTTCGGCCAAAAAAATGTGGGAATGGCTCACTACGCGGCCACTGGCCGAGCTAAATGGGTTGAACGCAGTGACACGGCGGAGACGAGCGCGGCTATCAAGCGTGGCGTCCGAGCCGCCGGACACGTTGAGCTAGCCTCTCCTCCCAAGTTCTGGTGTAGGTGGCAGTGTAGGTCGAGAGAATTTCTTCCGATCTCTAGAGGGGAAAGGTACTGCTGCATCATGGGCGTATGGCGCTCAAGGGGTTGCTGCATGTGGTGTATGGACGGCAGCGATACCGGGCGCCGGTATTTTGACACGTTGACCATCGATATTGTCGAAGAGCCAGCTCTGGCGAGCCGGGTAATGCTGCTAAAATTGCCCCCTCATCATTGCTGGCTTGAGTGACTATGAGAACCGGACATCGCGCGCTGGCGGTCCTGGTCTCCCTCTTCCTCCTTGCGGGAGGGCCTGTTTCCGGGGCGGCTGCGGCGCAGCCGCAGAGCGATACCAACAAGGATTGGCAATTGCGCGTCAACTCGACCGCGCGGCTGATCGCGGGACTCGTCCCGACTCACCCGGACCATCGCGCGCTCGCCGAGCGGCCGGATTGGAAGGCTCATAGCGCCAAGCTGCGGGCATCCTGGGCATGGCTGCGGGATCAGCAGATCGCGCCCCTGACGGCTTGGCGCAACGGGGCCGTGCCCCCGGTTTGTCCGGTTGGCAGCACGCTGCTCTACCCGTTCAGCGGCCCGGATTTTTTCAATGCCTACTGGTTGTTTCCCAATTGCGAGGCCTATGTCCTGTTCGGGCTCGAGCCGATCGGCAGCCCGCCGGCGATCGAGACGATGAGCGATGTTCAGTTGGCGCGCCTGCTGACCGATGTCCGTGAAGCGATGGCCAATCTGCTTGCCCGCAACTACTTCGTCACGTCGAGAATGGACAAGCAGATGCAGGCCGAGGAACTCAACGGAGTGGTGCCGATCATCATGATCTCGATGGCGCTTGCCGGTATCGAGGTCCTTCGCATCGCGCCGCTCACGCTGGGACGGGCCCAGCACGCAGCGTCGGAGGCGAATGCCGAGTCCACCGTCCGGCCGCGGCGAAAGTTGAAAGGCGTCACGATCGAGTTCCGGCGGCTGGGTGCGCCCGTGCCGCAACGCTTGAACTACTTTTCCGTGGATGCTTCGAACGCGGGGATCGCTCGCAATCCGCAGTTCCGTGATTATCTGCGGGGGCTGGCACCGACGACAACCCTCATCAAGTCGGCGTCCTATCTTCTGCACGTGAGCGAGTTCAAAAGGCTGCGCCACGTGCTGCTCGACGTAAGCGGATTCCTGGTTCAGGACGACACAGGAGTGCCGTACGCGATGCTGGCCAAGCGCGGCTGGCAGTTGACCGTCTACGGCCGCTACGAAGTGCCGATTCCGCCGTTCGAGCGCCACTACCAGCCGGACCTGGCGGAGGCATTCGTCGTCACGAACCCCCAGCCGTTGTCGTTTCGTTTCGGCTACCGGCGCAGTATTCGCGATGACCGCTCCAACGTGATGGTCGCGCAAAGGACGCTGGCGCGGCGCCTGGGGCCGGACAAGGACGCAGCGGGTGCGTCCGCGCCGGCGCAGCTCGGCCGGTAACGCGGCACCGCTTCGCGCCGCCATAGGCACTGCCGTGCGATGGCCCGCGCGGTCGCGTTGGAATGCGCTTTTTTTGCGCCATGAGCGTGGAGATCCATAGTGCCACCTTTGTCACCTCGGACGGCGTGCGCCTGCGCGTGATGGAGGCGGGGCCGTGCGGGTCGGACAGCGCGGTCGCGGCGACGATTCCTGTGATGGCGTTCGTGCCCGGCTGGTCCATGCCGGCCGACATCTGGCAGCCGCAGCTGGCCGCGCTGGGTGCCAGCCATCGCGTTGCGGCGCTCGATCCCCGCGGCCAGGGCGAATCGGAAATACCGGCACGCGGTTTCGATATCGAACGGCGCGCGACCGATGTGCGCGAATTCGTCGCGCGCTATGAGCGTGTCGTGCTGGTGGGGTGGTCGCTCGGAGCGCTGGAAGCACTTCAATGTGTGCATCGCTATGGCGATGCCGGGCTCGAGGCGCTGGTGCTGGTCGATTCTTCGGTGGGTGAGGATCCCCCGCCGCTGCCCGCTGCCCAATTTATCGAGGCGCTCCAGCGGAACCGTCGCGCCACGATCGAGGTGTTCGTGCGCGAGATGTTCAGTTCGCCCCGGACCACGCTCGAGCTTGACGCGCTGGCGGACGCTGCGTTGCGCATGCCGCTCGAAGCGAGCCTCGCGCTCTTTCCGCGCGGCATGCCGAGGGAACACTGGCGCGGTATCGTGCGCGCCTTCGGCAAGCCGCTGCTATACGTCGTCACGGAGCAACTTGCCGCGCAGGCCCAAAACCTCCTGCGCAATCGGCCCGGGACGCGCGTCGAGGTGTTCGAGACGGCCGGGCATGCGCTCTTCGTCGACGAGGCCGATCGCTTCAACCGGCTGCTGGTCGCCTTTGTCGACGAGATCGCCGCGGCCGCGCGCCAGGCACCCTCTCGCGCGTGAGTCGGTCCTCGCGAACCCGTGTTTGCGGGTGCGCCATCTTTTTCTTGCAACATTTCGGGACGAGGCTTTCCACCCCGCAGGGGCGATCGCCCCGGCCGGAGGGAGTACAATCCGCCCGTGCAATCAAGCGCGGTGAAGTTATGGCGAGTGATCGCGCTCAAGGTGCGAGCCGCGATCTGTGTGTCGGCCATATCGGCGCTCGCCGGCTGCACTCCCGCGCAGCAGCTGCTGTTTAGCTTGATTCCCGATGGCACCTTTCCGATTCTGCTCAGCCACCTCGAGAAGACGAGCGAGACCAACCGCCGCCGCGTGGCCGAGCTCGACGCGCGCGGTGACTGGACCGGCCTGGTGCAGTTCGCCGAGGAGAACCTGGCGCATGACCGCTCCAATACGGACTGGTGGATGGTCAAGGGCTATGCCTATATGCAACTCGGGCGGCACGAGCAGGCGGCCGAGTGCTATGCGGAGATTGTGCGGCTCAGGCCCGACGATATGCTCGGGTGGAATCTGCTGGCGGAGTCCCAGCGCGCAGCGCGGCAGCCGCAGCGCGCCGCGCAGACGCTCAACAACGCTTTGCTCATCCGCCAGGACTCGCCGGCGACGTGGTATCTGCTGGGCGAGAGCTACACCGATCTCGGACGCTACCAGCCCGCAGCGTTGGCCTATCGGCAAGCCGTGCGATTGAACCGCGAATTTGCGCAGGCCTGGTACGGGCTTGGGCGCTCCTATGCCCGACAGGGACGTCAGGCCGACTTCGAGCAGATCGTTCACACGCTGGCGAGCCTCAACCCGCCGCTGGCGCAACAGCTGGCAAAGGAGCGGCCGGCGCGTGAAGTACCCCGAACACCCTAAACCACCTTAGCCGCAGATAAACGCAGATAAACGCAGATACAGCTCAAGAACCCTTCTGCCTTGTTGTTTCTAGCCTCCGATCGATGCCTCTGTGTACGGGTGTGTAGTGAATGGTGAGTAGACTGACCCGTCAGTCATCACCAGTTGCTCGTCACGGATTTGATCGGCGTTCATCGGCGTGTATCTGCGGCTAATTCGCGGTTTTCAAACGCGGCTCGACTCACGATTCACCATTCACGATTCACGGAATTGATCGTGAGTTAGTGCGTCAGCCGCGCTGGAGCGCGGGCGTTAGGTGCGGCGACAGCGCCTGGAGCAGCTGGACAAAAACTTTCGGCGCGCCGGCCACGATGTTGCCGGTCTGTATGTAATCGGGCTCGCCCCGCAGGTCGCCCACCAGGCCGCCGGCTTCGGAGATGAGGAGCGAACCCGCCGCAATGTCCCAAGGGCTCAGCCCAAACTCCCAGAACCCGTCGAGCCTGCCCGCCGCCACGTAGGCGAGATCGAGGGCCGCAGAGCCCGCGCGCCGGATCCCGGCCGAGTTCTTCATTATGTCGCGCAAGATCGCGAGATAGACCTCCAGGTGCTCGAGTTGTCGGAATGGGAAGCCGGTTCCGATCAGGGCGGACTTCAGGCTCACGCGCTTGCTCACGCGCATGCGCTGGTCGTTGAGAAAGGCGCCGCGCCCGCGCGATGCGGTGAACAGATCATTGCGGCCGGGATCGTAGACGACGGCCTGCGTGACGGTGCCCTTGTGTACAAGCGCGATCGCGACAGCGTATTGGGGAAAGCCGTGGATGAAATTCGTCGTTCCGTCGAGCGGATCGATGACCCACTGGTAATCCGACTGGCCGGACGCGCCGCTCTCTTCTGCTAGAATCGCGTGATCGGGGTAGGCTTCGCGCAGCGTGCGAATGATCGACTGCTCTGCTTCACGATCGACGTCCGAAACGAAATCGTTCGCTGCTTTCTCCTGGAAGCTGACGATGTCCAGATTGCGGGTCGCGCGGTTGATAATGCCGCCGGCACGCCGCGCCGCCTTGACCGCGATGTTGAGCATTGGATGCATGGTCGGCGAAGGAGTTTGTCAGGCTTGGCGCCGACAAACTCCTTAATATGATGACGTTGGATACGGTGCGGTCTTGCAGTCTGTGGCCGGTCAGGCCTCGAGGCTCGACGGGCTGCCAGGTTGATGAATGCCATATTCTAAGGGAATACAGTGATTATCGGCGGCGTTTCAGTGTCTAGCGCGCGTGATTACCGCCTATAGTCGAATGGCAGGTGCGGGGTGAGCGCCGCCGATAAGCTCAAAAGCATTCGCATCGTGCTTTGCGGAACGGTGCATCCCGGCAATATCGGCGCCGCCGCACGTGCATTGAAAACGATGGGGCTTGGGCAGCTCCATCTCGTCTCGCCCGTCTGTTTTCCCCATCCGCAGGCGGAGTGGCTCGCCGTGGGCGCGGTCGACGTGCTACGGCGCGCCAAGGTGTGTGCGACCCTCGACGAGGCGCTCAGCGGTGTTGTGTTTTCGGTCGCCTGCACCGCGCGCACGCGCGAGCTCGCTGTGCCGATGGTGACGGCGCGGGAGGCCGCGGCCCGCGTCATCCGGCGCGCGCGCGGCGGGACGGTCGCGCTCGTCTTCGGCAACGAAACCTTCGGGCTCACGGGCGAGGAGGTCGGCAAGTGCCGCCTGCTCGCGACGATTCCCGCCGATTCGCGCTACCCCTCGCTCAACCTCGGTGCGGCGGTGCAGGTCTTCTGCTACGAGCTGCGGCAAGCGGCGCTGGGCGATCGCGCGCCGCGCGCGAGGCAACCCCCGCCGGTGCCTCACGAGGAGGTCGAGCGCTTCTTGGCCTACCTCGAGCGGACGATGATCGAGACTGGATTCCTCGACCCGAAACATCCCAAGCGGCTGATGCCGCGGTTGCGACGCCTGTTCTCGCGCGCGCAACTCGAGAAGGACGAGGTCAATATTCTGCGCGGGTTGTTCGAGGTACTGCGGCGGCCCAAGGCTCGCTCGAAAGTTGACTAAATTAGTAGGATATCGTAAGCTGCGCGCCCTGATCATTGATTCGTAAACGATGTTTTCCCGTATCAGAGAAGAGATCGCGGTCGTTTTTGAGCGTGATCCAGCCGCTCGTAACACCTGGGAGGTGATTACGTGCTACCCCGGCTTCCACGCCATGTTGTTCCATCGTCCCGCCCATTGGCTGTGGATGGCGGGATTCAAGTGGATGGCGCGACTGGTTTCGCACGTCGCGAGATGGCTGACGGGAATCGAGATTCATCCGGGTGCCACCATCGGACGGCGTTTTTTTATCGATCACGGCATGGGCGTTGTCATTGGCGAGACGGCTGAGATTGGAGACGACTGCACGCTCTACCACGGCGTAACCCTTGGCGGGACTTCCTGGGAGAAGGGCAAGCGTCATCCCACCCTCGGAAAAGGCGTCGTTATCGGCGCCGGCGCGAAGATACTGGGTCCGATCATGATCGGTGACGGGGCCCGGATCGGGTCGAACGCGGTGGTGGTGAAGGAGGTGCCGCCCGGCGCCACGGCGATCGGCATCCCGGCGCGCATCGCGGAAACGGCGGGGGCAGCACCGAACGGCCGCTTCGCTGCCTATGCCGTGGCGAAGGATCTCAACGATCCGGTGGCGAAAGCGATTCACGAGCTAATCGACCATTGCGTGGAGAACGACAAGCGTATCGACCAGATCCTTGTCGAGCTGCAGCGCCTTGGCTGCAAGGTCGAGGGACAGGAGGGTGCCCAACTTGACGCGAGCCATCTCAATAAAATGGTTGACTAAAACGCTCGGGTAAGCTATAAACTTGAGCGAATTACCAGAACATTGCGCCCTAAAAATATCTGTTTTATTTCAATACATTAAGAGGCGGAATATGAGACTGACGACAAAAGGCCGGTTCGCGGTTACTGCGATGATGGATCTGGCGATGCACCATGGCAGCGGTCCGGTAACGCTGGCCGAAATCAGTGGTCGGCAAAAGATTTCGCTGTCGTATCTGGAGCAGTTATTTGGCAAGCTGCGGCGGCACCAGTTGGTCGAGAGTGTGCGCGGGCCGGGTGGCGGCTATTGCCTCGCGAAGGAGACGGGTGACTTGACGGTTGCCGACATCATCCTGGCGGTGGATGAGCCGATCGACGCCACTCAATGCGGCGGCAAGGAGAACTGCCGCGACGAGCAGAAGTGCTTGACCCACGACTTGTGGGCAACGCTGAACGAGCGCATTTTCGACTACTTGGGGTCCGTGACATTGCGCCAGCTCGTCGAGTCGCACAAAGCCAAAGAAGCGGGCGTGGCGCAGGTTCATGACATGCGAGAAGCGCCGCACAAGCGCACGCCGAGCGCCGTTTCGGCATAGATCGGCGCCGTGGAGCGAGCCCAGGCAGGGACGCTGACGATGGAGCACGTTTACTTCGATCACAACGCGACAACGCCGCTCGATGACACGGTGTTCGAGGCGATGCTGCCGTACTTTCGCGGCCGCTACGGCAATGCGTCCAGCCGCCACGAGCTGGGAACCGGTGCGCGCAAGGCCGTGAATATTGCGCGCGAGCAGGTCGCCGCACTGGTCAACGTGCAACCCGCGCAGGTCACTTTTGTCTCGGGCGGGACCGAAGCCAACAATTTCTTCATCAAGGGCGCCGCGGGCTATCTCAAGCCCATGCAGATTGCTGTGAGCGGCGTCGAGCACCCGTGCGTGGCGAAACCGGCGCAGGAGATTGCGCGCCAGGGTTGGAAATTGCGCCGGCTCGCCGTCGGCGCGGACGGCCGGGCGGATCTTGCCGACGTGGACGAGGCGCTCAAGGAGCCGACCGGGATCGTATCGCTGATGCTGGCAAACAACGAGACGGGCGTAATCCAGCCGGTAGCCGAAGTGGCGGAGCGGGCGCGCCGTGCGAAAGCCTGGATGCACACCGACGCGGTCCAGGCACTCGGCAAGATCGCGGTCGACTTCGACGCGCTCGGGGTGCACGCGATGACGCTCTCCGCCCACAAGCTCTACGGTCCCAAGGGGGCCGGCGCACTGATCATGGACAAGCGGCTGCAACTTCGCCCGCTCATCCATGGCGGCGGTCATGAGCACGGATTGCGTTCGGGCACTGAGAACGTGCCGGCGATCGCGGGATTTGGCGCCGCTTGCGAGCTGGCAGCGTCACGGCTCGAGACAATCGGTCCCCGGCTCGAACAGCTGCGGGGGCGGCTCGAGCAGGGTCTGCATGGCTTAGGCGCCGTCATCTTCGGGGCACGCGCACCGCGGATTTCCAACACGTCCTACTTTGCGTTCAAGGGCGTCGTGGGGGAAACCCTCGTCATCGAGCTCGACAAGTCCGGCTTCGCGGTAGCCCCGGGCGCCGCTTGTTCCAGCGCGAACCCTGAGCCATCAGCGACCCTGCTCGCAATGGGCGTCGAACCGGAGTTCGCGCGGGGCGCGGTACGGTTCTCCCTTGGCGTCGGCAATACACAGCAGGAAGTCGACGAATTCCTCCGGGCGCTAAAGACCGT
The DNA here is from genome assembly GCA_029863175.1 of Betaproteobacteria bacterium. The sequence goes on along the minus strand of JAOTVX010000021.1, from coordinate 49,335 downwards.
CCTGTCCCGTTTGAAGAGCTTGACGGCGATGTCGGTCTAGTGTTGGTGACGAGTGAATTGACATGGCGATACAACTGACGGAAAACGCGGCGAAGCAGATCAAGGCGCAGCTCGCCAAACGGGGCCGCGGATTGGGACTGCGGGTGGGTGTAAAGACCGTTGGCTGCTCGGGCTACGCTTACACCTACGACTATGCCGACGAAGTTCGCGCTGGCGATCAGCTCTTCGAGGCGCACGATGCCAGGCTCGTGATCGATGCGAAGAGCGTGGAATTTCTGGAGGGCTCCACGCTCGACTTCGTCAAGGAAGGGCTAAAGCAGGTGTTCAAGTTTCATAACCCAAACGTTGATGCGACCTGCGGCTGCGGCGAGAGCTTCAGCGTCCGGACGGAAGACAGTAAACGGTAAACGGTAATCGGCGAAGCGCGGTGAAAACGATGTGGGTTGCGTCCATTCATCATTCACGCATTTGAGAAAAAGTAATGAGCAGCGTACTGGAACATCTGGTCAATCAGCCCTACCAGCACGGTTTCGTGACCGACATCGAGTCGGACACCGCGCCCAAGGGGCTGAACGAGGATACGATCCGGTTCATTTCGGTGAAGAAAAGCGAGCCGGAATGGCTGTTGGAGTTCCGCCTCAAGGCGTACCGCCACTGGCTCACCATGCAGGAGCCCAAGTGGCCGAACGTGAGGTACCCGAAGATCGACTTCCAGGACATCATTTACTACTCGGCGCCCAAGCCGAAGAAGCTCGCGAGCATGGACGAGGTCGACCCGGAGCTGCTGCGCACCTTCGAGAAACTGGGCGTGCCGATGAACGAGCGGGCCAAGCTTGCCGGGGTGGCGGTGGACGTAATCTTCGACTCGGTGTCGGTCGCGACCACCTACAAGCAGAAACTGGCCGAGGTCGGCATCATCTTTTGTTCGATCTCGGAAGCCGTGCGCGAGCATCCCGAGCTGGTGCGGAAGTATCTGGGCACCGTGGTGCCAACCGGCGACAACTACTACGCGGCGCTCAATTCCGCGGTCTTCACCGACGGCTCGTTCTGCCACATCCCGAAGGGCGTCAAGTGCCCGATGGAGCTCTCGACTTATTTCCGCATCAACACCGAGTCTTCCGGGCAGTTCGAGCGGACCCTCATCGTCGCGGAGGAAGGCGCTTCGGTTTCCTACCTCGAAGGCTGCACGGCGCCCAAGTTCGACAGCAACCAGCTTCACGCGGCGGTGGTGGAGCTGGTCGCGCTCGATGACGCCGAGATCAAGTACTCGACGGTCCAGAACTGGTACGCCGGCGACGAGAACGGCGTGGGCGGGATCTACAACTTCGTGACGAAGCGGGGGCTCTGCAAGGGTGTCAACTCCAAGATCTCCTGGACCCAGGTCGAGACCGGCTCTGCGATTACCTGGAAGTATCCCTCCTGCGTGCTGCTGGGCGAAAACTCGATCGGCGAGTTCTACTCGGTCGCGCTCACCAACCATCACCAGCAGGCGGATACCGGTACCAAAATGGTGCATATCGGCAGCAACACGCGCAGCCGGATCATCAGCAAGGGCATCTCAGCGGGCCAATCGAACAACAGCTACCGAGGCCTGGTGAAGATCGGCGCGCGCGCGGAAGGCGCGCGTAACTTCTCGCAGTGCGACTCGATGCTGATAGGCGCGAAGTGCGGCGCCAACACCTTCCCGTATATTCAGGTGCACAACAACAGCGCCAAGGTCGAGCACGAAGCGACGACGTCCAAGATCGGCGAGGACCAGCTGTTCTACCTCGCGCAGCGCGGCATCGGTGCGGAAGAAGCGGTGTCCATGATCATCAACGGGTTCTGCCGCGACGTATTCCAGCAGCTGCCGATGGAATTTGCCGTGGAGGCGACCAAGCTGCTTGGCCTCAAGCTTGAAGGGAGCGTGGGATGACCCGACCGGACTCAAGAATTCTGCTCGAGGTGAAAGGGCTCCACACCAACGTGGCCGGGGTGGAGATCCTGAAGGGCATCGATCTCACCGTGCGGGCCGGTGAGGTGCACGCGATCATGGGGCCCAACGGCTCCGGGAAGAGCACGTTCGCCAAGGCGCTCGCGGGGCATCCTGGCTACAAGGTGACCGCTGGCACGGCCACCTTCGAGGGACGGAACATTTTTGAGATGGCGCCTGAGGATCGGGCCCGGGCGGGTCTGTTCCTGGGCTTCCAGTATCCCGTGGAGATCCCCGGGGTGTCGAACACCGCGTTCCTGCGGCTTGCCTACAACACCGTGCAGGGCGCCCGCGGCAAGGACGAGCTCGACCCGCTCGAATTCGACGATTACGTGCGCGAGAAGATGAAGCTGCTCGACATGGATGTGGGCTTTCTCGACCGCAGCGTCAACGATGGCTTCTCTGGCGGCGAGAAGAAGCGCAACGAAATCCTGCAGATGGCGCTGCTCGAGCCGCGGCTCGCGATCCTCGACGAGACGGACTCGGGGCTCGACATCGACGCGCTGCGCGTGGTCTCGGGCGGCGTGAACCGGCTGCTCACGCCTGACAATGCGGTGGTCCTCGTCACGCATTACCAGCGCCTGCTCAATTACATCGTGCCGGATTACGTGCACGTCATGGAAGGCGGCCGCATCGTCAAGACGGGCGGCAAGGAGCTTGCCGTCGAGCTGGAAGCGCGGGGCTACGACTGGATCAAGGGGAAAGCGGCGGCATGAACACGGCGGTTGGCGCGACGCATCCCTACATCGAGGCCCTGCTGAAGGGCTGCGAGCCTGGGCACGACCGACCCTCCTGGCTCGGCGAGCGGCGCGCGGCTGCGCTCGAGCGCGCAAATGCGCTCACGGTTCCGACCACGCGCGACGAGGAGTGGCGCTTCACCGACATCACGCCGTTGACCCGCGTGCCGTTCCGGGCGGCAGACGCAGCATCGCGCCCGGGCACAACGGAGATCGAGCGCTTCATCGCGCCGGAAGCCGCCGTGCGCCTGACGTTCGTGGACGGCACATTTGCCCCTGAGCTGTCGGTCAACGCGGGCTTGCCCTATGGGGTGGTGGTCACCAACCTTGCTGCCGGGCTCCTCACGCACGGCTCTGTGATCGAACAGCATCTTGCGCGCCACGCGCCGTTCCAGCAGGACGTGTTCGTGGCACTGAATACCGCGCGGTTACACGATGGCGCGCTCGTCTGGGTTGCAAAGGACCAGCGGTGCCCGACGCCCGTTCAGTTGCTGTTCCTCTCGACGCAAAAGGAGACGGCTACCTACCCGCGCTGCCTAGTCCTGGCGGAGGCGGGGGCTGACCTCACGCTGATCGAGGATTACGCGGGGTTGACCGACGGGGCGTATTTTACCGACGCAGTGACCGAGGTTGCCATCGGCGATGGCGCGCGGGTGCGGCACGTGAGGCTGCAGCGTGAGGCGGGCAGTGCGTTCCACATCGCCACCTGCGCCGTAGGGCTTGCGAAGGATGCCCGTTACGCTTCTCACGCCATCACGCTCGGCGCGCGCATTTCGCGGCACAGCCTCAACGTGAGGCAGAACGGCGAGGGCGTGGAGGCTCATCTCGATGGACTTACGCTGATCGCAGGGCGGCAGCTGGCGGATACGCATACCGTGCTCGACCACGGCAGGCCCAACGGCAGGAGCCGGCAGCTGCACAAATGCATCGTCGGCGGCGCGGCGCACGCAGTCTTCGACGGCAAGATCGCGGTGGCGCCGGGCGCCCAGCTCACCGACTCTGCGCAAGAGAGCCGCAACCTGCTGCTCTCGGACAAGGCGCACGTGGACACAAAGCCGCAACTCGAGATTTTTGCCGATAACGTGAAGTGCGCGCACGGTGCGACGGTTGGACAGCTCGATGCCGAACAGCTGTTCTATCTGCGGAGCCGGGGGCTGTCGCAGCAGAGGGCGCGCAACCTGCTCACGTACGCCTTTGGCGCAGAGGTCATAGACCGCATACCCGTCCCCTCGCTCGTCGAGGAGCTTGAGGAAACCGTGCTCGCCGAGATCCAGAGCGCCGAATGACGATGACTGCCCCGCATGCAGCGATAAAGGCCTCGCGTCACGTCGGTCTCGACGTGGAGCGCCTGCGGGCCGATTTTCCGATTCTGAGGCTGCGTGTGAACGGGAAGCCTCTCGTGTTTCTCGACAGCGCGGCATCAAGTCAGATGCCCCAGCCCGTGCTCGATCGGTGGATCCGCTACCAAACTACGCAGCACGCCAACATTCATCGTGCGGTCCACTACCTCTCGGAGACTGCGACCGCCGAATACGAGGGCGCGCGCCGCAAGCTGCAAGCTTTCATCAATGCCGGGGACGAGAGCGAGGTCATCTTCACGAGCGGGACCACCGATGCCATCAATCTCGTCGCGCATGGCTATGGCCGCAAATTCATCGGGGCGGGAGACGAAATCGTCCTGACGACGCTCGAGCATCATGCCAACATCGTTCCGTGGCAGATGGTTGCCGAGGAGAAGGGCGCCCGGATCCGCGTCGTTCCGGTGAATGACCGCGGCGAGCTCCTCATGGAGGAGTACCTGAAGCTGCTCGGTCCCCGCACCCGGCTCGTTGGCGTGACGCATGTTTCCAACGCGCTGGGTACGGTGAACCCGCTGCGTGAAATGATTGCCGCCGCGCATGAGAAGGGCATCCCCGTTCTCGTGGATGGCGCGCAGGCCGTGCCGCACATGAAGGTCGACGTGCAGGCCCTCGACTGCGATTTTTACGCTTTCTCGGGGCATAAGATGTTCGGCCCTACTGGCATCGGTGTGCTCTACGGCAAGGCGGCCTGGCTCGAGAAGATGCAACCTTTCAAGGGCGGCGGGGACATGATCCTCTCCGTGACGTTCGAGAAAACGGTCTACAACACGATCCCGTTCAAGTTCGAGGCCGGCACGCCGCCGATCGCGGCGGCGGTCACCTTGGGCGCCGCCGTCGATTACCTGGCCGGCATCGATATAGCGGATATCCAGGCGCACGATACCGATATCCTCGACTACGCGACCAGGGAGATGAACCAGATCCCGGGGTTGCGCATCATCGGCACCGCTGAGAAGAAGGCGGGTGTCATCTCGTTCACGATCGATGGTGTGCATCCCCACGATGTCGGCACGCTCCTCAATGATGAGGGCGTCGCCGTTCGCACTGGCCACCATTGCGCGCAGCCGGTCATGCAGCGATTCGGCATTCCTGCCACCTCGCGAGCGTCATTCGCGTTCTACAACACCCTGGCTGAGGTCGACGCGCTCGTGGTTGGCATCAGGAAGGTGCAGAAGGTCTTTGGTTAAAAGGCGATGAACGGCATTGGTTTTGGGTCATGGCAGATAGCAAGCAGCTATATCAAGAAGTGATCCTCGATCACAACCGGAAGCCACGCAACTGGGGCGTGCTCGAGGATGCCACTCATAAGGCCGAGGGTCACAACCCGTTGTGCGGAGATCACATCAAGCTCACCGTGAAGCTGGGCGATGACAACGTCGATGCGATCAATGTCGAGGGCCAATCCTGCGCGATCTGCAAGGCTTCCGCTTCCATGATGACGACAGTGGTCAAGGGCAAGCCGAGAAGCGATGCGGAGCGGCTCGTTCAGGAGTTCCGCGACATGGCGACCGGCAAGCTCGATCATGAGCGGCAGCCCCATCACCTGGGCCGGCTAACGGTGTTCGCCGGCGTACGTGACCTGCCGACCCGGGTAAAGTGCGCGATCCTGCCGTGGCACACGCTGCACGCTGCGCTCAATGCGCAGGCGAACACGACTACCGAAGCGGAAGCCGATCCGATGCATGCCCCGATCGGCGGCGAGTGAAGGACAACATGACTAGATTTAGTTTCTCTTGGCGCCTTGGCGGTTAGTTAACTGGATTTCGAAGATGCCGAAGATCGCTGAAATAGAGCCGACGCCGAATCCCAACGCAATGAAGTTCGTCTTGCGGGAGCCGCTCACGTGGGGGATGTCGCGCTCGTTCGACACCGCCGAGCAGGCCCAAAGCGATCCGCTCGCGTCCGCCCTGTTCGATATCGAGCACGTTACGAACATTTTCTACGTGGATCACTGGATCACCGTGACGCAGGACGGGAAGGGCGACTGGCAGGAGCTGATGCGCAAGCTCGCGGTGCCGATCCGCGAAGCGCCTTCGGCCGACGCCGACTCGGCCCGCCATGCGGTCCACGCGGAAACGGGCGCCGCTCTGGAGAATCTTCCGGATGCCGACCGGGAGCGGCTCTCTCGTATCAACGCGCTGCTCGACGAGCAGGTGCGCCCGTATCTGCAGGGCGACGGCGGCGACCTCTACGTCGTCGGCCTGGAAGGCAACCGCCTCACGGTGCACTACCAGGGGGCCTGCGGCAGCTGCCCGAGCTCCATCTCCGGCACGCTCACCGGCATCGAGAGCCTGCTGCGGCCGATCGAGCCCGACATCGAGCTCGTTGCCGTGTGAATCGCCGAGACGCCGAGAGAAGCAAAAGCAATTTGTCTTTGGCATGTCTGATTGGGTCACCGTAGCCAAGGCGGGTGAAATCGCGCCTGGCGGCTTTCGTACCGTCGATGTGGATGGCGTTAACGTTGCCGTGTTCAACCTCGCCGGTGAATATTTCGCCCTCGAAGACGTGTGCACCCACGATGGCGGCCAGCTGACCGGCGGCATCGTCGAGGGTGAGGAGATCATTTGCCCGCGGCACGGCGCGAGCTTCTGCATTCGTACCGGCGCTGCGCTTTCCGCACCGGCATACGAGCCAACGGTTAAGTTCCCCGTGCGCGTGGAAAACGGCGAGCTTCAGGTGCGGGATGACCGCTGGGACTGAACAACGTTGACCGGTGATCCGTAACCAGTGCGCGGCCACGCAAATTTGTCAACGGCCTTGGGCGGTAGCAGCGACCAGTCACTGTTCACCGGTCACGAGTAACGCTGTTCGACTAAATGGACACGCTAACCCACGCCCTCTCCGGCGCCCTGCTTGCCCGCGCGACGGCGCCGCAGCAGTCGGACAAGAATATCCTGCCGCTGCGTCGCAGGGTATTTCTGGGCTTCGTCGCGGCCGCTATGCCCGATCTCGACTTCGTGATGGGGCAGTTCGGTACCGTGACCTACCTCCTGCACCATCGCGGTGTGACGCACTCGCTCATCATGCTGCCGCTGTGGGCCTTCGCGCTGGCGTGGATATGCGCACTCATCTGGCGCCGCGACCGTTCCTGGCGTGCCTATTTCGGCGTGTTGGCGCTCGGCATCGGCATCCATATCGCAGGGGACTGGATCACCTCGTTCGGCACCATGGTTCTCGCGCCGCTCTCCGACATGCGTGTCGGCATCGGGACCACCTTCATCATCGATCTCTGGTTCACGTCGATCATCCTCGTGGGGCTTGCTGCCGCACTCGTCTGGAGAGCGTCACGAGTCCCGGCGCTGGCAGGCCTTGCAGTGCTGTGCGGCTACGTTGCGTACCAGGGCCTGCTGCAGCAGCGGGCGGTCGAATGGGGCGAGGCCTATGCGAAGGCAGCGGGCCTGGAGCGCGCAGAAGTCACCGCTCAGCCACGGCCGATCTCGCCGTATAACTGGATGGTGGTGGTGCGCGACGGTGAGGCGTTGCGTTACAGCCTGGTCAATCTGATTCGGGGTGAGCCACGCACCTTGGCGCCGGACGCCGGGTTGATTGCGCGTCTCGACGCCCCTTACCTGCCCTTAACGCAGGCGCGGTGGGTGCACGCCGCGCACTTTGGCTCGAATGCGGAGCGCGCGATTGCCCGGGAGGCCTGGAGCCAGGGCCAGTTCAGTTTCTTCCGCTGGTTCGCCGCTTACCCGATTCTGTATCGCGTGGACACCGGTAATCCCTCCACCTGCGTCTGGTTCCAGGACCTGCGTTTCTTGACGCCAGGGCGCGGGCGGTGGCCGTTCCGCTTCGGCCTGTGCCGCGAGGAGGGGAGGCCATGGGAGCCATTCCAGCTGGTCGGCGAGAACACGCGCATTCCGGCCCGCTGAAAAATGGACTCGCAAAAAAATGGGCTCGGAAGGACCGCGCCCGAGTATCCGCTCTTCTGACGTGAGAATGCCGGGCTGATGTCTTTCACGATTGGACACCGAGCCCATTTTTTCGATTAAGCTACCCCGGACGCAAAAAGCGAAGGCACTGAGGGTTTCCCTGTATTTGAACTAAGGTCAGGGCTTGGTGCCGCGTGGACGATATGAGAACGATGGCCTTCATTTTGCGAGGTGGGCTGCTGGCATGGATGCTGGCCCTGACCTCGTGTCAGACCGTGCAGACGACCCGGCCGGGAGCGGTGGGTGTGGATCGGCAGCAGACGATGCTCGTTTCGTCGGAGCAGGTCAATAAGAGTGCTGTCCAGGCATACCGCCAGGAGCTCAAAAAGGCGGCCGCGAAAGGCGCGCTGAACCGCGATCCGGCGCAGGTTGCGCGCGTGCGCGTGATTGCGTTGCGGCTGGCAGCCGCTTCCGGCGCGTTCCGGCCGGATGCGCCGCGCTGGGCTTGGGAATCGAACGTCATCACTTCCAAGGAGATCAACGCGTGGTGCATGCCGGGCGGCAAGATGGCGGTTTATTCCGGACTCATCGATCGCTTGCGGGTGACGGACGACGAGCTCGCGGCGGTGATGGGCCACGAGATCGCGCATGCGCTGCGCGAGCACGGTCGCGAGCGCGCTTCCCAGGCGATGGCGCAGGGGCTCGCGCTATCGGTTCTCGGCGCAGCGGTCGGTGCGAGCAATTCCACCGTTCAGCTGGCGCAGGTGGTCACCGACGTCACGATCAACCTGCCAAACTCGCGCGGGCACGAGCAAGAGGCTGACCGCGTCGGTGTCGAGCTGGCTGCACGGGCGGGCTACGACCCGCGCGCGGCCGTAACGTTGTGGCAGAAAATGGCGCGGGCAAGCGGCGGCGGGCCGCCGCAATTCCTATCGACCCATCCTTCTCCCCAGAATCGCATCCGCGACCTGCAGGGCTACGCAGCCAAGGTCATACCGCTGTACGAAGCGTCGCGCCGGCGCTAGCTCTCTGCTAGCGCCGTTTACGGGACCTGGAAGATCGCCTCGACTTCGCAGGCTGCGCCACCAGGCAGCGCGTTGACGCCGATCGCAGCAGAAGCACTACCTGCAAAAATGGGGGTTGTGCCAGGCACTTGGATTCCTCCATTCATGGGATGGCTGACGATACCGGCTATTCCTATAATATGGTCGCGGCAGGGTTCGTTGGGAACGCTGGGGGTCAGATGCGACTTTTCCTATGGGAGACAGGCCATGAACACAAGCAAATGGGCGGCAATACTGGCGTCGGTTTTTGCGCTGTTAATCGTTGGCTGCCGGTCGGCTCCGGTGTACAACGTCAGCAACGCGCCCGTGACTTCGTCGAAAGCTAACCTGACGCTGGACGACGTTTCGAAAGCGATCATGCGCGCAGGCGGGGGTCTTGGCTGGCAGATGAAGGTAACGAAACCGGGCCATATACTGGCGTCGCTGCACCTGCGCACCCACGTTGCCGTGGTGGACGTGAACTACAGCCTGAGTTCGTACAGCATTACGTACAAAGAAAGCACTGATCTTCAGTACGACGGGACCAATATCCACAGCAACTACAACGGATGGATTCAGAATCTGGACCGGGGCATACGCACCCAACTGAACCTTATGTAGCGCTTGCCCACCCGTCGCGGCCACCGGACTTCGGTTCCGCCGTCGTGACGGGCCTCGATTTCGGGGGCTGCCCGACAATCGAGGCCGGAACCATAATCTTCACAGCGGGCGCCGGCACGGTATCATAGTCATCTCCTAGCGAAGCGGACAGGGGAAAACAGGGTGTTGGAGCAGACGGAATTCGTAGGGGAGGTGGCGCAGTTGATCGTCGAGGCGGTCAATCTCGACCAGGCAGCCGACGCGCTCGACCCCGACGTGCAGCTGTTCGGCGAGGGCCTTGGGCTCGATTCGATCGATTTGCTCGAAGTAGCGCTTGCCATCTCGCGGCGGTACGGATTTCAGCTGCGCTCGGATGATCCGGACAATCGGCGCATATTCTCGTCGCTGCGCGCGCTGAGCGCGCATATCGCTCAGCATCGCACGCGGTAACGCCTTTCATGTCCCGGCGCACGGCTATCCTCGCAATCGCCGCGTGCTGTTCTTACCCGTTGTTGAATCATCTGGGAGCGGTGACGCAGGAGCCGCTCTGGCCCGCGAGCGGAATCGCTCTCGTCACCTGGGCCCTCTTATCCGGACGGTTTCAGGGGGCGGGGGCGGTATTCCTCGGGCTGCTGACCCTTGGCCTGGGTATCGGACTTTCCTCGTTGTTCCCCGGCGTCCTGCTTTATGCGCCGCCGCTCGCACTCAATCTTGCGCTGTGCGCCGCCTTTGCCGGCACCTTGCGACCTGGCCGGGAGCCGTTGGTCGGCCGGTTTGCGCGCATCGAACGCGGCAGCGATTTGCCGCCGGATCTCGTACGTTACACGCGGGTGCTGACCGGATTGTGGGCCGCATTCTTTGCGCTGATGGCGGTTGTTTCCCTCAGCCTCGCGTTATGGGGTTCCACGGCCGCCTGGTCGCTATTCACCAATCTGCTGAACTACGCGCTGGTTGTGGTTTTCTTCGCGCTCGAATATCTCTATCGGCGCCTTCGCTACCGGCATTATCGTCACGCGAGCCCTGGCGAGTTGGTGCGGCGCTTGCACACCTACCGTATCTTCCCGCGGCACGCGGACGGGAGCTAGAGAGTGAGCACTGAGTTTCCTCTCCTCAGCGGGTTCGAGCCGAGCGCAACCGTGAGCTGGTCGGGCGGGGAGCCGATCAGCGCGGCGCGCTTTTGCGCCGCGGCCACGCAGCTTGCGGCGGTCTTGCCGCGCCGGCGCTACGTCCTGAACGTGTGCGAAGATCGCCTGAACTTCATGCTGGGCTTCGCGGCCGCGCTCATCGCGCAACAGGTAAGCCTGTTGCCGTACTCGAAGGCGCCCGGCGTCGTGCGCGACCTCTGCGTCAGCCATCCCGACAGCTATTTCCTCGCGGACAGCGGGGATCTGCCCGCAGGGCTGCCGGCGTTCATAGTGCCGCCGTGGTGCGCGCTCGAAGGCGCTGCAGCGGTGCCGCAGCTTCCTTCCGATCTGGACGCGTTGGTCGCGTTTACTTCGGGCAGCACCGGGCGGCCTCAGGCGCATTCGAAGACCTGGGGCTCGCTGGTCTCCGACGCCCGATCTCTATACTCCGATCTGGGTATGGCAGGGAACGACGCCTGCTGCGTTCTCGGTACCGTGCCGCCCCAGCATGTTTATGGCCTCGAGACGACCGTGATGCTGCCGCTGCAGAACGGCGCCTCGGTGCATTCGGGGATTCCCTTGTTGCCGGCCGACGTGACCACAGCTTTGGCTGGAATGCCCGCGAATCGCTGGCTTGCGACAACGCCGTTGCACCTGCGGGCATGTGTCGCCGACCGCGCGTCACTGCCGGGGCTCGCAGGAATTGTTTGCGCGACTATGCCGCTATCAGTGGAACTCGTGCGGGAAGCCGAGCAGATGTGGGCGGCGCCAGTCCAGGAGATCTACGGCTGTACGGAAGCCGGGGCCGTTGCCGTGCGCCGTCTGGCTCGCACCGAGCGCTGGCACGTTCGTTTCGGCATGCGGTTGCAACAGAAAGGCCCGGATACCTGGGTGGAGGGAGGACATCTCCCGCACCCGATGAGGCTGCCGGATCACATCGAGCTTAACAGCGACACCGAATTCACTTTCCTCGGGCGGCCCGGTGATATGGCGAAGATTGCGGGCAAACGCGTCTCGCTCGAAGCGCTCAATCACGAGTTGCAACGTGTGCCCGGCGTGCGCGACGGCGTATTCTTCGTTCCTGACGATTGTCCGCCGGGGGAGGCGCGGCTTGCCGCGTTGGTTGTCGCCCCCGAGCTCGACGCCGGGGCGATCCTGCGCGCCCTGCGTGAGCGCATCGATTCGGTGTTCCTGCCGCGCCCCCTGCTGATCGTCGACGCGCTCCCGCGCGGGGCGACGGGCAAAATTCCGCGTGAGGGTTTGCTCGCGCTCGCGGAGGCGGCTCAGGCGCGAAGCCGGCGGAGCGCGTGATGCGCGTCCGGGATTTCGTCGACCCGGCGCATCCGGCTCTCGCGGGGCATTTCCCCGGCAATCCGATCGTCCCCGGCGTGCTGCTGCTGGGTCGAGTCCTGCGGGCGGTCGGCGCCACGCTGGGTGCCGCGGTGAACGCGATACCGACGGCGCGGTTTCACGCCGTGCTCCGACCCGGCGAGGCCTTTGACATCGAGCTGGAACGCGGCGCAGGGGCCACGGTCAAGTTTCGCGTGTTGCGCGCGGAGACCTTGATCGCAGCGGGTGCCCTGGGCCTCAGCGCCGCTGCGGCCGCATAGGCGCGACATGAGCGCGGCGTGGCTTGCCGAGCCCGAGCGTGGCAGCCCAGCGGCCATCGGGCTCATCACGTGGCTGACACGGGCGCTCGGGCGCGCGGCAACGCGCTGGCTGCTTTATCCGATCTGTCTTTACTTCTTCGCGTTCTCGCCCCGCTCGCGCCGGGCCTCGCGGGCCTATCTCGCGCGGGCGCTGGGCCGTGAGCCGCACAGCAGCGATGTGCTGCGCCATTACCATGCCTTTGCCGCGACCGTGCATGATCGCGTGTTCCTCGTGCGCGGCCAGTACGAGCCTTTCGACATCGTCGTGAATGGCGCCGGCGACGTCGACCGGCTGCTCGCTATGGGCCGCGGCTGCATTCTGCTCGGCTCCCATCTGGGCAGCTTCGAGGTGTTGCGCGCGCTGAGCCGGTTCTACACACACTACGCGGTCAACGTTGTCATGCATGAGGCCAATGCCGGGAAAACGGGCCGGGCGCTGGCGAACCTGGCTCCGGATCTGCGCGAGCGAGTGATCGACCCCGGCCGACCCGACGCGATTCTTCGGGTGAGGGAGTGTCTCGAGCACGGGGAAATCGTCGGAATCCTCGGCGACCGTCCCTATCGCGGCAGCAGAACACGCCCATGCAGTTTCCTGGGTGCGACAGCCCGCTTTCCGCTCGGGCCGCTGCTGCTGGCCGGGGCGCTGGGGGCGCCCGTGGTGATGTTCTTCGGTCTATACCGTGGCGGCGCACGCTACGAGCTGCACCTGGAGACGCTCACGGAAGGAGCGCTGGTGTCGCGCGAGGCGCGTTCAGCGACGGCCGAGAGGCTGCTCGAGCGCTACGTCGCGCGGCTGGAGCATCATACCCGGCAGGCTCCCTACAACTGGTTCAACTTCTACGATTTTTGGGATGAGGATGAAGGCGCGCGCTGAGCTGGCTCTCGTCGCGTGCGTGAGCGGCCTGCTGGGGAGTGCCGCGGCTGCAGCGGATCTCGACGAGCAGGTGCTCATGCGATTGCTCGCTAGCGTGGAACGCGCGAGCGCGCGATTTGTCGAGACGCGGCATAGCGCCTTGCTGACAGCGCCCCTCGTGTCGCGCGGTACCCTGCTCTACGAGCGGCCCGACCGGCTGGAGAAACATGTTTCCTTTCCTTATGACGAGCGCATCGTGCTGGAACGCGGGCAGATGACCATCGACAACCGGACACGCGGCCGGAAGACGACGATAACGATCACGAGAGCGCCGGGTATTGCGGGCCTGGTGGAGAGCATCCGCGCGACGCGCGCGGGCGATCTCGGAGCGCTCGAGCGCTTCTACAAGGTCGAGGTCGGCGGAAACCGCGGCGAGTGGTGGCTACGCCTGAGGCCCCACGATCAGGAACTGGCGGAATACGTAAACGCCGTGACGGTGAAGGGCGCGGGTCCGCGTATCGAGCGGATCGAGGTGGACGAGAGGAGCGGGGATCGCACCGTCATGGAAATCAACGAAGAATTCAGATGAGAGGGCTGTGGAAGGTAATGCTGGCGATCTGGCTGGTCGCGTGCGTCGCCTGCGGTACCTGGCTGTACCGGAATTTGTCGGTCACGACGGACCTCACGGTTTTCCTGCCCCCGTCGGCAACGCCCGTCCAGCGGGTACTGGTCGGCCAGCTGCGCGACGGCGTCGCGTCCCGCCTGATATTGATTGCGCTCGAAGGCGCGCCCGACACGGCGCTCGCGCGTGCCAGCACCAAGCTCGCGGGCCGGCTGAAGACGAGAGAGCTCTTCTCTTCGGTCAGCAATGGCGGTCCGGGCGCGCTGAAGAAGGAGCGCGAACTCCTATTCGCGCATCGTTACGTGCTGAGCCCGGCCATCAGCCCGGAGCGGTTTTCCGTCGCGGGCCTGCACTCGGCGCTCCGCGAAAGCCTCGAGCTGCTGTCCTCACCAGCCGGGGCGTTCATCCGCCCGCTGCTGCCGTCGGATCCGACCGGTGAGATGCGCGAGCTCGCGCGGCTCATGATCCCGGACGGCGCCCCGGGCAGGCGCCATGGTGTGTGGTTCTCACGCGACGGCGCACGGGCGCTTTTGGTCGCGGAGACGCGCGCCGCGGGCTTCGATGTGGAGGCGCAGCGGCGCGCGATCCAGTCGATTCGAGACGCCTTTGCGGCCATTCAGCCGGAAGGCGGGCGTATCGTGCTCTCGGGGCCGGGTGTCTTTGCTTCACAGGTTCGCTCGACGATCGAGGGCGAAGCGTGGCGACTCGCCGCGCTGGCGGCGGTCCTCGTCATCGCGATTCTGTTTGCGGTCTATCGCTCGGCTGTGACGGTGGCCGCGAGCATGCTGCCCGTGGCAACCGGCCTCCTCGTCGGGGTAACTGCAGTCAGTCTCGGCTTTGGCGAGGTCCACGGAATCACGCTGGGATTTGGGGCGATGCTGATCGGGGAGGCCGTCGACTATCCGAGCTATCTCTTCACGCAGGCGGCCGTCGGCGAGCGCCTCGATGCGACGCTGGCGCGCATCGGCAGCACGCTCCGGCTGGCCGTGCTGACCACCGTCTTCGGCGCACTGGCGATGGCGCTCTCGAGCTTCGAGGGACTCGCGCAGCTCGGCGTGCTCACGATCATGGGCGCCACGGCTGCAGGCTTGACGACACGCTGGGTGCTGCCCGCCCTCGCGCCCGGGGTGTTCGCGCCGCGCAGGGCCCGCGCGGCCCCATTCGACCTGTCGATGCTGGCGACGAGCGGGCGCGGTGCACGATGGGTCGTTGTTCTCCTAGTGGCCGCGGGGCTTGCCGTGGTGGTGTGGCGCCACGAGCGCCTGTGGGACGACGACCTGGCCAATCTCACGCCCGTCCCGGAGGCGGCCAAGTTGCGGGATCGTGCCCTGCGCAATGAGCTCGGCGCTCCCGACGTGCGCTATATCGTGGTCGCGCGGGGGAAGAACCGCGAAGCCGCGCTGCAGGCGAGCGAGGCCGCGGCCGCGTGGCTAGGAGAGAGCGTCGCGCGGGGTTTGCTCGCCGGGTTCGACGTACCGTCCCGTTACCTGCCTAGCGCAAAGACGCAGGCGGCGCGGCGCGCAGCGCTCCCGGACGCCGCGACACTGGCAGGCAACCTCGATACCGCCATGCGCGATTTGCCGTTCCGGGAGGGGCTGTTCGCGCCGTTCCTCGACGCGGTCGAACGCAATCGCGCGGGCCCGCCGCTCGAGGCGGAAGCCTTGCGCGACTCCATGCTCTCGCTCAAGGTCGAATCCCTCCTGATCCGTGACCAGCAGGGGTGGACCGTGCTTGCGCCGCTGCGCGGCGTGCGGGCGCCGGAGGCGCTGTCGCTCGCCGCGAGCCGGGCGGGACACCAGCTCCTCGATCTCAAGGGCGAGTCCAATCGGCTCGTCAACAGCTACCGCGACCAGTCGCTGTGGCTCATCGCGCTGGGGTTGCTGTGCATGACGGTCGTGCTCGCCTGGGGCCTGCGCAGCGCAGCCCGTGCCCTGCGCGTGCTCGTGCCCGCCCTCGCCGCTGTGGTGCTGGACGTCGCGATCCTGCTGCTGCTCGGAGAGCGGCTCTCGCTCTTCAATCTCGTCGCACTGCTGCTGGTCGTGGGCATGGGGCTCAACTACGCGCTGTTTTTCGAGCGGCCGCAGGGTGATACAGCGGAGCAGGCGCGCACACAGCTCTCGCTCGTGGTCTGCGGCGCGACCACGCTCGCGGCCTTCGGCTGCCTGTCGCTGTCCGAAACGCCCGTGCTACATGCGATCGGCGTGACCGTTGCGCTCGGCTCGGTATTATCGCTGCTCCTCGCTGCGGCGCTCACCGGCCGCCGTGGGAATCCGGTCTAGCTGAAGACGCCGTCCGGTATACTTGTCGGGTCATACGCGGGGGCTGCACTTGAGGCCATTAGTCATCACTGGTTTGGCCACCGCGAATCCGCTGGGACTCGGATGCGAGGCGACCCTCGTGGCGCTGCGTGAACGCCGCGGCGCATTGCGGTGCAACGACCTGGAATCCGCCGCTGGGCTCGACACGTGGATCGGACGCGTGGACGGTCTTGAAAACGAGCCGGTAACGGAGCGCCTGGCGGAATTCGACTGCCGAAACAACCGCCTTGCCCAGCTCGGCCTGCGCCAGGACGGCTTTGAGCAGGCCGTTGCGCGAGCGCGCCGTCAATACGGGGCGCATCGGATCGCGGTCCTGATCGGGACCAGCACGTCAGGCGTCCGGGAATGCGAGCGCGCCTACTGCGAGCGCGATGCTCAGAGCGGTGCCCTGCCGGGCTGGTTCGACGAGCGCCACACGCACAACCTCTACTCCGTCGCGGATTTCGTGCAGCGCTACCTCGAGCTGCACGGAGCGGCGGTCGCCATCTCGACGGCGTGCTCGTCCAGCGCGAAGGTGTTCACAAGTGCGCACCGGCTCATCGAGGCAGGCTTTGCGGATGCTGCGGTCGTGGGCGGGGTGGACAGCCTGTGTCTGACCACGCTCTACGGTTTCGCTTCGCTCGAGCTGCTCTCGCGCGAGCCGTGCCGGCCGTGCGACGCGCATCGTGACGGCATTTCGATCGGCGAGGCGGCCGGATTTGCCTTGCTCGAGCGAGCGGACGGTGCGGAAAGCGGCACGACATTGGCTGGCTATGGCGAGAGCTCGGATGCCTATCACATGTCATCTCCCCACCCGGCGGGCGAGGGCGCGTATCGCGCGATGCGGGACGCGCTCGACCGGGCGGAGATCACGGCGGCGGATGTGGGTTACGTCAACATGCATGGCACGGGCACGCACGCCAACGACCGCGTCGAAGATGAGGCGCTCCATCGCATCTTTGGCCATTCGGTGCCGTGCAGCTCGACGAAGGGCTGGACCGGCCACACGCTGGGTGCTGCCGGAATTCTCGAAGCGGTCATCGCGGCGCAATGTCTGGCGCATGGCTATGTGCCGGGCAGCCTCAACGTCCGGGAAATCGACCCGGCGTTCAAGAGCCGGATTGCGCTGGAGCCCGTGGCGCGCGATTTGCGTTACGTGCTCTCGAATTCCTTTGGCTTCGGGGGCAACAATTGCAGCCTGTTGTTCGGGAGGTTGGCGTGAGCGGGCTCTATCTCTCCGGCGTCGGTGTGCTCGGCCCGGGGTTACCGGACTGGCCGGCTGCACACGAATTGCTGGGCGGGAAGCGGGAGTATCACCACGAGCCGCCGCCTCAACCCGATGCCCGCGTTCTGCCGCCAAACGAGCGCAGACGCGGCGCGAAATCCGTGCGTTGGGCGGTCGCGGCGGCGCAAGAGGCCCTGGACGGCGCAGACATCACGGCGGCCGAAGTCGCAACGGTTTTCGCGTCGAGTTCGGGCGACGGTGAGACGCTGCATCAACTCTGCGAAGCGCTTGCGGGGCCGGCGCGTGAGGTCTCGCCGACCCGCTTTCACAACTCCGTGCACAATGCGCCCGCTGGCTATTGGAGCATCGCGGCGGGATCGCAGCAGCCTTCGGTGACCTTGTGCGCCTACGATGGTTCTTTTGCCGCCGGCCTGATCGAGGCCGCAGCGCAGGTGCACGCGTACGGCGCGCCGGTGCTTCTGGTCACCTACGATCTTCCTTACCCGGAACCCCTCGCAAGGGTGCGCAAGATCAGAGAGCCGCTCGCCGTGGCACTGCTGTTCTCGCGCGAGCCGCGGGCCGGCACGCTTGGGCTGTGGCGCGTCGCCGTTTGCGAAGGCGCGTCGGCTACACGTTTTCCCGAGTCGCTCCCGCCGGGGCTGTGCACCAATCCCGCGGCGCATGCGCTGCCGTTGCTCGCCACGGTGGCGCGGAACGTATCCGAAACCGTCGCCATCACCTACGTGAACGGGTGTCATCTCCGGGTCGAGACCCAGCCATGGTCGTGAGCCATGAGACACTTGCAGGCCTGATTCCCCATCGCGGCGCGATGTGCCTGCTCCACGAGGTGCTGCACATGGACGACGAGAGCATAACGTGCCGCGCAATAAGCCACCGTGATCCCGACCATCCGCTGCGCGAGGAAGGGATCCTGCCGGCACTCTCGGGAATCGAGTATGCGGCGCAGGCAATGGCCGTGCACGGCGCACTCCGCGAGTCGCGTGGTCCGCAATCTGGCGTGCTGGCGGCGGTGCGTGACGTCGTATTGAATGTCGAGCGCCTGGACGATATCCCGGACGATCTCGTGCTCACGGCACGCCGGCTGCTCAACGATCACACCCGGCTGCTGTACGAATTCGAAGTACGGGCTGGTTCTCGGGAGCTGCTGCGAGGGCGCGCCGTGGTGGTGCTAGGCGTGAACGGAGCTATGGCATGACCGCCATAGCTGCCGTCATACCGGCCTACAACGAGGCACGCACGATCCGCGATGTCGCTGAACGCACATTGCAGCACGTTCCGTTTGTTGTTGTCGTGGACGATGGTTCCTCCGACGGTACCGGCGCCGCGCTGGCTGGACTGTCTGTGACGCTCCTCCGTAACGACGGGAACCGCGGGAAGGCGGTTAGCCTTGCGAAGGGAGCGGAATATGCTCTCGCGCGGGGTGCCCGTGCAATCCTGACACTGGATGGAGACGGGCAGCATCGTCCAGAAGATATTCCCCGCTTGGTGGCAGCCTATGAGCGCGACCCGGGAGCAGTCGTTATCGGCTCGCGGCTGCACGATGGCGATCGCATCCCTCGGGACCGCTACCTGGCCAACCGGTTTGCCAATTTCTGGATCGCGTGGGCGGCGGGCCAGCCGATCGCCGACAGCCAGTCCGGTTTCCGGATCTATCCTGCTGCGCTGCTGCGTGAGGTCAGGCCCCGGGCCGACCGCGCCTCGGGCTTCGTGTTCGAGAGCGAGATTCTGATCGAGGCTGGACGCCGCCGCGTGCGGCTGATGAACGTGCCGATTTCGGCGATCTACCCGGTGCGCGCACGGCGCAGCCATTTCCGCCCGGTACTGGACATCGCGCAGATCACGCGCATGGTTGCGTGGAAGCTGCTATCCCGCGGCCTTTATCTGCCCGGGCTGGTGAGAAGCCTTCAGCCGACCGCTCGCGATGAAGTTGGGGACCAAACAGGCGGGCGGGGCGAAGCGCGCTGATGTACAGAAAGAAGTGATGAGTAATGGTGATGAGTGATCGTGATGAACAATGGTGATAGGTAACCTGCTTTCTATCATCAACTCTCATCGCCTGTAACCATCACCACTTCTCATCACCTGTTCTCATCACCTTTCAGTCGAGCACGTGCGAGACCATGCCGTCGGCCAGCTTAGGTTCGAACCAAGTGGACTTCGTCGGCATGACTCCGCCCGCTTCGGCAACGGCTATCAAGTCCTCCATGCTCGTGGGATAGAAGGCGAAGGCGGCAGCCATCTCGCCGCTGTTTACGCGCTTCTCCAGTTCCGGCAGGCCGCGGATGCCGCCGACGTAGTCGATGCGCTTGTCGCGGCGCAAATCCTTGATGCCTAGAACTGGCCCGAGCAAGTGGTCAGACAGGAGCCTCACGTCGAGGCGAGCTACGGGATCGTCGACGGGAATCAGCTCACGGCGGATCGCGAGGCGATACCACTCGCCGGCGAGGTACAGGCCGAATTCGGCCCGCTTCGCCGGCTTCACCAGCGTGGGACTGCTTTCGACGGAAAAGTTTTCCCGCACGCGCGCGAGGAAAGCCCCGGCGTCCATGCCATTCAAGTCGGCGACGACGCGGTTGTAGGCGAGAATCGGCGTTTGGTGGTGGGGGAAGATCACTGTCAGGAAGTAGTTGTAGTTTTCCTCTCCGGTGTGGCGCGGATTGGCGGTGCGGCGCGCAGCGGCGACGCGCGAGGCAGCCGCCGAGCGGTGGTGGCCATCGGCGATGTAAAGGGCGGGCAAGGCATCAAAGGCCCGGGTCAGTCGCGCCTGGATTTCGGCGTCGCGCACCACCCATAGAGAGTGGCGGATGCCGTCGTCGGCGGTGACGTCCGCCTCGAGCGCGCCGGCCGAGCAGCGGGCCAGGATGTCATCTATTTCTTGCGCGCCCGGATACGCGAGCAGGACCGGGCCGGTCTGGGCATTCAACGCTTCGATCTGGCGCACGCGGTCGTTTTCCTTGTCCGTTTGCGTGTGCTCATGTTTGCGGATGCGGTTATTGTCGTAATCCGCCACCGAGGCCGCCGCCACCAGGCCGATCTGTGTGTGCTCGCCCATGATCAGGCGGTACACGTAGTAGGCGCGCACCGGGTCACGGGTGAGGATGCCTTCGCGCAACATGAGACCCAGATTTTCCGCTGCCTTGGCGTAGACTTGAGGCGCGTAGGGATTGGTTCCCACCGGCAGGTCGATCTCCGGCTTGGAGATGTGCAGGAAGCTCCATGGCTTGCCGGCGGCTCGCGTGCGCGCTTCGTCGGTGGACAGCACATCGTAGGGGGGAGCGATGACTTCGGCGGCGCGACCGGAAGCGGGGCGCAGCCCGGCGAAGGGTCGAATCAGGTGCATGTCGGTTTCCTATGACAAAACATTTTATAGCCGGACCCGTCTTTTTATCAGCGCCCGGCGGGCGCGGGCGTGGGCATCGAGACCTGGTATCTTCAAAGCCTCGATAATCCGCTTCCTGTAAGCACGGGCATCCTTTATCCGCCTGAAACTGGCTATGGAAATCGTCTCGCCATCACTCGTAAGCGTGACATCGAACCATTTGCCGTCCCACTGATTTTCAGGGATCACGGCCACGCGCACGGGATGCGGTATCTTCTCGCCTTCCTGCAGGGATCGGTTGATGACGCGAGCAAGCAAGGCTTTCCGAGCCATCGCAATTCCCCCCTTAACAAGTTTCACTCTTTCACCTCTCTTTTCCGGCGCGGCGCTGCGTGCCCGCGTAGGCGTCGTAATTGAGAACGCGCATGCGCTTTCTTCTTTCTTGCGTTCGATACTGCCATGGTGGATCCGAGATGTGTCCGGCGGGGTATGCCGGACGGACGGACGAAGATTCAGCTCTTGAAGCTGCTCTCAAGAGCGCTTGAGAGCAGCAGGTGAGACAAGGACGCTGAACTGCTCGCACCAGATGACCACCGTTTCGTAGCGGGACAGGTCGACCCCGGCGGGTATCGCATAATTCTGGCTACCCTTGAACGCCTTGAGCCGGCCCAGATCGACGTACATTAGTCTTGCCACGTTGGTCGACGGCGTGATGTTCTTCTCGGGCACGAGATACACGTGGAATTTCGGTCCCGGCCCGACCTCGAAATCGCTCTCGAGATGCAACAGGTCCTGATAGACGGTCACGCCGCCCTTGCCGTAGTGGATCGGGTCGGAGGGGTTTGCGTGTATGAACGTGCCGGTCGCGACGACCTTCCTTGCGCCGGATCTCTCGACTTTTTCCATCGCGACGATATCAGCGAGGAAGATGTAGGGGTAGACGAAGATCCCGAGCGCAAATCCGGCGGCCGTACCGAGCAGGCCACCGGCGATAAAAACGAGGACGTATCTAGAACGCATCTCAAAAATATAAAAACACCATTAACCGCAGATCAACGCGGATAGAAAACCGAAATAAACCTATACAATTCTTTCTTATCGGCGTCAATCGGCGTCAATCGGCGTTCATCGGCGGTTGTATTACGGCTTTCCGAGCGACTTCTAGCTCAGCGCGGTAAATGCCTCGCGCACGGCGGCGACGCGGGCGCCCATGTCGGGCAGCTCGGCCTCGATGCGCAGCCGGTCCGGTCCGGCGAGGCGGTAGTTGCGGCGTGTTTGCACCAGGTTCAGCACCTTTATCGGCTCGATCGGCGGCTTCGGCACGAACTGAATCTGGACTGCCGAGTCGGTGGCGTCGACGCGAGCGATGCCGAGCGGCCTGCCCAGAATGCGCAGGCGGTGGCATTCCACCAGCGCGCGCGCCGCGTCGGGCAGGGTGCCGAAACGGTCGATCAGTTCCTCGCGGAGCTGCTCGAGTTCCTCGGAGTTGTCGCAATTGGCGAAGCGCTTGTAGAGCACGAGACGCTCGTGCACGTCGGAGCAGTAATCATCAGGGAGCAGCGCCGGCACGTGCAGATTGATCTCCGTGGTGACGCCGAGCGGCGCAGCGAGATCCGGCTCGTGGCCCTGCTTGAGCGAGCGCACTGCGCTGTCGAGCATGCGCACGTAGAGGTTGAACCCCACTTCCTGCATCTCTCCGCTCTGCGATTCGCCCAGGACCTCGCCCGCGCCGCGGATCTCGAGATCATGCATTGCGAGGAAAAAGCCCGAGCCCAGCTGCTCCATCATCTGGATCGCTTCCAGCCGTTTCCTGGCCTGTCCGGTGATGGCGCCTTCATCGGGCAACATCAGGTAGGCGTAAGCCTGGTGGTGCGAGCGCCCGACCCGACCCCGCAGCTGGTGTAGCTGCGCCAGTCCGAACTTGTCCGCGCGGTTCATGATGATGGTATTCGCGGTCGGAATGTCGATGCCGGTCTCGATGATGGTGGTGCAGAGGAGCACGTTGAAGCGTTGCTGATAGAAGTCGCGCATCACGTGCTCGAGCTCGCGTTCGCGCATCTGGCCATGTGCGATACGGATGCGGGCCTCGGGCAGCAGCTTCACCAGCGTCTCCTCGACGTGCCGGATGGTGTCGATTTCGTTGTGCAGGAAGTAGATCTGTCCGCCGCGGTTGAGCTCCCGCAGCACTGCTTCGCGAATTAGCGCCTTACTGTGCCGCAGGACGAAGGTCTTGATCGCCAGGCGGCGCTCGGGGGCGGTCGCGATCACCGAGAAGTCGCGCAGGCCCTCGAGCGACATCGCGAGGGTGCGCGGGATGGGCGTTGCCGTGAGTGTCAGCACGTCGACCTCGGCCCGCAGCGCCTTCAAGCGCTCCTTCTGCCGCACCCCGAAGCGATGCTCCTCGTCCACGATGACGAGTCCCAGCTTCTGGAACTTGACGTCGCGCTGCAGCAGCCTGTGGGTGCCGATCGCGATGTCGACGCGGCCGTCGGCGAGGCCGGCCATTGTCGCGGCCTGTTCCTTGGTGGTGCGGAAGCGGGAGAGCTCCGCGATCCTCACCGGCCAGTCGGCAAACCGGTCGGAAAATGTGTTGAAATGCTGCTCGGCGAGCAGCGTGGTCGGGACGAGCACGGCAACCTGCTTGCCGTCGGCGACGCCGACGAAGGCCGCCCGCAGCGCGACTTCCGTCTTGCCGAAACCGACGTCGCCACAGATCAGCCGGTCCATGGGCTTGCCGCTCCCGAGATCCTCGATCACGGCCTTGATGGCGGCGGCCTGGTCGGCCGTCTCCTCGAACGGGAAGCCGTCGCTGAACGCCTCCACGTCGTGCGGGTTTACCTGGAAGGCATGGCCGTGGCGCGCTGCGCGCTGCGCGTAGAGGTGGAGCAGCTCGGCCGCGGTGTCGCGCACCTGCCTGGCAGCCTTGCGCCGCGCTTTTTCCCACTGCCCGCTGCCAAGCTCGTGCAGGGGTGCCGCGTCCGCTGGCGCGCCACTGTAGCGGCTGACAAGGTGCAAGCTGGAGACAGGAACGTAAAGCTTGGCGCCGCGCGCGTACTCGAGCACCAGGAATTCCGTCTCGCCCTCGCTGAGGTTCATGTTGACGAGGCCCTGGTAGCGCCCGATGCCGTGCTGTTCATGCACAACTGGATCACCGATATTGACCTCCGAGAGATCGCGCAGCATGCCCTCCGGCGTGACGCGCACCGCGCCTTCGCGCTCGCGGCGCGGGCGTGCCTGAAGGGCGTAGAGCTCGTTTTCCGTGACGATCGCGAGCGGCGGCGCAGCCAGCGTGAAGCCCATGTGCAACGAACCGACCGCAAGCATGAAGGGCTCTGTCGATGCGGCGAACTGGGCATACTCCTGCGCGAGCGCGGGAACGAGGCCGTGTTGAGCGAAGTACTCGAGCATCGTTTCACGCCGGCCCGGGCCCTCGGCGAGGACCAGCACGCGGCCTTCGAATGAAGCAAGGTACGAGCGCAGGCGGTGCAGAGGGTCGTCGGCCCGCCGCTCCACCGCCAGCGGCGGAAGCGGTGATGTCACCGCTGCCTCCGCTTGCGGGTTCAGGGTTCCGGGTTCAATGTTTAAGGTTCCAGGTTTCATATTACTGGTTTCAACTTTGAACTCGGAACTTTGAACTTTGAACGTTGAACCCAAGCCCGCGAGCTCGATGCGGGCGAAGGGTTTAATGGCGCCGAAGAACTGATCGGTCGTCAGGAAGAGCTCCTGCGGCGGCAGCACCGGATTGGTGCGGTCTCCTCGCAGCATGGCGTAACGCGTATGCGTATCGCTCCAGAACTGCTCGATGGCCTGCTGCAGGCCGGGCTGGACGCAGAACAGCGTGTCCGCCGGAAGGTAGTCCGTGAGGACCGCGGTGTTGTCGAAGAAAAGCGGCAGGTAGTACTCGATGCCGGCGCTCCCGACGCCCTTGCTCACGTCCTTGTAGATGGGGCTGCGGGAGGGGTCGCCTTCGAATGTCTCGCGGAATTTGCGGCGAAAGCGCGTCTGTCCCTCTTCGTCGAGCGGAAATTCCCGAGCCGGGAGGAGACGCACCTCATTGACCTTGTAGATCGAGCGTTGCGTGTCCACGTCGAAGCTGCGAATGCTCTCGACGATGTCGTCGTCGAGCTCGATGCGGTAGGGCAGGGTGCTGCCCGTCGGAAACAGATCAAGCAGGCCGCCGCGCACGCAGTACTCGCCCGGTGCCACGACCTGCGTGACATGGGCGTAGCCTGCAGTGACGAGCTGCTGACGCATCGACTGCGCCTGGAGCGTCTGCCCCTGCCTGAAAAAGAACGAGCGCGCGGCGAGATAGTCGACGGGGGCCAGCCGGTAGAGCGCCGTCGTGACCGGAACGATCGCCACGTCGAACTCACGGCGCATGAGCTGGTAGAGCGTGGCGAGCCGCTCCGACACCAGGTCGTGATGTGGCGAGAGCTGATCGTAGGGCAGCGTCTCCCAATCCGGGAATAAGTGGACCCTTATTCCCGGATCAAAAAACGAAATTTCTTCCAGCAGCCGTCGAGCGTCGGAGGCAGACGCGGTAAATACGGCGAGCGGGTGCCTCTGCCGCGCCAGTTGCGCGAGCAGGAGCGCATCGGATGAGCCGTAAAGAGGGAGCGTACATGCGCGCTCCCCCGGCGCCGGCAGTGGGAGCTGCAGCATTTCGGGTTGAAAGTGCTTCAAAAACCGCTTGTTATTATACCGGCGCGCCGTAAACCGGCGCGCTTGCCGGTCGGGTCACGCCGGTTTAGTCACCGATTTCAAACGGGGGTGTGGATGGCGATCGGAATCCGGCGCCGTCCGAACTGACCCTTGAATTCTTCGTAGCGGCCGGCAATTGCCGCGCCACAATCGGGGCATTTGCCCTCGGCGGTAACGCGATACTCCTCGATCCGGTACCAGTCGCGCACGATCAGGGCCGTGCGGCACGAAGGGCAGTAAGTGGCGCCGCCTCGCTCGTCATGGATATTGCCGGTGAAGACGTAATGCAGGCCTTCGCTGAGCGCGATCTCGCGCGCCCGGCGCAGCGTCGCGGCCGGCGTCGCGGGGATGTCCGGCATCTTGTAATCGGGATGGAAGGCCGTAAAGTGCACCGGGACGTCGGCCCCCAGCTCTTTACGGATCCACTTGCACTCGGCCTCGATCTCCGCATTCGAGTCGTTCTTGCCCGGGATCAGCAGCGTCGTGATTTCGACCCAGACCTCGGTTTCGTGCTTCAGGTAGGCGAGCGTGTCGAGCACGGGCTGGAGCCGCGCCCCGCACAGCTTGTAGTAGAAATCATCGGTGAACGCTTTCAGGTCCACATTTGCAGCGTCCATCTTCGCGAAAAACTCGCGGCGGGGCACCTCGTGAATGTAGCCCGCCGTGACGGCGACGGTCTGCACGCCATGCGCGTGGCACGCGTCCGCAATATCCATCGCGTACTCGGCGAAGATAACCGGGTCGTTGTAGGTAAACGCGACGCTCTTGCAGCCCGCGGCAAGCGCGGCTTTCGCGATTGCCGCGGGCGAAGCTTCGTCCGCGAGCCGGTCCATATCGCGCGATTTGGAGATGTCCCAGTTCTGGCAGAACTTGCACGCAAGGTTGCAGCCGGCGGTGCCGAACGAGAGGATGCTCGAGCCGGGGTAGAACTGGTTGAGCGGCTTTTTCTCGATCGGATCGATACAAAAGCCGGAGGAGCGCCCATAGGTGGTGAGCACCAACTGGTCGCCGTTTCGCATGCGCACGAAGCACGCTCCGCGCTGGCCCTCGTGCAGCCGGCAGTCGCGCGGGCACAGGTCGCACTGCATGCGACCGTCCTCGAGCATGTGCCACCACCGGCCGGGATATTCGCGTTCGCTCATCGCAGTTCGTAATGAGTAATGGGGGATGGATAATGCGAAAGAGCCGATGCGCGGCCCGCGCAACACCCATCACCCATCACCCATCACCCATCACCCATCACTCATCACTCATCACTCATCACGCTTCCTCGCGCCACTTGGTCACGACATAGCGCGAGAGCTTCACGTCGCTGTCCCAGAAGTCGGGCGGTAGCCCGGCCTTGTAGCGCAGGTGCGCGAGAAATTCAGCGGGATCATCGAATTGTTCCCACACCTGGGGCAGGAACGTACCCGTATGGTAGCCGTACTGGAACACGATCCCGTCGACGCCTGGCCGCAGCTGTCGAACGGCATCCTGCTCGTCGGCCACGGTCATTGGCTCAAGAGCGGAAAGCACCGAGATTTCGAGCGCCACGGCAGCAAACTCGCCGGGCGCCAGCGGCTTGAACCGGGGATCGCGGAAGGCGGCGGCCACCGCGTTCGCCTTCACGTCCTCGAGCAACGTGCGGTGCGCTCGCAGCGTGCCGATGCAGCCGCGCAAACGCTTGCTCGCCATGAGCGTGATGAAACAGGCGCCCGGTTGCCTGAGCCAAGGGAAGTCATCGCTTGCCGCGTGATCGACGCCGAGTTCGTTGGCGATCGCCGAGCGGGCGACTGGCAGCAGCACCTGCCCCGCATCCTGCGGCCAGGGTGACGGCCCGCTCGAGTGCAAGACGACCCGGCCCGATGCGGCGGGTACCATGATCGGGTCCGACTTATCGGGCATCCTGTTCGTCCTCGAAGGAGTTTGTCGGCCCAAAGTCCGACAAACTCCTTACGACGGGCTGCTCGTAAAACGCGAACGCGCCGTAGCCCACCACGCGCTGTTTGTCCCCCGCGGTGTCACCCGAATTTCGCAGATCGATGAGTTCGGCCTTGAGCCCTCGCTTGCGCGCTGTGTAGGTCAGGCCCGTTACCGGCGTAGCGCCGCACGCTTGCTCGTGCGAGATATCGGCCGTCAGGCTCAGGATCGCCTGCGCGGTCGCGCGGTCAAGCGTCTGCGCGTCGGCGTAGGGAAGGTAGTGCGACAGGTCGGAGCTCACCACGATCAGCGTCTCGGGGCCGCCCCACAGGGTGTCGATCACCTCCGCCACCGCGGGGGCGTCTGCCCGTCCCACCGCCAGGGGCACGAGCGTGAAACGCTCGAGCACCGTCTGCAGGAAGGGAACGTGCACCTCGATTGAATGCTCGGGGGCGTGTGCCTGGGCGCTGGTTCCGACCTGCGGCAATGCGCCGAGCGCAGCCACGGCCTCAGGGTCGATGGCGACCACGCCGAGCGGGGTCGCGAACGCGGCAACCCCGGGAAGCGCGAGTCCGCGCACCGGGACCCGATGAGTGGGACCGAGCAATACCACGCGCCTGATCGTCTGGCGCGCGGGGGCGAGCAGCGCATATACGCTCGCAGCGATCGGTCCGGAGTAGATGTAGCCTGCGTGCGGCGCAATGATGGCCTTGGGCACCGGGCGCTCGGGCGCGACGCTCGCTGCCGTACCCAGCATTTGCGCAATGGAGCGCGCGAGCTCGACCCGATCGCCGGGATAAAACATGCCGGCCACCGCCGGGCTACGCGTGGAGAGCGCCGATTGCAGCATACTGGTTTCATTATGCGCCCGGAAAGCGCTTTTTCAAGTGCGGAAAACGCGCGCGCCAATGCTGCTAAAATCGCAGCAATAACAGCGTTTTTCGCCCCGCGTGTCGAAGACCTACGCCCTGATTCCAGCAGCCGGTTCCGGTTCGCGCGTCCGCGCGGCCGTGCCCAAGCAATACCTGGAGATTTCCGGGCGCCCGCTGCTCTACTACGCGCTGAGGCCGCTCGTGCGGCACCCGCGTATCGAGCAGGTGTTCGTGGTCCTGGCGCAGGGCGACACGAATTTCAGGGATTACGATTGGCGCGACTTCGGCGCCAAAGTCGAGCCGTTGTACTGTGGTGGTGTGACGCGCACAGCAAGCGTGTTCAATGGATTAATGGCCGCGCGCGACATGATCGAGCCTTCGGACTGGGTGCTGGTGCATGATGCGGCACGGCCGTGCCTGAGCGATGCGGCGCTCGAGCGCCTCCTCATCGAGGCAGGCGGTGACGAGACTGGTGGACTCCTGGCAGTGCCGGTGTCAGACACGCTCAAGCGTGCGAACTGCGATCTGCGCGCAGTGGGGACCGAGCCCCGGGAGCACCTGTGGCTCGCGCAGACGCCGCAAATGTTCCGCTACCGGTTGCTGATCGACGCCCTGCGCCTGGCTGATCCGGGCATCGCAACGGACGAAGCGCGGGCGATTGAGGGAGTGGGCTTGAAGCCCCGCCTGGTGATGGGCGACACCCGCAACCTCAAGGTGACTTATCCTGAGGACCTCGGCATTGCGGAGCTGATCTTGAGGAGCCAAGGCGCATCCGCCACTATGCCGGGACGGCGAGCCAGGCCAAAAGTGAAACCACGGAAAGCTTGATGAATGCGGGGCCGTGCCCAACAAGCGGGTAGGGATTAATCCGGGCGCGGGATTTTGTCCGCGCTTACTGATAAACTTGCGTACAAGCCTGCTCTGCGGTGGTATGAGACGCGTCGTCCTGGCCCTCCCACCGGCGTTGGTTTGAGCGGCTTGATGCTAACGCTTTCGTTCTGTGCGGCGCTTCGGCGTCCCGGCGGGCAGTAGTGAACGGGAAATTCGTCACATTAAAGAAATCTCTGCACAAGAGGGTGTGCAGAGATTTCTTAACAAGGTTAATGATGGTCGTTCACGAATCATACAAAGTAGTCTTATTAGGATTCTCTGCAAACTATTGCAGAGAATCCTTAACACGATGAGAATCGGGCAGGGGTTTGACGCACACGCGCTGGTGGCGGGTAGAAAGCTCGTCATCGGCGGCGTGCCGGTTCCTTTTGATAAAGGACTCGCCGGGCACTCGGATGCCGATGTGCTGATCCATGCCGTTTGCGATGCCCTGCTGGGCGCGGCCGGCCTGGGAGACATCGGCGCGCACTTTCCGGACACCGACCCCCGGTACCAGGACGCCGACAGCCGGGCCTTGCTGCGGGAGGTGGGGCTGCTGCTGGGGCAGGAGCGCCTGCGCGTCGTCAACGTGGACGCCACGGTCATCGCGCAGGCGCCGCGACTGGCGCCACATCTCCCGGAGATGCGCGCGAATCTCGCCTCGGACATTGGCATCCCGCCGGATTTCGTCAACATCAAGGCCAAGAGCACCGAGCGCCTCGGTTTTACCGGGCGCGGCGAGGGCATCGCGGCTGAAGCGATAGCACTGATCACGTGGGTAGATCCAGAAAACGCCGAAACAACCCGGCCCCGGGCCTGAGGGCGCCGGGCCCGCACCAGAGGGCGCCGGGCCCGCGCCAAAGGGCGTCAGGTCCGCGCCAGATTGCTCCGGGCCCGCGCCAGAGCGCTCCGGTGGCGGCAGCCTCGAGCACCCGGTTGTTTTTCGCTGCATGGCCTGCGCCCGATGTGCAGCATGCGTTGGGCGGCTTTGCGCGCTCGGCGCAGCGTGAGTGCGACGGTCGCGTCGTGCCCGCCCACAATATCCATCTCACGCTCGTGTTCCTCGGCGCGGTTCCGCGCGAGCGCCTCGACGGACTCGAGACGCTCGCGGCGACGATCGTGGGAGAGCCGTTTACGCTGGCGGTCGACCACGTGGATTACTGGCGCCACAACCGGATCGTCTGGGCCGGCGTCAAGGAGTGCCCGGATGGTTTGACCGCGCTGGTGAAGCGGATTGCACAGGTGCTCACCGGCGCGGGTTTCCAGCTCGATAACCGACCTTACGTGCCGCATGTCACTCTGCTGCGGGACGCGGCCCGCGCGCCCGCCCAGAACCGGCTCGCCCCCATTGCGTGGCCGGTAACCGAATTCGCCCTCGTCGAATCGGTCCAGCTCGATCACTCGCACCTGTACGAGGTACTGCAATCCTGGCCGCTGGGGACTTAGAGCGCGTAACAGAATCGGCTAGTGGTCCTCGTCGAGGAAATCGCGCAGGCGCTCTGAGCGCGAGGGGTGACGCAGCTTCCGCAGCGCCTTGGCCTCGATCTGCCGTATGCGCTCGCGCGTGACGTTGAACTGCTTGCCGACCTCTTCCAGCGTTTGGTCGGTATTCATCTCGATGCCGAAACGCATGCGCAGCACCTTCGCCTCGCGCGGGGTCAGCGTATCGAGCACGTCCTTCGTCAAGCTGCGCAGGCTGGCGTAGACCGCCGCCTCGTTCGGCGCGACCGAGGAGTGGTCCTCGATGAAATCCCCGAGATGCGAATCGTCGTCGTCGCCGATCGGCGTCTCCATCGAGATCGGCTGCTTGGAGATCTTCTGGATCTGGCGAATCTTGTCCTCGGACATCTCCATCTTTTCCGCGAGCAGCGCCGGTTCCGGCTCCTGCCCGGTCTCCTGCAGGATCTGGCGCGACATGCGGTTCAGCTTGCTGATATGCTCGATCATGTGCACCGGGATGCGGATGGTGCGCGCCTGGTCCGCGATCGAGCGCGTGATCGCCTGGCGGATCCACCACGTCGCGTAGGTCGAGAACTTGTAGCCGCGGCGGTACTCGAATTTGTCCACGGCCTTCATGAGGCCGATGTTGCCCTCCTGGATCAAGTCGAGGAACTGCAGGCCGCGGTTGGTGTACTTTTTGGCCATCGAGATCACCAACCGCAGGTTGGCTTCCGTCATCTCGCGCTTGGCCCGGCGTGCCTTGGCTTCACCCGTGGACATCTCCCGGTTGATCTCCTTCAAATCCTTGATCGGAATGCCGACGCGCGCCTGGAGGTCCAGCAGCTTCTGCTGCTGCTCAACGATGGCGGGTTCGAAGCGCTGGAGCGTCTCGCTCCAGGGGCGGCGCGCCTTGATCTCCCCCTTGATCCATTGCAGATTACCTTCCTTGTAGGGAAACTCCTTGATGAAGTGCAAACGCGGCATCTTCCCCTTTTCCACACAGGCGTCCATGATCTTGCGCTCGTGAGCCCGGACCTCCTCCACATGGTTTCTCACGCTGTCGCATAGCGCTCTGATCTGCTTCGCCGGGAAACGGATCTTCATGAGCTCTTTGGAGATGGCGTCCCTTGCCTGGAGGTACGAACGGCTGCGCGGCCCGTTCCTGGAGAGCGCGCGCATCATCGGGTCGTAATGGCCGCGGATCGCCGCGAAGCGCTTGAGAGCCTCTTCCTGCAGCCTGAGCATCCCGGCGCTCTGCGCTGCGCTATCCTCTTCCCTTTGCTCTGCGTCATCGAGCGCTTCCTCGACGTCCTCCTCCGCCTGGGGCACTTTCGCAGTCAGCTCTTCCTTGGCATTGGGGTCGATGACTCCGTCAACCACTTCATCAACCCGCGTCTCGCTTTTCTTGATCTTCTCGGCGAGCGCGAGGATCTCGGCGATCGTCGTGGGACAGGCCGAGATCGCGTGGATCATGTGGCGCAGCCCGTCCTCGATTCGCTTGGCGATCTCGATCTCGCCTTCGCGCGTGAGCAACTCGACGGAGCCCATTTCACGCAGGTACATGCGTACTGGATCGGCAGTGCGGCCGAATTCGAGATCCACAGCGGACAGCGCAGCTTCCGCTTCCTCGACTGCTTCCTCGACCGCCACCGCGGGCGGAGCCTCCGCCATTAGCAGCGTCTCGGCATCCGGCGTCTCGTCGTATACCCGGATGCCCATGTCGTTGAACATGCCGATGATGTTCTCGATCTGCTCGACATCCAGCATGTCGTCAGGGAGATGGTCGTTGATCTCGGCGTAGGTGAGATAGCCGCGCTCCTTGCCGAGCACGATGAGATTCTTCAGCCGCCCGCGCTGCGCTTCGAGGTCAGCGTGAAAGAACTTCCGACGCTCGAGCTCCTTGATCGGCGCCCGTCGCTTGGCGGCGGGCTGGCGCAACGAGCGCGGCTTGCCCGCGGTCCCGGCGTGGGTCAGGTGCTCCTTGTGCAGGGCAGTCTTGAGTATCGCGTCATGGGACGTCTGCGGCTGTTTGACCAATTTGCGCAGGAGCTTGGGTAGCACCTTCGCGATGCGCTTGTCATCTCGATTGACACGGGGGGGCGAGCGCCGTTTCTTTGCTGTTCTGGATTTGGTCCGCGCTTTGAAGCGCGTGGCCTTGGCCGCCGGTTGCTTGCGGGCGTTGCGCGCCTTGGCCTTGGTGGCCGCCTTCTTGCGCGCTTCAGACTTAGCCTTCGCTTTCGTCGCTCTTGCCATAGTGGGATTCTGGTACAAAAACCGGAGGGATTACAGGAGGCGGACATCGATCGGATACAACCCCGGGAGCGGATCATGACACCCTTGAGCACCCCCGACAAGCTGTTTAAGCGCCCCTAACAGGATGAAACGCGCGTGCGGTGCGGGCTGGCACGATTCTTGGCCCATAGTGCCCTCTCTGATTTACCCTGAAACTGGCTAATCCAACACTTTTCGCATGTTCCCCGCCAAATCGTCGCTTCAAATTCACGCGGAATCGACATACCCATAGCGCATTCAGGTGCAACGTAGCTGCGAGTAAGTGGCTAACGCCTTGCTCCGCTTGAGGGATGTCAACTGCAAGCGCACAATGACACCTTACAAACCGCCTAATTTGTCAACCAATTCACTTGTTGGGCCGTGTAGGAGATGCCGCGATGGTCGAAGTTTCGGGGTTGCAAGAGCGGCCGCAGTCCCTCGGCGAGGAGATCGCCAACAGCGTTAGCCACGGTCTCGGCTTGCTGGCGGCGCTCGCTGCCTTCCCGGTTCTTGTCACCGCCGCGCATCAACGTGGAAACGTAACCGAAATCGTAGGCGCGAGCGTGTTCGCGACCACCGTGGTGCTGCTGTATCTCACATCCGCGCTCTTTCACGCTTTGCCGGGGTGCCGCGCGAAGCGCGTATTCCAGATTCTCGATCACTCGGCAATCTACCTCCTCATCGCCGGGACCTACACGCCGTTTACCCTCGGCGTGCTCCGCGGCGCCTGGGGCTGGACGCTGTTCGGGCTCGTGTGGGGCTTCGCCGTCGTCGGTACGGTGCTGAAGGTCTTCGGCGGCGTTCGAGACACGACGATCTCGACGTGGGTGTATCTCGCGATGGGTTGGTTGATCCTAATCGCGGCCGATGTGGTGTGGACTCTTGTGCCCAATTGGGGGCTTTTCTGGCTGATCGCAGGGGGTATCGCTTATACGGCAGGTGCGGCGTTTTTTATGGCGGAACGAATCAGATACTTTCACTTTGTGTGGCACCTGTTCGTTATCGCGGGCACGGCGTGTCACTTTATCGCGGTTCTGTGGTACGCGGCCTGACCAAGCGCTGCAGCCGATCACAGGACGCGGCGGCTGAGCGCCAACGTTGAGGGTGTAGAGAACGCCATGCCGTAACTTGCTTGAACGGCCGTACCCTCTACTGCTTTAGGGTCCCTTCTTCAGAAGGGAGAACGTGAGATGCGATCTCTTATCATTACCGTCATAACGCTCTTTCTCGCTGTTACAGTAGGGTGTGCTGGTAATCCGAACAGCTCTTTAGCGATGCGGTGCGACAATGGCCTGGAAGTGGCCTATAAAGAACTGGACTTCGCCAAGGCCAATGGTTTTGACGGCACCGTGGAATATTCAAAAGCGGCCAGTTTGCTGGCGGCCGCAAAGATCCAGTCGGAATTTGGCAAATATCCCAACTGTATAGACAAGGTCCAGCGAGCCAGGGCTTATATCGTTAAATCAAGGAAATGATAAGCGGCTCGATTCGCAAGCTAAACCGTTCGCGCCAAAGGCAGCTCGACCCGCGCCTGCAAACCTCCGCCATCGCGCGGCGCGAGTTTGACGTCCCCGCCGTGCATGTGGGCAATGCGCTCGACGATCGCGAGCCCGAGCCCGGTGCCGCTTCCTGAGCGCGCGTTATCCTTGCGCGTGAAGGGCCGCATCATCTGCTCGACCGCTTCCACAGGAATGCCCGGTCCGCGGTCGAGTACGTCGATAACGGCCCGGCCGTTTTCGGCCGCTGTCCGGACCTCGACTTCGCCATTGCCGTGGCGGAGCGCGTTGTCGATCAGGTTGGCGATCAACCGCTGGACGGCCAGGGGGCGCAACGGCAGAGGCGGCAGCTCCGCGAGCTGCAGTTTGAGGGGCTTGCCGCCACGCGCATAGCGCTCGCCAATGCCGTGCACGATGGCGTTGAGGTCGCCATCGTTGACGACGGCCTCTCCCTGCCCCGCGCGCGCGAAGTCCAGAAACTGATTGATCGCAGCATCGATGTCATCGATGTCTTGCACCATCCCGGAGGTAAGCGCAGCGTCCTCCTGGTTCGGGAGCATCTCGATGCCGAGACGGATGCGTGAGAGCGGCGTGCGAAGGTCGTGAGACACCCCGGCCAGCAGGAGCGCGCGCTCGTCATCGGCGCGCTTCAGGTCCGCCGTCATTTGATTGAACGCGCCCGCAAGCGTGCGGATCTCCGTGGGCCCGGTCTCGACAATCGGGGGCGGGGTGCGCCCGCGGCCCACCTCCGCTGCGGCGCGGCTCAGCGCCTTTAGCGGGCGGTTAACGCGCGCGACAATCAAGGTCGCGCCGATGAGAGAGAGCGCAAGCACCAGCGCGCCCCATCCGATCCAGCGCAGGGGGTCGTTGAGCTCCAGCCGCGAGCGCGGAAGGAAGACCCAGTACTCGTCCCCGTCGATTTCAAAACTGACCCACGTGCCACGTACCCCGTCACGGCTCACGGCGAGGCGGGTGCTCGTGCCGAGCTTGCGCTTGAGGTCGTCCTCGACGATATTGAGGAACGGCCGGTCTGGCAGGGGCGCGGTGCGCTCTTCGGGCTCGCCGACGTAGACCTGGATTCCCTCCTCGCGGGACAGATCCTGCAACAGTGCCAGACGTTTCGAAGGCTGCGCGCTAATCAGCGCCGCGCGTGTGAGGTTGACGACGCTCACGATCTGCTGCGCGACCCGGTGCGCGCGTGGCTCACGCTCGGTCACACGCAGAATCGCGAGCCAGGCGAGGTGCGCGACGATCATCACCAGCGCGATGAGCAGCACGCTGCGCCAGAGCAGCGTGCGTGGCCACAATGTCATGACGGAGCGTGACGGGTGATAGGTGACAGGTGACCGGAAAAAACCGTGACCGGTGACCAGTAACCGGTGACCGGAAACATCCAAATTGCCGATTTCGTCAAATCACTCGCCACTCGTCACTCGTCACTCGTCACTGGGCCTTTGCCGTCGGGGATGAAGACATAGCCGAAGCCCCACACGGTCTGAAGGAAGGCGGGCTTGGACGGATCCGCCTCGATGAGCTTCCGGAGCCGCGAGACCTGCACATCGATCGACCGGTCGAACGCCCCGAATTCACGTCCGCGGGCAAGCTCCATCAGCTTGTCGCGCGAGAGCGGGGTGCGCGGATGCTGCGTGAGCACTTTGAGCAGCGCAAACTCCCCCGTCGTGAGGGGCACCTCCGCGCCACCGCGGGTGAGCGAGCGCGCGGCAAGATCGAGGTGGAAAGATCCGAACTCGACAACCTGGTGATCGGCGCTCGGCGCGCCGGGCGGGGCCGGCGGCGGCTGACGTCGCAGCACGGCCTGGATGCGGGCTACCAGCTCGCGCGGATTGAACGGTTTGGGCAGGTAATCATCGGCGCCGATCTCGAGCCCGACGATCCGGTCTACTTCGTCGCCCTTGGCGGTGAGCATGATGATCGGCATCTTCTCGCCGCCGCCGCGCAGCCGCCGGCAAATGGAAAGACCGTCTTCGCCCGGCAGCATCAGATCGAGAATCATCAGGTCGTAGCGCTCGCGGGCCAACTGCCGGTTCATTTCGGTCGCGTCGTGGACGACACGCACCGCGAATCCCTGCTCATTGAGGTAACGGTTGAGCAGATCGCGCAGCCGCGCATCATCGTCGACCACGAGAATCTTTGTCTTGCTTTCAGCCATGGGCCAATCGTACCCGCTCGAACCAACCGGTGCCACAACATTGTAAGTCTTTATTGCGGCTGCTGCGCTTGCAACAGTCTGTTACAAAAAGTGAAGTTTCTGCAATGAATGTTGCCGGTTGCGCCGCTAGTCTGGGCGGCAGGCGGATCGGCGATAGGCGTGCCGGGCGCGGACAAAGTCGGTATTGGCGTTGCCGGGGATACACGTGATTTTTCCCGACGTGTACTTCCCGTGGTCGCAATGAGCCGCAGGCGGGACGGCCGTGGCATTTGTCACACGACCTTGCGGGCCGGCCCGCCATCGAAACATCTTGTTACAAACAGGTCCCAATGGAAACAGTCGATTTACATGCTCGGTTTAGCATGCATCAACGCCTGAATCCATTGGGGCGTCGCCGGCGGCAAGGGCCGAACAAGGCCCGCGCAACACCGGCATTAACTTGAAACGGAGACAAGCATGAAGAGCATGACAATCAGTGCACTGTTGGTAGCATTACTCGCGGGCGTGGTCGCGGTGCCCGCCGTGGCGGCGGAGCGTGAGCGCGGCATGCGCGAACGCGGTGTCAACGCACGCCAGCAGACGCAGCAGCAACGCATCCGTCAAGGCGTGCGGCAAGGCGACTTGACACGCGGCGAGACGCGCAACCTGCAGCGTGAGTCCCGCAACGTGCGCCGCGAACAGCGGGCCTTCCGGGCTGATGGAAATCTGAGCGCTAGCGAGCGGCGGCATCTCAACCGTGATCGCAATCGTCTCTCGCGCGATATTCATCGCCAGCGTAACAACGGTCAGCGTCGCTTCACGAATCGCGGCAGTGATCGGCGCTTCGCGAATCGCGGCCAAGGGCATGCATTCGGGCGTCACGGCACCGATCGCCGATCCTGGGGTCGAGGCGCCGAACGCCGTTTCGGGACCCACGGCAGTCATCCCCGTTTCGGCAATCGGTGGGGTCATCGCTCTCAGAGCCGGGCTTCGTCGCGTATCGATAGGATGCAGGCTAAGCAGCACCGTCGTATCGTGCCGGGTATACGCTCCGGTGAGCTAACGCAGCGCGAAGCACGGCGCTTGCGCGGCGAGCAGCGCATGATCCGGCGCCAGGAGCGTGCTTATCTCGCCGACGGCCGTCTAAGCCGTGGCGAGCGGCGCGACCTCTACGGGGATCTACGCAGCGCGAACCGGCCCATCTATAATCAGACTCACGATGCCCAGACGCGGCGTTGATCGATAGGTGCCCTTGTGAAAATGCTGTTCCTGGTTGCTGCGGTGAGTGCGCTGTTGCTGCCGTCGCCGGCCGATGCCCGCGATTGGCGCCGCTCCGGCGCATTCCTCCAGACTCAGGCGCGGCAGGCCGACAAGGACCGAGATCAGTATCGGCGCGGCAGCCGTGATGCGCGGCGCACCGAGCGTAACGGCCGCAACCGGGGACGCCGTGACCACCTAACCGAGGAAGAGCGGCGCGAATTACATCGCGACCTCGACCGGGCGCGGCGCGAGATCTACCGGCGCGATCGAAGCCGCTAGCCTGTACGACCTCGGGTGTTTTGGCGCTAGCGGCCCTGGCGTGTCGGGTGCGCGGCGGGCGCTACGGGCGGGCACCTGGCCTGTCTCGCCTGGAGGGTAACGGGAACATGCCGTTCGCCGTGGATTTTCGCGATCTCTATGCGAAGGTGCTCGAGTGCTGGTGGGGCGTTGACTCGGCTCGAGCCCTCATCGACCGTTTCGCGCCCGTCGGGCTGCTGCGGGCCGTCATGACGGCGTATTAGGACCCAGGCCGAAGGCGCCCGGGGCCGGCGGCCGGCTTCCTCGCTTAGGTCGCCTCAAGAGGCTAAAATAGCGTTGCTGCCCGGGCCTGGACGCCCTGGGCGGGGGTTTTTGCAGGCTCAAGACCAATAACTCCGGGACAACCAGGCCATGCTTGCTACGCGCATCCGACAGAAGGACAGCATCTTTTATTTCGCGAGTTGTCCGGCGAAGGACATTCTGGGCAAGGTCAGGTTCATCAGCCGCTATTACGGGGAGGGGGAGCAGATCGCGCCGCAGGTGATCTCGCAGACCGACGAGATCGCCCAGTTCATCGCCCGCATTGAGCACAACGACGCCGCCTTCCAGCGACAACTCTCTCGCGCCAAGGTGAGGGCGCTGAAGAACTTTTACGAAATGGCGGTCGGCCAGCCGCCGCTACCCGGCACCGTGCTGCTCTTCACGCACGAGACGCTCGGCTTCCAGGCGCTAAGTGGCGAGCAGAGCGTGGGGCGTCTGCAGGAACCGCAGTCGAAGTACCTCATCATCGACGGCCAGCATCGGCTGGCCGCATTGCATTTCTACCTGCGCGAGCGGCCAGGCGAAGGCAACAACCTTCAAGTGCCGTGCATCATCTTCGATGGCCGGAGCGAGGACTTCGCCGCCGAGATGTTCGTCATCATCAATTCCACGCCGACGCGCATCAACAAGAGCCACTTGGTGGACCTCTATGAGCGCATCTCCTGGGCCGATCCGGACCGGCGCTTCGCGGCGCGTCTGGTGGAGAAGCTCTACAGCGAGGGTGACAGCCCGCTCCGGTACCGCATCAACCGGCTCGGGGGGCGTAGCCAGCAGGACAAGTGGATCCTGCAGGCGGAGCTCTTCAACGAGCTGCACCGCTGGGTGAGCGGCGAATGGCGCAAGATTCAGCGCGCGTCGCACGTGAGCCGCGAGGCCGAGCGCTACTACGCGATCGTGCGGGACTTCCTCAAGGCCGCGCAACGGGTCTGGGGCAACGGCTGGGGCCATCCCAACTACATGGTTACCAAGCCGGTAACGTTGAAAGCGATGATTCGCGTGTGCGCTGACCTTGCCCGCGACGATGCCGATCCGACTGACGGGCGCCAGCAACGCTGGGAGGCCCGGCTCGCGCCGTGGACCGAGAAAGTGCGCGAGTTTCGCGTCGAAGGTTTCTACGAGCGCTTCCCCGCGAAGGGACAGATCGAGCGCGTTACGCGCATCCACCGCGACCTCGATCGACTCGCGCACATCGAACCGCGCGCCAGGGCTGCGCGCGACTGACACCCGCGGCACCATCGCACCCGACGAGGCGGCGCGCAGCCTTAAGCGGCGAAGTGCACGACCTCGGCCCCGCTATCGGCAAGCAATGGAGGCCACCGCGTCGACCGCCTGCCCACCTCCGGGGTCACATCCCCGCTGAAGCGGGGCGGCTGTCGAGGTGGAGCAGGGGCCCCAATCTCAGATTGGGGATGCGACCCGAGATCAGACGCAAAGGGACCGCCCGCCGCCCTCGACCGCCTGCGAGGTCAGATCCCCGAGCAATAAACGTCGGGGCCCCTCTTCCGCTCTACGGCGGTCCCTGCTCCGCCCTCCGGTGTCCTACTTCGCCGCTGTGACCATGATCTCGACCAGCGTGTCGGGAGTGCCCAGCCGCGATTCGACGCACGCCCGCGCCGGTTTGTTCTCGGGGTCCACCCAGGCTTTCCAGGCGGCGTCCATCTGCTCTTTTTGCCGCATGTCTGTCAGCCAGACGACCGCGGTCAGCAGACGTGACTTGTTGGTGCCGCCCAGGGCCAGGAAAGAATCAATTTTCGTGAGAATCTCCTCCGTCTGCTCCTTGCAGGAAGCGGCCCGGTTGTCGGAGGTCGTGCCTGCGATATAGACGACGCTGCCGTGCTCGACGACGCGGGAGTGAACGGGCCCTGATTGATGCCGCTTGATCGTATTGCTCATGGGTTGCTCCTGTTGGTGGGCGATGGGGTGTCGGCTAGCGCTATCCCTGCGGGATTTTCCTATTGGCGAGGGCGATTGACAACGAGGCGCGGCGGGACCCCGAAGCGCTAACAAGAAAGAACTGCGCATCCTTCCAGCTATCGGTGAACCCCAAAGATTATTAGCCACGGAATCACACGGAAATACACGGACGAAGACCTGAGCCGGGAAGCACGCTATAGAGCAATAACAATTTCCGTGTCCTTCCGTGGCTGTCGTGTTTTTGAGATAGCTTGTAGTATCGGGCCTCTCGGGAGGGCATTATGCCGCAAGTGTTGCCCCTGACGGGGGTGAGAGTGGTCGAGTTCGCGCACATGGTGATGGGGCCGACGTGCGGCCTGATCCTGGCCGACCTCGGCGCGGAAGTGATCAAGGTCGAGCCGCTCGAGGGCGACCACACGCGCAAGCTGGTTGCATCGGGGGCGGGTTTTTTTCCCACCTATAACCGCAACAAGAAAAGCTTTGCGGTCGATCTCAAGTCCTCGCCGGGCCGCAAGGTGGTCCTCAAGCTGATCCAGAGCGCCGACGTCGTCTCCGAAAATTTCCGTCCGGGCGCGATGGAGAAGCTCGGACTGGGTTGCGAGGCGCTGAAGAAGGTCAAGCCCGCGCTCATTTACTGCTCGCACAAGGGCTTTCTCACGGGACCGTACGAGCACCGTACTGCGCTCGACGAGGTGGTGCAGATGATGGGCGGGCTCGCCTACATGACGGGAGGGCGTTACGGGCCGCTGCGCGCGGGCGCTTCGGTCAACGACGTCATGGGCGGGATGTTTGGCGCGATCGGAATTCTGGCGGCGCTCTACCAGCGAAAGAGCACCGGCGTAGGGCAGGAAGTGAAGAGCGCACTGTTCGAGAACAACGTTTTTCTCATGGCGCAGCACATGCTCGAAAGCGTCGCGACGGGCACCCCGGCAGTGCCGATGCCGGACCGCGTCCGCGCCTGGGCTGTCTACGATACGTTCGATACGGCCGACGGGGAGAAGGTATTCATCGGCGTGGTGACGGACTCACAGTGGAAGATCTTTTGTGAATCGTTTGGACTGCGCGACTTTCTCGCCGATCCCGGGCTCAAGACCAACCCGCAGCGGGTGGAGGCGCGCAGCCGCATCATTCCGGTCGTGGCCGGCGTCTTCGGCGGTTTGACCAAGGTGGAGGCGATGCAGCGCTGCGAGAAACTCGGATTGCCGTTCGCGCCGATCACGCGGCCCGAGGACCTGTTCGACGATCCCCACCTCAACGCATCGGGCGGGCTCGTGCCCCTCGAGCTTCCCAACGGCATGAAAAGCAAGTCACCCGCGCTGCCGCTCGAAATGAACGGGCGCCGGCTCGGCACGCGGCTCGGGTTGCCGCGGGTGGGCGAGCACACACGCGATCTGTTGGTGGAGCTGGGTTACGGAGAAGCCGAGATCGAACGGCTCGTCACCGAAGGAATCTGCCGTACCTAGCGGCAGATTCCTTACAGTGCCAAGAAATGAAGGATTTCCCGCGGCGTCACGCCGTTCCCTCGAACGCGGGCGGAGGAGACGCGAATGATCTCGAGGGCCTGGATAGATTATCCGACTGGCAACTCGGTTCCAGACGACTTGCGGCAGAGGGTTCTATCTAAGGAATTTGGCGGACGAAAGTCCGGCAAATTCCTAAAGGTGGCCGTTG
This sequence comes from Betaproteobacteria bacterium, assembly GCA_029863175.1. Next base: position 7,515 of record JAOTVX010000021.1, on the reverse strand, counting down.
ATCCAGAAGTAGCCGATGAAATACACCCCCGTGGCCATCAAGGTGTAGATGAAAATATTGGGCAGTTGCTTGAGTCGCCCGGTTGCCAGGAGGTTCTGGCGCCACAGACGGATCAATATGATCGCGGCGAATGTGACCGGGATGGCAATCAGGGGGTACTGAACGTGCAGCTCGAAGATGTTGCCGAACGCCATTTCGAGCCATCCGTCGTCCCGGAACATGTGAAAGGAGATGCCTCCGATCCCGGCGAGGACAAGAACGACCGTCGCGAACGACTCGAAATATTCGAGATACTGTTTCAGGGTCTTCTCCAGTTTTGCGGCACGGCCACGAGCCTGGGTAGCGCGAAGTTATTGTAACAGCGCCGACCCGCTTGCGCGATGCGATCGTCCGCTCCTCGCGCGACCCGTCAAGCCGTCCCCGAGGCGACCCGCTGCGGGCGGTTTGTAGGCTAGAATCAAGGCTTCCCGGATTGGCGCTCGCGGGTTTGAAGATCCTGGCTCTGGACACCTCGACCGAATACTGTTCCGTTGCCTTGTGGCATGACGGCAGTATCGATACCCGTGAAACGGCGGCGGGGCACGCGCATTCGCAATTGCTGCTGCCCATGGTGGACGAACTCTTGCGGCAGCATGCGGTAGTCCTGAAGGACCTCGACGGCATTGCCTTCGGGCGCGGCCCGGGATCGTTTACCGGCCTGCGCATCGCGTGCGGCGTGACGCAGGGCCTTGCGTTTGGCGCGGGACTCCCGGTGGTAGGGATCAGTACATTGCTGGCGCTCGCCGAAGCGGTCCAGGCGGAGCGCGCCCTTTGCTGCCTCGATGCGCGCATGGGCGAGATTTACCATGCCGCCTATCTACACGAGAACGGGGAGTGGTGCGCTGTGCACGAAGCCAATTTATGCGCGCCTGACGCGGCGCCAACGCTGCCGCCGGGCGCGTGGACCGGTTGCGGCGGCGGTTTCGCCGCGCACGGGCAAGTCCTGCAAAGGCGTTACGCGGGCTGCCTGGCCCAGGTCAGGCCGGAGGTATATCCGCACGCGCGGGAAATCGCCCGGCTCGGCGCGCGCGAGCTCGAGCAGGGCAGGGGAGTGTCGGCAGACCAGGCGTTGCCGGTGTACATCAGGGACAAGGTTGCATTGCGCAGTGATGAGCGCCCAGCTTGACGCGCTTCCGAGGTACCGGCGCATGACCGGTGCCGACCTCGACGCCGTCGCCGCGATCGAGCAGACGGCCTATCCGCACCCCTGGACGCGCGGCAACTTCAGTGACTCGCTCGAGGCGGGCTATCACTGCTGGGTCGTCGAATGTGGCGGCGCGACCGCCGGCTATACCGTGGTGATGATCGCGGCCGGCGAGGCGCACCTGCTTAACCTCGCGGTGGGGCTGCCGTGGCAGAGGCGGGGGGTTGGGCGCGAGCTGCTCAATTTCGTTCTCAAGCTGGCACGCGATTACGGCGCGCAGCGGATGTTCCTGGAAGTTCGCCCATCCAATGCGGCTGCGTGTGCGCTCTACGCCGCGGCCGGATTTTCGGAAATCACGGTGCGGCGGAACTACTACCCTGCTGGCGCGGGGCGCGAAGACGCCGTTGTTCTGCACCTCGAACTTCACAAACCGGTGACCGGTGACCGGTGACCGGTGTTCTGTTCCTCTGTATTTCGCTCGCTCGCCTCGGGAGACGAGAGGCTAGTTCGAGGTATTGATGGTGAAGACGCGACGTGAGCTCATGCTGGAGGAAATGGGGCTGACGCCCGTCTGGCGCTTGCGCGGGCCCGCTCTGGCGCCAGAGGGCGACGCCGCTGCCCGCGCGGAGAACGGCGTGCTTGACGAGGCGTCAAAGATATCCGGCAACCGGTCTCCAGTCACGGATTCAGGCGATCGGCGCGCGGAGATCATGGGGCTTGACTGGGTTGCACTTAAAGGGCGGGTTGCCTCCTGCACGGATTGCGCTTTGCACCAGAAGCGCAATAAGACGGTGTTCGGCGTGGGCGACGAGAACGCGGACTGGTTGTTCGTTGGAGAGGGACCGGGCGCGGACGAAGACGCCCAGGGCGAGCCGTTCGTGGGACAGGCAGGGCGCCTGTTGGACAATATGCTCGCCGCGATTCAGCTCAGGCGCGGGCAAAACGTTTACATTGCTAACTGCGTCAAGTGTCGCCCTCCCGGAAACCGCAACCCGGAGCCGGGCGAATTGCACGCCTGCGAGCCGTATCTGCAGCGTCAGATCGAGCTCATCCAGCCGAAGCTTATCGTGGCGCTGGGACGCGTCGCGGTGCAGAACCTGCTCGCGACCGACGCGAGCATTTCCAGCCTGCGGGGCCGGATTCACCAGTACCGAGGCATTGCGCTGATCGTCACGTACCACCCGGCCTACCTGCTGCGCAGCCTGCCGGACAAAGCAAAGGCGTGGGCGGACCTATGCTTCGCGGTGCGCGTCATGGGTGATCTTCAGAACCGTGAGTCGTGAGTCGTGATTCGTGAATAGTGAATAGTGAGTGGTGAATCGTGGGCTGACCGGGGGCATTTCTCAAGTCGCAATCGGACGTTGAAGTTTCCTCCATTCACCATTCACGCGTTCGACGGAGAGAGACATGATCAGGCGTTTTCAGGCGATGGTGCTGGCTGGCGCGATGTTGTTGCTGTCAGGTTGCGGCTACAACACCCTGCAATCCACCGACGAGCAGATCAAGGCGAGCTGGGCCGAGGTCGTGAACCAGTATCAGCGCCGCGCGGACCTGGTGCCGAATCTCGTCAACACGGTCAAGGGCTTCGCCGCGCAGGAGCAGCAGGTCCTGCTGGGGGTCACCAACGCGCGCGCGCGGGTCGGCGCAATCCAGGCCACACCCGAGCTCATCAACGATCCCGACGCGTTCGCGAAGTTTCAGGCGGCGCAAGGGCAGCTCTCCTCCGCGCTTTCGCGGCTGCTGGTCGTCGTCGAGCGTTATCCTCAGCTCAAGTCGGACGCCAATTTCCGCGATCTGCAGGCGCAGCTCGAGGGCACGGAGAACCGCATCGCGGTTGCACGCAACCGTTACATCAAGGCGGTGCAGCAGTACAACGTGGTGGTGCGGCAGTTCCCGAGCAACCTCACCGCGATGGTGTTCGGCTATAAGGAAAAGCCTCAATTCACCGTCGCGAACGAAAAGGGCGTCAGCACCGCACCCAAGGTCGACTTCAGCGCCCCGCCCGGAAAATAGCACTGCGGGCTGGTGATGGGAGGTGGTGATGGGAGATGGTGATGGAAAATGGTGATAAAAGACGCTTTGCTTCACCAGTACTCATCACCAGTAATCATCACCAGTATCCATCACCCTTTCGATTTCCGGGCCTTACCCCGGAAATCTTGAGTTGAGGCTGGCGGTTTCGCTGCTTCGCCGGGTGGCCTAAAATAGCGGAAGATGCTGACTCCAGAGTTCCGTTCGGGGACCGAGCAGCTCGCGCGGGCAATTGCCGAGGCGGACGCCCGTCCGAACCCGCTCAAGGAGAGCCTCAACCGGGGCGAGAGCCTGCCGCTCGCGGACACAGTCGAGCTGCAGGCTGGCTAGGAACTGCCAAGGCGCCAGGAGTGGCAAGAGCAGTATTTGAACCGCCGAGACGCCAAAAGCGCCAAGGCTAGAATTGATTTTGAGGCTTTAATGAAGACAGCAGTGAACCGCATACGCGGGGTTGAACGCGACATCGTGCAGGCGCCGCAGCCCGGCGACATCGCGCCGTACTACGAGGCACAGGGCAACGAGATTGCGGTGTTCGAAGCCGCCTACCGCAAGCGTCTTCCCGTCATGCTGAAGGGGCCGACCGGGTGCGGCAAGACGCGCTTTCTCGAATACATGGCGTTCCAGCTGAAGCGCCCGCTGGTCACGGTGTCCTGTCATGAGGACCTGACGAGTTCCGACCTCGTCGGCCGCTTCCTGCTCGAGGGCGCGGAGACGGTGTGGCAGGACGGGCCCCTGACCCAGGCCGTCAAAGCCGGCGCGATCTGCTATCTCGACGAAATCGTGGAGGCGCGCACCGACTCGACGGTCGTGATCCACTCGCTGACGGACCACCGCCGGCGGCTGACGGTGGAGAAAAAGGGCCAGGAAATCGAGGCGCACGAGGACTTCATGCTGGTGGTTTCGTACAACCCCGGCTACCAGACGGTCCTGAAGGACCTGAAGCCCTCGACCAAGCAGCGCTTCATCGCCATCAATTTCGATTTTCCGGCGGAGGAGGTCGAGCGCAAGATCGTCGTGAACGAGGTGCCTGGAATCGCGCCCGAGATCGCGCATCAGCTCGTCACCGCCGGCCGCAAGGCGCGGCTTCTAAAGGACCATGGCCTGGAGGAGGCGACTTCCACGCGCGCGCTCGTTTACTCCGCCAACATGATCATCGCCGGTCTCGATCCGGTCGCGGCGTGCCAGGTCTCGATGGTGAATCCGATCACCGACGACGAGGAGCTGTCCGAGGCGCTGATGGAGATCGTGCAGGCGCATTTCGGCACCTGACACCGGCGAACGGTAAACGGTGACCCGAAAATGGTGATGGTTACTGGTGATGAAAGAGGGTGATGATTACTGGTGATGTACAGCCATTCGCCTGCTTTTCATCACCACTTTTCATCACCATTTTCCATCACCACTATTCATCACTTCTTTCGTATTATCTGCGCTTGCCTCCAGTTGACCGATGACTCAGTCCGCGCGCCAAGCCATAGAGGAGCAGCTCACCCAGCTGCGCGACACTAGCTTCGTCGTTCACCGGGAGGTCGAGCAGGTGCTGCCGGTGATCCGCCCCCACGGCGACGAAGTGACGCTCGCCTGGATTCTCGCGTGCCGCAAGATTTTCGACTACGACCGGGAGGCGGGCAAGGCGTTCATCCGCGGTAGCCGCGAGGTGGAGCGCGTCTCGGAGACGGTACTGCCGTGGACCCAGCAGGCCCTGCACTTCACACGCTGGCGCAATGCGTGGCGCGTGCTGGAAGGCTTCATGGCCAATTTGCCGCGCGCCTTCGGCTCGCTCGGCCACGCGGGCGAGCGGCGCTGGGCCGAGATCGGGTTCCTGTGGTGCGCGCGCCAGATCGAGAGCGGGAGCGCCTACTTCAATACGGCGGTGCTGGACCTCTCGGGGCGCCAGGGCATTACCGGCATCGAGCAGCTGACCCAGCCGGCTGAAGAGCTCTTCGAGTCGCGCAAGCTCCTGCTCGCGACCTACCTGGCGGGGGCAATTCGCGTGCGTAATCTGCTCGGCCCGCAGGCGATCCTGCCGTGGGCCTTGCGCGGCGCCGACATCCTGCAGTCGGGGCGCGCGCGCGGCGAGGCCTACTTCCGACTCGAATCGGAAGAAAGCCTGGCGTTGCTGCTCGAAAGTCTGCCGGGTTTTCGGCTTGCCGAGCGCAACCGTTTGCTCTCGATGCTGCTCGATGTCTGGTTCGGGCACGGTTTCGATGTGAAGGAAAGCAGCTGGTCGCCGGAGAAAGGGCGTCCCTTCGTCGAGACCGACGGACGGGCGATGTTCTTCCCGGCGGTGATGCCGAATCGTAACGAGGCGGTGCTGGCCCTGCTGCACGCAGCGGGGCATATGCGCTTCGGCACTTTTGAGCGCGCCCCGATGATCAAGCTGTTCGGCGCGGCCGGCGTTGAGTTTCCTGATGGGGGTCCCGTGTCGTGGGCGCCGCTCTTCGCGCGCTACGGCGATGACGGGCTGCGCTTCCAGCTCATTTTCGACCTGTGCGAGGACCTGCGCGTCGATTACCAGATCCAGCAGCTCGTACCGAATTATCTCCAGCGGATGCTGGCGAACGCGCAATCGGGGGCGCGGCACCCCGAGACGGGCGCCTACTACGGGCTCGCCCTGCACAGCGTCGAGCAGGCGCTGGCGGCGAGCCGCAACGAGGGCGCGCGCGACGAGCGCTTTGCGCCGTTGCTCGATCCACAGGCCACGATCGTTGATGCCTGGCGCACTGCCGCCGGGATCTATGGCGAGGACGACCTGCCGCGTGTCTCCGATCTCGAGGCGTTCCAGGCGGCGTACCTGCCGGGGCGGGGGCCCAACGCGACGCGCCTGGTCCACCCGCAGCAGCGCCAGGAGCAGCAGCAGCAGACCCAGTCCAGCGCGGAGGGTGAGCAGCAGTCGCAGGAGGAAGGCGAGGAACAGTCCGAATCGCCCGAAAATGCGGAGACCGGCAATCAGCAGGACGGCGGCAAGCAGCAGGAGATCGCCGGCGTCGGGGATTCGAGTGGTGCCTCGGCGCAGTCCTCGGGACGCTCCGACGAGAAGCGCCAGCAGCCCCAATCCGGGGACAAAGGCATTCCGTACCCGGAGTGGGACTACCGCGAGAGCCGCTACAAGCGCAACTGGAGCTGGGTGCAGGAGAAGCCCCTCGCCGAATCGAACATTACCGAGACCAACCGTCTGATGAACCAGTACGCGGTCGCGCTGAAGCGCCTGAAGAAGGCGATTCAAGCGCAGAAGCCGACGCGCCTCGCGCCCCAGTTACGGCAGCTCGACGGCGAGGACATGGACATCAACGCGGTGGTGAACTACGTCGTGGAGAAGAAGGCGGGGCGCTCGCCCAAGGCCGCGATCTACCGTCGGCGCGAGATGCGCCAGCGCGAGATCGCCGTGACGCTGCTCGCTGACATGTCCACCTCGATCATGCAGCACCTGCCGGAAGGCGGGGGGCGTCTCGTGGACCGCGTGCGCGCGGGCGTGCTCCTGTTCGCGGAGAGCATGGAGGAGGTGGGCGACGCCTACTCGATCGCGGGCTTCTGCTCGAAATATCGCGATAACGTGAGCTACTACACCATCAAGGGCTTCGAGGAGCCGCTCACGCAGGACATCCGCAGCCAGATTGGCGGCATGTCGGGCCGGCTCGCGACGCGCATGGGCGCGGCGATTCGCCATGCGACCGCTTCGTTCGAAGGCATCGAGAGCCGCCGCCGGCTGCTGCTGATCCTCTCCGACGGCCGGCCCGAGGACTACGATGACGGCGGCGACCGGCGTTACCTCCACGAGGACACGCGCATGGCGGTGAAAGAGGCGGTCACCAAGGGCGTGCATCCCTACTGCATCACGGTGGACACGATGGCCAACCAGTACCTGCCGCAGATCTTCGGCAAGGGTCACTACATGGTGCTCGATCACATCAACTCGCTGCCGAACAAGCTGCCGGAAATTTACTTCCGGCTTCGCCGTTAGAAGAGGTGATGAGAAATGGTGACGAGAGGTGGTGATGAAAGATGGTGATGGGAAATGGTGATAAGGACTCCACCCCTCACCAGCACTCATCACCAGTAGACATCACCAGTAAGTATCGCCAGTAAGCATCAGCAGTAGGCATCACCATTCGGCTGGAGGTTCTCAATCCACTAAGAATACACGCCGTTGTCGCTGGCGGGAGACATGCCACGTCGATCCGGATCAACGTGGGTCGTGCAGTAGCGCAGTAGGGTCAATGGTTTCAGTTATAATCGCGCATTCGCCGCGACATGCGCCGCGAATTTCCATCAAGCGAATTCCTGTATTTCCACGCTTTCAG